>JAGYOG010000003.1 GCA_018399495.1 Sphaerochaeta sp.
TAACTCCTACATCCGGAGGGAGTGTGGGCAACTACGCTGACCCTGCGTACGCCTCCCGCAATGCTGTAGAGCATACCCTTGTTGCTGGAATCAACGGCTCCTACCAGATCACTGATACACTAAGGACCTTTGGGCAACTGGATTATATCACCATAGGGAACTATCAGAATATTTCTGGAGAAAAAGCTAGTGATATTCAACTTACCCTTGGCTTGAGCTACACCATCTAACAAGGGAGTGCGTGTGAAACGACTATCCATCATTCTGTTGTTGTTTGGTATAAGCATCGGACCACTTCTTGCTGTTACCGGTGCGCAGGAAGTGATACCACTCTCTGATCCCATCTATCAGGAGATGGACCTGCTATACTTACTCACAGGGCAAGGGACACCTTCTGCCTCTCGGCCTTGGACAAAAGCTGAGGCTCAGAACCAGCTCTCATATGTCAATCCCGGGGAGGATGGGAGCATTCGGCATGCGCTCTATACTTCCATTCATCAAACTGCATATGAACCACTCCGTTGGATTTTCCCTGACGAATTTGCTCTATCAGCAAATCTTGATCTCTCTCTGGAAGGCTATGCCCACCATAATCCATCGTATAACTCCATGGGGACGTGGTCTTACTCTTTCCCTGAGAGAAAGCCACTGGCAAGACTCCGATTGGATATGGCTCTATCAGATTTTTTCTACACCTATAGTGACCTGCAATATGGATACGGGCTCTACACGTATGATGATGTGATTCCCCACGTGTATAGTGACAGTGAACATGCCTCGGTAGGAGCTCTTATTCCCGATGCGAGTAAAAATGATATTCTCTATGTCGATGCAGCCACACCCCTCATACAATATCAGAAACGCTTTGCGAACAACCTAATACCTGCAAGTAAGCATTTTGACTTTCAGTGGCCAAAACGAGCAGTGTTTTCGGTTGGTTCAGGGCATTGGAATCTTTCTTTCAGTAGAGACCGAATTTCTTGGGGAAACTCCCGGATTGGAAACTTTGTTTTGGACAATCATGTCGACTTTCATGAGTATCTTCGCTTTACAGCTTACTCCAAATATTTCAAATATGAGGCATTGACGATTTTTTTCGATACCTACTATGCCAACGAACCTCACATTCGTATGTTGCTTGCCCATCGTCTGGAATTTCGACCTTGGGAAAACCTGACGATTGCTGTTAGCGAGAATGTCATGTATAAGGATGATTTTCTGGATATTCGGTTTCTCAATCCGTCGTTTATCTATCATAACCTGCATCAGGAGAGCAAGTTCAACGCAATAGCGCATGCTGAACTGGCATATGTGCCAATCCTAGGGGTTCGTCTGTACGGACAGTTTGCTTTGGACCAGGCAGTTGCCCCCAATGAGGATCCTGATGAAGAGGACACCGCTTGGGCTCTTTCATTGGGCTTAGAGGTAGCAAAGCCACTAGATAATGGGGTACTTTCCAGTGCATTGGAAGCTTCGATGGCTCTACCCAGTATGTATCGTAGGGATAAGGTCGACTTCTTGATGATCCGACGGTATGCAGGACTTGGGCGTACCGTACATCTCCTTGACTACATAGGTTCACCCTATGGGGGAGATGCTTTGGTGGTTCTCTCTGAGACAAACTATCATGTTCCCTCTGTTGGTACCTTGTCACTTACACTCACAGCTGCCTTGAAGGGCGAGATAGATATGTACACACCGAGTATCGGTGGTACCACTGATTATGGTGCTGTCCTTTTCTCCCAAAATATGATTTCCACACTTTTCTGTGCAACCATTGCAGGAGAGAAGAATCTGGAGCTAAGCCCCTCGGGTATTGAGAGCTGGAAAATCTATTCCAGCTTTTCGTTTCTTTCATTCGGAGAATATATACAATCCAGTCATACGTTTACTCCGAACTCGTGGGATATTCAGATGGTCATGGGAACCACAGTTACTTTCTAATGGCAAATGTACAGTGAGAAAATTATGTCACAAGTAATAACGGTATTCATTGACGGCATGGGTAAACTAAGAGTAGGATGAAATTAGAGATGGACCTTGTTTATGTGTTTCCTTCTAACAACGGCCTTTCTCGTAGAGTTCTGAGACGATTTCTTCTGACCGTTCCCTTTGCGTGGGGGGAATCGAAAAGTTGGCGGCTACCTGGGGAGGTGGCCGTCAGTCTTGAGGGACTAAGGAACGGTTGAGCATGAGACTTCGCTGTGGGGTGCGAGGTCTCATTGCTTTTTTGTTTTCAAAGCTTGGGGTTTTAGTTCTCGAAGAACCGATTTCCAATATCTTGACGATACCAAGCACCTTCAAAATTAACTTGTTTGACACCTTTGTATGCATTCTTGTTTGCATTCATGATGTTGTAGCCGATGCCTACAACAGTGACACAACGTCCACCAGTGGTTACTAATTTTCCTTCATACTCTTGAACTCCTCCGAAGAAGTAACGCGGAGCGCCTTCGAAGCTGTTGTAAAGCAGGGGAGCAGGCATTGGGTCGAGGTTTTTTCCAATGATAGGCTTTTCCGGATAACCATCAGAAGCAATCACCAAGGCTACTGCCGATTGATTGGAAGTCTCAAGATTAAGGGATGAGAGTGTATCATGCTTCATGGCATTAAGGATGTCCACAATATCAGTGTTTATAAGTGGGACGAATGCCTGTGCTGCAGGGTCATTGAATCGAACGTGGTAATCCACCAATATAGGTCCATTATCAGTAATAATAACACTGATGGTCAGTACACCCTTGTAAGCCATCTTTTCCGCTTTCAAACCGAACAATACCGGCTCAATAATCGAGTCGACGAGAGCCTCGCTAAGATCTTTCTGGAGAGGAACAGGGCAGATGGAACCCATACCGCCTGTTGGTAGTCCTCCCTCCTCAACCTTCATATAGTCACTTGAGGTAGGGAGCATCAGATACCCTTTATTATCCAAGAAGAGGGTAATGGTAATAGGGAGCCCATTTAGGTGTTCTTCCAGAATGATTGGCCCAGTGGCAAGCAACCCCTTGGAGAAATCCATCAGGGTGGAATAGTCAGAGGAGTCAACCATGACCCTGCTGGGGGCAATTGCGTTGCTCTTGACCACGAAGCGCTCCCCTTCGTGGCGCTTCAAATACTCAGAGAGTTTATCTTCATCATCAAACAGAACGTGGGAAGAGGTAGGGATGTTGTGTCGATCGGAAAACATGCGGGCAAAATTACGGTTCCCCTCAAGCTTCAGAGCTCGGTTGGGTGCTCCAAAGGTATCGATCCCCCGTTCATTGAGGAAGTCGATGACACCAGTAAACAACGGTGCTTCAGTACCGACAAAAACAAAGTCGATCCCATGGGTTTGGCATGCTTCATGGACCTGTTCCGGGTCTGAAGGATCAATGGTTAGATTTACAGCTATTGTATTTGTACCGACATTGCCAGGTGCTACATACAACCCATCAATCAAACGACTTTGAGAGAACCACCATGCAATGGCATGGTCTTTCGCTCCGGACCCTAATACTAATACTCTCATTGCATTTCCTTTCCGATGTGATTGCATGGATAAACGTACCATTTTACCGCTTTACAGGTCAACAAGTGGGCTGAGTGCCTCAAGATACTGTTCACGTTTGGAAGCGTGTACGACAGCTAGTTTAATTGTTGACGTATTAGGAATTCCCTTCAGATAACTACAGGTGTGTTTCCTCATTAGGGTACAAGCGGTTCTTTCTCCAAACGTGTCAATCATGAGGTCCAGATGTCGAAGAATTGCAACTTTTCGCATCGCTATACTGATGGGCTCTGGTTCCTTTTCTTGTAGGATGGCTTTTGCTTGGGAAAAGATGAAGGGGTTGCCAATGGCTCCCCGGGCGAACATTACTCCGTCAATGCCGGTTTCTTCAAGCATTCTCTTGGCATCCTCTGCCTTGAAGAGGTCCCCGGAACCAAAGACTGGTATCCGATAGGTATGATCCATTGTGTATTGCTTGAGTTCGGTGAGCTTGCTCCAATTTGCAAACGGAGCGTATCCTTGGCTGCGGGTTCGTGCGTGAAGCGTCAATGCACTTGCCCCTCCATCAAGAGCGGCTTGGGCAAATTCAAGGAAGTTTTCACTGTGTGCATCCCAGCCTATTCTTAATTTGACTGACACAGGAATGTTCGTTTCTTCCGTAATGATTCGTACCACCTCAGTTATGAGCTTGGGGTTTTTCATCATGGCTGCCCCTGCTCCCGCCTTGGTGACCTTGGGAACCGGACAACCACAATTTATATCAATTACCTCAGGATGGTAAGGAATAAGTTGCCCTAAGGCTTCCTTGAGAGAATCTGTATTGCCCATGAAAAGTTGGACCGCGTACTTTGTTTCATTTGGGGCACGATCCATAAGCACAAGTGTTTTTTGGCCTTTTCGTGCCAGTCCTTCCGCACTGATCATCTCAGTGAAGGTAAAATTGGCTCCCTCTTCAATGCAGAGCATCCTGAATGGTATATCTGTGTACCCGGCAAGTGGAGCAAGGAACAGGTTCCCGCTTAGTGTTGTCGAGCCAATCGTTACAGGGTGATAGAGGTTTTGTTCGTTCATATATCCTTCGGAAGGGCAAAGGCCCTGAGGCTGTTAGCATAAAGCGTTTGGGATAGTGCTTCAAGAGATGTTTGCCTCAGTGCTGCAAGAACGTTTGCCGTTTCCAGAATATATTGAATTTTATTTCGCTCTCCTTTATGGGAGTAGGGGGTCATGAAAGGAGCCTCGCTCTCGATGACAATCCGATCCTCGGGGAGGCGTATAGCAACCTCTTGCAGCATTCTGCTGTTTTTAAAGGTCAGATTACCTGCGAAAGAGAAGGTAAGGTTTATATCTAGTGCCCGTCTTGCAAATGTCCAATCCTCGCCAAAGCAGTGCAGAATGCCACCTTTTGGGGGAAGCTTTTCCTCAAGAATGGGCAATAGATCTTCTCCTGCATTTCGGTTGTGAATGATTACCGGGAGATCAAGATGTTTGGCAATTTCAAGATGTTTGAGCATCAACTCTATCTGAGCAGTCTTGTCACCTCCGAACATATGGTAATAATCAAGTCCGGTCTCGCCGATTGCAATGACACGATTCTTTTTTGCATGAGAAATGACCCTTTCTTCCCAATCATGCCCTGGATGGGCAACTTCAGTAGGGGAAACTCCTACGGCATGAAATACATCCTCTGCGCTTTCCAAGTTGGCATAGGTCTTCTCAAAATCGACTAAACTGTTACAGATGCTCACAACGTGCTTGACCGACTTGATTTTTGCAAGTTGGACAGCAAGCAGTTGCTCCATTTTGTCATCTTGTATCAACCCTATGTGGGCGTGCGTGTCGAACAGTTGCATACCGACTCCTTGAGAAGCTTACAAGCCTGTGTGGAGGATGGGTTCACTATAGCATGGGCAATGTGAGTCGTCAATGTTGTAACTCATATACAGTAAAATAGTTATATACCTATGCAGAGAGTTTGACAATTTATTATCGACGTGATAGCTTTACTGAAGTGCCGCGTTTTGATGGCAAAGGATATAGATGAAACGAGAACGAACGAGTGCCGATAGCCGTGTTCAGAAGAACCGGCCATCATATGGTTATATATATTTGGTTAAAAACCCTTCTTCAAATGAGATGAGCATCTGTGCTTGGGATTCTGTGTTGTATCCCGGGACCTCTGTAGTTGCTCCTACGCGCTACGGACTTGATCTAGGGGTCATTGTTTCTCCTGCAGACAAGCTGGGCAAGTCCTATGAGCCTGGATGTGACCAACCGAGGGCAGCATGTTTTCATGCAGAATCTTGTCTTCCCAAGGAAGAACGGGAAGAAATATATGTAGGGGAACCGGAGGAAGCGCTTCCTTCTTACTCACCAGAAAAAGATGAGGATCCTTGCGAATCCTGTGAAGGATGTAATCCCCAGAGAGAGCCCGAAGAGATTGAAATCACAGGGGATGTCGTGTGGATTGACCGTTTAGCAACCCCATCAGATATGAACCGATATCAGGAGCAGTCAGAGAAAGAAGATGAGGCGATGCGAATTTGCCGAGAGAAAATTGTTCTTCATAAGCTTGATATGAAACTGGTGACTGCCCACTTCTTGCTTGGAGAGCCGAAGATTATATTCTTTTTCACTGCAGATGTACGTGTGGATTTCCGCGAACTGGTCAAAGATTTAGTTTCAGTTTTCCGTATTCGAATTGAGCTGAGACAAATTGGGGTGCGTGATGAAAGCCGTGTACTTGGTGGACTTGCTGTATGTGGGCGTGATTTTTGTTGCCATAGTGTGACTGACAAGCTCAATCCTGTTTCAATCAAGATGGCCAAAGAGCAGAACCTTTCTTTGAATTCTATGAAAATTTCTGGTCCTTGCGGTCGGTTGCTTTGTTGTCTTTCCTATGAATATGACTTCTATGTCGAGGAAAAGCGCAATTATCCCCCAGAAGGAAGTAAATTGAAGGTGGGCTATGACTTGATGAAAGTTCATGAAGTCAACATACTGTCAAAACGTATCATGCTTAGTGGAAGTGAGGGAAGAACGCTTACCATTCCTCAAAGTGCGGTATTTTTCAATAGTGACACCAAGCGTTGGGAGATTGATAAGGAGTTTGCAAATGAATTTTTATCAAACTGAAATAAAGCATTGTATTGACCCATTTTATAGACTGTGATATGTTTTTAAATCGTCGGCGCTTTATTGCCGGCTTCAACTTTAATAAATGAAATACGTATTCAAGGTAATATGTTTGGAGGTATTACGTGATTAACAGGTCTGCTGAAAAAAGAGAGCGACAGAACCAAGTCCGGAAAATGAGAAACCGCGCAACCAAGAGCACCATGCGCACTGCAATTAAGAAATTTGATGTTGCTATGGTTGCCGGAGACAAGGAAGCTGCTGCTGATGCTTTGGCTTTGAGTCTCAAGTTGCTTGATTCAACTGCCGGGAAGGGAGTCATCCACCACAATACAGCCAACCGCAAGAAATCCAGATTGCAGAGCCGTTTCAACAAGATGACAAACCAGACTGCTGTATAATCAGACAGTCAGAATAATGAACATGCCGATTGTTGATTGGTGTGTATAGAACGTGTTTAAGGAGTAACCATGGCAGGACCAAAGTTGACAAAAGCAGCCATAATCGAGAGTCTCCATGAGAAGCATGGACTGAATAGGGCCGATATTCATACAATCATTGACGAGTTTTTTGAAGAAGTGAAAAGCGGTCTCCAGAATGATCAAGTCATTGAGCTTCGTGGATTTGGAACGTTTGAGGTTCGCACCCGTAAGGGTCGTGAGAAAGCGCGTAATCCAAAGACCGGCGCTATTGTTGCCGTCGAAACACATGGAGTTGCCATTTTCCGTCCAGGCAAAGAACTCAAGGATTATGTGTGGGATTTGCGAGAGAATAAATCAGAGAAGGAATAACCTTCTAGGTTTTTAGTAATTAGGAGAAGATCTCTTGGTTGACTTGCATGCAAGACGGAACCTCAGAACGGTTTGTTCTGAGGTTCTTGTGTTATTAGTGTCGGCATTTGTCTACTCAATTGCCTTTCCTGGTCTCTTATCGACCAACGGCATTGGGTTTGTCGCGATTATTTCCTTGATTCCCGTATTTGCAGTAATTAGGAATACAAGCTGGAAGTTGACCCCAATCTATGGATTTTTCTATGGATTCATGTTTTATCTTTTCTTCAACTATTGGCTCAAGACCTTCCACCCCCTTGCCATCTTAATCGTTCCGATTATCAAGGGTGGGGAGATGTTGATGCTTTTCCCCATACTCAAGGCGGCACAGAAGTTATTCAAGAAATATGGATACTTGGTTGAAGCGTTAGTGTGGGTTGCTTATTCCTATCTGAGTCAGGACTGGTTTGCTGGGTATCCCTACGGGACCCTGGGTTCGGCAGTATACCGTTATCTTCCTCTTATCCAGATTTCTGAAATCTTTGGTATTTGGGGAGTTACCTTCATATTAGTGATACCGCAGACTTTCCTTGGGGCCTACCTATATCGTTGGTACCATGATAGGGAGTATTTCTTGAAGGGTTATCTGAAGGAACACATGGCCTTCCTCATTGCCTATGGGATAGTCCTTTTGGCAACCTTGATTTTCGGCTTTGCTTCCATGTCATATTGGAAATCCCAAGAACCAGACAAAACTTGGAGGGTGGCTACCATCCAGCATAGTGCTGATACTTGGGAGGGTGGTTATGCTACCTACAAGCGAAACTTCAACACATTGCGCAAGATGAGCTTGGAAGCCTTAGTTGAAGATCCTGATATTATACTCTGGTCTGAGACTGCCTTTGTCCCCTCAGTTACCTGGCATGAGAGCTATCCTTCTGACCCTGCAACCTTAGCCTTGGTGGAGGAGTTTGTCGAGTTCGGCAAGTCACTTCCCATTCCTCTGGTAACAGGTAATCCCGAGGGTGTCATTGAAGACTCCAATAAACCAGCTCTTGGAGAAGACGGTTCGTGGAACCGGGCAGATTATAATACCGTCATTTTCTTTGAGGATGGTAGGATTAAGAATACGTATAGGAAGCAACATCTGGTGCCCTTTACCGAACATTTTCCTTATGAGAAACAGATGCCGTGGCTCTATAATCTCCTACTCGCGAATGACTATAACTGGTGGGAGACCGGCTACGATCCAGTAGTCTTTGAGACTGAGGAAGGTGTGAAATTCTCCACTCCTATCTGTTTCGAGGATGTTTTTGGATATTTGAATGCTGGCTTTGTTTCCCATGGAGCTGACGTTATCGTCAATATGACCAACGATGGGTGGTCTAGAGCAGTCTCTGCAGAAATGCAACACCTTGGATTGGCTGTCTTCCGTTCCATTGAGAATCGAAGAACCACCGTTCGTGGTACCAATAGTGGGATGACCTGTGTGGTTGACGTTACGGGAAAGATTATCGACCCGATGGAACCTTTTACGGTTGACTACCATATCTATGATGTCCCCGTTTACAGTGGAGAAATACATGGAACTACCTTCTATACCCGGCATGTGAATTGGTTCGCGTATCTAACCATCTATCTTTCAGCTATTCTCCTTGCTGGAGGTGTGCTGTATCATTTGTATCGATATTTCATCAATAACAGGCAGAAAAAATAATGACTTATACCAGTGCTGCACTCTTCATCATCGGAACCGAATTGACTCGGGGGGTCATTGCTGACTGTCATACCCAAGTCATCTCAAGCCAACTGACTCAACTGGGGTATCGCGTTGATCGGATGGTACTTGTGCCGGATGATGGAACCATTGGAGATGTCCTTAGGGACTGTATCGATAATTGTGATCTGGTGGTAATGACGGGAGGACTTGGCCCTACAAGCGACGATATGACTCGTACCATTGTTGCCAATCTCGCCAAAGTTTCCTTGGTCAGAGATCCGGAAGCGTTTGATACGTTGTATACCCGAATTGGGGAGCGGATCTGGGGAGCAAATGAGCAACAGACCATGATTCCTCAAGGTTTTGAACTCATCCCCAACCCTCTGGGGACAGCGTCTGGGTTCAAGGGTTTCATACCTGACGGAGGGCGCCAGATAGCTTGTGTGGCTATGCCTGGCCCTCCACGGGAAATGAATCCTATGTTCTTTGACCAGGTTATTCCTTGGCTTGCTCAGTTAATTGGGCATGACGACTTTTCTCGAAGCGAGTATTCTACGTTTCTAATCCCTGAGTCAAAACTGGAAGAGCTCTGCCAGTCAATTTCCTTTAATGGCTTGCAGTGGGGTACCCGGTTTCAGGATTTAAAGATTAGTTTGTATCTTGTGGATGGAAATGAAACCGAGCGAGCAGAAATGGCCAATCGTCTCAGATCACTGGTTGGGGAGTGTCTGGTGGTTGATGGAAACATCCAGCCGACGACGTTGCTTACTTCGATGCTTGAAGAGCGTGGAGAAACGATTAGTACAGCCGAGAGCTGTACCTCCGGATACATTGCAAAATTGCTTACAGACCAGCCTGGTAGCTCTGCGTGGTTCTGGGGTGGTGTAGCAAGTTATGCCAATGAGGCAAAGAAACAGTTGCTTGGTGTACGAGACGAGACCCTTGTACAGGAGGGTGCTGTCAGTGAGGCTTGCGTACTGGAGATGGCTGAGGGAATAAGACGGACCTCTGGCAGTGACTGGGCCCTCTCGGTTAGTGGAATTGCCGGACCTGATGGGGGCACTCCTGAGAAGCCGGTAGGAACCGTATGGTTTGGGTTTGCCTCAAAAACCAGAAAGAGTACTGCAGTAAAGATGCATATTGCTTCCTACGGGAGGGATCCGGTAAGAAGGAGAGCCTCTGTAATGGCATTAATTCTTGCAAGTCAATACATCAAAGGAGCCTGCTTGCTTGACACTGTCAAGAAGTGGCAATATATTTAAAGAACCAAATCGCGGAAAGAATTATAAGTAAGTACGTTCCAATTCCGCATATTCTTACATTCTGTATTACAAATTAAGGAACTGGGCACTTGGTGCACCTTTATATATGATGAGGTGCAATACATTTCCCCTTTTCCGTTGGAGTTAATCCTATGTCTTCCGAAGAATTAGAGTTGAATGAAGCCAGCGTGGCTGTTGCATCTGAGCAGGAATCTGCAAAAAAGCCGATGCGGCGAGTGACCCGAAAAAAGAGCCCTGTAGAAACAAAAACATTTGAAAATACAAGTGATACAACTGAACAGAAAATAGAGGTACAGATTGCTCCTGAACCTAAAAAACGTCGGGGTAGACCTAAAAAGAGTGAATCTGAGAAAAATACAGATAAAAAAGGTACATCTGATTCTGAGCAACCCCAACTTGAGTTGGAAGAGAAACGGAAAAAGCCTGCTCCAGAGCAAGGACAGCCTGCAGATACTTCTCAGCCTCCTGCCCAATACAAGCAAGACCAGAGAAACCAGAACCCGAACCCGAACCCGAACCAGAACCCGAACCAGAACCATCGTAAACCCTATAACAATAGAAACAACCGGAACTCTCAAAATAGAAACCATCCAAAGGGTTCCTATCCTAAGAGCCAAAGTTTTGGTTCGAATCGGGGAGGAAGGCCGAGTCATCAGGATGAATCTTCCAATGATTTGAATATTGAGGAACATCCAGAAGCTCCTGTTTTAGTGCTTGAAGATTTTACCACCATGTCCATCGATGAACTTCGCAAGGTAGGTGTGGAGCGTGGATTAAATGCGGATATCATTCTTGATTTACGCAAACAGGAAATTGTTGCAGAAATTCTTCGATTGCATACCTCGAGTAGTGGAGTGATTGTGGGAACAGGTACCTTGGAAATCCTTCCGGATGGATTTGGGTTCCTTCGTTCACCCTCAAATAGTTATCTTTCAGGGTTGGAAGACGTCTATGTTTCTCCTGCCCAGATTAAGAGTCTCTATCTGAAGACTGGTGATGTAGTATTTGGACAGGTGAGGACTCCTCGTGAGAATGAACGGTTTTTTGCCATCCTAAAAATATTGAAGGTAAATGGTGATGAGCCAATCAAAGCAAAGATGCGTGTACCGTTCGATAGCCTGACGCCATTGTTCCCTGATCAACGACTTAAGTTGGAGACAGCCGAAGAGGATATGTCGACAAGAATTATTGACATGTTCTGCCCGATTGGAAAGGGACAACGTTCTCTAATAGTAGCACCTCCGCGTACTGGTAAGACGGTACTCCTGCAGAAAATTGCAAATTCCATCAGTACGAATCACCCAGAAGTGATTTTGATGGTTCTTCTGGTTGATGAACGTCCAGAGGAAGTTACTGATATGCGTCGCCATGTTAATGGAGAAGTAATCGCCTCCACTTTTGACGAGCAGGCAAGCAGACACGTGCAGGTTGCTGAGATGGTCATCGAAAAAGCAAAACGTTTGGTTGAACATAAGAAGGATGTTGTCATTCTTTTGGATTCCATCACCCGTCTTGCACGTGCTTACAACCAGACAGTCCCTGCAAGTGGTAAGATTCTCAGTGGAGGAGTGGACTCCAATGCTTTTACACAAACCAAAACGATTCTTTGGTGCTGCCAGAAATATCAGGTTTGGAGCAGTCTTACCATTGTTGCTACTGGTTTGATTGAGACAAGGTTCCAGAATAGATGAGATTATCTTTGAAGAGTTCAAGGGAACCGGAAATAATGAAATCATCCTAGACCGTCGTCTTGCTGACAAGCGACTCTTCCCGGCAATCAATATCAAGAAGAGTGGAACCCGCCGTGAAGATCTGTTGTTGCCTTCCGATGAGGCTGCTAGAATCTGGCTTATGCGTAATGCTGTCAATGATATGGACGATCAGGAGATGACTCCGTTCCTCATTGACAAAATTCGGAAGACAAAGGATAATGAATCGTTCTTGCGTTCTATCAACGCACCGGTATTCGCTCAAATTCGGCGGCATACTAGAAATCAGGAACAAATTGAAAGAAACTTGTCTACTGCCTACAGCCAACCAGAACACATATCCTTGGAGGAACCTAAATGAAAGATGGAATTCATCCCCGTTATGAACTAAAAAGTTCATTGCTCATGTAGCAATGTTATCACGACAAAGACAACTGCAAAGAATCTTGAAATTGAAATTTGTTCCGCTTGTCACCCCTTCTTTACTGGAAACCAGAAGATGGTTGATACTGCCGGTCGTATCGAACGTTTCCAAGAAGCGCTATGGCTTGAGCGACTAACTAGATTTGATATCCTGTTGAGTGATACCTAGAGACCCTCTTTTTGGAGTACCAGGAAAGGGGGTTTTTACAAGTTTTGGATTCATATTCACTGTTGTTGGTCATGTGGGGAAATGCATGAGTCGAATTATACAAAAGGGTTTCTTGGCAAGTAGAATGTCCGCTTAGTGATTCTTTGTCTTCTTCATTAACATGCCTCCAATATTGATGCTAAGATCTTCCAGTTCGAATTCTTCTTTGAATACTCTTAAAGGAGTAGAGCCATTGAGAATCTTCCTTGGGTAGGTGTTCATCCAGTCCTGTATTTTTCCTTATGCTCTTAACCTTGATATCAGCAAAATCAGTACCTTTGGGAAGGGAATCTTCTTACTGATTCCATTATGGTTCTCGTTAGTTCCACGTTCCGAGGAACAGTAGGGATGAAGCGAAATATAACACAGTCCTCCTGCTCCTGGTCAGCACTGAGTTCTCAGGCCCAGGACATCGAAGAACTCGACCCCCATTGTCGAACGTAATCGACAGAAAATCTTACGGAAGAGGCGGCTGCCGAACTGCTTCTCTATCCAGTCGAGACCCTTCTTCACCGACTTTGCCGTCCTGTCGGAAGTATCTTGACTATCAAGCTCCATCCTTGACTTTCGTTCCACAAGCGTCAGCAGGCATTCCCTTTGCCCATTCTTCCGAGCCTGTACACGTGTCCCCTTCCCAGTGACCAGCCTTCAGACGCTTGAGAGAACCTCCTTGGGGCGGTTCTCTATGGACCTAGCAGCAAATTCCACGTTAGCATGTTTTCTTGCCCCCATGGCCTTTCCTGCGCTTCATCTTGCCTTTTCTCGGCAAGTCCTCGATCGTTACCCCAGGGATATCCCAGCTTCTATCCAGTTGTACAAGGTCTTCTCACAGATCCTCAAGCCTTCTGGCCAGAGGCCTTTTTCGTCCAGCTTCATCAGCACAGCATAGGGGCTGTATTGTTTCTCTAGGATCAGTTCCAGATATCTTACTTTCAAGCGTATAATGTTTGCCTGACTTGGTAGCGGTCCTTGTATTTCATCTTCTCCTCTGCATCGATCTGGGCATGCTCTGCGTGGCATACTCAATCCGAGAAAATGGGATTTCAGAGAGCACATGCTCCACCATTCCCCTCCCTCAGCTCTCTGCTGATAGTTTTTCTGCTCTTCTGGAATATCTTGCCCAGCACAGTAGGCCTGCGTTCCTTCCTGTATCCGTTGCTGCCGGCATGAAGTAATATTGGAGCTTCAGCCTTTCACCCCAAGTGAAATGACTTCCCCCAGTGCTTTCAGTGTAAGCTGTCTACGTCCCATGGTATCTCCCTGTTTATCTTTGATTTATTGGTAAACCAATGATAACACGATTCCCATGGGATATTTTGTCTCCTTTCTCTAGAGACCCTCTTTTTTGGAGTACCCAGGAAAGGGGGTTTTTTACAAGTTTTGGATTCATATTCACGCATTTGTTGGTCATGTGGGGAAATGCATGAGTCCCGAATTATACAAAAGTAGGTTTTTTGTTGCATTATGCTGACAAGTATCCTAAAATTGACCCATAAAAATTAGGTTGGGGCATGGATAACATCAGAAAACAACACATCAAGGAATACGGCGACTCTCCGCTGGTAATTACGCGGGTACCTGGTACATGTACTTTGCTTGGTAGTTATGCAGATGCGTGTCGTGGATGGTCCTTGGTAGGAACCGATCACTCTGTTCTTTATGTGGCCGTCTCTTATAGAGACGACCAATTGGTGAGACTGTACAATCCAACCCTCAATGATCGAAAGCGCTTTTCCTTGAATACTATCAAATACCGTAAAGAAGACCGATGGGGAAATTTTCTCAAAGCGGTGTTCTCGGTTCTCGCGAGTGAAGGGACCGAATTTTCAGGAATGAATATAACTGTCGAGGGGAGTCTTCTGCATGCTGATACCCAAATGGTCAGTACTGCATGTTCACTCGGAACCTGCCTTGCCCTTGATGCGTTACTCGACCTTAAGCTTAGTTTCTCTTCCCAGATTAGAATCGCATATCAGGCATGTACTACGTTTAACAGTGAGATATGCAGTATTAGTGATTTGCTTACCATGCTTAATGGAAAGAAAGGCACAATTCTCTTTTACGATCTGCAGCATGTAACCTACAAGGAATTGCATTTCCCCTTCACTAACGAGAATGAAGAATATGTGGCAATCGTAGTGGACAGCAAGATTTCTCCTAATGCAATGCGTGAAGAGATCAGAAGTAAGCGGAAGGTTATCAAACGAGCATTTGAGAAGTTGGGAGATTATAAAAGTGGTGGTTTTATGCGAGACTTTCCAGAGAGTGACCTCTCTGGTCGTGTGGTGCCATTGGATGAGGAAGACCGCCATATCTGTGAATATATCTTGATGGAGTCGCGACTTGCAAATGATGCAGCTAACCTGCTTAATGGGAAGGATGCAGTGCCCTATGGGAAAGTAATGAATCGTGTTCAAGCTGGACTTCGGGATCTGTTGGAAGTAACATGCCCCGAGGTCGACTGGCTGACCAAGAGAGCAGGAGAGCTCAATGGATGTCTTGGCTCGGTCCAGGTATCCAATGGGTTCAGCGGCAATATCATGGTCCTCTTGAGTAAACAAGCCCTTCCAAGTTATATTGAACGTCTGGAGGACTATGAACACATCTTTGGCTTTCACCCTCGTTGGTATGTATTTGAGGGGAGTGATGCGGCAAGTGTTGTGTTTCAAACACATTAATGAAGATACTGCTGACAAATGATGATGGATATCAAAGTGAAGGACTGAACACCCTCTCTGAGGTGTTGTTGCGTGCTGGCCATGAGGTATGGATAGTTGCCCCCGATTCAGAGCGAAGTGCTAGCAGCCATTCAATGACTCTCCGTGAGGATATTACCATTACTGAATATGCCAAGAACCGGTATTATTGCAGTGGGACCCCAGCAGATTGCATACTGTATGCTTCAAAGGGAAAAATTTTTCCAGAGGATCCCGATTTAGTCATCAGCGGAATTAATCATGGATATAATATTTCCACAGACATCCATTATTCAGGAACTGTTGGAGCAGCCAGAGAGGCTGCCTTGACTGGATTGCGGTCGATGGCTGTAAGTTGCTCAAGGAGTGAGGATGGGGTCTATCCTTTCCAACGAACTGCAGACTTTGTGGTACAGCATCTCGAAGATTTCTATCCTTTGACGAGTAGTGAGTGTATCATAAATATCAATGTTCCTGCAGATGGAAATGGAAAATGGAAAAGTGGGATACTGAGTTATCTCGATTACCATGATGCAGTTCAGACCAAACAACAAGAGAAAACACGATATTACGATACTTCTACGGTATGTTTTGGTACTTCCGTGGTGCTCTCCATGAAGGGGGGCGTACAACCTATTCAGCGTTGTGACACCCAAGGAAGTGATTTCCAAGCCGTGAGAGAAGGGTATATCAGTGTTACAGCTATTGCAATTCTCCCCCCAGTACATTTAGCTTCCCAGACCAAGCTTGAAGCATTGAGCAAGGGGGGGGACTGTGGGTAAGAAATGGGAGAAGAAATGCCACAAGTGTGGACTCTGTTGTCATGAAAAGGCAGTCTATGGTCGTGAGTTGGTCATAGATTTGGACACCTGGTGTGAGCATTTTGATCCTGAAACCAAGCAGTGCAAAATTTACGCTGAACGATTCGTCCAATCGACTCGTTGTAAAAAAATGACACCGATTCGGGCCATGTTTGCGTCATATCTCCATGAAAATTGTGCCTATGTACAATGGGCACGTAGATTTCATATTCGTTTTGCAAAGAAAAGAACCCTTCGATTCATCCATAGTAAAACCTGTCCTGATGAGGACTCAGACGAAAACGATCTTTACGAAGTATTCAACGCGTAACAGTAGTGTGGCTTGACCCTAAGGGGTACCTGTCACTATCGTTTTCTATGAGGTTAATTATGGAACAGAAGACCATTTATTTGGATAACAATGCGACCACCCCCATGCATGAGGATGTAATCGAGGCTGTACACGAAGCCAATATCCTTTTTGGGAATGCATCGAGCATGCATAGCTATGGTCGTGAAGCCGCTATGGCAATAGAAGAAAGTCGGAAAGCACTTGCCTCCTTGATTGATTGCGATCCCTCGTCGATCGTGTTTACCAGTGGAGCCAGTGAATCGAATAATACCGTATTCAATATTTTTCGTGAGCGTATCGACCTAGGGTCGAAACGTAACCGAATTGTTACCACATCCATCGAACACCCTTCGATTAATGAATTGGTGAAGTATTTTAAAAATCTGGGATATCATGTTGATGAATGCCCGGTTGATGGTAGTGGACGGGTAGACCTAGAGGTGATGAAGACTTATCTGGGCGAGGATGTCGCCTTGGTCTCTGTCATGGCAGGGAATAATGAGATTGGTACCATCCAACCGGTTAAGGAGATTGCCAAGCTTGCTCATGAGGTAGGGGCTTATATGCATACTGATGCAACACAAGCTATCGGTAAAATCCCCGTCTCTATGCAATCTTGGGATGTCGATTACCTCAGTCTTTCCGGGCACAAGTTCTATGGTCCAAAAGGCATAGGAGTGTTGGCAGTCAAGGCAAAAGCACCGTATACCCCACTTGTCCATGGTGGCCATCAGGAGGGGGGAAAGCGAGCAGGAACCTACAATACCGCATCAATTGTTGGTATCGGGGTTGCAGCTTCTCTTGCTGAACGTAATCTTGAAGAAGAGAGCAGGAAACTTTGGGCTCTCAGGGAGATGCTACGAAAGGGCATCGATGAGCGTATCCCCAATGTAGTGGTTAACGGGAACCAAGAACACTGTCTTCCCGGAACACTTGATGTATCATTCCCCCATGCAGAAGGGGAATCGATTCTGCTCTATCTCGACATGGAAGGAATTATGGTTTCCACCGGGAGTGCCTGCGCAAGTGGGTCGCTTGAACCCAGTTACGTATTACTGGCCTCCGGAGTGGCTATCGAGCTGGCCCACGGCTCAATACGGTTTAGTTTTGGAAGGTACAACACGGAAGATGATGTTGCCTATGTACTGGAGAAATTACCGCCGATTATCAAGCGATTAAGGGAGATGTCCACAAGATGACAAATTTTATGAGTCAATGGGTCTACACCCCAGTGGTGAAAGACCATTTTATGAATCCCAGGAATACCTGGCAGGAAGAAGAAAATTTTCAGGCTGATGGAATCGGTGAAGTCGGTTCTCTTGCCTGTGGTGACCAGATGCAAGTTATGATCAAGGTCGACAATGATACAATAACAGACCTGAGGTGGCTTACCTATGGATGTGCCTCAGCTATTGCAAGCACCTCAATGATGAGTGAGATGGCAATTGGGATGAGTTTGCAGGATGCCTACAACCTCTCTCCTGACATGATCACTGAAGCACTTGGGGGACTGCCTGAGCATAAGTTCCACTGTTCCGTACTGGGGGATAAAGCTCTTAGGGCTGCAATTGATGACTATCTTGAAAAAGCGGGACGTGACAATTCTTTCAAGAACAGTGTGGCAAAGACCATCTGTGAGTGTAAGGGAGTCACCGATGTGCAGATTGAGGATCTCGTGAAACGAGGAGAAGCAAAGACTCTGGACCAGCTGCAGGAGATTACCGAGTTTGGTACGGTCTGCGGCAAGTGTAAGCAAGAGGTTAGTGACCTGTTTGATGAGTTCAAGCATATCTATAGCGTATAAGAACGTATCCTCATATAATCAAGAAAAGGTGGCTTGTAAAGGCCACCTTCTCTTAGTGATATGCTTGTTCACTTCTTGAATCCTAACAAGGAAAGATGTCTACTTATGTGTGCATCAAGCAATTGCTTGTAATGCTCTTCTTCTCGGAAAAGCAAGTTGAAGAAGGATTTCTTGAACAATTTCCCTCCCGTCTCATCCTCATCTTCAAGTAGATAACCGTAGGTGATGTGTAGAAGCTGTCGAGTATTATCGTCGTTGAGGTAGGAGGGGAGGTCTTTATCTTTCATTGACTCCAAATCCTGGATTTTCCCTATATCAGTGGTTACATGATAGAAGGATTTTGCATCACTAAAACGTTTGATTGCATGGTTATGCATCCTTCTATAGAGAGCGGGATCCTTTTCTGCTACTAATCGGACAGCTTCAAGCCAGTTGGTGCCAGCCGTCTTGACGTGGAAACTCCCCTTGATCGTTTGAGCAAGAATGGGAAAGATGGAGAATTTGTCGCTACCTGAATGGATACTGAGCCGGTAGCGGTATTGCTTTGCAATAGCTACATGCAAAACCAACTGTCTTTCAAACTCAGCGGTGTCTCCGATGTAGTCGATGCCTTTTTGGAATTCGCCTACAAAACGAGGAGCCAGTGTGGAGATAACCACCTGTCTTCGTTTGAGTTCCTTTGCAATGAAAAGATGACTTTTAGGGTCGGTCGGGGTGTCAGTCTCATCGATGGAAATTTCAAAATCTATTGGATGTTCAGAATGCAGAATATGCTGTTTATAGATATTTTGTATGAAATCAAGTGCTTTGTGGTAGGTTAGAATGTCGCGCTTCAATGTGGGGAGGTCAAGTCGTAACGTTGAAGTTCCGATGGAAAACTCCTGATCTGCATATAATCCTTCGTATAACTCCCGAATCTCACTATCTAATGCCTCATAGCGTGTTTGGAGTCCCTCTACATCCAGATTCTGGATGGTTGGGTCTATCTGTTCTGATGAGTCTAGGGTGATCATGGTAGCTCCATCTTCCAAAGCCTGCTTGATCTCCTCACTCTTTTTCAGATGGTCTCCGTCAGCTCCGAACCCATACGTATATCCTTCTTGAAATACTGCGTATGAGGCAGCATCAATCACATCCTTGAAGGTTCTGTTGGTGAAGTTTAATTCCCTGATGCTCTGTTGAGCAAAGATCGGAAATACCGAGGTGCCTTCCAATGCCCTGATATGCCCAGGGGTAGCCTTTCCAAGGCGGTCACCCAACCCGAGGGAAGGACGCTTGGTGGTGTTTGCAACTGGGTGCGTGAAAGGTAGGTAGGTATTCAAGACCAGACGGTTCTCATGGATCAGTGGACAGATTTTGCATTGTTTTTCTGTTTCTCCTTCCAATTCATCGAAAACGGGACCTGAACCGGAAGCCACCAGATATCGTTGTGCTCCTGCCTTGACCATGACAAGCGTACAACTTCCGAGATTGGTGAGTGATTGTTCATATATAGAGATCTTGCTCTTCAGCCGATGCTCCAGATGCTGGATATTCACTGTACGTTCCTCATAGATTTCCATGTGGAATCTCCTATCGATTCAGATAACCTTGAAATCGCTTCCTCCGATGAACTCCCTGAGCAGGGAATCGTCAGGGACCAAGGTGTCTGGGATTGGATTGACATGTTCCAGGAACATGAGCAATCTACGAGCAGTCTCATAGGCGGCTCCTGCAGAAGGCTTCACCATCTTCAGCAAGGGTTGTGCATAGGTGGTGAGAACTCCCAGTTCATAGTCCAAGGCACTATTGATCATTACATCAGCATTGTTCTGATACGGGAAAATGTATTGGTTTTCGCCCCTCTCCACCGATGGCCACATGTTCAAAGTGGTACTGGCATTTGTCCCACGGGTTCTATTGTCACGAATCAAGCGACGTATAATACGATTATCCGTGGTGCTGATGCGGTTGTGGTCATCAAGATTCAATTGGGTCAGTGCTGAGATATAGACCCTGAAGAGCAATTCTTTGTCCAAGGAAACGGTCAGCTTTGGATTCATTCCATGAATACCTTCTATGATCAAGATAGTTCGTTTATCCAAGTGCACAGGGCGTTCCTCATAGGTGCGGGTAAGCGTCTTGAAATCATAGAGAGGGAGGTGCACTTCTTTCTTTGCGAATAGGTCAGCCAAGTCCTCTTGGAAACGTGCAACATCAAGTGCCTCAAGTGCCTCAAGATTAGGATTCCCATCTTCATCCTTGGGTGCATGATGCGGAGGAAGATAATAATTATCCAAGGATATCTTGATTGTTTTTTTCCCTAATACTTGTAATTGGATTGAAAGTTTGTGAGCGAATGTAGTCTTCCCTGATGAGGATGGACCGGCGACAAGAACAGCTTTTACACTGCTGTGAAGGTTTATCTGGTCTGCAATACTTGCAATTTTCTTTTGTTGCAAGGCCTCAGCGAGCCGAATGAAGGATTCAACGGTATTCTGGTTGCCCATCTGATTCAGCTGGCCTAGGGACTGCATGTTGAGAATGGAGCCCCAAGCTTTATACTCTCGATAAATGGAGAAGAGCAAGGGGTTGTCAACAAACGGATCAAGTTTGTTGATATTGTGTGAACGGGGGTAGCGAAGAAGCATTCCTCGCTCTTGATAGGGCATAAGTTCCCATATCTGCATCAGACCAGTTTTACTGAGCAAGGGTTCGTAGGAGATATCCATGTAGCCTTGCAAACGATAGAGATCCACCTTTGGTTCATTTCGCGTGGAAAGCAATGCAGCTGTCTGTTCATGATGGTTGTTCTCAAAATAGGAGAGTGCCTTTTCGTAGGGCAGTAAGACCTCCTCGATAGGGAGATTTCGCTCAACCAAGGAGTGCATCGCTTTTTCAATCGCCTTGATATCTGTATTGTTTAGGGTAAGGTCATCATCAAAACTGAAGTAATACCCATCACCAAGGGAGTGACCAATGACCAACCTTCGATTTGGATAGAGCATGGAAACAGCGGCACAGAGAAGATAGCAAAGAGAGTGGCGGTACATCCTCTTGCCCATGTCTCCAAAAAGTGGCACCGGTTCAAGGGTACAATCGGCAACTAGGGATCGAGAGCAAGAGTGCAACTCATGGTTCACCAAGGCCCCGATATACGGGTTCTCTGTATAGGTCTGTTCGTTGCACGATTTGACCACCTTTGCCTTAATCAAGGCATCTTCCACGGTGGCCCCAATAGGGAGCACCAGATGCTGTTCTTTGATGGTTACGGTAATACTCTTCATGTAGGTATCATACATGGTGGTTTGTTGGCAAACAAGAGTAAAGCGTTTTTGTCTGGTATGTGTTATACTGCTGTCTTACTCAAGAGCACATTCTTGGATTGACAGCCAACTGGGAGGTAGGTACCTTTTGTACATGAGAAAAAAGCTTCATCTGGCGTTTCCCTATCGACAACGCTTCATACTACATATAGATTTGGAATCAGAAACATCTACAAGCATACCGCTGGAAGAGGAAGAGGCAAAACACTTTCTTGGGGGGCGATTGCTTGCCTTAATGCTTTGGGATCGCTTCGCAGACTATGAACAGCTCGGCGAGGAAGACTATGAACGAGGCAACCCAGTTGTTTTTGCTCCAGGGGCTACTGTAGATACACCGCTTGGTTACTGTAATTCCTATACTGTAGTTACCAAGAGCCCTGTTACAGGAACTCTTTCTGTATCCAGTGCGAATTCATCACTCGCAGGGGCTATCGTTGGCTGTGGATATGCTGCTTTGGTAATAACCGGCCGTAGCAGAAAGTTGTGTAGTTTCTCTATTGCAGATGGATTGGTGAGTTTTAGTGATGCTGAGGAGTATCATAATCTTACTACAACCGACGTTGCAAGGAAGGTGGAAAAAGAGCATTTGGTCGTCATTGGTCCAGCTGGGGAACACTTCGTGCTATATGCATCTCTCTATGCGAACAATCAGAATGTAACACAAGGTGGGGTTGGATGTGTCTGTGGTATGAAAAACATCAAGTTCTTTACCCTGTCTCCCCATAATCATGGCAGAGAAGCGTATGATCCACATAGGCTTGGGTTGCTGAACCAAGCCTATATGAAGGATTTAGGAAAGACACGGATGGGAAATACGATGGCCAAAGAAGGGTCAATCGCACTACTTGCTAAAGCAAATCACCATGGATGGGCCGCAATTGATACCTATTCCATGCGTGTTGATGGAAGGCTTTGGGGACTCTGTCCACATAGTGTTCCTAAAGGGATTTCCCTTCATGACCCTTCTTTTCCTGTGTGCCAGGATCATACTCCATTAGATTTGGAGACTGCGATGGCCTTGGGATCGAATTTGGAACTCTTTGACAGTAGAAGCGTACAACAGGTTGCGCTCCGTTGTTTAGAAAATGGTCTCGAAGTGGTAAGTACCGGTGCAGTACTTGCCTGGGCAAGGGCCTGTCGAAGAGAAGGGAAATTGAGTTTTCTACCCGACCTGCAATATTCGAAAGCAATGCTCTATCTTCGTCTCCTTGATGCCATCACGTACAAGAAAGGCTCCGGAGAAGAATTGGGAATAGGACTTTCCTCGCTGGTGGAGAAGTATGGTGGATCAGAACATGCGTTCATGGTTGATGGATTGCCACTACCTCCCTATGATTATCGCGCACTTCCGGTGCAAGCACTGCTTGTAGCCATGGGAAGAAGGAGTGTGGTGTTCGGTGAGCTTTTATGGGGGAACCACTACCATAGGGGTAGGGAGCGGCGCCTCGTTTCCTGGGCACTCTATGTCCAGAAGCTTGTCTATGCCTGTGAAAGCGTTGGGCTGTGTCCTTGGGTGACCATCTCCACTTTCAGTCATCGGTTTTTTCACTATCCACACTTTTCATTTGCAAGAAAGAACTTCTCAAGATTAGCCCTGTTGGCATCATTAGGGGAGGGGTATGAGATCAATGCGTATGCCGTGCGCTCCTATGGAGAAGAAGCATTGCACTTGCAATTAACTCTTGATGACAAACTCCTAAAACGCGAGAGCCGGTATGGATCTCTGCCTGACCAGTTGTTGGTCAATGGGAAGAGTAACTACCGTTCTGCCCAAGTGGTCCCTTTGGCTCGGTTGCTTGATGCTTACTGGTCTGTTCTTGGGAGAAAGTAGTACTGGAGACTAGGGATTGGTTGATCGTCATCAAGCTTGTGTATACTGATACCCTCATCGTCAAAGAGCGCATAAGTAGGTCCGAGGGTCGTTCTTGGATAGGTAGTCGATCCTGGGTTTACCCATATAACCCCATCTTCACCCTTCTGGAGCTTGGGCGTATGGGTATGACCACTCACGAAGATGTCTCCTGCTTTCAGGTTTTGGCCAAACGGGGAGTGAATCCTGTCCCCATGAGTCATGAATATGGTTCTTCCTTGCCAATCGATGCTTCTCTTCAGGGGAGGCAAGGCAATCCCTGCATTACTGAAGTCATAACTGCTGTCACAGTTCCCTCTTACCAAAAGCAATTGCGGGATATTCTGGAGTAGTAGTTGGAAATGTGGATGTCCTGAAGGACAGAAATCACCTGCAATCAGGATAGATTTTGCTTGGTGCTCACGTGCCCGTTGGTCTAGTAGAGTAAGGGCTGTAAGCGATCCATGTAAATCGCTGGCAAGCAAAAGAGTATTGGACATGGAAACTCCTAATTTTTCCTTGGTAAAGGCAAATGCTTCTTGTGATGTGCGTATATTACTGGTAATATAATACGAGAATTATATAAAAAAATATATAGGGGAGGAAGCAGAAATGGCTACCATCAGAGAGCTGTCTTGCAATGATGGGAAGCGCGTGTCATATCGCGTATGGGTTCCAGAAGGGCCACAGATTGAAGGGGTGCTTCTCATTTTACATGGTATGGCTGAGCATAGTCTCCGATATGATGCATTCGCCACATTCCTGAATTCCAAAGGAATTGTTGTCTATGCTCCTGACCATCGGGGTCATGGTGAGACTGCAAAGCAATCAGGTGAAACCCTTGGTTGGTTTGCAGAACGTGAAGGCTGGCAACGTGTGGTGGATGATGCCTATGAATTGACGAATGTCATCCTTTCTGAATATCCCCGTCACAGTCTCTTCTTGCTTGGCCATAGCATGGGCTCTTTCTTGGCTAGAAGTCTGATGGTGCAATACTCTGATTTGTTTGATGGGGTCATACTCATGGGGACTGGTGCTTCCCAAGGTATGCTTGGAAAGATTGGGAAGATGATTGCTCATAATCATGTCAGTAAATATGGTTCCAAACATCCTGATGCAAAACTGGACAAAATGAGTTTTGGTGCATACAACAAGAAGATTCCTAGCGCAAAGACATCCTTTGATTGGTTGAGTAGAGATGATGAGCAAGTAGCGAAGTATATTGATGACCCCTTGTGTGGTTTTGTCTGCACCTCTGGATTTTTTGCAGACCTGTTGGACGGGGTGGCGATGGCCAACGATGCAGAAAGAGCTAAAAAACTCCCCTCTGATTTTTCTTTGTTGATCATCAGTGGTAGTGAGGATCCTGTAGGAGAGTTCTCCAAGGGAGTGCGTAAGGTGTACGAACTCTACCATAATTGTAATATCTCAGATATCACCCTCAACTTGGTAGAGGGTGCACGACACGAGCTACTGCAGGAAACCAATAGGGAGCAGACGGCACAGTACCTCTATTCCTGGATCAAGCAGAGACTGTAAGCATGTCTTTTAAGAACATTATCCAGCAAAATCTAAAGCGGCTGGGAGTCTTTTTCTCATCCGTATTCAGACAGTCGATGAAGGACAACTTTCTGAATTCTGCTTCGGGATTGGTGTACTCTACACTATTAGCTATTGTCCCTGCTGCAACATTCCTTTTTACATTCTTCAATGCTTTTGGTGTTATGGAGCCGTTAGTAAATTTTCTCACGCAATGGTTCACGGAATTGGCAGGTGAGGATGCAGGTGGGCAGTTGATGATCCTCCTAACCCAATACACCCGTAATGCAACCAGTTTGGGAATTGTCGGGCTTATATCTTTTTTGATTACTATGGTTCTTCTGATCAACAAAGTGTGGATTGTAATCAACAGGATCTATCGTTCAAGCAGGAGCCGTAATGCGTTGAAACGGTTTGCTGGATACATTTCCTTTTTAATTGTAGGAACCTTGTTGATTGCAGCCTATGTAAGTGCACAGTCTATTCTCACATCTTGGTATCTTGATTTGATTGGGGTTACCCTTGGTCGGTGGTCTGTAGCAGTTGAAGCCCTTGCTCCGAGTTTCATTGTTGCGTTGGTTATCTTCTTGCTTATCTACTTGGTTCCCAATACAAAGGTCCGTTTCGATTCAGCAATTCTAGGGAGTCTTGCAGGATTGCTTGTGATTAGTATCTTCAGCAAGCTGACCTCACTTTTGACTACAATGGCGAGCAGGTTTTCTGTCATTTATGGTTCCTTTGCAGCAATCTTCCTGTTCTTGTTCTTCTGTTATGTATTCTGGGCAACCGTATTCTTCAGTGTAGAACTTGCCTATGTGCATCAGTTTAGACCGGATGTCTCCAGTTTTCGTGGGCTTCCTCAAAGCCCCGCATTGCAGTTGTCGGAAGGAATCAATATCATGATGCTCATCGGCAGTAATTTCAGAGAAGGAAAGGGTGCTACCTCTACTAAGGAGCTTCTTGATTGCCTATCAATTCCCTACAATCGCTTACAAGGCTTCCTTGGGCTCTTGACCCAACTTCAGTTCATTACCCCCACCAACAACAGCCAAACCAGCTACATCCCCAAGCAACCACTTGATACGCTTCGCCTTCAGGACTTGGTAAAAGGACTCTATGGTATGGAAACCATAGATGAAGTTGAGCACGATACCGCTGGGGAGGCGGTGGCTGAGCAGGTTCAGGACAGGGGTGTTGTTGCGCTAGGGAACCTAACAGTTGAACAACTGTTGCAAAGAATCTAAAGAGTGCTTGCCTCTTTCGAGCAACACAGGCTACTGTATATGAGGAGGCTCCTATGAACCTAGACGCTACCACCCAGCCCATGATTGATCCACTCATCTGGCATGCTTTTCCGGATGAAAAAGATGGCATCATGGCTGATGAAATATGGAAGTGCGGCCCTTTGGTCTGTACCTTGCTCAAGAATCCTGCTTGTAGAAATGGTGAACAACTCGTGGCTATCCCCTATGCAATGGTGGTGAAACGGGATGATGTTGTTATCTTAGCTGTCTCTCTCGAACAGGAGGACCTCAGGGCGCTTTCTTACACGATGGGAATATCCTTGAGGGAATTGCAGGCGGAGTACAAAACCAAAGGAAATTTCTCTGAGCTTAGAGGATATGTGTATTCTGATGTGACTCGTGAAGATCTTGGTGTTTATGACGAGGATATGAATCTCCAGAGTATTAGGATCTTTTTCTTGGAGACAATCTGTGATACTTTTGATATTCTCTCAGAACCGGTACAGATTACAACGTAAATACAAAGCTCCCTGTAACATTCAGTTTTGTATTAACCTTGGAAGGTTCCTCTCGGTACGGGAACAGAATCCCTGTGCTTCCTGCCTTGATTTCCTTGGGAAAATGCAACAGTGAGTACTCTTCAGTTGCCACCAAGGTGGTGTATCCCTCTCTGGCTTCAAGGCTGTAGCGTGCACGGATCAGCAGACCTTCAAGCTCGATGGTTACGATATCACCCAAGGTGTATCCTGCTTCCTGGAGCATCGCCTGATTCACGGAGAGCTTGAACAACTGAACTGCTGGTGCTTCGGTTATGGAGGGGATTGCCTCAGTTCTCTTTGATGTGGCACAGGAGGGGGAACACCAATAAGGCGATGACAAGTAGTGCGTACAATAGTTGTTTCATAATCAGTCCTCCTCGAGCAGTGTAAATGTGCTCTTATGGAAATCCGCAGTCCTTCACTGCGCATCTTGGAGAGTTCACTGGACATGGCACTTCTCTCCACACAAAGGTAGTCTGCAGGTGTTGTCGGTCGAAAGGAATCAGTGAAGGTCTTTCTATTTCCCTGCCGCTTCGATTCAGCAGAGGTATGAGCGAAGTTTCTCCCGTGTATTACGCTTTGTGATGTGGTTGATTTTCTGCATCAACTCCAGGTTCTTGTGACTGAGCAATCTCACTAGATTTTCGATTAGCATATGGTGATACACACAGTTCATGCTGCAAGTGGTTATTACTTTATTGATGTTGAGGAATAAGATGGTGGTGGGCTGGGAGGTGATGGCAGCGACTTCGCTGGGAGTCTGGGTAAAGGCAACCGTCTCTGCAAAGGTGTCTCCTTCCCCGATATTGGTCACGACTGTTCTGTTTCCCCAGAAATCGTGACGGACGATGTTCACTGATCCTTGGAGTACGATGCCCATTTCATCAGTGAAATCCCCTTCATCAATGATGGTGTAGTCCTTGGGAAAATTACTGGTTCTGCTCTTCAAGCACCCAAGCAGATGTGGCAACTCCTGTACTGCTATCTGCTCGAAGAGATGTGAGTGATGTACTATCTCGTAGACGTTCATAAACCACCTTATGTTTTGTTGTAAATCCAACATATCAATAGATGAGCACATGGTACCATACCCTACATAACAAGACAATGGAGAAGCAATATGATCAGACAGATGATAACAATAGATGAAGAGCTGTGTAATGGATGTGGGTTGTGCGTGAGTGCCTGCCAAGAGGGAGCAATCGGTTTGGTAAACGGTAAAGCGGTCCTGCTACGAGAAGACTACTGTGACGGGTTGGGCAATTGCTTGCCGGTCTGTCCCACCGGCGCCATCACATTCGAAGAGCGAGAGGCTCCCGCATTCGACCATGAGGCCGTAGAGAAGTTCATGGAAGCGGATAAGCCTGTATTCAGCTGCCCGGGAAGCCAGATCAAGGTGATGAAGCAGGAAGAAAAGAGGGAACCTGCCTCTTCAAACACGAGTTCTGCAGCCCCTCAGAGCCAGCTCCGCCAGTGGCCGGTCCAGATCAAGCTGGCTGCCCCGAATGCTGGATTCTTCAACAATGCTGACCTGCTTATCGCTGCTGACTGTGCAGCCTATGCCTATGGTGATTTTCACAACACGTTCATCAAGAACAGAGTCACCCTTATCGGCTGCCCCAAGCTCGATGCAGGTGACTATGCAGAGAAACTTACCGAAATCTTCCAGAATCATGAGATCAGGAGCGTTACCGTTGCAAGAATGGAAGTTCCTTGCTGTGGAGGCCTTGACGGGGCAGTAAAGCGTGCCATTGCAGCCAGTGGGAAGATCATTCCCCTTGCAGTGGTAACCCTCTCCACAGAAGGGGAGATTCTTCGCTAAAAGATCCAGGAAGCTCCGAGGGTCAAGGAGATACGTTCGTCAATCGGCCCAAAAGTGGGATGGATAACCTGGTTATTCCAACTGAACAGATCTCCCTCCTCTCCTATAGGAGCACTGAGGAAGCCCAGGAGGCTGAAGCCTTCAAGGACTGCCCAGTTTACGCCGAGTGTTGCATTGAAGGAAAGATCCAACGGGCTGATGATCGTCCTTAGGGACCAAGAGAGGCTGGAAGAAGGGGTGTACACCACCTCAGGGTAGAGGAGCAGTGGGCAGTCTGCATCACTTTGGCTCTAGTTTCCAGCTTCCTGCAGGACGAGTCAGAAATCTATATGAAGGGATACGTTCTTGTCATTTTCCAGATACTGGATGTGGTACAACCCACCGGTAATTACCCAGGAGTCCAAGGTTTTCTGCCAATAGCTCCACTCTGAGGAATGGCTAGGGAAGAAGAGAGATACCAGTCCGGTCCATGTTCCCTGAAGACTTATATAGGGGGCTTATGCAGGCGTTCACTCTCATAGAGGGTGATATAGCCTGCCTCCACCTTGGTCTCCTTGTACAGTGGTGTAGAAGCGAGCTCCTCCACCCATATGTTCAATAGTTTTGTCCGACGAGGGGGAGTACTACTGCCTCGGCAAAGCTAAAGAATCCCAGAGGATATTCAGACTTACCAGGAGCCCTGTCTCACTGCGAAGTTCTGCTTGGGTCATCGTCACAGAGGTGTCATTGCTCCCATAGAGCACATCCCCAGCATTGCTGCATTCCATCCCCCCAAGAGAGTGCGGGTCTTTCCTGCTGTTATAGGCGGAAGGAGGGAAGCGTGCCTTGGAAGTAAGCCTTGTGAAGGATTTCTTGATAGATAATAGGAGCAGATGCAATACTAAATAGCATTGGATTTGGGGTTTTTAAGACTACTTCCCCACGTACATTGCCACCCTTCCTGAGCTGATCGAGAGACTGAGGGCGGGAGCCATCGTCCACCCACTCTGGCTCGTATTCGCGTAGCTGATTTCATTGAGTAATTGCACTCCACCACTGGGTTTTCAGCCGCGCTCAAGGTGGGGTCCAATACATAGGATGAGTGATAGAAGGAGAGGCTTTTTTACCATGTCACTTTCTCCAAGGTGAATAGGTTTCACCGAGGTGATATCTACCTCCAAAGTATCGAGCGTCATCCATGTGGCGCTGCTACTCTTCATTGCATCCTCAATACGAGTTTCTTTAGGCAAGGTCCTTCCATCTACTACCAATGTGTCGAGTACCTCCATCTCCTTGAGTATAAGCGCCCGTGGCTCTCCGTGGAATATTCTTCCATGTCAGGTCTCCTTGTCCACCCAGATTTTCTGAACCGGATAGGCTACCTGTCTCGTTTTTGCCGTAAGTGGTAAGGATATAGCAATCCCTCCCGTTGAGGGTCTCAATTTCCGTCGAGTGTAACAGTATAGTCATCAAGGGTCGTTTTTCCTCCGTCATATCCTCATAGGAAAGGTCGCTGCCGAGCACTGACTGTCTGAGCGCTGCCCCTTGCAGCCTGATCAATTCCTCAGCATCGGGGTAGAAGAGATAGAGACTTCCCTTGGTTCTGAGAATTTTTTGTCCTCGCTCAGCGATGCTGGTGAACTCGATCAGGGAATCGGTTGTTCCACGAGCCCAGGCCTTGAAGGTGCTCTTTGGTCCCGGGAACCGGTCAGTCGTCTTGATCGAGCCGGTGGAGTAGGAGGTTTCAAAGGTGGCTTGTGCATCCATCTCCCCGACAATCTCTTGGGCGGTGATTGCAAACAGGGAAACAGGAAGGAAGAGTATAGTGAGTCCAAGCAGGACCATGATGTGGATACGTTTGTGACATACAGCGTAAAGTGCCTCCACAATTTCTATTTTTGAAGCTTTTTCTAGATGGAATAAGCGTAGAGAGTGACGAGATGATAATCGCGTAGATCCATACAAAGAGGGCGGTGAACCAGTTGACCTGTGGGGAAAAGGATGGAGGATACCCATATCGACACCACTCATCGCCTCAGTGAAATTGATTCCAGTCTACTGAGTATGTAGACGATCAAGACCCCTACGATCGTTCCGAATGTTGAACCGGCAATGCTGATAAACGTTCCTTCCAAAAGGAACAGCCTGGTAAGTTCCTTGCCCTGCATTCCCAGAGCTCCCAAGGTTCCACTTTCTGAACTCTCATAGATGACCTCATCATTGTCGTTGATGATGACCGTGCTTCCGGCAGAACAAAGAAGATGCGGCTCCCATCACATAATAGATGAACTTGGCAATGGAGAGGAATGTATACATCATATTAAGATCTTTCCATGCACGAAATGTTTCAAGGGCAGCTGTTCCTGCAGGGCAGTTTCACCAGCATTGGCTACATCTCTTCTTTTTGTATCCATCCTCGGTGAGAAGCAGGACTTCCTGGGTTTGTCCTTCCATCCTGAGGAGGTACTGAGCCCTGATCATGGTACATACCGTCTCTTTGCACTCAACCCTCCGACAGGGATGGAGGCAATGCCAACAATAGTGAAGGTCATAGCGTTGGAACCCCTGAGAGCGGTGGAGTGTCAACATGGTCACCTTGTCCCCAGTGAGAAAATGGCATCGCGTGCGAATTTGCCCATCAACAGCTCATTGGCTCCGATTCAGATTCTCCCTTCATTCACGATTGCAGGGAAGTCAATGAAAGCCTGCTCCGTGTTGAAATCGACACCCATGGCTCCATTGTTTTTCTCGTCAATATACAGATTGGCAGGAAAGTTGATCCGCGCAGTAGCTGCTTCAACTCCCTCGACATTCGAGGCAATAGAGGTCACCTCTTCGGTGTCCAAACTCAAGTGTAGAGGATTGTATCGTTCATACTTCTCATACTCTGCATGTCTGATTCTTACCTCTCCGGTGTAGTAGCTGGTAAGGTTGTTAGCCATATCTGTTTCCATGGTCTCAAGCAAAGCCAACAGTGCCATGATTGCCATTGCTGAAACAGCAATGGCTACAGCAGAGAGAATGGAGCGACGGAGATTCCTGAAAACATTGCGAAAAGCTACAGCTGGTAATTTTATCGTCATCGTCTTCTCCTATTGATGGTGCAAGCACGTGGGAATGTCGAGTTTCAAAGCCCTTCTGATGGGAAGAACTGCTACAAGCATGGAGAGGAGTATTCCGGCAGAGAATGCCTTGAGTATGGTAGAAAGACTCCATGCTCCTCGCATGATACTCGAAATCCTAAATCCGATATCCATTTCTCTGAACATGAAGCCGAAATCGAAACCTGTGTTCACCAGATAGATATTCACCAGACTGCCAAGCGCAATCCCCACGACCGATCCGATGAGTCCGATACCTCCAGCTTCAAAGAGAAAGGAGAGCAGGATATCGCGATCCTTCATGCCGAGAGCTCGCATCATGCCAAGCTCTCTCATTCTCTCATACATCGCCATCAACATCGTGTTTGAAACACCGACAGCTGCTATGATGAATACAAGGAAGAGAATCATGCCGGTTCCCCCTTGTTTGGCTTCCACGAGAGCTAGGTAATCTCGAGCAAGATCCTCCCAGGTAAATACGCTGAACCCCTCGGGGAGTTTTGCCTGAAGTGTCGCTTTCGCTTGTTCGAGATTGGTTTTCTCAGGAAGGAGAATATCGATACTTGTTACCGAGTTTTCCATTCCAAGGTACGTGTCAGCTGCCTCAATATCCATCATGATGAGTGTTCGGTTTACATTGGGGTTAGGGCAGTTTACGATACCGACAATTTGCATATCGAAGGCCTCATAGAAGCCTCCCTTGCCCCTCGTGAGAAACGTAACCCAGTAGCCGACCTCTGCTCCGATGTCTTCAGCGAACCAACTACCCAGTACCACTCCATCCATCTCATCTGGTTCAAGGAATCGTCCTTCTACCAAGGTATCTTCGAAACGATAGACCTCAAAATCTTGTTCGGGATTGATGGCAGTCACTTTGACACTCATATTGCCATCTTCACCAAAGTCGTCACTATAGAGAATCATATCAGCGGCGAAGGTGGTCCTGACTGTTGCTGTCCCTTGTTCTTCTTCTACCAAAGGAATGATAGATTCTGGATTCTCAATACTGGTTTCAAGAGGGAGGAACGCACGGTCTTCCCAGTATCCCTCAGCATAGATACGAAGGGAGGCTGTCTCATACCAACGCAGGTTACGCATCGATTCGAGCGTAGCACCCCCTAGGATGGAATCAACGATGATGTACATCATCAATCCTACTGCAATGGCCACAGCGGTAATGATTGTACGCCGCTTGTAGCGGCTGAGATTCTTCACTGCCAGTTGCAGGATAAATTTCATTACTGCCTCCTTTCGTCACTGACGATTGCCCCGTCATGTAGTTGTACGAGGCGGGAAGCATAATCCATGACCATCTGGTCGTGGGTGGAGAAGATGAATGTGGTATGATACTTCTCATTCATGCGTTTCATCAGCTTGAGTATCTCTTCCCCTGTTTTGGAATCCAGATTGGCGGTGGGTTCATCAGCGAGGATAATCTGAGGATTTTTCACCAGTGAACGGGCGATGGCAATTCTCTGTTGTTGCCCACCACTGAGCTTGGCAGGCCTTCGGTTCTCCATTCCTTCCAGACCAACTTCCTTGAGTACCTCATAAGTTCGTCGCTTGATTTCACTCTCATTGATGTCAAGCAAGGAGAGTACAAAGCTGACATTCTCGTAGGCGGAAAGAACGGGAATCAAATTGTAGGTCTGGAAAATGAAGCCAAGATTGTTTCGTCTGAATGCAGTTTTTTCTACCTTGCCCATGGTACTGACCGCGGTATCATTGATGAAGATTTCTCCTTCATCCAATCCATCAATACAACCAATAAGATTGAGTAGTGTGGTTTTTCCTGAGCCAGAAGGGCCTGCAATAGAAAGGAACTCTCCTGCCTCAATATCCAGTGAGACCTTTTTCAAAGCCTTGACTACGGTTTCACCTGTCTTGTAATTTCTCGATACCTTTTCAATTCTGATCATGCTCATCTTTTGTTACTTCCTTCTCACTGTTTCGTTTGGCCTGTTCTACTTTCTGCATTGCCGCTGTACCCATGACCGCCCCAAAGTCCATATGCTCCAGGATTGATGCCGGCATCAGCATCATTGAGTTGTTCTGCCTGATTCCCTCATATACCATGTTCATTGATCGAAGCTGGAGTGCAATCGGGTCATTTGCATATTCTGCTGAAGCCTCGGTGAATTTCTTTGCAATCTCCACCTCTGCAGCGCCTAATATGATTCTCGATTCCTTTTCACGCTCAGCCTGAGCCTGCTTACTCAATGCATCTTCCAGTTCCTTGGGTATAACGATATCGGTAATTTCAATGGAGAGAATGGTTACACCCCATGGGTTGGTCTTTGCATCGAGCGCCTGCTGAATCTCCCTGCCCAGCTTCTCACGTTCGCTAAGTAGACTTCTGAGGTAGTGTTTACCGATGGAATCACGAAGTGCTGTCTGAGCAGAAAGAATGACGGCCTCAGTGTAATCCTCTACTTCCAAGATAGCTTTCTTTGCATCCCAAATCATCCAGAAAGCAAGGGCATCTACATGGACAGGAACGGTATCCTTGGTAAGTGTTTTCTCTGCACTGAAGTCAGTCGCCCTGATACGGGTATCGATGAACTCAGCTGCCCGGTCGATCAAGGGAATGAGGAAAAACAGTCCGGGACCTCTTACTTTCTGGAATTTGCCCAGTCTAAGGATGATAACCTTGTCCCAGTGGTAAACCAACTGGAAGGCGGATGAGATGAGAAGGCCGAGTGTGGAAAAAGCGGTAATCGGATAGAGATACACTGAGAGATCCCCGATTACCCAGACCCACAGGATCAGAATTATTGCCATCACCAACGTCCACAGGGGGAAGAGGGCGATGACAATTGCGGCTGTAAAAGCCGCAGTGCTTACCATGACTATCGCCTCATGGGACATGGGAGGATAGAGTAAAAGTTGCAAGATTGCTCCTCCAGCGAGAAAGAGCGCCAGCACCAAGAAGGAGAGTGCGCTGTAGTTGAAGTCTTTCTTCAAGACAAAACCCTTTAGGTTCTTGATGCGTTCGATTTTTTTCTTGTACAGGTTCATGATTATTCCCCTCGTTTGTGTACTTCACTTCCCATGTCTTTGATTGCCTCAATCAATTCACTTGGCTGAAATCCATAGGAAGAAGCTTTTGTAATATATTCCTTGGTGATTTGGGAGAGAATGCGTTCCCGTTCGATACCATCGATACTGATTTCCTTGTCACTGATGAATGTTCCTGAACCTTGTTGGGTCACCACGATATTTCTTATTTCCATCTCTGCATACGCTCTGGCAACAGTGTTTGGGTTAACGCTTAAATCCACTGCCAAGGCTCTAACAGTAGGTAGTTGAACACCTTTTTCCAATCTTCCATCTGCGATTGCCATTTCCACCTGGAAGATGATCTGCTTATAGAACGGCACACCACTTCTCACATCTAGGCTAAACTCCAACTTTGGTTCAATTTTGGCCATCACCACCAATTTCCTCACTTCTTGTACTATTGTACTGGTTGATTAGTACAATGTCAACAATATCTTCATTCTGTTTAGAAAGAGAAAGCTGCCTCTTTTTAGAAACAGCTTGAATACTTACTAACTTGTTTAATTACTTATGTTTGATAAAGGTTCCTTCCTGTAGTTCCTGTCGTGCAATGCGTAGCTCTTCATGGGTATTCATGACAATAGGGCCAGCCCATACAATAGGTTCCTTCAAAGGCTTTGCAGCATAGAGGAAAAAGCGAACACCTGCTTTCCCAGATGAGAGTGAGAGGGTATCCCCTTCGCCAAAGAGTACAGCCCTATGATAGGGTACCTCCTCGCCATCTGTATGTAATGATCCCTCCACTATATATAGGAACAGTGTGTTCTCAGAAGGAACCTCCAAACTCCAGGCCTGATTGGCCTCCAGTTTAACATCGAGGTAGGTGGTTTTTACATAATCACCTTCTTCAGGTCCCCTGGTCCCACTGTAGGAACCACTGATGATCTTAACTTCACTTTTTGCTTTCTTGACAACAGGGATTTGTTCTTTCCTGATGTCTCGATACGCGGGTTCAGTTATCTTGTCTTTCTTGGGAAGGTTGATCCAAAGCTGGCAGCCAAGCATGTAATCACTGATCTGGGGCATCTCTTGGTGAATGATGCCACTTTCACCGGTCATCCATTGGCAACACCCCTCGTTTATTGATCCACTGTTTCCTAGGCTATCCCCATGCTCAATCTCACCTTCAATGAGGTAGGTAACCGTCTCAATCCCACGGTGGGGATGCCAAGGAAATCCTTTGACATAGTCTTCACTATCCTCTGAATCAAAAGCGTCCAGCATGAGAAAGGGGTCGAACTCCTTGGTGTCATTGTATCCAATGACCCGGACCAACTTGACTCCGGCTCCGTCGTACTGTACTGCACCGCCTGTGATGCGCTTGATGGGTCGTTCTCTCAAGATCCTTCCTTGTACTATATACAGAGTATAACACCCACGTTGGACGTGGGTGTCTGGAACTTATTTTGCATGTATTACAGCTGCAAGGATGGAGGTGAGAAGACTCTTGCTTCCAGCTCCTTGTTGAGCATGTACAGGCCACGGTTGTCAGAGCCAAAGACCTCGAACTTCTGGATGTTCTCCTGGGCATTGGCTTCCTCTTCACCTTGTTCCTTGATGAACCAGTCCAGGAATTGCTGGGATCGGTAATCCTTCTGCTTGATGGCTTCTTCGTAGATGGTATTGATCAATGCCGTGACATATTCCTCATGCTTCAAAGCTTCAATGAGAGGATCCTTATTATTCTCATAGGATTTGCTGGGATTTGCCAGAGCAGATAATGTCACAGCATGTCCATTATTCAGCAAGTACTGGCGAAAGAGCATTGCGTGGCTCATCTCTTCCTCTGCCTGGACCTTGAACCAGTTCTCGTATCCGAAAAGCCCTTTTTTAGCATAGAAGTTTGCCATGTCGAGATAGAGATAGGCGGAATAAAACTCCTTGTTGATTTGTTCATTCAATAAATCGGCAATTTCTTTGGAAAGCATATAAAACTCCTTCGTATTAATAATATAAAGATACTACTAATATTGTGTATCGACAATATACTAGTCACCTCATTCTCTTGCACTTCAGGAAAAGACACGATAGACTCTGTCAACATGAAAAAGCGTATGAAAAAGCCACTAAAAGCAAATCAATATTTGCTTCTAGGCTTTCTGGCTATCATTCTGGTGGGGTCGTTGTTGTTGCGACTTCCCATTGCCCATAACGAGGGAATAAAAATTTCCTATTGGGATTCCCTGTTTATATCCACCAGCGCTGTTTGTGTTACTGGACTCGTCACCGTCGATGTAGCGCTGACTTTCTCTCTCTTTGGTCGTGCAATCATTGCCATCTTGATTTTGCTTGGTGGCTTGGGATTTGCCTCGATGGTTATCTCCTTCAGCCTCCTTTTAGGCATGAACATCGGACTCAGCCAACGGTCTTTCATCAAGGAAGCCTACAACCTCTCTTCTGTCCAAGGGACACTGATGGTGGTTCGTGCAGTCGGTTTGGCAGCTTTAGTGGTCCAAGGAGTTGGTGTATTCATTGAATATTTCATATTCCGTTCGTCTTATACTCCTCTTGATGCCTTGGGACATGCGGTATTCAATACCATCTCTGCATTCAACAACGCCGGCTTTGACCTTATGGGAAAGTTTCAGAGTCTTACCCTGTACCGTCATAGTGTTGCGATGAACCTTACTACAGCCTTCCTGATTATCATTGGAGGAACAGGGTTCTTTGTAATCGCAGATATAATGAAGAACCGTTCTTGGAAAAAACTGAGCATGCACTCCAGGATTGTAGTAACCATGAACAGTATACTCATCATTGGAGGGTTCCTGTTCTATTTCTTTGTGGAGCATTTGGAGCCTCTTGCAGCATTCTTCCAGAGTGTAACTACCAGGACAGCAGGATTCAATACAGTGGATATTGCAGGCTTGAGTCAAGCTGGCCTCCTTGTTACCATTGTCTTGATGTTTATTGGAGCAAGTCCAGGATCGACCGGTGGTGGTATTAAGACGTCCACAACCTTCACATTGTTTCTCAGTCTCGGCTCCTTGATGTTTGGCCGCCAGACAGCTGCCTTCAAGCGTAAGATTGGAGGTGAGAGTGTTCTCAAAGCCTTCCAAGTCCTGTTGCTTTCTATCCTGCTAATAGGTGGAGGAAGCTTTCTGTTGTTGCTTATTGAGGGATCAAAGTTTACGTTTCTTGAGGTTTTGTTTGAGGCGGTCTCCGCTTTCGCTACTGTTGGTCTTTCAATGGGAATCACCACCGAAATAGCTACGCTTTCTAAACTCGTATTGGTGGTAGTAATGTTTGCTGGAAGAGTCGGCCCTATCACTATAGCCACCAGTTTTGCCAGAAAAGCATCACAATTGGGCTATGTTGAAGAGCAGGTGTTTATTGGTTAGGAGGAAACCATCAATGAAGAAAGAGTATGATCCCGATGCCTATGGAATTATTGGACTGGGAAGGTTCGGCCTTTCCCTGGCCTTGGAGCTTACAAAGGCAGGGAAGCAAGTCATAGTTCTGGAGATAGAAGAAGAGAAACTGAATGCGGTTAAGGATCAGTTAGAGAATATCTATCCGGTAAAAGCAGTCACCGAAGAAGTGTTGCATGAATCTGGAATCTCCCACTGCCGAACTGCAATTGTCTGTATTGGAAAGAATATTGAATCAAATATCCTGGTAACGATGAGCTTGATCGAGCTGGGTATCCCCCGCGTTATTGCCAAGGCAACAAGCATGAACCATGGGAAAGTGCTTGAACATATCGGGGCAGAGGCGGTCTTTCCTGAGGTTGAGATGGGTGAGCGGCTAGCCCGTTCCTTGGTCTCCACTGGAACACTGGACTTCCTGGAGCTATGCGACGACTTCTCCATTGCCAATATTTCTCTCACAAAGGCATTTGCCAACCAGAGCGTTGAAGATATCAACATCCGCAAGCATTTCCATCTGAATATCATTGTGATAATCCGCCAAAAGAGAGCTATCAGTGAGATCCTTCCGAATTTTGTATTGGAAGAGGGAGACGTCTTGGTTGTAGGTGGTACCAATGATGCAATCAGGAAGTTTGAACAGGCAAATGAAGCTTAGTTGATTGTCTGCTTGCCGGTAGCGAGGTCATGAGTGAACTCCCAGTACTCCTGGGTGTTCTCACGTACCTTCAGGAACTCCTCATCACTGAGGGTTCTGATGAGTTTCGCAGGAGTTCCAACCAACAATGAGCGGGGAGGATAAACCTTGTTCTGGGAAACCAGAGCCCCTGCAGCTACGATGGACTCTTCTCCGATCACTGCTCCGTTGAGCACAATAGCTCCCATACCGATGAGACAGTCATTACCAATGGTGCAGGCATGGATAATGGCTCCATGTCCAACGGTGCATCTTTCCCCTACCTTGAGTGGGGAGTCCTTGTCCACATGTGCAACTACGTTGTCCTGAAGGTTCGATTGCCCCCCAATATGAATGGTATTCACATCTGCCCTAAGCGTGGCATGAAACCAGACTGATACTCCCTCTCCCAACGTGACTTTTCCGATGACATCAGCACTGGGTGCGATGTAACAACCTTCTGCAATGCTCGGTGACACCCCATTATATGCGTACATCATAGTCGGTTTCCTCTCTGGTTTGACTATAGCCGGAATCCAAGGATTGTGTACAGACTAAAATAAATTTGCAAATGACTTGCAAAAATGCCACTGATTTACTATGTTGTAGACACTCAATGGAGGTATTATGCGTACACGTGCATTTCTCATATTGCTATTTCTTAGTATGACTTCTTTCGTGTTGTTTGGAGGAGGGAATACTGAGCAGAATTCCAAGCCGATTGTCATGGTGAGTATTCTTCCCCATGCGTATTTTGTTGACCAAATCGCTGGCGACCTGGTGGACACTGCTGTATTGGTTGGGGAGGGACAGAATCCTCACTCCTACGAACCCTCTCCATCACAAATGGCTCAGTTGGCGAAGGCCAGCATTTGGATTCTCAGTGGAACAGATTTTGAACATGCCCTTATCGATAAGGTTTCCAGTCTTTATCCCAATCTTACCATCGTGGATGGGACAGAAGGGATGGTTTTTCGCTCATTGGAAGATCATGACCATGAAGAAGATGGAGAAGAACCTGTTCATGATTTGAACATTGATCGACATACCTGGCTTGGCTGGGAACAGTCAAAGGTACTCGTACACAACATCGTACATGCATTGACCAGCCATCTGGGTTTGTCTGAAGCCGTTGTGGGGCAGCGTTCTGAGCAGTTTCTCTCTCAGATTGATAAAGAGTTCACCTCATTGGAAACAGAGCTCACAGGTCTATCCGGAAGTACTGTCTTTGTTTACCATCCTTCCTTTGGCTACTTCCTTGACTCATTCGGCCTGCATCAGGAGGCTGTTGAAACAGGAGGGAAGGAACCCACTGCAAAGGATCTGGCTACATTGATAGAAAAGGCACAAGTTGATAAAGCCAAAGTAATCTTCGTACAAAAGCAATTTCCATCTGGTAGTGCAGAGAAAGTCGCCCAGGTAGTGGGTGCCCAAGTAGTTGTACTCGACCCACTTGCCTATGATTGGCTGGGTAATATCCGCTTGATGGGTAATGCCCTCAAGGAAAGCCTATGAGCAGTGTCCCTATCGCTCTCTCATTCCATGATGTTGCGTTCTCCTATCCCCACTTACAAGTGCTAGAGGATGTCTCCTTTCATTTTCATGCAGGAGAATTCATTGCCTTGGTCGGCCCAAATGGGGCAGGGAAGAGTACCTTGCTGAAATTGGTTCTTGGTCTGGAAGCACCCCAGGCAGGGACTATCAGACTGCTTGGGGAGAACCCAAGAAAGAGCAGGGCTCTTGTGGGGTATGTTCCCCAGCACACCAGTTATGACCCTAATTTTCCCATTTCCGTTCTGGAAGTGGTGAGAATGGGACGTGTAGATGCTACAAAGCGGGGAGGGAAGGCCGAACAGACGGAGAAAGCACTGAAAGCGCTCAGGCAGGTAGAACTCGAACACCTTGCCCAGCGGCCCTACAATGAGCTGAGTGGGGGGCAGAGGCGACGTGTGTTGGTTGCTCGTGCTCTCGCCGCTGAGCCCACCATGCTGATTCTCGATGAGCCAGCTGCCAATCTGGACAAGGAGAGCGAGCAGAGACTCTATGCAACCCTTAGCAAGCTCAAAGGCTCAACTACCATCTTGATTGTTACCCACGATATGAGGGAGGTTTCCCCCTTGATCGACCGGGTATTTTGCATTGATTCCCACAGGGATGGGAAGATTGGTCGGACGGTGGTTCAGCATGCCCTCGAGGAGGAAGCAGAAGGCTCGATAAAACGGGTGCGTCATGATGTAGAGATTCCAGGAGACTTCTGTCACTTTCCAAGGGAGGATGTATGAGCGATCTTCTAGGATTCTTCTCTGCACTGTTCAATCCTGATTTTCCCTTCGTAAGGAATGCCTTCTTCGCCGGATTGCTCTCTTCTGTTCTCTTTGGAGTACTGGGATCTGTGGTCACCGTGAAGCGGATAGCCGGCCTTGCTGGAGCCATCAGTCATGCGGTTCTAGGCGGTATTGGAATCGCGCTGTATCTCTCTGCTACCGGTTTGGTCCCGAACCTGAGCCCGATGGTAGGAGCAATTATCTTTGCACTACTTTCTGCTGCGATAATCGGGACGGTCTCCCTTCGTTCCAAACAACGTGAGGACACAGTCATCCAAGCAATATGGGCAATCGGGATGAGTATTGGTGTGCTGTTCATGGCAAAAACTCCTGGGTATACAGATCTATCGAGTTATCTCTTTGGTAATATTTTGCTCATTTCACTTTCTGATTTGATCCTTCTTGCTATCCTTGATGTAGTGGTCATCTTCCTCGCTTGGAGATTTTATCCCCAGATTGAGGCAACTGCCTTTGATGAGGAGTTTGCTCAAGTGAGAGGTATTCCTGCCCATGTGGTGTTTCTGGCCATTCTCTCGATAACGGCGGTAGCTGTTGTATTGCTTCAGACATTTGTGGGTATCGTGATGGTAATTGCCATGCTCACGCTTCCAGCTGGAACGGCAGGATATAAGGCGAAGAATCTTGCCTCCATGATGATCTTTGCCACGCTTTTCTCCTTTCTTTTCTCCTTTGCAGGACTTGCTGTGGGGTGGGGATTCGATATTCCTGTTGGAGCAACCGTCGTAGTTATTGCTGGTTCGTTCTACCTAGGAAGGTCAGCAGGTGACGTATTGAAAAAATGGAGGAAACACCATGACTAAAGCACGAAAAGCCCTACTGGAGTTGTTGAAAGAGAGCAAAGAACCGGTCAGTGCGTCGATGCTAAGTGGAGATCCTGCCCTTCCTTTTGACCAAGCGACCATTTATCGCAACCTCCACTACCTGGAGGAGCAAGGGTTTGCTGAATCGTTCATCCTTCACTGCACGGAACATGGCACAGAACGCTACTATAGCTATCTCAGTCGTGGTGAAGGGGTCCATCACCACTGGTTCCATTGTGAGAAATGCCATAAGTTTATCGATCTTGGAGGGTGTGCCTATCAAGAGCAAATGAAGGAGTGGGAGCAGAAGTATGGATTTATCATCACCGAACACACCTTTTTTCTTACAGGTATCTGTGCCTCCTGCAAATCATGATCACTTCCTGAGCAATGAGAAGAGTTGGAGCCGGTTGTTTACCCCTATCTTGCTATAGATGTTCTTGATATGGGTTTTAACGGTGTTTGGTGAGATATAGAGTTGCTTTGCTATCTCTTGATTACTGCATCCTGATGCTAGGAGTTTCAAGACCTCTTCTTCTCTGCTTGAAAGTCCGTACTTTTTTCCTTCGATTGTATCCACATGGTCGGTCTGCTCCCAAGTCAAGAAATACCTTCGGCTTATAAAGTAGTAGAGGTAGACAGACAGGGTTGAGAAGCTGAGATATACAAGCTTGAAAGGAAGATTATTAAAGAAGAGTAAATCGAGCGGAAAGAGGAAGAAGAGGGGGAGGAAGGTGTAGATGATTCCATTCAGGAGCCGTTCTTCTTCCCATGTAGTTGCCTTTTTGACGAATATACTACTCATGATTGCGTGGATGATTAAAAACATGCTTCCAGCAAAGAAATGGTAGGAGATGGTGTTTTCCATTGCTTTCTGCCAATTTCCCTCACTCTTGGCGATAATTACCCAGAGGCTGATGAGGAAAAAAAGCAAGATCAGAAGGGTGAGGATGCGATTCCCTAATAGTTTCTGCTTAGCATTGGCTGGAAGGAGTTGTATCAAGTACCTGCTCATCATAAGCAACAGTGTCGTGGTGAGAAGCACAGAGAAAATAGTGGCCCCAAGGGCAAATATCTGAAAGGCCTTCGCATCAAGGTTTCCCACCGGTAGCGTTCTGGTGAGGTAGGTAATCAAGAGGGAGAGGCCCATCTGGAGTGAGAGTGGGACAAGCACCGTGAGGAAAGATCCGATATACGGATCACGTACACGGTAGAAGAGCAAGATACAGAGACAAGTAATGGATACCACCAAAGCGGTGGTAAGAAAGAGCAGGATATCCGATAGGATTACCATGGAATCCCTCCTTGGATAATCCTATCATATCTCTTTGTTCAGAACCATGCATGGAGCCCTATCTGCAGGGAATCATTGGCGTCCCATGTGTGGTACAAACTATCTTTCGTCTCAATTGAACCATACCAGGTAGTCTTGAGGAAGAAGGATAGATTATCCCCCAGAGCATAGGTGGCTGAGGCAAGGATGAGGTACCCGGTGCTTTCCAATTGGTAGGTTCCAGCTACCCTGCAAGCAAGTTTTTCCCGGAAGAATTTGAGTTCTGCAGCCGCAAGTAGGGTATTTGCATAGGCCTTGCCATCATTGGAAGCAAGGACATCGACATCCATTGGAGAAGACGGAAAGTGCAGTACATACTGTCCTTGGTAGGCAACTGCCAGAAATGTACCACTCGCACTATGGGTATATGAGAGCTCTGCCAAGTAGGCCCACTTGCTATTGTATAGTCCAGGGTCACTTCCATCGGTATCCTCACTGAGAAAGAAACCACCCTCCAGGGCAAGTGTAAGGGGTCCAAACAAGCTACTCGATTCAAAGCCAATAAGTTGGTAACGGGTATGAATGGTCTCTGCCCCGGTTATTGCATAGGTAGAATCGTAGGTGATATTGGTATAACCACTTTGCGGCCAGTACCCATTAAAATAGAGAAGTCCAAGGTCAATTGGGCTTGTGTGGATACGGTAGCGTGCTCCTCCGCCAATCTTCTCAAGGTTCATAGTTTCTTCTTCGTCCAAGGTCACAGAGGAGAATTGTGCGGGTATAAGCGACCATCGTCCTGTATTCTCCAGGGTAGTAGTGCGAAATCCTGGTTTCAGAACGACATCCAGGGAACTTCGTTCCTGGTAGGTAGTCAACGATAGCATCAGTTCCGGCAGTTTCATTGCTTCTAGGTCATCTTTGATGCCGCCGCTGAGATCCTGAGCATTGAGTACATCCACGACATGGGTGAGAGAGGCACTTCCCCAAGGGTGGGTTATCCAGCCTGTAGTAAGAATCTGGTTGCCTCTGAATATGCTGATGGAGAGATGTTTCGCTGAAAGCTTGCTTGTGGCGACATCAATTTGTAAAGTGGTTTGAGCTCTATAGGCCTCATTATTATAATCGACGGAGATATCGAGGAGTAATTGAGGCTCCAAGGTTTTATCACGATAGATGATCAAGGAGGTCTCTTTTTGCAGATATATTTTCCTGGCAGGTTCTTCTTCATCAGCAAAGATGTCAAAGGCAAATAGGAGTGCTGTTGTTGCAAGCAGCAGTATGGTAATAAGAATGATTCGTTTCATCAGAGCCTCCCTGTTTCCAGAAATCTGGTGGTAAAGTATCCCTCAGGAAGAGGAATGTCATAGCGTGCTTGGAGTATCTCCAAGCGTGTGGTGTGTGAACTGGAGTGGGTTTTCATCACCATAATCGTACTAACCGGACGATCAGAGATGGTTTCAATTGCTTCAGTAGTCAATATTTTTAGGATTGTTTTCCCATCATGTTCGTAAAACTGGACTTCCAAGGGCAGGAAGGTTTCCTTGTCAACAATGGTGAGGGTTTTTCCGTAGGCTTTCACCTCATGGGGAATCGACTCGACTGTATAGCTCTTGCCATCCTCGGAAATGAGATGATGATCTGCTTGACCAGTATCATATGTGGTTGAGGCCATATCATTATAGGAGAAGTCGCTGCCCATAAAGGAGCCGGCCTCCTCGGTGCCTGCAATTTTCCTGATTCGTTTAAGTGAGGGGAGGAAAATCCACTGTTCGGTGGTCCCCCCTGTTCCTTCAACGGAGAGGAAGCGGGTATTACGCACACTTTCCGGGGAAAGGAATACAGTTAGGGTGGATGTTTTGCCATATTGTGTTGCGCTGAGTGTTTGTAGTCGTCTCTCCCTGGTATTTCCTGTTCTGTCGATCAAGGTGAGTTTGATATCAAGCGCCGAAGTCGATGAACTCTGGGTTTCAAGTACCAGCTCCATGATCTGGTCAGCTGTGGGCGAGCTGAAGAGTGCAAGAGAACATCCAAGGCAGAGTATAGAGAACAGAGTGATAAATCGTTTCATGATTTCCTCCTGGAAGTGTTGAATAGTTTTGGAAGATGGACCTGTAGCGCCACCAACAGCAAGAGTGCGGCAGAACTAGCTGAGATCATGGCGATACAGAAGAGCAAGCCAAGGTTGGCTATCGGGAGGAAGCGACTGAATAGAAGGCCGCTGAATCCAATTGCCACCGATGCTGCATTCGCCAAAATCGCTTTTCCTGTGGTCATCAGTATCTCTTCAAGTGAGTGCTTGTTACGCATGAAAGCTGAGAGCAAGTGGATGGCATAATCCACCCCGATACCGATTGAAAGAGCTGCAATGAGACTGGTGATGATATCCAGCTTGATAGAGAAAAGAGCCATGGCTAGGAACACCGAAGCAAGTGCGTAGAGGCAAGGAAGCAAGGCGAGTGTGGCAAGTTTTGCAGAGCGGAGGGTAAAGAGGACCAGTATCCAGACAGCAATAAGTGAGCTGAAGAGACTGATGATCTGACTCTTTGTGACCAAGTCAGTCAGGGCAAGGCTTACCGCTTCTCCTCCTCCAATCTCCACGGTCCATGTTGAAGGAAAGAGGGTGGGTAGTTTGGTTGAGATCAAGCGGAGTGTCTCCGTGTGTGATTCCTTGAGCAAGATAGTGAAAAGCGTGGAATCCGGTTCTAAAGGATCGTCGATGAAGCTATCCAAGGATGAGCTGTACAACAACAAATACTGGGCGATAAGATGGCTCAGCTCCTCCTCTGTGGAAAGCCCATATTTTGTTGGGTCACTGGGAATTTCATAAGATCCTTTACCACCGCTTTCCAGCTGCTTGGTTGCTGTGGGGTTGGTAGTAGATTCTTCGGTGGAGAGTGGACCGGAGAAAAAGTCAAATACCGGTTCATCTTGTACCGTTTCCACTATCGCTCCCTCAGCAGGTCCAAGCAACTGATTCATTCTCTTGATGAAGGGTAAGATGGACTGAACACCACCCACAGTTGGTTCTTCTTTAATAGTCTCTACAGCACGTTCAAGTGTTTTAAGTACTTCTGGACTAAGGGTAGCAGTACCTTCTGGCGGGGTGACCATGACCGAAAGGGAGAAGGAACCTTGCATTGCCTGGTTATATCGGTTGTTCATTTTAACCAAGGATGAGGAAGGCCTAAAGAATGCAAGCATGTTTGTGCCTTCCTGCAAGGACATGTAAGAGAGAGGAAGGACAACGATGATCATAAGCAGAAAGAGTGTGATTGTCAGCTTGCCCCATTTATTGGAAAGCTTTAACGCAAAGCGGACGAGGCGCATTGTGTGTGGCTTGCTCGCCCTCTGCGGTTTTGGCACCCTCACCTGATATACGACCCTGATTAAGGCAGGAAGCAGGATGAGTGAGCTACCTGCACAGGCAACTACTCCGATGAAACTGAGCAAACCGAATGTCCTGAAAGGCCCCAGAGGACTGGAGAGTTGGGCAAGAAATGCAAACGCTGTCGTTGCTGCAGCCCCAATAATTGGATAGGTATTGGTGTGGACTACTTTCTGTAAGATTTCTTCAACATTCCCACCAGTATATTCTTGGTAGAAATGGCTGAATATGTGGATGGTATAGGCACTCCCTACGATGAGAAGAAGGACTGGAACGAGCATCGTTGCCATGGTTACGGTGATTCCCGTCCATGCCATGATACCCAGAGTAAGAGAACTACTGAACACCAGTGGGACAAGAGAGAGTAGTACTGCAGCAACTCTCCGAAGGAAGAAATAGAGTACTATAACAATCAGTAATGCAACGATCGGGGCAAGAATTGCCAGATCGCTGAGCAGACTTCTTTCAATCTCCTCGGTAACAGCTGGTAGCCCCAGAAGAGAGTACTCAAGACCTTCGAGAGGGAGTAATATCTCCCTGAGATTGGCGAGCAAGAGAGTCGCATGGTACTCTCGTGTAGTTTGGATCAGAATGGAGAGAACTTGGTGGTCCTCAGAGATGAATGTACCTTCATAGAAAGAGGGCCATGATGCAATACGTTCCTCTATTCGCCCTACATCCCCATCATAGAGTGAGACAACTGCAACTCCGTCGGAAGATGGTTCCATATGCTTGAGATTTGCCAAGCTTGAAGCTTGTTTCACCCCATCCAGTGCTTCTATCTGTCTTGTCAGTGAAGTAAGTTGTTCGAGATACTCTTCCTTCAGAATTGAATGCGGAGCGTACAGACTTACCACTACCGAGTCTAGAGAACCAAATCGTTCCTCAATCTTCTCATTGGTTGTTACCACCGGATGTGCTTTGGGAATGAATGCATCGGTTGAGCTGTCAATATGGAGCCGCCCTATACTGCTGATGCAGATAAGGCTGATAAGAAGGGAAACAACAATAATGATCCAGCTACGTGCAATGTGCCTACGCATACTTTAATGCTAGTTCTTGGACATAGGAAAACAATCGCCTGGAGAGAGTATTCTTCTCACCTTTTTGGGTGATTCTCTTCTCACCCCTATGGGGACCATGCTTTACAAATCAGTGTGAATCACCTCATGATACGCATAGGAGGCAGGGATATGATGTATACCAAGATTGTTGCCACACTGGGGCCAGCGAGTGAGACATATTCGATGGTTAAAGCCATACTGGAAGCAGGATGCCGTGTAATCAGATTAAATTTCAGCCACGGTTCGCATGAAGAACAACAAAAGCGGTTTGAATACGCCAGACAGGCAAGCAAGGAGTTGGGGTTCCCTATAACGGTATTCATGGACCTGCAAGGGCCCAAGATCCGTCTTGGACAACTGCAGGAAGAGAGGTATGTCCTGCAAAAGGGAGAGAAGCTTATCCTGACCACCGAACCTTGTGTGGGTACCAGGGAGCGTATCAGCATCGACTATCCGTTCCTACATGAGGAAATCCAAGTAGGGCAACGCATATTGATCAATGATGGATTGGTCTCCCTTGTTGTGGAAGGAATAGAAGGGAAAGATATTCACTGTTCCTTGGTAGAAGAGGGCGTCCTTCTTCCTCGTAAAGGAGTAAACCTTCCAGAGGTTCCCTTACGCCAGCTGAGCTCATTCACGGAGAAGGATAAGAGAGACTTGGATTTTGCCTTCAAGAACAACCTTGACTATGTTGCTCTCTCCTTCGTTCGTAGCGGAAAGGATGTCAAGGCATTGAAAGAGCATATGATGGCCTCTTACGGCAGAATCATCCCAATTATCAGCAAGATTGAGAAACCAGAGGCAGTAACCAACCTGCAGGAGATTATGGATGAGTCGAGCGTTATCATGATTGCCCGAGGAGACTTGGGGGTGGAAGTTCCTGCCGAGGAGGTCCCCTTGATACAGAAAGCGATCATCAGATCCTGCATCGATCGTGGACTTCCTGTCATCACCGCAACACAGATGCTGGAATCAATGATGCACAATCCCAAGCCTACCAGAGCTGAAACCAATGACGTGGCAAATGCGGTACTGGATGGAACGAGCGCCGTGATGCTCAGTGGAGAAACCGCCGCTGGGGAGTATCCCTTGCAGGCAGTGACCACGATGAGTCGGATTGCCAGTTTGGCTGAGCGTAGTGATGTGTTTCAGAAGCAGGTATTCAATCAGATCAGCATGCTGGATCCCGATAGAAGGATTACAACAACTGAAGCTGTGGGGCTTGCAACCCGTGAACTTTCACTTTCGGTTGGGGCAACCTTTATTGCATGTTTTACTCAATCAGGCTCTACTGCGCGGTTGATTGCAAAATTCCGACCTTCAATACCCATTATTGCTTTTTCTCCCTTACCGGAGGTGATAACCTACCTTGCCTTGAGTTGGGGAGTTACCCCAATTCTTATCGACCAACTTGCGAGTGTGGATGAGTTGTTGGCATATGCTCCTAATTATTTGCAGGAACAGGGATTGGTGAAACAAGGAGATACCGTGGTAATTACTGCCGGGGTTCCAGTAGGCAGCAGTGGTAAGACCAATATGATCAAGGTCGTAGAGATTGAATAATGATGAGAAGGCCGGTGCAGAAAGCACTGGCCTTCCTTTACTATTACTGTGGTCTGAACGAGATGGTGGCACCAATGCTCAAGGCTCTTCCTTTATGGTCAAAGAGATCAAGTGCCCTAATATCGAGGCCGAAGTAGGTCGAGGAGAGGAATTCGATGGGAAGCAACCGTAGGGCAATGTTGACCATTCCTCTGTCTCCAGCGTCTCCTGCAGACGGGGAGGTGCTGTAACTGACATTGCCGAAGTCCATCAGGAAATCAACCTTCTCCTTGAATACCTCAGGAAAGAACGGAGTTTGGAAGGCAAGGGCAAAATCAATATTGCTGTTCATGGGTTCTTTAAAGGTGTAGCCAAGGCGGATTGTTGTCTTCGAGGGTAGGTCCATGATGGAACTCTCGAAGGTTGATGCTACATAGAGTTGTGCAGAGAACTCATTTGTCTCTGATACTCCACTTACCTGGGCGAGCAATCCTGCAGCAAAACTGGTGGTCTCTCGTTTAGTAAATCTCCATTTCCCGTTAAGCAGGAGGTCGATATCATCCCCGATATCAACGGCAAAACTGGTTTCAACAGAGTCCGAAAACGACAAAAGGATTGAAGGTATGTGGATCACATTGTCACTTGTGATGGTAGCTGAATATGCAGTACTGACTGAGCTGTTTGCCTTACTAGGAGCAACTTCAGCACTCGGAACTACAATATAGCCCGAACTTCCACCCAGGGTAGTGCTGCCAAATGCAGGCAATAGGCACATGCAAAGCAGGGAGAGAAGCAGTGTTCGTTTCATAGAAGCCTCCTAGGCACAGGGTGCCCCCAGATTGGCTCTGAGGTCAAGTAGCTGAAGAGGATTGTTTCATGGAATACTTGCATGCATACATGGCTTCATCTGCACGACCGACACACTGGTGGAATCGGTCTTTTCTCTTGGGAATGTATCGGTCGAATCCTACTGCCACATGATAATTGAGTTTGTTTCCAAAGGAGAAGTGGGCGAGAATGCGTTCAGATAATTTCTGCATTTCCTCTTCTGAAACGTCACTGATCAATACAATGAACTCGTCTCCTCCATAGCGAAAAATCTTTGCCCGGGAAGGGAGAATCTTCTGCAACCGTCGCGCAAAGTCCCTTAGGATCAAATCCCCTTGGGTATGTCCTAAGGTATCATTGATTTTCTTCAGGTCATTGATATCCATCATAAGGATTCCCAGCACCTGTTTGTCCTTCGATGCTTGGATTCGTGAGACTTCTCTGTCGTAAGCAGCCCGATTTCCTACCTCGGTCAGTGCATCACGATAGGCAAGGCTGAGAAGAAGCTGCTCTTTGCAGATTGATTTTGTCTTGATCCTCATCAATGTGGCACTACGCCAGAAGAGTACTACCGCGGATGCTGCCATACCAAGATGGAGAATGACGGCACTATCCAATGAGATGCCAAAGATAAGCAGGATTACTTCAGCGAGGATGGATGAGAGAAGGAATCCCATAGCAACCAGAAAGGACTTAAGGTCCTGGTTGCCCCTGTAATATTCAACGACCAAGAGCGTAAAAAGAGAGAGAAGGAAGAGCGCTAGGAAAAGCCCACACGGTAGCAGCAAGTCGGTATACTGTATGATACCAAAAAGTTGCAGTGCTCCTCCTAGGATATACAAGGAAGCAAAGAAATGTGAGATGTACAAGAATGGTGTAGCCCACTTTCCTACCGGGTAAGAGTGAATGATGTAATTAACCAGGAACAGGGGGAACAGAAAGAGAGCGGCAAAACTGAGGTTCATCGGGAGGGCGGGGTTTCTGAAGAGTATAAATTTACTTGGGGTCTGGCTGAAAACCCAACCACCGAGAGCAAGCAATACCAAGCCGAAATAGAAGAAACTCTTTCTCTCCTCTTCTGTCTGGATGAAGAGAGAGAAGAGAACCAGCAACAGACCAATCAAGAGAAGTGAGAATCCATAGAAGAGGGATGGCCATTCTCCTAGTTCGTGGAAAAGCAAATCAGTCTTGGTCCCACTGTAGACCGGTTTGAAATGTCCGGCAAACGAATTATTGGAGGTGTAGCCGAAGGTAATGCTCAGCTTGCCTCCAAGGTGTGCTTCCTCGAGACGAATGAAATGGGTATACGTACCTCCGAATACAGGGATTGCCCACCCTTTTTCTGGCCCTACAAATCTATATATTTCTTCATTATCTACCTTTACCAAGACACTCGACATGCTGGAATTGAATGCAATGGTTCTTTGTTCAGCGGGGAGTTGTGAGGGAATGGTATAGTGAAGTGAAATCACCTTGTTTGTAACAGGTTTCTGCAGTGAGTAGGGAAGCGAGACATCTTCTGCAAATGTTTGTCCATCAATTTTGATAGTCCATTGCTCATCCCATGCTGTCACATTCCCGTCAGACAACGGTTCAGTTTCCAGGAATGAGTCGTAATAGAGGGCCATGACAAATACAATCAGGACCAAGGCAAGGACAATTCTCTGAACATGGTTTTCACGTGAGAAAGCAGCCATTCGGATTCCTCTTTTTTAGGTGTTAGTTTGAGATCCTCCGAATTTCCGGATGTCCCTTCTCGTTGAGTTTACGTTCGATATACTTCTCTTTCTCTAGTTTTGAGAGCAGGTTGCCAAGACTGTGGTAATTACTGCGTTCAATCATTCGACTCTTGTCCATCTGATGGAACTTTACCCCCACATAGCTCACCAACTGCCAGCTGTCTGGATCAAAGGAGTCCACTACCCGTTTCATAAGCGTCTCCACTTGTTTGTCCATTTTCTTCGTATGAATAACCTCTGCAGGTTTATCCTCTTTTTTTGCTTTTGAAGGACTACTGCCTTTCGGTTCTTCTGCTTTCGGCTTATTCATGAATGATTCAATAATCAGGATCTCGTCACAACAGTTGTTGAATATGGGCTTGTCGCTTACCATCTCCTTGGTAACCAGATAGACTTCCTTGCCATATTTACGTAGTGCTTCCATGATGACCGTGAAGTCGCTGTCACTGGTGATGAAGACATAGCGGTCGATGACCGGAGTGTTGACGATGATGGTTTCCAATGCCTCAAGGCTGATGATCAAGTCTGCACGATTTTTGTAGTTGGTGGTAATGGACGGGGTGTCCCTGATGGTAAAATTGTACTCAGCCAACTGTTTTTCCATTTTTTTTATGGAAGCTGAGTTTCCACAAGCCATCTTGATAACAAAAATATTCTCTTCTTCAGGGGAGTCATTGTGCTTAAGTGTCAGTTCTTCGAAGAGTGGCTTGAGATTCAGAGCCGATGGGATGTTCTCCAAGTCAATGTAAATAGCATTGTTTTTTCTTCGCATAGACCCTCCATTTGTTACTATACAATACCTTAGGGGTAACCGAAAGTATTAAAAAGGGTCTTCTGTACTGAACTCCATCCACTCACCGGTCATCGGGTGATAAAAAGCGATTGTCTTTGCATGAAGATAGAGGCGGTCGTGCCCCCCGTTTCCATACAGCCGGTCCCCCCTGATGGGATGCCCAAGGCCTTTTTCATGTGCACTATGTACCCTGAGCTGGTGGGTTCGTCCAGTTAAGGGAAAGAAGTGCATCCTGGTTACCAGTGTTCCATCGCCTCTTCTTTCCACTCGGACCCTCCTAAAGTGTGTGGTTCCCCACTTTCCCTGCCACTCATCATAAATTTGTAGAGGGCGATGATCGACATCGAGACGGAAGGGAAGCTCTATTTCTCCCTTCTCTTGTTTGACGACCTCCTCCAGAAGTGCTACATAGCTTTTGCTTACCTGTTTATCACTAAACTGCCTATTCATCCTCTTATGCGCTTCCTTGTTTTTTGCGAGGATGAGCAACCCCGAGGTATCCATATCCAGTCTATGGACTGCACACTGCAAGGGAAGGTCCGGCATAAGCATTCTAAGACGGGTTTCCACGCTGTCACGCTTCTGTGGGCCTCTCCCTGGTACTGATAGTAATCCTGCATCCTTGTTTACGATGATGATATGTGGATCTTGGTACACGATATCCAAGGTGAGTATGGAGTGGAGGATGGGCTGGCATTTCTCATTGCAAGGGCCATAGAAACCAAGATGTTTTCTTCCGCTGTCTATGGTGGGAGCTCCAAAGAAGAACTCTGCCATGCTGATGGGTTGTAGGCGGTGGATAAAAGCATGCTGAAGTAGCTTGATGGCGCAGCAATCACCACTCCCAGTGGGTGCTTTACCCCCAGGGAAGATGGTTTCCAAACTAACTTGGTCACCTGTAAGGGTTGCTATTTGGTAGAGCTCTCGGTAAGAGGAGAGAGCCCTGCGGGAAAGCTCAGAGCGCGCATGTAGCAGTGACCGGCGTTCCTGTTCTGTGGAGGCTGCCTCAGCAAGAGTACCCAGCTTCTTAATCGGTGCATCGAACAGGCTAAGGTACTTGTTGTATGACTCCTCATCGACTAGATGGTTGACCCAACCAGGAAGATTCAGATGGCCCATGCAACTACCTGAAAATGCCTTGAGGAGCACCTCATTGCCATTCTGATCGTGGGCAACCAAAACCCCAAACATGGCGCCTCCTCCAGGGGAGAAGAACCCATCGATAGGAATTTTTCTCTCCCCTTCAAAATCTACTACTCCGTACTTGAGTAACAGTTGCTGAAGGTGTAGGGCATAACTGAAGGCTGGGTATTCTGGTAGTGGTGGGTTCATCGCATCTCTGATGGTACGAAAGTACTGCTTCAGATGCAAGGTCTACCCTAGGCAAATAGAAGGTGCTATGGCATCATGGATGCAAGAGAGGGCCTATGAACGCGACAATTGAGTTGGATGTACTATCTGTGGTGCTTCTGATTTTTGCCATAGCTTTGGCTTCCCGTAGCATAAATGGCAAGCTGAACAATCGTTGGTATATTCTCTCTGCTGTAACCCTGCTTATTGTTATCGCTACAGAGTTATTTACCTACCAGGTGGATGATGTCGGAGTTTCCTCCCAAATTATACCCCAACGCATTGCCAACGTGTTTGGTTTTGGGGTGTCACCCATGGTCCTCTATTTCCTCTTCCGATATATTTCCCATACAAAGTACCAGCATAGAAGTGTGTGGTTGTTTATACCGTTCTTCATCAATGCAATTCTCAGTATTCTCAGCTATTTCAATAGTTGGTACTTCTATGTAGACTCCATGAATGTCTACAGCAGAGGGCCTCTCTTTCCCCTTTTTACACTCATTATGCTGTTTTACTATGGGTTGTATATCATGTATCTGATCAAGTCGTTGCGTGGATACGAAGCGTCAGACCGTCCCCTTTTACTTTTTATTCTCGCTACCCCGATTGTAGGGGCAGCCATTCAGATTGCCTTTCCCCCGATCCTTACACTCTGGCCTGGGGTTGCACTTTCCCTGTTGTTGTTCTACCTCTTCTCCCAAGAGCAGTACTATGCGTTCGATGTGCTTACAGGACTAAGGAATCGAGCTACGTTTATGCGAGATCTCTCAGATTTACAACGAATGTGTAAGGGGCCGGCAACCATTGTGGTTTGTGATGTCAATGAATTGAAAAAGGCCAATGATACCTTTGGTCATACTGGCGGGGATGAACTGTTGGTATATACCAGCAGGCTGTTGGAACGTTGTTTTCGTGGAGTAGGGAGAGCATATCGTATCGGGGGTGATGAGTTTGCCGTAATTGCCACCAAGAAAGAGCCTCTGGAGATTGAACGAGCTCTCTCCCTACTGGAGAGCCAGATAAAGCTGTACAACAAGAACAGAACCGTGCCGCTCTCCTTGGCGATTGGATGGTCGTGGTGTGAATCCTGTAATGGAAATCTTTTCAACACCTATGTGGCGGCAGACAACAGTATGTATGATACCAAGGGAAAGATGAAACAAGGACGGAGGTAATCTGATGAATCCGTGTGTACAGTATGCCTATCTCAGCGTTCCCCAATTTGAGAGGAGGCTGACTGAGCATCCCGTGGGATATATTCCACTTGGGACTTTGGAGTGGCATGGACTACAGAATGTCCTTGGTGCGGACGCACTACAGGCAGAAGGATTGTTTATTAGGGCAGCCGAGCGTTTTGGAGGAATCGTGTTTCCTCCATTCTTTCTAGGTCCGGATAGGATTGCGGACGCTGGGGATGGAAAGAGCCTGATCGGAATGGATTCAAGTGAGGCTACAAAACCCCATCAGAGGCTACCAGGCAGTTGCTATTGGGTCTCCAAGGGATTGTTCCTCCAGATGCTTGAAGCACTGGTGGCCCAAGCCAAGCGGGCAGGTTTCATCTGCCTGATAGCAGATGGTCATGGTCCCTCCAGGAAAGCCTGGTCAGAGTTGGCCAGCCAGTGGGAAAAGCAGTATGACATCATCCTTCTCTCTTCCCTCAATGATTTTCCACCAGAAACGTATCTAGCCTTGAGTGATCATGCAGGACGTTGTGAGACCTCCACCATGATGGCGCTTCACCCTGAGTTGGTGGACCTCGCAAAATTGGAGCAGGATACGTGGCCGCTTGGAGTGAAAGGGGAGGACCCAAGGCTTTCAAGTGCAGTCTATGGGGAGTATATTCTTGAGACAACCGTGAATGCGATAGGGCAAAAGCTACAGGAACTGGGGCTATGAATCCTTTTTTGTAAGGGATTCCTTCAATTTCGCAATGGCTTGGACAGTTTTTTCTGCAATCTTCTAGGCAGGAGGAATTGTTATGGATATTTCATGTACTGTAATTGGAAAAGTATGTACGCAAGAAGGATACGCCATAGAACTAGAAGAGGAGTATCGAAAGGGGCTGACTGGCTTGGAAGGGTTCAGCCATATCTTGGTTGTATGGTATGCCCATCAAGCTATTTCTTTACCTTCTGATGCTCTCGTGATTCCAAAACCGTATCAAACAGGACCTGAGCAGATAGGGATATTTGCCACCCGCTCACCATACCGTGTGAACCCGATATGTCTATCGGTTGTCTCGGTAAAATCCATCGACAAGGAAACAGGAACGATTCACGTTGATTGGATTGATGCATTGCAGGATTCCCCGGTTCTTGACATCAAGCCCTATCATGGTAGTGAAGACCGGGTACGTGACTACCACACTCCCCCTTGGTGTGCTCATTGGCCGCAGTGGATAGAAGAGAGTGAGCATTTTGATTGGGATGCTGAATTCACGTTCTGATCGGGATGTAGATCTCAATGGTTGTCCTATTATCCTCATAGCGTTGTAGCTCCCAATTGCCTAGGCATTGGAAGACACTTTGTGAGAAGTAGGTCCCATAGATGTATTGATAGGTGTTCTTGATCTGGCTTACATCTTGGGTATGGAGGAACCTGATATAGGTTGTCTTAGGCAGGTTTTGGTGAGAGAAGACGGTCTCTTGTTCGGCCTCAGGATCCACCTCCATACCACAGAGTACTCGCATGGTTTGTTCCTCCCCCTCTTTCCAGGCCGTGAACTGAAACGTAACAGACTCATGCCTCTGACCTTGCATTGCTGACTGGTAGTGTGAGAACTGTTGCCAGTGGCGGTGGAAGGAGCGTGTTTCAGGCCAGATGAAGAAATCAAGCCCACAGAGGGTGAGCTCTGGTAATGTAACAACCTCCCAGCTGATAGCTTCAATATTCTGACTTCTTTGGGGGTAGATCCGTTGCTGTAGGAATTGAGATTCCAATCCACTTTTGAGGATTTGGGAGGGATTCTTACCAAATCTCCGCTTGCAAGCACGAAAGAATGTCTCATAATCGTGGAATCCATAGAGGAATGCGAGATTACTGAGCGGGACATTTGTAGCGTATGCATGGGAAAAGATTGAGGAAAGGATCCTTGCTTGCAGGTATTCCTTCAGTTTCAGGTCAGTGTTGGCAGTGAAAAGGCCTGAGAGATGGTGCGTGCAATAGCCACTATACCTGGAGAGCTCAGCGACCGTTGTTATCGGGTTTTGGGAAGTCAATCGTTGCTCGAAATAATCGAGGGTTGCGATGAGGTTGTCATATCCATCCATGCTGATAAGCATATCACTCACTTTCTATCTGTGGTATGCTTATTTCCATGAAAAAATCACCACTTGTTGTCAGTGCATGCCTGCTTGGCCGGTGTTGTAGGTACGATGGATCCTCAGTACCCTTTCCCCAGGTAACACAGTTGGCAGAACGCTACACCCTCATCCCTGTTTGTCCAGAAGAGCTGGGAGGATTGCAGACTCCTCGATCTCCCTCAGAGTTGGTAGCCGGTAGGGTGATAACCCAGAAGGGGGATGACCTTACCGAGGCTTTTTTGCAAGGAGCCGAGATGGCCTTCGCGATTGCAGAGGAGAGTGGGTGTAGGCGAGCACTCTTGATGGAACGCAGCCCTTCGTGTGGATGTGGGATGGTCTATGATGGGTCCTTCCGTGGCACACTTACTCACGGCAATGGCATCTTTGCCTCGCTGTTGAAGTCCAAAGGGTTCATAATCAGCACTCCCTCTCACTTGGAGGTGTTGCTAGGCTGAGGGGAGAGAGAATTTCTTTGCACGTTTAAGTGCAGCTGTGGTTGCTTCCCAGTCTTTATCCTTGAGCATCCAACTTCCCGTCATGGCAAGCACGTGTGGGTTTTCGAGGTAGGTGGTGGTCATTTCCTCATTAATATGGCCCGCAACGATGAATGTGAGACCTTCTTGTTCTCCCAGGGTATTGATGAATGGAAGCCCGCCGAGCTCTTCCACAGGATAACAACCCAGTGTCTTGAGATTCCAAGCCTTAGCTACGGATGCTTGGGTAGTAACCGCATAGATGGGTTTACCTGCCTGCTGGCAATACTCCACCATCTGTTCGTTGAAAAGAGGGGAGAATATGAAGGTAGCCCCTGCTTCCAGAGCTGCTTTTGCCTCTTGAAGGGTCTGGACATTGCCCGCTCCGATAAGGAGATCCTTCTCTTTGGCCAAACGACGCAACAAGGCAAGTCCGCCTGCCATCTGCTGGGAGATGTTTGCTGCACGTAGATCACTTGCACGTAGTGCCTTGATCAAGTACTCTGCTTGGTCTTCTCTGCCTTGTTTGACCATCGGAATACATCGGATTTGTGCCAATTGTTTGGTGATTGAATCCATGTCGCTCTCCTCCTTTCTCAGATGTAAGTCTATGCTGTTTGATGCATCCAGTCGACCCTAAAGTAATAGATGACAAAGATAAAAGAGCTGATCGTCCAGGTGACAGGGTATGCCCAGAAGATAACCCTGATATCCATGAAGAGCCAAAGTCCGGTTGAGATGAAGATGATTCTAAAGATGCACCAGATTGCCAGCATTACTGCCATGGGCACGATTGCCTTTCCAGCCCCGCGATAGATGCCACTCATTGCATGACTGAGAGCAAGAGCCCAGAGGAAAAGACTGGAGATATGGGCCTTTGAGACTCCTAGTGCAATGACTTCAGGGTCTTGGCTGAAAAGCCTCATCAAGGGTTCTGCTCCCAGGAACATACCGATTCCTATGGTCTCAGCAAGTATCATGGCAAACAGCACCCCAAAGCGTGCCCCTCTTCTAACTCTTTCATATTCTCGTGCTCCCAGATTCTGTCCTGTGAAGGTGGTAAGGGCCAAGGCAAAGGCCGTTATTGGAATGAATGCAAAGCCTTGAATACGCATGAAGGCCCCATTTCCTGCCATTGCAGATGCCCCGAATAGATTGATTGAGGATTGGAGAATGACATTTGCAAAGCTGGTTACCGAATTCTGGATACCGGAAGGGATGCCGAAGGTAAGAATTTGTTTGAGGAAGCTTTTGTGAATACGTATGGAAGGAATATGTACACGGACTACTGATGGAGTAGTCAGCAATAAACGGAAACTGAGTGTAGCACTCACTCCTTGTGCAATGATTGTGGCAAAGGCAGTTCCTTCTATGCCCATCCCCAATACGCCGACAAAAAAGAGGTCGAGGGCGATGTTGATCAGTGCAGCAATGACAAGGAAATAGAGCGGATGGCGGCTGTCCCCCACTGCCTGGAGAATTCCACTTGCGGTGTTGTAGAAAATTAGGGTGGAGATACCTAGAAAGAAGATTCGAAGATAAGTCTGTGCATCAGTGAACACACTCTGGGGAGTCTGCATCCAATGAAGGACTACCGGTGCAAAGAAGTAGCCCAAGACGGTAAGCAAGGCACTGGTGAACAAACTAAGTGCAACCGTGGTATGAACAGCTTTCCTGACTCCTTCATGGTCTCCTTTTCCGAATGCGGTGGAAATGACTACCCCGGCTCCGACGAAAATACCTTGGAAGAGTCCTACCAAGAGCATAATAAGACTGGTGATGGAGGTGATGGCTGCCAAAGCCTCTTTTCCGACAAAGTTTCCCACCACCAAGGTATCAGTTGTGTGATAAAGCTGTTGAAACAAGTTTCCAAGGAAAATGGGGAGGGCAAAGGCGATAAGGTTTCTTTGGATCGACCCGCTTGTCATCAGCTTGGTATGCGTTGCCATATGGCCTAGTACTCTAGTCCATCGCTGTGGTTCTTGCAAGCAGAACTGGTATTCATCTTGCCTTGTGGGCAGCTCTATTTTACGATGAGAGAATGGATACTAAAGTTACAATCAGTACCATGGTGCATGAGTTGTACTACGAATCCGATACCAACTGTGCGAGGACAACGCTTCTTGTACTTTCCAAGCTACTTGACCAAACCATTGCACCACAGACACTACAAAGTGCTGTTGCCTTGCATGGTTGTGGTGGCCATGGGGATCAATGTGGATTGGTTGAAGGTGCAGTAATGGTTATAGGTATATACTTCCTGGAGAGGGGGTGGAATGAGGATGCTGTTGTCAAGCTTGCCTATACCTTTGCTGAAACCTACCGTAATCGATTTGGTTCGCTTATCTGCAGGGACCTTCGCCCGGGAGGATTTTCAAAGGAAGATCCTCCGCATCTCTGTGAGAACCTAACCATTGAGTCTATCGCATTTGCCCATCAATTCATCTGTAGTAATTACAACAGATAAGACTACCTTATGTCTCAATACATCAAGTTTTTTCAATAGGTATTCAAGAAAACAATAAAATAACTAGAATAAATTAATCATAAAACAATATAATATATAAATTTAAGTATATGTGTGCAAAAATATGCAATTTTTGATGCATAGTCGTGTAAAATTTGTTAATATAATTATAGATTAAGTAGAATTTGTTACATCCTTGGGATTCAGCATGAAAAAGGGGAGAGAGACTATGGTACAAGAACGTATTCGTGAGACCTTGGCATCAATGTCTCCCTCGTTTCAGGAAGTGGGGCGCTGGATGCTCGACAACTACGATTCCATCGGTTTTACCTCCGTCAATGAGTTGAGTAAGATTATTGGGGTCAGCAACGCCTCCTTGGTACGATATACGCAAGCACTTGGATTTACTGGATACAAGCAGTTCAAGGAGACCGTACAAGAGGAGCTTAGAACAAAGCTTAAACCGGACTCCAACGTGGTGTTGAATGAACTTGATGTACTGCCGATCAAGAAAAAGTTGCAGAAGCTTGCCGACAATGAAATTCAAAACCTCAGCAAGACCTTGAAGGGACTGAGTGTTCAATCACTGTCCAGAATGGTGCAGGGAGTCCTGCAGAGTGATCGCATTTTTGTGAGCGGTTTTGGGGTCAGCAAGAATATCATGCAGATATTCGAATATGCCTTGGTCTCTATGCAGATCAAGGAGGTTCATTCAATCACTGGTTCCATCAGTGATTACAGTGCGAGGCTTGCGAGCATGAATAGCTCTGACTGCCTTTTTATCATGACCTTGCCTCCCTACTCTCCTGAGGCACTACAGGTTGCTAATGCAGCACATGCACGAAAGGTAAAGGTATATCTGTTCACCGATTCTGCAGCATGTCCCATCTACCCGATTGCGGATGCAGTGGCGTGTAGTGCAAACAACTCCTTGTTGCTCACCAACTCCTTTGTCGGCATGGTAGCGGTTATCCAGGTATTTATAAACATGCTGCTTCTTGGCAGTGATGAAAATTTAATTCCCCACATGAAGGCGGTTGTAGCCACAGAGAGGGAAGGCTATGCATGGATCAAGTCACAAAAGGAAGTGTTGAGATGAAAGTATTTATTTCCACAGACATGGAAGGCATTGAAGGAATCTCTTCTTGGAATGAGATGACCACCAAAGAAACTTGGTGTGCCTCCTTGCTCAAGCAGGAACTCAGTTATGTTATTGATACATTGCTCCAAGGTACGGAAATTGAGGAAATCTGCATCTGCGACTCTCATAGTCGTGGTGAGAATCTAGTCTATGGTTCATTTGGGGATGAACGTATTACCCATATCAAGGGATACCCTCGGCATTCGTATATGATGGAAGGCCTCGACGAGAGCTTTGATGCCGTATTTCTCCTTGGTTACCATGCAAGTATTGGAACTGAGAAGGGTGGGATGGATCACTCCTATTCATCTTCCTGCATCTACCAGATCCGTTTGAATGGGGTAGTAGTAGGGGAGACGGAGATCAATGCATATTATGCAGGGCTCTACGGAGTACCAATTGCCTTGGTCAGTGGTGATGATGTTCTGGAAGCGGAACTGAAAGAGTTCCTCTCGATTCCCTTCATCCGTACCAAGGAAGGACTGGGTCGTTATACGGCAAAAATGTACAGCCCAGAGTTGGTGAGGAGAACCTTTGAAGAACAAGTAAAGGTATTTCTGCAACGACCGTTGGACAGCTTTGAAGTGAAACGGTTTGATGGTCCGGTGGAACTGGAAGTGGACTTGTCCACTACGGTTATTGCTGATGCAGTTGCAGTTGTTCCTGGTCTGGAGCGAATTGGGGGACGGACAGTGCGGTACGTATCTGAGCAGTATGATGATGTGTTCCACATGATTTTGACCATAGCTATGCTTGGTGGTAAATTCGCTCAGTTTACATGATGAGAAATACAAGGAAATGGAGTCTGTATGGGTAAGTATATTATTCGAAGATTGATTATGATGATCCCTGTATTGCTTGGGGTAACCTTCATCGTATTTTTCATCATGTCCCTCACCCCTGGTGACCCGGCGGCCATCATCCTCGGAGACCAGGCAAGCGCCGAGGCCTTGGAAATGAAGCGAATCGAGTTGGGTTTGGACAAACCCTTGTTGGTACGCTATGCAACCTACATGGGAAATCTGTTCCAGGGTGATCTGGGGTTGAGTTACCGAAACCAGATACCAGTTGCTTCACAAGTATGGGACAAGTTCCCCAATACTGCCATCTTGGCAATATCAGGCATCTTGGTTGCACTGATCATTGGAATTCCCATTGGAATCCTTTCAGCAAAGAAGCAGTATACGGTCATGGATAATACCTCGATGGTATTCTCCTTGGTAGGAGTGTCCATGCCGAACTTCTGGCTTGGTCTACTGCTCTCCCTTTTATTTGCACTGAAGTTAGGTTGGCTGCCGTCCCAAGGCATGGGCAGGGGATTTATTGGACTGCTAAGGTCATTGGTACTTCCTGCCTTGACCCTTGGTACCGGAGCTGCCGCAACGGTGGTCCGTATGACACGTTCGTCCATGCTGGAAGTAATCCGGCAGGATTATATCTCAACAGCCCGGGCAAAGGGAATTACGGAAAAACAAATTACCAAGAAACATATGTTGAAAAATGCCTTGATCCCAATCGTAACTGCCGTAGGACTTCAATTTGGCCTCTTGCTTGGTGGTGCGATGCTCACCGAGACCATCTTCTCATGGCCTGGCTTGGGACGGCTCATGGTTGATTCTATCACCAGTAAGGACATTCCTATGGTACTGGGGTCTGTCATCTTCATGGCTGTCATGTTCTCGTTTGTGAACCTCTTGGTCGATATTCTCTATGCGTTCCTTGATCCAAGGATCAAGAGCCAGTATTCCAAAAAGGTTGTTAGGAGACGAAGAGGGGTGGTGGTATGAAACAGCCGGTGGTAAAGAAACAGCGAACACTCGCAGCTGAGACATGGAGACGATTCAAGAAAAACAAACTGGCCCTAACCGGTATGATAGTTATTCTTACTCTGGTTGTGATTGCACTCTCCACGATGGTGATTGATTTCGTCACTGACAAGGCAATTTACAATGACTATGTGATCAAGCAAAATCTCCGCATGCGTCTGCAAGGTCCCAGTAGGGAACACATCTTTGGACTGGACGAATTTGGGCGTGATATTTTCATGCGAATGATATGGGCAGTTCGCTACTCCTTGTTCATGGGAACCATTGCCATAGCTCTCTCTACCATTCTGGGAGGTTTGCTGGGAGCTGTTGCCGGCTATTATGGAAAGATTTCCGATAACATAATCATGCGTTTCATGGATGTATTGTTGGCAATTCCCTCTATGCTTCTTGCGACTGCAATCGTGGCAGCACTGGGTACAAGTTTGACCAATGTGCTTATAGCAATTGCCATAAGCTATGTTCCCACCTATGCCAGAACCGTGCGGGCTTCGGTGTTGACCATCAAGGACCAAGAGTTCATTGAGGCTGCTCGGGCTATGGGAGCCAGTGATGTGCGGATTATTTTCAAGTACATTCTTCCCAATTCAATGGCCCCTCTGATCGTCCAGGCAACCCTCGGTGTGGCTGGTGCAATCCTCTCCATTGCTGGTCTTTCGTTCTTGGGACTGGGTATTCAGCCCCCGACTCCTGAGTGGGGATCAATGCTCTCCTCTGCACGGGCTTATATCCGTGAAGGGTGGCATATCACGGTCATACCAGGACTGGGAATTATGATCACCATCCTGTCATTGAATGTTATGGGGGACGGCCTCAGGGATGCCTTGGATCCTCGTCTGAAAAATTAGGAGATACCATGCAGAATCCAGATGACATATTATCCATCGAAGATCTCACCATTCATTATGAAACTGATGAAGGGAGCGTTCATGCCCTCAACGAGGTCTCTCTTGCAATGAAAAGAGGAGAAACGCTTGGACTGGTGGGGGAGACTGGCGCGGGGAAGACAACCCTTGCAAGAGGAATCCTTCGCTTGGTTCCTTCCCCTCCTGGAGTTATTAAACAGGGAAGCGTATTTTTCGAAGGACAGGATCTTCTCTCACTGAGTGAGAGCAAGATGCGCTCAATCCGTGGAAGTCGTATCTCCATGATATTTCAGGATCCCATGACCAGTCTTAATCCTGTCATGACGGTAGGGGAACAGATTCAAGAAGTAGTAGAGGCCCATAACAGGGACCTGAGACAAGATGAGATAATCCGCCAGGCAAATGCAATGTTGGAGATGGTTGGGATTCCTGCCGAGCGGAGCCATGAGTATCCCCATCAGTTTTCCGGGGGAATGAAGCAGCGGGTGATCATTGCCATCGCGTTAGCATGCAATCCTGTATTGTTGATTGCTGATGAACCAACTACCGCGCTCGATGTGACAATCCAGGCACAAGTATTGGATATGATCACGGCCTTGAAGAAGCGGTTGAATACAGCGATGTTGCTCATAACCCATGATCTGGGGGTTGTTGCACAGAACTGTGACCGGGTTGCCATCATGTATGCCGGACAGATTATTGAGCTGGGGAATCTCGATGACATTTTCAAAAGACCAACCCATCCCTATACCAGAGGATTATTAGGTTCGATTCCTTCCCTTACGAAGGATGTGAAACGCCTTAGTCCTATCAAGGGGCTGATGCCCGACCCAACGGATCTACCCCCGGGTTGCAAGTTTGCTCCCCGCTGTAGATTCGTAACTGAAGCCTGTGAGCGAGCAATGCCTGAACCCACCCATCTGAGCGAGACCCATCAGGTTCGCTGCATTTTAGCCGAAGCGGAGGTGAGAAATGGCTGATGTCCTATTGCGAGTTGAACACTTGAAGAAATATTTTGATACCCCTGGTGGTACGTTGCACGCAGTTGATGATATTTCCTTTGATCTGAATAGAGGGGAAACACTCGGTGTGGTTGGTGAATCTGGCTGCGGGAAGTCCACCTTGGGAAGAACTATCCTGCGTCTCTATGAACCTACCGATGGTACTGTATATTTCGAGAACCAAGAAATCACCTCACTCAGTAACAAGAGCATGAAAGTGCTGAGACGAGACATGCAAATTATCTTCCAGGACCCGTTTGCTTCCCTGAACCCAAGAATGACAGTCAGTGAGATGATTGCAGAGAGTCTGTTGATCCAGAAGATATTTACCCGAAAACAGGGCCCACAGTTGCGTGCAAGGGTTACCGAATTGATGGATCTTGTGGGGCTCTCTTCCAAACTCATCAACAGCTACCCACACGAACTTGATGGGGGACGAAGGCAGCGTATCGGTATAGCTCGTGTTCTTGCATTGGACCCGAAATTTGTCGTGTGTGATGAGCCGGTTTCCGCTCTTGATGTATCCATCCAGGCACAGATCCTGAACTTGATGCAGGACCTGCAGGATGAGTTTGGATTGACCTATCTCTTCATCACCCATGACCTTTCTGTAGTGAAGCATCTTTCGAATGACATCATTGTCATGTATTTGGGGCAGATGGTGGAGAAAGCGCCTGCAAAAGAGCTGTTCTCCCATCCGATGCATCCGTACACCAGAGCGTTGCTTTCTGCCATTCCTGTTCCCGATCCTGATTACGCTGTGGACAGGGTGCTGCTCAAGGGAGAGTTGACAAGTCCAATTGATCCGGTGCCTGGTTGTCGGTTTGCAAAACGATGTCCATTTGTAACTGAAGCCTGTACCAAGGCCGATATTCCGCTTAGGGAGATTACCCCAGGACATTTTGTAGCTTGCATATTGGTTTGAGATTGGGGTGCCCCTGTATGGGGGCAACTATAGAGACAAATAGGAGAAAGAACATGAAAAAAATCCTGACAGTGCTAGTGGTTTTATTGAGCAGTATTGCGTTGTTCGCTGGAGGAGCTTCCGAACGTGATGCTGATGCAGGTAGCGGAGGCTACAAAGACACCATCACCATCGGACAGGGAGCTGACGTAACCTCTTTCGATCCACACATCGGAAAAGAGACTCCTGCAGTTGCGGTTACCAACCACATCTTTGACACCTTGGTGGATACTGACCCGGTAACAGGTGAAGTGGTTCCCCAGATTGCAGAGAGGTGGGAAGTTGTTTCACCCGTTGAATACCGTTTCTTTATTCGCAAGGGATTGAAGTTCCACAATGGGGAAGATTTGACCGCTGATGATGTCAAATTCTCACTTGACCGTGCCATCGCCAGTGGCTCAGTCTCCTACATCGTTGATTTCATCAAGGAAGTAAAGATTGAGGATGAGTATACGGTGCTGGTAACCACAAAGGCCCCGTATGGTCCGACGTTGCGCAACCTTGCTGTTCCCTTCGCAGGTATTGTCCCCAAGGACTATGTAACGGCAAATCCAGATGGACTAAAAACCAAGCCAATCGGAAGTGGACCGTATAAGTTTGTTTCCTGGGCACAGAATGACAATGCCAAACTGGAAGCGTATGCTGACTACTACCAGGGCGCACCTGAGACCAAGTATTTGGTTTTCAAGATCATCCCTGAAGCATCCCAGAGAACGATTGCCCTCGAGACCGGTGAGCTTGATATCTCCTACGATATCCTCGTATCAGACCTCAAGCGAATTGAGGAAAACAAGGACTTAGTCCTTCTTGAAGCTCCTTCCCTGACTTGTTTCTACATCTCGTTTAATATGCGCAAAGCTCCATTTGACAACCAGAAGGTGAGACAGGCTATTAACATGGCTATTGATCGCCAGCTCTTGGTCGATACTGTGAACAGCGGCACCGGCGCAGCAGCTGATGAGATAATCGCCCCTGCAGTATTCGGGTATTATTCCACGGGAGTGTGGGACTATAACCCAGAAAAAGCTAAGCAACTTCTCAAAGAAGCTGGATATCCTGATGGGTTTGAATGTTCTCTTTGGGTAAACAACAACCAGAGTCGTGTTGAAATGTGCCAGGCAATTCAGGAGATGCTTAGAGAAATCGGTATCACCGTGAAGGTTGAAGTCATGGAATTCGGTACCTTTATCAGCCGTTCAACAGCTGGTGAGCATGACATGGGATATTTCGGTTGGGTAACTTCCACCAAGGATGCGGACTATACATACTACTCCCTCGAGCACAGCTCCCAGCAGGGCGCTCCTGGAAACCGTTCATTCATCGCTGATCCTGAAGTAGATCGTCTTGTTGATCTTGGTCGTACCAGTGCTGACATGGATGTACGTCTCGATGCCTACAAGGATTTGGCCCTCGAGCTGAAGGAGATTGCAAACAATGCTCCAATCATCTACACCGCCATCACCGCAGGGACGAACAATGCAGTGGAAGGTTTTGTGCTTGATCCAATTGGTTATCACAAGCTGGAAGGTGTGAAGGTAGCGAAGTAGTCGCTCGTAACACCCAGGGGTTGAAGGTCCACCGGGTAATGGTGGACCAACCCCTCTCTGTGTTGCGTCATTGAGTTACTTGTTTATAGAGGTCATACATGATGAAAAAAGAAGACCTCATCCGGAGTATCATGCGCATTAGTGATGCAAATGGTATCAGCGGATTTGAGGATGAAGTGCTTGCTGTTATTAGGGATGAAGGAAGTACCTTGGGAATGTTCAAGGAAGATAGGTTACGTAACCTGTATCTCTATCGTTCTGAAAACAATAATGGGCTGCCTGTAGTGCAGTTGAATGCCCACACTGATGAAGTGGGATTCATGGTGAAGGCCATCCGTCCTGATGGGATGTTGGAATTCATTGCCATTGGGGGGTGGATTCCTACCAATGTTCCTGCCCACATGGTTCGCATCCTCAACAAGGATGGGGAATATATCCCCGCAGTGGTAGCAAGCAAGCCCCCCCATTTTATGAGTGAAGCTGAGCGGAATGCTCCATTGGATCTTTCCAAGATGGTCTTGGATGTTGGAGCAAGAAGCAGTGAGGAAGTAGTGAAGGAGTATCACATTGGCATAGCTGCTCCTGTAATTCCTGACGTCAATAGCAGATATGATGCAAAGCACGATTTGCTCATTGGAAAAGCGTTTGACTGCCGAATCGGGTGTGCAGGTGTACTGGCAACCATGAAAGAGCTTCAGGGTAAACAGCTGTCGGTAAATTTGGTTGGGGATTTTTCCAGCCAAGAGGAAGTTGGCACCCGTGGCAGCATCGTAAGCACCGAGCAGATCGGCGCTGATCTTGCCATTGTGTTCGAAGGATGCCCGGCTGATGATACGGTAGTCCCTGAGTACCAGGCTCAAACGTGTCTGAAGAAGGGGCCGATGTTGCGACATATTGATGCTAGGATGATAACAAATCCACGGTATCAGCGGTATGCTCTGGATCTGGCTGAAGAGCTCGGTATTCCAGTACAGGAAGCAGTTCGTGGGGCCGGTGCTACCAATGGTGCTCCAATTCATCTCTCTAACGGGGGAGTCCCTTCCATTGTAATCGGGGTGCCGGTTAGGTATGCCCATACTCACTATGGAATCAGTTCTGTGTTTGATGTGGAATCAGCAGTTGCTTTGGCTAGTGAGTTGTTGCTACGTATCGATGAAAAGGTCATCAGGTCGTTCTGATGGTTACACCTCGGCTTGGGTTCATGTTCCCTTTGGAATCTTCTTCTCCCTGGAGTAAGGGGTTTCTGAAAGACATCGGATCTGATCTGTACTATTTCATGTCTGGCCGGTGTGCTTTGTATGCATGCCTGTTGGATGCGAAATCGAATGATGAAGACAATATTGCGTATGTCCCTGCCTATACTTGTGAAACTGTACTTGCTAGCTATGAAAAGGCAGGGCATACGCTTCGTTTTTATGACGTAGATGAACATGAACTTACACCACTATTCAAAGAAGAAGACCTACAGGGCGTGTCTGTTCTCAATCTCTGCGGATATTATGGTTTCAGCCGATACGATGAGCAGTTCCTGGGGCTGTGTAATGATCAGGGTGTGAGAATAATCCAGGATACAACCCATAGCATGTTCTCCCGTGATGGACATTCCCCCTACGCTGATTACTGGGCAGGTAGCCTCCGTAAATGGATTGGTGTCGCCTGTGGGGGTGTTGGGATCAAGAAAGAAGGAACATTCTCTGTAGAACGTAGAGTGCCTGATTCAAAACACCTTGAAGGTCGATATCAGGCCATGCAATATCGCGAAGAGGCAGTACGCACAGGCAATCAGGCATTCGACAGGTTGGCTGGTGAGGTTTTCTGGGAAACAGAAATGCGACTGAGGGAGATGTTTGATGTGTTTGGAAGTGATTCACTCTCCAAGAGAATCATCGAAACCTTGGATGTCGATACCCTTGTACAAAAGCGAAGAGACCATTATAAGACCGTGCTTGCCCACTATAAGCCATCATTGCAGTACCAAGCAATTTTCCCTCATCTTGATAGTGAAACATGTCCAAGTCATTTTAGCTGGTATAGTGAAGACAGAAATCGTGCTCAGCAGTTTCTGTTGGATCATGGGATACGCAGTACGGTATACTGGCCCAAACCTCCGCAACTCATACAAGTGGAACAGTATCCCCATGCAACATGGATCTATGACCATGTGATGAGTGTTCAGATTGACCAACGCTATGCAAAAGAGGATATGGAGTATCTCGGAAAGATGCTTTCCCAGTTATAACGGTCTCAACAGGTTTTTTTATTCCAGATCGTTTTTATCCTTTACTTTACAAACCTTCAGCAAGCTTCTATGCTTTTTTTACACGTAGGAGAGATATTAATGCGTATACTCGATTATCTTACTGAATCTTCCATTTTGTTTCTCAAAGAAACTCATAAAGACCAGATACTTACCACCATGGCAAGAAAAGCTGCTGAAAGCAGATATGTATCCAACGAAGAGGCATTCGTTGAAGCAATTCTTGAGCGCGAAGCCATCATGAGCACGGGAATCGGTCTCCAAGTTGCCATTCCTCATGCAAAGCTGAAAGGCATCAAAGAGTTTTTCGTGTTTGCTGCAGTTCTGGAAAAAGATGTTCCATGGGATTCCTTGGATAAGAAGCCAGTACGTCTGGTTTTTATGATCGGGGGCCCTGCTGACCGGCAGTCTGATTATCTCATGATTCTTTCCAAGATTACCTTGGTGATCAAGAACCCTGAACGCAGGAAGGCCCTCATGGCTGCCAAGACTCCCCAGGCTGTGCTCGATGCATTTGCCGATCTGTAGGACCAGAATATGGAATTCCATCTGTTTCTCTATCTGGCTGCAATTTTTGCAGCGGGGTATGGGAGTAAAGTACTCACGACAACCCTGAAAATTCCTGAAGTCACCGGCTATGTCCTCCTCGGTGTATTGCTCGGTGGGTCCTTGCTTAATCTTCTATCCACTGAAGTGTTGGATATTTTGAACCCTCTTTCTTCCATTGCTCTTGCCTTGATAGCATTCACTATCGGGATCGAACTGAAGCTGGATGTAATTAAACGGTTGGGAAGGAGCATCATAACCATTGTGACTTTCGAATGCATTGGAGCTTTCCTTGTCGTTTTCTTTGGCTTGTTCTATGTGTTCAAAACCAATCTCAATACTGCACTGCTGCTGGGGTCCGTAGCATCGGCAACGGCTCCTGCTGCAACGGTTGCCGTCATCAAGCAGTACAAGGCAAAAGGTATACTAACGTCAACCATTTTGGCAGTGGTAGGTATCGATGATGCTTTTGCTCTTATCATCTATGTCTTTGTGGAGAGTTTCGTCAGTTCCAATCTACTGGGTAGTTCTCTAGCAGTCGGCCCTATGATTGTTTCAGCTTTGCTCTCTGTTGCAATTGCGGTAGGACTTGGTGCTGTTTCTGCGGTTCTCTATATCCTGCTTTTACGAGGTAGGAGAAACAACGAGTGGGTAATGTTGCTCCTTGTAGCATTCCTGTTCCTGTTGCTGGGAGTCTGTGAGTTGCTTGGTGTCTCTGAGTTGCTTTCAATCATGGCTTTCGGAATGACTATTGTGAATAGTTCTGCCGTTTTGAGTAAGAAAAGTGAAACGGTGGTCTCCTCTTTCAGCCCTGTGTTCCTGGTTGCCTTCTTTCTCCTTGGAGGAGCCCACTTGGACGTTTCCTTGATTACCCAGATTGGATTGCTTGGGCTTTTCTATTTTGCAGCAAGAAGCATCGGGAAAGTTGGTGGTGCAACCCTTGGGGCCTTAATCGGACGCGCGCCGAAGAAAGTCCGGTTTTTGATCGGTTTCTCTCTCTTGCCGCAGGTCGGAGTTGCCTTGGCCCTTGCCTTGGCAATCAACAAGACCTTCTCATCTCCAGCTTTTGGAGAAACAGGGCAGGAGCTGGCGAGCTTGATTATCAATGTACTGTTGTTTACCACAATCATAACTGAGGTCGTAGGACCCTTGCTGACACGGTTGGCTCTGCGCAAGGCGGGCGAAACGAATGAGCGGATCTAGGAGGAAATGATGAATCTATTGCTTATGGTGCTCTCACAACTGGATTATAAGGAGGATGTGTTTCTGGCAATGCAGAGTGTCGGGATCACCAAAGCCTCCGTGTTCGATGCCAAAAGCATGGATCGAAGCCTTGAGAGCGAATTCAGTCTTTTTACCGGATTCTTACACAGTAGAAGTGAGATGGAAGGGGAGCAGTTGGTGATTCTTGCCCCATTAGCTTCAGCTGACCTTGCAAAGGAGTTGCTTACCAACCTTGAGGCCGGTGGAATTCCTTTGAAACGTGAGTATATCCTTTCTCTTATGGTACTTCCTGTTTCTTATTGCTTTGACCAGTCAATTGGTCTTTGCTGAAATTTTTTATTGAAAAATGGATTCTTGTCCTCTAGGATGACTGTAAGGATTTGTGAAGAGGGAGCCTCTATTTGTTGAAACAATTGCTCGCTGTACAGCTACAGGAAAAAGATCTTTCTCTGGTGAGAAAGGTAGTGGGACGCATACGGGTGCTTGCAGCTGGAAACAGCGATGAGGCTCTTCACTTGATGGAACAACATGCTTCCATCGATATGGTGTTGATCGATATTGAACACTCGTATCTACAGAGTTTTCAATTACTTCACACCTTGGTCTACAGATTCCAGCAAGAACCACTGAGAATCTTCGTTCTCGGTGAACAACAGTTGCTCCAACAGAAAAAGAAAGTGTTTGACCTAGATATCGTAACGATCCTGAACAAACCCTTGCAAGAAACCCAGCTGAGAGAAGTTCTTGAAAGGGTGAATGTGAAACAGGACTCCGATTTAGAGCAGCAGAATTTAGAAGAGCAAGCACACCTGTTCAATTCAATATTCTACCAAGCGCCTATTGGCATTTCCATTTCTCATCGAGTTGACCTTGGCGTGGAACCGGGTAAAGAACGTTTCTATGTTAATCCCATGTATGAAAAAATTACGGGTAGAAGCATGGAAGAGGTCCTTAGGATTGGATGGACAGCGATTACTCATCCTGATGATCTTCCTGGTGAGTTGGAATATTTCAAGCGTTTGAAGCGGGGTGAACTGGAACATTATAGTTTGGAAAAACGGTTCATCCGTCCCGATGGTTCCCTTGTCTGGGTTGAGATGACAGTTGCGCCTCTACAATCAAGAGACAGCCGGCTCTTTGCTCATATCTGTCTCATAAAGGATATCTCAAAACGAAAGGAAGCTGAAAGTATGCTCGCTGAGAGTGAACGCAGTAAGTCTGCGTTGCTCTCCCACTTACCTGGAATGGCATACCGATGCCGCTTCGATGCCCACTGGAGTATGCTTTACGTCTCTGCTGGATGCGAGGCATTGACTGGTTATTCCCCTGACCAGCTGATAAACAATCGTGATATTTCATACAACGACATTATTGTTATTTCTTATCGCCAGAAAATTATTAACGAGTGCAAATGGGCAATCCATGAAAACAAGCCCTTTGTGCTTGAATACGAAATACTTACTGCCCAAGGAAAGCGAAAATGGGTTTGGGAGATGGGGCAAGCCGCCTTTACAGATGATAGTAATATTGAAGCTTTGGAAGGAATCATCCTTGACATCACTGACCGGAAACAGATGGAGCAGAACCTTGCCTATCGTGATGCACACGATTTGTGGACCGGACTGTACAACCGACGATATCTTGAGCAGTTGTTACGTCAGGATATCAAAGCAAGGAAGCATGCAAAACGAGCGCTTATCTCGATCAACTTAGGTACCTTGAATGCAAAGAGCATCGCCTACGGCTATCAATACAGCCAGGACATCATGAAGAAGGTTGCAGAGGGACTGAGTATACTCTGTAACGACCTTGCAGTGTTAAGTATTACGCATGAGTACCGATTCGTGTTCTACCTTAGGTCCTACAATGAAAAACAAAATCTATTGATGCTTTGTAAGAAAATTGAGAGTATCTTGGAGTATATTATATCTCTGGAAAGAATTCCCTATGGGTTGGGAGTTTTGGAGATCAATGACTCCATTCAAGAGAACATAGATCAATTACTCAGAAATATCCTGGTAGCTTCTCAACGTTCCATTGTTCTCTATGACGGAGAGGCAGAAATCTGTTTATTTGATGAGAGCATGGAAACCGAGATTCAGCGGGAAGCGAACCTTACTGCTATTCTGTCGAGGATTGTATCGGGAAAGAACCATGACTGTTTGTTCCTGCAATACCAACCCATCATAGATATGCAAACCGGGCGCATCTGTGGTTTTGAGGCGTTAGCGAGAGTGAAGTGTAAAAATATGCAGGTAATCCCGCCTTTGCAATTCATCCCAATTGCAGAAAAGACAAAACTCATCATTCCCCTGGGCGATATCATCATTCGACAGGCATTCCAGTTCTTGAAGCAGTTGGAAGAGCATCATGTGATGGACTGCACGGTCTCCATCAATATTTCTGCCATCCAATTGATAAAAGAAGGGTTTGCTGAACACCTCATTCGTTTGATGCATTCAATGGATGTAAACCCTTCCTGTGTTTGCTTGGAGCTTACCGAATCCATTTTTGCCTCGAATTTCCAGGAGATCAACAAAGTTCTGAAGACCTTACGGGCTAAAGGTGTCAAGATATCGGTTGATGATTTTGGGACTGGCTTCTCCTCTCTTTCAAGGGAGCGGGAGCTCTATGTCGATGAATTGAAGATTGACAAGTCGTTCATCGATAAACTGCTTTTTCTCTCTGATGATCAGGCAATCACCGGGGATATCATCTCCATGGCCCATAAGCTGGGGCACAGTGTAGTAACTGAAGGAATTGAATATCAGAGGCAGCTCGATTATCTGAAACGCAATAACTGTGATAGAGCTCAAGGATTCTTATTCAGCAAACCGCTGGATGCGTCTGATGCCTTGGCCTTGGTTGCTCGCAAGGATATACTCCATCTATTTGAAAATCTGGTTAAGTAATACAAAAAGAGTGTCCTGTCCAATTGGAAGATACTGCTTACGTTAGTTCATCTTGCATATAAAACTTTATAATAAAATAAGTTGTTATTCTTCTTGACGTGGTATTCCAAGGGAGTATACTGTACCTAGGTTAGTACAAAAGCGAACAAACTAGGAGGGTTTTCCTTGTCTGAACCACGAAGATCACGACTCATAAACTCCTCACGGATAATTCATCGTCTTTGGATAGAAGATCAACTCAGTCGCGCTGATCTTGCCGTACGGCTTGGACTTACCAAATCTTCCATTTCAAACATAGTCAATGATTTGATAGCGCTCGGAATTGTGACTGAGAATGAGGTACTTGAAGCGAGTCCAAAGGGGGGAAGGAGAGCAATAGGCCTGACTCTCAATAAAGCATACTTTCATGTTATAGGAATAGAGATTCGTTCTGATTCCTATACAGCACTTTCCATAGATCTGGAAGGCAAGGTGCTTTTCTCACAAACCAAGCCCAAAGGCTTCACTGCCAAGACATTCAAGGCTGAAGTATGTGATCTCATTGAATTCCTCTGCAAAGACCTTGAGGAGATGCAAAGACATCTATTGGGTATAGGTATTGGCTTCTCTGGAGTAATTGATGCAGAGAATCAAATAATCTACCGCTCTGTCTCTCTCGATTTCCAAGAACCTTTTGATTTTCAGAAGGAGATTGCTTCCCATTTTTCCTTTCCTGTCCTCTTGGAGAATGATGCCAACTGTGGAGCATGGGGAGAGGTGGTATTCCAGAGAAAACAAAAACTCAAGAATTTTTTGTTTGTGCTAATCGAATTCTGGAAACGCTATGAAGTACAGGCTGCGTCCGCACAGCCTACCATTGGCTTGGGATTTGGCTTCGATGGAAAAATCTATCGAGGGAGTAGCCGCCAGGCGGGTGAATTCAAGAGTGTCTGTAACCGAGACTCGGCTTCTTTACAACAAGTGCAGATTGCTCAAGGAGTTTCTGTGAGTGAAGATAGAGAAGCCTTACGCAATTATATCCAGGAAATATGCCAGAATTTGGCATTTCTTATCAATACATTGGATATCGGGCATGTATTCATCGGGGGAACGATAGAACCTTTCGCCTCATTCATGCCTGAGATGCTCAAAAAAGAAATACGAGCAAACTCCCTGATCCAGAGCGACGGGAATTGCCAAATTCAGTTTTCATCATTAGGGTATGATGCCGTCTCTTTTGGTGCTGCTGCCCTGGTTCTCGATAAGGTACTGATGAATCTGGAGCCACTCAGTGAGAACACTGTCAAGCAAGCTGTTCCACTCTTTCACTTGTTGTCCTAACGGTAACATCCCCACTAGGGGGGTGAGAAAAAAATGGAGGTCCTGTATGAAAATGAAACGATTGTTGATTCTAGCATTCGTGTCTTTCTTGATTCCCTCCCTGCTCATTGCAGCAGGAACAAAGGAAGCGGCAGCGGATGGAGTGATTGAACTTTCTGTATATCACTACCTCGATCAGACGGATAAGACTACTGCACCAAATTTCCAACATTTGGTGGATGTCTTTGAAGCCGCAAATCCTGATATCAAGCTCAGTTTTGAGTATGGATATGGGGAGTCCTTCCATGACAAGCTGCAGACCATGGCTATGAGTGGGCAGTTGCCCGATATAGTCTTACTGTATCCTGGGGAAAGAACCAGCCAGGTGTCTTCTGCTGGATTGGTGAAGGACCTTCGTCCGTATCTTTCTGGTCATGAACATGAATTTGCTGACATGGCAATGCAGGCCCAGGGAGACAATGGTGAAATTTGGGAACTGCCTGAGGATATCTCAATCACCTCGATCATGTACACAAACAACCGATTACTTGCAGAGCTTGGTTTGGATTATCCCAAGTCATATGAGGAAATGCTTGCTCAAGGACCAGTGATTCGTAAAGCCGGTTTAATACCCATCTCTATCGCAAATAAGGATGCTTGGCCAATGCAGTCCTGTGTAGCAGGTATGTTGGTTGAGCGTGCTTGTGGAATGGAGTGGTGGGACAAGGCTCTTATCGGTGAAGCAAGCTATGACGATCCTGAGTTCGTGTATGCCATGGAGATTATCAAGGAACTGAACGATAAGCAGTTGTTCTCTCCTGGGACCAACCAACTTGCCTATGGGCAGGGACTGGATGATTTTGTCAATGAGCGTGCTGTATATCTCCTTGATGGTGGTTGGACAGTAAACAGCATGGTCGGTGAGCTCACTGATGAGCAGAAGACATATATGAGTCTTGAATCATTCCCTGATATTCCCAACCAGAAAGGAAAGAGCCTCTCTGCTTCTGCAACAGCAGGACAAGGCTTTGGCATGAATGCAAAACTTAATGAGAAGGAAGCTGACGCAGCCTGGAAATGGATCTGGTTCTACTCTGGACCTGAAGGGTCTGCCATCCGCCAACAGTACGGTCGTCTCCCAGCCTATAATCTTGATGAACCAGAGGATGCAGATACCATGATCAAGAAACTGATTGCATTCGCTGGAGAGGTCCCGATGGGGTATGTCATGGACTCAGTAATAGCAGCCGAACCAATTGGAACATTCAATATCAATCTTCAGAATATGATGTTTGATACGATGAGCCCATTGGAAGTTGCACAGGACCTGGAGAGAATGGTCTCTTCTGTCGGTCGTTAGTAGTTCATAGCGGCGCTTCCCCTTCGGGGGAAGGGCTGTTTTTCAAAGGTGAGATCCCATGACGTATGCACAACAAAAACATATGAGTTACTGGATTCTGGTGCTACCAGGAATTTTGGTGTTTGCTTCAATCATCATATTCCCCGTGCTCTTCAGTTTCTCTCTGAGTTTTACCACCTGGAATGGGTATGGAATGCCAACATTTGCGGGGTTGGAAAACTATCGGACAATTATCTCTGACTCTGTGTTCCAGCATTCACTGAGAAACAATCTTCTCATTGTTGTTATTTCAGTCTTTGGTCAGATCCCGTTAGGGTTTCTTCTGGCATACCTACTCCATAGAAGAATGGTTCGTCACGGTTCGTTTTATCAGACGATGATCTTTCTGCCCATCACCATATCTCCGGTCGTGGTTGCGCTACTGTGGAACCAGATATTCTCATCGTCGGGAATGGTTGTAGCTTTGGTTCGTTCGATTACTGACAATCCGCAATATGTAATTAGGATTTTTGAGAACCAGCAGCTTGCCATCGTTCCTATTCTTTTCGTGTTGCTGTGGATGCATACCGGAACATATATGATCATCTATTATGCAAATTTGCAGAAAATGACACCTTCGGTTCTGGAAGCAGCCCAGATAGACGGTGCAAGTGAAAAGCAAATGTTGATGCGTATTATTCTTCCCTCAATGGTTGGAACCATAGCCACCACTGCAATCTTTGCTATTTCAGGTAGCTTGAAGGCTTTCGATTTGATCTATGCCATGACAGGCGGAGGTCCCGCACATTTTACAGAAGTGATAGCAATCTACATGTATGTGAATACCTTCAAGTATTATAAGTATGGGTTTGGCAGCGCTGCTTCCATAATCATCGTTTTGCTCGCCGTTGGCTTGATTCTGCTGTTGCAATATTTCAGCCGAAGACTCGAGAGACGGTTCGAATAGGGGAGCAACATGAAAAAATCAGTGACGATTGGAAAAATTCTGGCATACATACTCATGATTACATTCACATTGCTGACGGTGGTACCCCTTGTGTGGATGATTCTTAGCTCTTTCAAGCCGCATGCCTTGATCGTTCGCCAGCCTTTGGCTCCACCGTTTACCTTCTACGTAGAGAACTTCATCCTCTCTTGGGTACAGGGCCATTTGGGAATCTATTTCCTCAACAGTATTGTGTACTCCTTGAGTGCGACCTTTGTAACGGTGATACTTGCCATGAGTAGTGGTTATGCACTTTCAAAGTTCCACTACCGCTCTGGCCGAATTATCTATGGGCTCTACACCCTAGGATTGCTCATTACGGTACATTCAGTCATTGTTCCCCTTTTCATCATGGAAACCAAGTTGGGTATTTCCAATACACGGCTGGGAGTAATTCTGCCCTATATCGCCTTTGGTCTTCCCTTTCAGGTGTTTCTTGCCACCACCTATGTGAAAGGTATCCCTGACTCAATGCAGGAGTCAGCCATCATTGATGGGGCAACCTTTTTGGAAGTGTTCGTAAAAATTATCATACCAGTGGCGACACCTATCCTGTCGACCATGTTCATCTATACGTTTTTAGGAAATTGGAATGAGTTTGTCTTGGTCCTGACCCTGACCAGCGATATGATGATCCGTTCCCTCCCTGTTGGAATCAACAGCTTTGCAGGAGGGATGAGTCGGGATTATGGGTTGCAATTTGCGGCTTTGGTTATTGGTACGGTACCCATGATCATTTTTTACATGATTTTCAAAGATAAGATTGCCCAGGGATTCGCTGCTGGGTCCTTAAAGGAATAGTGTTGCACGTATGAATTATCAGAAATTTCTTCTTCCCTATCCATCAGACGGAATAATGCTTCTGAAAGGAACCTTTGTTTTCTCAGAACTCCTCACCATTGCATTTCAGGATTCCTGTTTCCCAGAGCGTGCACAATTTCTGCGGGAGTACCTGGGGAAAGTACTGGGTATGGAGGTGATTCTTGCCGGTGAAATGGATAATCCTGACTTGCTTATCATCGAGAGGAAAGATCTGCTTGACGAGGAAGGATATCTGCTGGAGGTAAGAGAGACGGGGTGTATATTAGCCTCTAGTTCACAAAGGGGAATTTTCACTGGTCTCCAGACATTTATCCAACTGAAAAAGTCCAACAATACACTTCGTTGTTGCAAGATTTCCGATTTCCCAGCGCTCTCCTGGAGAGGGCTTATGTTGGATGTTGCCCGTTCTTTCTGTCCATTGGAAGAGCTACTGACAATCATTGATACCATGGCTCTGTATAAATTGAATGTCTTGCACTGGCATATAAGTGATGATCAAGGATGGAGATTTCCTGTGGATGGATACCCTGCTCTGGTGAGCGAGAAACGTGGATACTATTCGAGAGAGGAAATCAACTATGTGGTAGCCTATGCAGAGGAAAGGAATATCATGGTAGTTCCTGAGGTAGATATGCCTGGGCATATGATTGCTGCCCTGAGTGCTTACCCTCATCTGAGCTGCACAGGGGGACCTTTTACGATTCCAATAGGGGAGGGAATATTCCAGGATATTCTTTGTGTGGGGAAAGCAGAGACCATCACTTTCGCCAAAGAGGTGGTCGACACCCTATGCACGCTTTTTCCTGTCACCCTATATCCATCTTGGGGGTGATGAGATTCCTTTGGATCGTTGGGTAACCTGTCCTAACTGCCAACATCGCATGCGGGAGTTGGGATACAAGGATGAGAAATCATTGCTTGGTTGGTTCTGCAATGAGATTGCTACCATGCAGAGAGAAAGGCAAACTAACAATCTTCTGGAGCGATTACATTGATGCTTCGTATGATCCGTCAATAATCACGCAAGTATGGAATCCGCTTCTTGGAAAACATAAGAGAAACCATAGCGGCCACCAGGTAATAAAGAGTGATTACTTCCATTCCTATCTCGATATGTCCTATGCTTTGGTCCCTCTCTCCAGGGTGTATCGATATGGCAAAAGAGTACAAAAGGATAGGAAGCAGAATAAAAGAGTATTGGGTGCGGAGTTGTTGCTGTGGACAGAGTACCTAGACACGTTGGAGAAGCGGGAAGCTCATCTCTACCCGCGTCTCTTGGCTGGGGCAGAGTCTTTTTGGACAAAGGATTCTTCACTCAAGTATAGTCGATTCAAACGAATATTAGAGTATGTCATGAATCAGATTTTGGATAGACGTGGCAACCTGAGTGATTCCTCTTCATGGGACCCCCCGTTTCTGGGGCAACTAAAAGAACGAAGAGCAAGAAAAAAACGGGTCACTATAAACAGCAAGGAAGCTGGAATTTCACTGTAATCCTCAATAGATCCAACGTTTCTTGATGTTATGGGTACTCACTAAAAACAATCCTACAGCATACAACAGGAGTATCGCGAAACTCACAATCCTATTGATAGAAGCTTGGTGGTTTACAGAGAATTTCAAGATATCTGCACCATAGGTAAGCGGGAATAAATAGGAGAGAGGCCGTAGGACACGTGGAAGTTGCTCCAAAGGAATGAACAATCCACAGAGAAAGACCATAGGAAATCTGAAAAAGTTCGAAAACGTTTGGGCTTCAAATACCTCATTCACCGATACGGCAATGAACAATCCAAGGAAGGTGGATGTAACTGCAATCAAAACCACCCCCGAGAAAAGTAAAGTCCATTGGATGCCCCCCAGATCAACAAAAAATGATGCAAACAGGACTGGAATGAATGCGTTGATAATCCCAAAAATGATAGCTCCCGTTGTTTTTGCAAGCATAAGGAGATTTAGGCTGATAGGGGAAAGAAGTAACCGTTCAAATGAACGGCTCTTTCTCTCAAATGTAATAGTCACAGAGAGCATGGAGGTGGTGCCAAAAAGGATTGACAGTGCCATGACACCAGGAAGAATGGCCTTGATATCAACATCACTGCCACTACGCAAGAAAAACATAAGGGTCCAAGAGATTGGGAAAATAATGCCCCAGCTTAAGTTTGGTGGTTTCAGATAGTAGTTCTGCATATCTTTCTTGAGGATGTTTCCATATGCCATTAACCTGTAATTCATTTTTTTCCCTCCTTTTCTTTCTTGAGACGATCAATCTCAACTCCGGTAATATGTACGAAAACCTCCTCAAGTGAAGGATGTACCAATTTGGCTTCTAGCACTTTGCTGTTATGGGAAGTCAAGAATTCCATATACGGCATGAGCTCAATGGGACGTCCTGAGCTGATTCGGATGGTTTGGTCAGAAATTCTTGGAACCTGAATTTGGTTGAATGATTGCAAGAATTCTTGAATTACACCTTCATCAAGGTGTTCCACCTTGAACTCTACAATGTGTTCTCTCTGTGCTTCCTGAAGCAACGATTGGGTTTCTTCAACCTTGATAATCCTTCCCTCTACGATGAATCCTATACGGTCGCACAAGCGCTCTGCATCCTCGATGTAGTGTGTTGTGAGAAAAATGGTTGTTCCCTGGTTGTTGAGAGATCGGATCATGGTGCGGATCTGACGTGCACTCTCCACATCAATTCCAGTTGTAGGTTCATCAAGGAAAAGTATCGTTGGATTATGGATAATGCCGGCTGCTATGGTAAGTTTTCGCTTCATGCCCTTTGAGTAAGCCTTAAATGGACGTGACCCTGTATCGTCGAGAGTGAACTGCTTGAGCAACTGTCGAGCACGTTTTTCTCGTTCTTGCTTTTTGATTCCGTACAACGAAGCACAGAAAACAAGATTCTCATACCCACTCATATCGTCATAGAGGTTGCTCTCATCAGGGACAATGCCAATGATACGTTGTACTTTCTTTATCTCTCTGATACCGTCATGTCCTGCAATTTGAATCGTGCCAGCGGTTGGCCTTGCCAAGCCGGTAAGCATATTAATGGTGGTAGTTTTTCCAGCACCGTTGGGACCAAGGAATCCAAATACTTCATCCTGTTCAACAAAGAAATCGATTCCTTTGACCGCTTTAAAATCACCGAAATGCTTCTGTAATTGTGTTACTTCAATAATGTGCATTCTATGCTCCCTTACTGACATGTATGATGCTTTATGTCCCCATGCATGCAGGCTTTTCCCTGAGGGGGTGTTGCTGCCAATGCATAACAGACTTCTCCTAATTGTGAGACGACATCTCTGTCTACCAGATAGTGGGTGTAATATCCACGTTTTTCTGGCTTTACAATCCCAGCAAGCATTAGAATTTTTAAGTGCTGGGAAACTGCAGATTCACTAATCTGCAACTCTCTAGCGAGAGCTGTGCCACAGTATTCATGCTGCAACAAGAGAAAAAAGATTGAGAAACGGGTGGAATCTCCCAAAGCTTTAAATAGCTTGACATACTGTTCCACATATAGCTCCCTAAATCAATTAAGTAACCACTGAATTAAATCCTAGACACGTCTGTTTGATCTGTCAATCCTTTATGCATGGGAAGAGCTCTTATGTCCAGGCTTCTTTCAGAAGTGTTACCGCCTTGGGTATCTCTTCCAGATTCAATGTGGCAAACCCCAACAATAGAGTAGCTTCCCTTGGTTCCTCGGGAGGCTGTGAATAGTAACGGGTGATTCCATAAATCTTTACCTGATAATCTGCAGCTCTCTGTTCCAATTCTTTTTCATCCATTCCGTTGTGGACGTTCAGTAGAAGATGCAATCCTGCTGAATCTCCGGTAATCTCAACATAGGGGAGTAGCGAATTGATGCAAGAAACCAAGAGTTCCCGTTTTTGTCGGTAGAGATGACGCATTCTATTAAGGTGTCGCTCAAAGTGTCCTTTCTCGAGAAATGCATGCAGGACTTTTTGTTCAATAAGGGGAACAGGACAGTAATAAAAACTGAGATAGGTTTCATAGCGTTCCATCAGCACGTCAGGAAGTACCATATAGCTGATTCTTAAAGCAGGGGAGAGTGATTTACTGAAGGCCCCAAGATAAATGACCTTCCCTTGTCCATCAAGACCTTGCAGGGAAGGAATTGGTTTCCCTGCATAACGAAACTCACTGTCATAGTCATCTTCCAGGATGTATCGTCCGAATTTTTCGCTTGCCCACTGTAAAAGCTGGAGCCTTCGTGTAACCGGCATAATACGGCCAGTAGGAAACTGGTGGCTGGGTGTGATGGAAAGAACATCTGCACCACTCGCATATAGTGCTTTTATCTCCACCCCTTGGTCATCCAAAGGCAGTGAAACATATTGTACCCGATTGCTCTTGAACAACTGGTTAAGTTTCTCATATCCAGGATTCTCAATTGCATAGACGGCTTTTGCATCCAAAAGCTGGATTAAGAGTTGCATCAAGAACTCGGTGCCACTACTGATGATGATCTGGTTTGCATTGCAACGTACACCACGGCTGGACTGTAGGTAGTGTGTGATGCTGGAGCGTAGAGCAAGCAATCCTTTTGGATCACTAACAGAGAGGAGTTCGGCATCCTGTGTACTGATGATTTGATTGCTCAAACTTCTCCAGAGTGAGAATGGAAACTGTTCGTGATCAACCCCTTGATGGGAGAATGTATACCGATAGGGGGGTGACTTCTCTGCTTCCACTTTTTTCTTATACTCTTCTGGTTCTAGTACGAGGATACCGCTGAGATCAGCTACGTAGTACCCACTCTTTTCTCTTGTCTGGAGATACCCTTCGTCAACCAGCTGGTTGTAGGCTGCCTGTACAGTATTGATGCTGCACTGTAGATTTTCTGCAAGCCTTCGTTTGGAAGGAAGTTTCTCATGCCTTGTGAACGTGCCCTTGATGAGTTCTTCCTTCAAATATTGATAGAGCTGTTCAGTCAATGTTTTGGGAGAATCACTTTGTAGCTGAAGGTTGATCTTGTACATAGCCCTCCATAATCTGGTACCATAAAATATTTATAAACTGGAACTTTTGATACTATCAGATACCACCTATACTAGAACAAATCATTGAAAAGCGCAACGTTAGGAGGTATGAAATGGATGAACGAAATACACTGAATAAAAATCTTGCACAGATGCTTAAGGGAGGGGTTATCATGGATGTTACTTCTCCTGAACAGGCCAAAATAGCGGAAGATGCAGGGGCTTGTGCCGTTATGGCTCTTGAAAGAATTCCTGCAGATATTCGAGCAGCCGGGGGGGTCTCCCGAATGAGCGACCCCATCTTGATCCAACAGATTCAGGAAGCGGTTTCCATACCGGTCATGGCAAAGGTTCGAATCGGTCATATTGTTGAGGCGCAGATCCTTGAAGCCTTGGAGATTGATTTCATCGATGAGAGTGAGGTCCTCTCTCCAGCCGATGATCTCTACCATATCGACAAGCAGAAGTTCTCTGTTCCCTTTGTATGCGGTGCCCGTGATTTGGGTGAAGCACTACGTCGAATAGGCGAGGGCGCAAGCATGATCAGGACCAAAGGAGAACCTGGAACAGGGGACGTGGTACAGGCTGTCAGGCATATGCGATTGATACAACAACAAATGCGAAAAGTCCAATCCATGCGTGAAGATGAGTTGTACGAGGAATCAAAGCAACTCCAGGTTCCCTATGATGTATTGCGTTGTGTGTTTGAGACAGGAAAGCTTCCGGTGGTCAACTTTGCAGCTGGTGGGGTGGCTACTCCCGCGGATGCTGCATTGATGATGCTTCTTGGAGCGGAAGGCGTGTTTGTGGGTTCAGGAATCTTCAAGTCTGGAGATCCAAAAAAACGGGCAAATGCCATTGTGAAGGCTGTTGCCAACTATCAGGATCCACTGATGCTGGCTGAGCTTTCCAAGAATCTGGGAGAAGCCATGATTGGTATCAATGAACAGGAAATTGCACTGCTTATGGCTGAGCGTGGCGTATGACGGTAGGCGTTTTGGCTCTGCAGGGAGGGTTTGCCGAACATGTTCATGCATTGAATAAGTTGGGTGTTTCGTCCATTGAGATTCGTAGGCCGAAGGATTTGAAGAGTCCAATGGATGCCTTGATCCTCCCTGGTGGAGAGAGCACGGTGATGGGAAGACTACTTAGGGAACTTGATCTCTATCGTCCTCTCTTGGATTTGATTCGGCAAGGGATGCCCGTTTGGGGCACCTGTGCCGGGATGATCCTGCTGGCAAATGAGGTAGAAGGGGAAAAGGATACGCACTTTGCTGTGATGCCGATCAGCGTGAGGCGAAATGCGTTCGGTCGGCAACTTGGCAGTTTCTCCTGTAGTGGCCTATTCACAGGTATCGGGGATCTACCGATGACGTTTATCAGAGCCCCGATTATTCAGAAAGTGAACAAAAATGTACAAATTTTAGCGACACATGATAATTTTAGAGTAGCAGCAAGATATGATACGATGCTGGTGACTGCATTCCATCCGGAATTGACGAATGATACTCGGGTTCTCCAGTATTTTCTGGGTATGGCTAACGCTTTATGAAAAGGATATATATCGCTGGTTGGGAATTTCCCTAAAAGGATCTCAACCAGACTAACACTTTTTCATGAATTGCATTACGGATGGGCCTGATTCCCTCCAGTTTTTCCCCATCACTACCAGTGATGGCGCTTGGATCGGGGAAACCCCAGTGCATGCGTTTACTTTTCCCTGGGAACATAGGACAACGTTCAGCGTTGCTCTCGTCACAGACGGTCACTACATAGTCGAAGGCTTCATTCCTATCGATATACTCTTGGGCAGGTTTCGCAAAGTGATCTTTCATGGAGATTCCAATCTCTTCCATAGCCTGAACAACCAAGGGATTTAGTTTACCTGCTTCTATCCCGCTGCTGTGAGCTTCAAACCGGTCGCTTGCATAGTGCCGGACTAAAGCCTCACACATTTGGCTTCTCGCTGAATTATGGATACAGACAAACATGATACGCTCTTTTTCCATGGGGCATTATTCCTTTACTTCATTTTGTGGTTTGATTGCACAGTGCATCATCTCCAGCACACAGGGCATGGTCAATATGCAATTGACCCTAGTCCCCTCTCTCTGCATGTCGATGATTCCTACATGCTTCAATGCCGAGAGGTGTTTGGAGGTAATTGATTTGTGCATCCCAAGCAGTTCCGCAAGTTCGCAGACACAATAGGAACGTGCAAAGAGAGCCTCAACGATAGCAAGTCTCATTGGGTGGCCAAGCGTCTTGAAACGTTTTGCAGTATCCTCAAACTGTTCAGCCTTATACTCGTTCATGCATACAATGTTGCAAAAAGTAGAAACTTTGTCAATGAATCTGGTTGACATTATAATGATAGTTTCCAATAATGGAAACATAGGAGATATACATATGGTTATTCAGATACTCGGGACTGGATGTCCCAAATGCAAGGCCCTTGAAGCCAATGCAATAAAGGCCGTAGAAGAGGGAAACATCGGAGCCACAATTGAGAAAATCACTGATCTCGATAAAATCATGGAGATGGGTGTCATGATGACCCCTGCCCTTGCAATTGACGGCGATGTAAAGAACATGGGTAAGGTGCTGAATAAGGACCAGGTGCTTACACTTATAAAGGGGAGTCTGTAATGCGGTTCCTCGTTCTCAAGGAGGAACTTCAATGGCGATGAAGCAGCTTACTCCTAACAAAAAACTTTTAGTGATAGCCGGGATTTTTTTGGCAATCTTTTTTACTCCCTTTACGCATTCACGCGTGGTGGGGGCCATCCAGGAAGCGTTCCTCATGCTGGCTGATTATGCACACGAGCATGTCTTGCTTTGTGTAGTTCCTGCGATGTTCATTGCTGGGGCGGTGGTGGTATTTCTCAACCAGCAGGCAGTGATGAAGTATCTTGGTCCCAAGGCAAAGAAGCTGGTGGCTTACTCAGTAGCTTCTGTTTCTGGGGCAATCCTGGCTGTCTGTTCCTGTACTGTATTGCCTCTCTTCAAGGGCATCTACAAGAAGGGTGCTGGACTCGGTCCAGCAGTTTCCTTCCTCTATAGTGGACCATCGATCAATATTCTGGCAATTATCCTTTCTTACAAGGTCTTCGGATGGAAAATGGGATTGACCAGAATGATTGTGGCTATCATCTTTGCCTTCATAATCGGTTTGCTCATGCATATGATCTTCCGTAAAGAGGATGAGAAACGGCTTGCTGATGAACGCCTGTTCAAAAACATGGATGGTTCTGATGCCCGCTCCCTTCCCCAGATGGCTTTCTATATGGTTTCCATGATTGGTATCCTGGTCTTCCTGAACTGGGCACCAAGCCAGGGAGCAAGTACTATTTGGGAATTCATCTATCAGTCCAAGTATTGGATTACCGGAGTGTTCGCCCTTATGCTGGCATACTCCTTGGTCAGATGGTTTACAAAGGATGAGCTGAAAGAGTGGGGTGGCGCAACCAGGGACTTTGCACTCCAGATTCTTCCCTTGCTCTTCGGTGGTGTGTTGGTTGCAGGATTCTTACTTGGAAGGCCTGGACAGGAAGCACTCATACCCACGGCATGGGTTGCATCCTTGGTAGGCGGGAATTCTCTCTATGCCAACTTCTTTGCAGCAATCTCAGGGGCATTCATGTACTTTGCAACGCTCACTGAAATCCCTATTGTGCAAGGCTTGCTGGGTGCTGGAATGGGACAAGGTCCAGCCTTGGCTCTCTTGCTGGTCGGTCCAAGCCTCTCACTCCCTTCTATGCTGGTAATAGGTGGTGAACTTGGGTTCAAGAAGACCGCTGTCTACATTGCTTTGGTGGTATTCTTTTCCACCCTTGCAGGATTTGTATTTGGAATGGTAGCTTGATATCCCCAAACGTTTATACTCGGGAGTTGTCGTGAATCATCGACAACTCCCGTTGTTGTATATCCCCAAACATACAGCGACCACTTCCTAGAAAACAATATATTCATCTCGTTGAGCTCTACTATCACTCGTAGCATCACATATGCACGGGGCTTTTGTTGTGTTTTCAAGACATCCAAAAACAACCTGAAAACCATTTATCATGCTAATAGCGCAAAAAGTCACGTAAATTCCCTAATAATCAGACATTTGCCATTTGTCACAATTGTTTTGACATGTCTAATTGTATCATTGCGACGCAACCTTTTAATACATAATGAATTGAATACAAATTGCATATATATACGTCTTGACACGTGTCCAAACAGTGCTTTATTTAGTACAACTTATGTCACTGACATATGTTATAAGTCTTTGTATTATAAAGAAAAATATAATTATTTTTGTTGACAGTAAAAAATGTGTGTGATTAACTGAAGCGGAGTTTTAAAACAGATATGCATTGGATAAGGTTACAAAAAAATACATCTGAGACGTTGAAGTTTTTGAATTAGAAGCATTACTGCTTTTGATATTTTGAAAATTCCGCTGGAGGGAAAACATGAAGGAAAAAACGAATTTATCAGTGGGTGTCGATTTAGGTACCTCGAACCTTCTCATTTATGTTGAAGGGCAAGGTACACTTTTCAATGAGCCTTCGATCATTGCAATTGACAAGGCAACTGGTAATGTAGTCTCAGTTGGGTATGAAGCAGCAAAACTGGATGGAAAGACTCACAGCAAAGTTGAGGTTGCTAGGCCTTTGCAGGGAGGGGTAATTTCTGATATTCAGTTGATACGAGAGATTCTCCTGTTCACATTAGACAAGATTTTTCTTTCGAACTTGGATTCGATTAGCAAACTCTTGATCTGTATTCCTTCAGAAATCACCAATACAGAAAAAGAGGCCATCATAGAGCTCGGCCACGGACTTGGAATCCAAAATACAGAAATTGAACAAGAGATAAAGGCAGGTGCTCTTGGATCTGGTGTAGACATCTTTGCACCAAGAGGGCACATGGTTATTGATATTGGTGGTGGTACAACCGATTTTGGAATCCTCTCACTTGGAGAAGTAGTGCTCTCCAAATCAATCAAGATTGCCGGAGATTATTTTGACAAGCAGATTATCGACTATGTAAAAACCAGTCATAAGCTGGAGATCGGAAATCAGACAGCAGAAAGAATCAAGATATCACTTGCTTCGCTCACTGGGCCCTTCCCAGCAGATGAAGATGGGGCTCCTGTCGTGACTGAGGCAATGGGACGTGATCTGGTAACTGGACTTCCTCGGCAGATTCTCCTACATCCTGATGAAATCAGGGAAGTCCTACTCAATTGCTTCGATCCTATTAAGTCCATCTTGTTGGCGACTCTGGAAGAGACACCTCCTGAGCTGGCTGGCGATCTGGTTGATTCTGGGATTTTGTTAACAGGTGGTTGCTCACAGATTCCAGGAATCAAGGAATATTTCAACGATATTGCCCAGATTCCGGTGTATCTCTCTGAGGTACCTCTCTCTGCGGTAATTGATGGATGCAAAAAGATGCTCAAAATGACGAATCGGCATTTTTATAGTGAACTATAGGAAGGGTATAAGAATGAGTGCAGCAATGGTACATGACAAACTGGGATTGGGAATCGATCTCGGAACCGCAAATTTATTGGTGTTTCTTGAAAAGAAAGGGATTATATTCAATGAACCTGCAGTAATTGCGTTCGATAGAGAGTCTGGGAAAATTGTGGCGGCTGGAGAGGATGCCCATAGAATGTTGGGTAAGGTCCACTCCAAAATTGCAGTGATAAAGCCATTGAAAAATGGTGTTATCTCAGATATGCGTGCAGCAAAGGCGTTGTTGACGTATGTGCTTGGGAAAATTGAGAATCTTACAGAAAAGGATCTCTCCAAGACTACGTGTGTTATTTGTTGTCCGTCTGAAGTAACAAAGATTGAACGAGACGTCATGGCTGATCTTGCAGCGAAAATGAAGATCACAGATGTGTTCATCGAGGAAGAGATCAAGTCAGGAGCACTGGGCGCCGGTGTTGATATCTTTAAATCTAAAGGGGTAATGGTTGTCGATATTGGAGGTGGTACCACAGACGTCGGTATTATTTCTTTCGGTGATATTGTGCTTTCTCGTACCATACGAAAAGCAGGAAGTTTCATGGATGATGAAATCTCCAAATATGTGAAAAAGACCCAGAGTGTTGAGATTGGTGAACTAACCGCCGAGAAAATGAAGATTGAGCTGGGTGATCTACATGTGGGAGCAAAAAACGTCGTGAATAGGTATGCAGGAAGAGATATGGTGAAGGGAATTCCCAAGTGGGTCATGCTTTCGACAGAAGAGGTCCAGACAGTACTGACCCCTGTATTCGATGAAATTGTAAAACTTATCACTGGAGTGCTGAAAGATACACCACCGGAACTATCTGCAGATATCTACAAGCACGGGATTCTTCTCACCGGTGGATGTGCCTTGATTCGTGGGATTGAAGAGTACATTAGTGAACGGATTCAAGTTCCTGTGAAAGTGGTCCAAAACCCACTTACTTGTGTTGCAGAAGGTACTAAGTATTTACTGAAAAACCGCGGAGACTATCTCGTTAATCCGCTTCAACTGTAGGAGATTTTCATCATGGCAATCACCATCCGAAAACAAGAGAAAGAAACAAAAAGCGTTATTGGGAAAAATATTGGAATAGACTTGGGTACAGCAAACATCCTTGTCTATGTCGAAGGAGAAGGCATCATCACGAATGAACCTTCGGTTATCGCATTTGACTATGAGACCAATGAGGTAATAGCTGCGGGGGATATGGCGGCCAATATGATCGGAAAGGGTCATCATGGCATCAAGATTGTGAGTCCGCTGAACCAAGGTGTCATCTCAGATATTGATGCTACCAAGAAGCTCATTGAGATTTCCCTGCACAAGATTGAGAACATCAATATCGACATCAAAGAATCAACGCTCTTGCTCTGCTGTCCTTCTGAGGTGACTCAGTTGGAACGTGACTCATTCATGGACCTGGGAAATAAGCTTGGGGTCAAGGATGTATTCATCGAACAGGAAGTGAAAGCAGGGGCTATCGGGTCAGGGCTTGATATTTTCAGCAGCAATGGGTCCATGATCATCGATATTGGGGGAGGGTCCACCGATATTGGCGTACTCTCCTTGGGTGATATTGTGGTCTCTGAGTCCAATCGTATTGCAGGTAACTATTTTGATAGTGAGATTATGGACCACATGCAGTATAAACATGGCCTACTGATCGGAAAGAAAACCGCTGAGCGGATCAAAGTTGAAATTGGTTCCTTGCGGCAGAAGATTGAGAATCCGAAGGAGACTTGGGTCAGTGGACGAGACGTAGTAACCGGACTTCCCAAGAAAATTACGATACATGAAAATGAGATTCGTGACGTTTTGGTCAGACCCTTTGAATCAATTGCTACCATGGTGCTGAAGGTACTGCAGAATACTCCCCCTGAGCTCTCATCCGACATTATCGTGAACGGCATCTATGTCAGTGGTGGTGGAGCGATGATTGATGGGGTGGATGAGTTCCTTCACCGCAAGGTTGGTATGGATTTCCACATTTCCAGACGCCCCATGACGGCAGTGGTTGATGGAACCAAACTACTTCTGAAAAATCGTGGAAGTTATTTCGTAAAGCCAACAGATTAAGAGAGGTGATTCAAACAGGCCTTTCTTCTCTGGATGGGGAGGGAAGGTCTGATTCCTGATAACTGTCGAAAAGGAACACCTTATGAAAATCATGCAGCGTCATTGTATAGCGGTTGGAAGTATCTCCCTCCTCGCTGTATTAATCAGCATCTACATTACTAGATATATTGTCAGTATCTTCTTCGCTCTCTTGCTTCTCATCAGTATAGGTTTAGGAGTCATGACTTACAAAAAGATTGGACCTTGGGGAACTACCGGTAGATTGCTCTCAAAATGGCTGAGAAGTCACCAAGACAAATTGGACTCTTTGTTTTGTCTCTATGTATCTATTCATGCAAGAGGCGTCTTTCAATCCTGTGTCGACCGTCAAGAGCTTGAAGGGGTGTATAATCGGTGTTTCCAAGAACTTATGGGATATTTTGGAGTAGATAATGTACAAAGGATGACCCATGATGAATTTGCCATCCTACGAGATTTTCCCTCTTCAACCGTAGTCGATGAGAAAGAGAAGATTGAGTATCAGGGAATCGTGTGCCGGACTATTATAGACCGAATCAATGAGTTGCTTTCATCAATGGATACCCGGAGATTACCACCGTTTGAGATTACCGTTGGATGTGCTTCCTCTGGGTTGCGTTATCGCATGGATACACTGGAGCAACTAGTAGATTTGGCTTATGTTACAGAGGATGCAGCAAAGAAAAATCGTAAAAAGTTTCTCGTTGCTGATGAAGTGATACGGGCAAGAAAGCTGGATGTTGATGAGTGCAAGCAAGGGTTCTTGACTGAAGGATGGGAAGAGGAGTTCAATCCGTTTTTCCAGCCGATCATCGACCCTGTATCGTTTTCCGTAGTGGGTGCAGAAAGCTTGGCAAGATGGCAACTCGGAGGCTTTAGAGTGCTCTCGGCACAGGTGTTCAAGGATGTGGCGAGTGAATTGCATCATATCACCACCATTGACTTGACTATTATTTCCAAGACATTCTCCATTTTGCGTCGTCTGATGCTTGCCAGAGTTATCCCCTATACCTTTAAGACGGTAATCAATGTAAGTGATGAGAGTTTAAAGAAGGGGTTTGCAAAACGTATGTTTTTCTTGGCTGAACAACATGGATTGCACCCTTCCCAGGTTGAATTTGATATCAAGGACTCGGCATTGGTGTCCCCCAAATCCTTGCTGGTTATAAAGGAATTACGTGAAATTGGATTCAGGGTCTCTCTCGATGTCTTTACTGAGACCGCGTTTGACTTGCAAGCATTGGTGAGGGCTGACTTCGACATCATCAAGCTGGATTTCAGAGTTTTCTCACCTCAGTTGCAACAGGTGTATGCAGCCTTGAAGGAGGCAGCAGAGAAGGGAGGTGTTGAGATTCTGGCAAAGGGAATTGAGAGCAAAGCTGTGCTCAATGCTGCTATATCGCTTGGATGTACCTATATGCAAGGTAATTATTTCACGCAACCCATTCCTGAATCAACATTCGAGGTATTCATGAAGAAATATCAACAAGGACTCTATCTGGACTCATCGCTGGGCTAATGGGGAATAACCTCACTGTTTTGTATACTACTAAAGCATTATTCATTATGCTTCCTGCACAATATGAAATTGTACTTCTAGGAAGAGAAGTGTAGATTGTCTGGGGATAGTGCTCATTTTCAAGTCTAGTAGTTTTAAACATCTTTGGTGAGTGCACTCCATTTTCGGTCCATGTCCTGTATCAACGCAATCTGGTTTCTTGCTCTCTCGAGATTTTGGTTCTCCCGATCAATATGATAGTAGCAATCCCCGTTGAGAAAATCTGTAAGGAATCGTACTGCCATAATCTGGGTGATGTTCCTACCTGATTCAACCACCAAGGATCGTTCGAGCGGTGTTAGGAAATCAGCTTTAGAGAAATATCCTTCCAGTAAAGCATGATGGAGTGAGGTGTCACAGTGTACTGTGGAAAGATCAGTGGCATCCTCCTCTACTGTGGTGGTTGCTGTCCTGATCATGTCCCCTGTATCAAAGAGGATGGTTCCTGGCATCACGGTATCGAGGTCAATGATACAGAGTGCTTCTTTGCCATCGAGGCTGAACAGGACATTGTTGATCTTCGTGTCATTATGGGTAACCCGTACAGGAAGACTTTCTTCCTGCAGTTTGTCCCAGAGAATGAATCCCCGCTCCTTGTTACCCATGAGATACTCCACTTCAGGACCTACCATCTGTATCCGATCCTGATGGTTCACCTGTATCGCTTCTTCAAGCTGTTCATAGCGTAGGCGCATATCATGGAAGTGAGGAATTGTTTCATGGAGTAGATTCCCATTGAAGTCCGATAGCTGCAACTGGAAGTTGCCAATGGCCTCACCCAGGAGATATGCTTGTTTTGCATTTGCTATTGTTTTGAAGGTCTTCACGTGATCAATATACTGATAGGTTCTCCAATACCCTCCATCCTCATCAACATGCACATTTGAGCCTGAACGGGTAGGAATGACGCGTAGGCACCGTTGCTCAACATTGTCATAATGACCAGCAAGCTTTGAGCGGATATGCGAGGTAACCAAGCTGACGTTCTCCATCAATGCTACCGGCTGTTTGAATACCAGTGTATTGATTTGCTGATGGGTGTATTTCTGCAATGTTCCATTGTTGGAGAAGATGGTGAAGAATGTGGAGTTTATATGTCCTTCCTTGTTGACCTCAATGGAAGTAAGAGAACCTTCGATGGCGAAATGGTTGATAACGTTTCGGAGTTTGCTTTCTAGAATGTTCATTAATGCCCTCTTTTGGATGAACGTTGTAAGAGTGTATTACCCCTTCACTATTCGACTTTCCGCAGCTCAGGTTTTGAGTTCTCCTGCTTCGAACTTTTTTGAACCCTAAGAGTTGCTAAGAAGCGAATGCATGAAAACCCATAGGCTAGAGTAGACGGTTAGTAACTAATCTTCCTTCTGTGTTAGTATAAGCTTGTTTGGTATATTTGATTTATCCAAAAAAACATTATGTTTGTCGTTTATGATTTTCTCTTGTATGCTAGAATCATGACCAAACACATCGATGGATTTTCACTTTCCCCTATGAAGATTGAGCTTAATGTGAGTCATTTTGTGACCTTTCATTATTTTGAATACCCCCACAAGTTTATCTTCAAAGGGGAGCGACATAACTTTTGGGAGTTGCTGTATGTGGATAAGGGTGTGGTATTTGCTGAAACCGACAGGGAACGGTATCAGCTGCAGCAGGGACAGATAATCTTCCACAAGCCAAATGAGTTTCATAGTGTGGAGTGTAATGGGATCATCTCACCTTGTTTGGTGGTGATCTCATTTGTCTGCAATTCCCCGAGTATGGAATATTTTGAGAACAAGGTGCTTCGAATAACCCAGAGAACCAAGAGTCTGATGTCCATCATCATCAATGAAGCGAAGAAGAACTTCCAAACCAATCTTTCAGACCCTTTCTATACCAAGTTGGAATTACGTGACAACCGGCCATTTGGGAGCGAGCAATTGATCAAGAATTATTTTGAGGCATTTCTCTTGGAGTTGATCATCCAGAACTCCCAGAATGAGAAAGAGGGAACCTTGCTCAATACCACCCAGGTGGAAGACAGGCGTTTCCGCTTTGAGATGGCAAACTCTTTCATGCAACGAAACCTTGCTGAAAATCTCAGTCTTACAGACATCTGCAACCACTGCTCAATGAGTAGTTCGCTTGCCCAGCAGCTATTCAAGCATGAGACAGGGAATAGCGTCATGCAGTGGTATGCCAGGTTGAGGATTGAGAAAGCAAAACAGCTAATCAGGGAAGGGAAGGGGAATATGACCACCATTGCCTACCAGCTTGGTTATAGTTCCATCCATCACTTCTCAAAACAGTTCTCCAAGGTTGAGGGAAAAAGTCCTACTGAGTATGCCAAGTCTATCACCAGCCTCCTGAACAAGGATCTTGGGCTGTTGTAGTAATAGAATGATGTAGGTGACTACAGCAAGTTTGTATTGTATAATTCCCTCCATAAAAACCTTATGCAAATGGTTGGAGAGGTATATGTGGAGAAAACGTTTAGCAATTCTTGTTGTGTTATTGGTATTTCTGGAGGCCGTAATGATTGCCAGTACTCTAACTGAACCCACCGCTCTTACTCGTTTGTTTACGGATGGCCCTGCCAGTATCAAGTACACACGGCAATTCGAGGCAGCAGTTCCTCCCTCCTCCATGCAACAGCTCATCAGCCAACTGACTGAGCAACTTGGTGCTTTCAAGAGGGTGGATGGACATAAGAATCCGTATACCATTGTTCTTGAACATGGAACAATTACTGCATATATCAGTTTGGATGGACAGGCAAAGGTTGCCGGTCTTCAGTTTACCGAGGTCATCGATACACGTGGAACCCTCGCTGATGCAATCAAGGAAATTAGCTCCTTGGATGGCGAAAGCTCCGTGTTGATCCGTAGGAATGGAAAGATTATCGTGGACCACCAAGGGGATACTCCTCTTGCAGTGGGCTCTTCTTTCAAACTGGGGATTTTAGCAGCCCTCCTGGATGCCGTATCAGATGGGAGACTACGATGGGATCAGAGTGTACCATTACGCTCTTCACAGAAGAGTCTTCCCACCGGTATTCTTCAGGATTGGCCTGATGGTACCCAAGTAACCATTGAGACGCTTGCTGCACTCATGATCTCCCAGAGTGACAACACTGCCACTGATGTATTGCTTTCTCTGGTAGGCAGGCCCAGCGTAGAGAAGTATCTCCCTCATAGCATTCCTGTCCTTTCTACCGGGGATATGTTTCGGCTTAAAAATCCAGAGAATGTGGATATTCTCAAGCAATATCGTAAAGCTTCCTCTGCTCACAAGAGAACATTACTTACGGTTCTTCAATACCGCAATCTTCCTGAAGCAAGTCTCTTCTCAGGGGACCCGGTATCCCTTGATATAGAGTGGTTCATGACAGCAATGGAGCTTGCCGATTTGGTCGAACGACTCCAGCATCTAGATTTAATGACCATCAATGCAGGCTTGGCAACCAAGGAGAAGTGGCAGCGTGTTGCCTATAAGGGAGGCAGTGAACCAGGTGTGCTCAATCTCACCACGTTCCTTATTGATGAAGAGGGAACCCAATATACGGTAGTGGTAACTGTGAACAACGCAAAGAAAGCGCTTGATGAGGCAAAGATCATGGAGACCTATCAGGCAATGCTAAACTATCTATAGGAAGATTCAAGTTGATTGTTCTCTTGGAAAGTCATTACATTCATTTATGAGATGTTATGACAACAAAAGATCCTTCTCCGAATCCTGATTTGATTGCATCCAAGTTTGGTTCAGGAAAGAGGGTTTGTATCGTGGACGATTCTTTAAATCCAGCGTTTTGTAGATGTTCCAATACTTCTTTTGTCGAATAGAATGTTGCATCTTGATAGAATACGCTTTCATGCTTTTTCTTGAGATATGTTGTTCCAATCTCGCTTTCACTGTCTACAAAACCAATGATGATGATTCCATTTGGCTTCAATACTCTCCATGCTTCCTTGAATGATTGTTCAATATCATCTACAAAACATATGGTTGTAACCATCAGTGCATAATCAAATTGTTGCGGTAGGAAGGGAAGTTTTTCAGCAATACCTGAGAATACCTCAATTCCACGATCACGTGCTTTTTTTGCCATCTCTAGTGAAGGTTCCACTCCAATACGTATTCCGAGAGGTTTTGCAAATATTCCTGACCCAACACCAATTTCCAAGCCTTTGCCTGTCTTGGGGAATACTGAACGAATTGCTTTGAGTTCAGCTTTGTACAGAAGTTCGTGGTTATCGAACCAGCGGTCGTACTCTTCACTATGTATATCAAAAGGAGTTGTCTTTGCCATGTTGTCAGTATATATCATTGGGGAAGAGAAATGTAGTGGGTTAGTTGCATGTGGAGGGACTGAAAAAAATAAGCCGTTGATTAACAACGACTTATGTAAAGTGGAGGTAAGGGGAATTGAACCCCTGACCTTTTGAATGCCATTCAAACGCTCTAGCCAACTGAGCTACACCCCCAAGACAATAACAAAAAGTATCATACGAATTGACCCGTAATAAGTCAAGTATGTCCAGCAATTTTTCTCATGGTCCAGATCTATCGTTGTTCTTTTCAAAGTGATGAAGTATAAAATAATATTGTAAAACAAGTTAGAAAAAAAATACAAAAAAGATTATTGCTATATCAAGATGCATAAAAAGGTAAGGGAAGGTTGGCTATGCATAGGATTTGGCTTCCCTGCAACTGATGAAGAGTTATTCTTTACCCTCCTTTCTCATGCACAATGTGGTGCGGTACTCAACGCAATAGCAAAACTCTCTTTTTTACAAGAGGAGGGCAGTGGTATTGCCTTTATTGTTCCAGTACAAAAGGTTGCTACACTAAAATAGTAAGGTCCTTCTCTATACATCCCGGGAGAGGTTTTGTATTATGCAAAACACCAAAACAGGTTCACTATCTTGAACTTTGTGTTAATATAATAACATTCTGTTAAAATATACAATTATTTGTTACTAAACTATTGCACAAACCGGAATAAATCAGTACCGTACTGATACATTAGTGAATATACGGATGTAAATCCGGTTAGGAGATTCCTCGATGGAGAAGAAAATTAAAGTTGCTGTAATGGGTGCCACTGGCGCAGTTGGACAGGTTTTTATGTGGATGCTTGCAGACCATCCTTGGTTTGAGCTCACCTATGCAACAGCTTCAGCTTCCCGCGTCGGCTTGAAATATGCTTCCACAGTACATTGGGTCATGCCATTTGAGATGCCCAAGAAGATCAGGGATGTGGAAGTAAAAGAGTTCAATATTGAAGCAATGCAAGAGGAAGGAGTACAGATTGTTTTTTCTGCACTTCCTGCCGAGGTTGCAAGTGAAGCTGAACCACAGCTTCGAGATAATGGTTTTTTTGTATTTTCGAACGCCGCCTCGATGCGCTATGACCCGAATGTTCCCATTCTCATCCCGGAAACCAATATCGAAAAGCTTGACTATATTAAAGCCCAAGGATATCCCGAGAAGGGCTTTGTTGTGACCAATGCTAACTGTGTCACCACTGGGTTGGCAATGGCACTTGCACCACTACGTAAATATGGTATCAAGAGTATCACCTTGCACAGCTACCAGAGCGTAAGTGGAGCTGGCTATCCGGGTCTTTCTTCTTTCGATATCACCGATAACTGTATTCCCTTTATCAGGGGAGAGGAAGAGAAGATTGAGAAAGAAATCAAGAAAATTCTTACCATTGACCCTGAGGTATACTGCTTCACCGTACGTGTCCCGGTCATGTTCGGACACCTTGAAGCGGTCTGGTTGGATTTGGAACAGGATGCTGAAGTTGAGGACATCATCAAGGATTGGGCAGATTTCAAGAATGTTCCAGACCTTCCTTCCACAGCAGCACAACCAGTTGAATATGGTGCGGATCCAACCTTTCCACAGCCCAAGTATGCCTTTTGGGGGAATCCCAATGGGATGGTGGTGTTCACCGGTCGCTTGAAGAAGAAAAACGGAAAGATCGGCTTCCTCTTGATGGTCAATAACATTGTAAAGGGCGCAGCAGGTGGTTCCATCCAGAACGCTGAAGCCTTTGTAAAAAAGTTTGGCCTTATTTAAACAACCCATCATGCACTCTAAGGGCTTCCGTTCTCAGTTGAGAATAGGGAGCCCTGTTTTGTCCATACTTGCAGAAACCATGAAGAATTTCTACTATGCAGAGGAAGGAGCCATCATGATAGAATACTGGGACCTCTATGACCATGCAAGAAAGCCTTTGGGGAGGACCCACCAGAGGGGAGTCCCTCTCAAGGAAGGTGATTGCCATGTAGTGGTTTCGGTGTGGACTGTGAATCAGAACAACCAAGTTCTCATCACCTTGCGCTCTGATCAGAAGGAATTGTTCCCTGGCCACTGGGAGAATACTGCAGGATCGGTGATGAAAGGAGAAACCAGCTTGGATGCCGCGCTCCGGGAACTGCGAGAAGAGACAGGCATTGAGGTTTCCAGTGATGAAATTAGCTACTTGGGGACCGTTCTCAAAGTAGCTTCATTTGTCGATATCTTTCTGGTGAGAAAGAAGATGAATCCCGATTCCATCCGCCTGCAGAAAGGAGAGACTACTGCCTACCGTTGGGTTTCCTACGATGAGCTGAAAGAGATGGACAGACAAGGCAAGCTTGCCTTTCCTCTCTTCGCCCCCTTCCAAGAAGCTATAGCTAAGCTTTGACAACCGTAGTGATGCAATCCTCTACCAAAACCTGATACCGTTGGTTGTCTCCCTTTACATACCAAGATCCTCGATGAGGACACTCTTCGCAGCTCAAGAGCAGAGAATCATGGCGGAAGCAAGAGCGGCTGATGAACAGTGGTGGGCTGAAGGCATCATCCACCACTGTGGGTACAAATGGCCAGAACTCTGGGTCAGTCTCTTTTCGTTCCATCCAAAGATAGCCACCTTCCATTTTCAGCCCAAATGTGAGAGCAAGGTTTGCTGCTTCGCTGTTTGCCAGGTATAGGTAGATGTCAAAGAAGCAAGGAAGTTGATGGTCCCTGAAATATGGAATTTGGCCTAGGTTGTTCAATCCAAAGGTAACAGAATCCAGAAGATTCTCTTCTTTCATTCTTGCAATGACCTTGTCCAGATCAGAAAAGAATGCATCCTCATCAAACATGACCGGGCTCAAGGGTAAGTAGTAATGATCTTCATGGGTGAAGAGCAAGGAAGCAATTGGCTGCTCTGCATTCACGAGACCCTTGAGATCGATGTAGGGGAGTTTTCCTTCTGTCTGCAACAGGGAACGTGGAGGTAGCTGCTTCATTGCCAGTTTCTCAGTAATGGGCTTACGAACAAGACTCTTCGTCAATTCCTGCGCAAGCGTCCGGTCAAGAAGATCATACCAATCACGTCTGATTGTCTTCAGGGCAGAGAGAGGAAGGAATACCTGCTCAAGAGGGAGCTGTGTCTTGTTGACGAGGTTGATGGAGCCAAGAGTGAGGAAAGATGTATCACTCTGGCTGAATATGGAAACAATATTTGCCTCTGTCTCCTGGGGTTTTCGCGCCTCGCTTGTTGGAATCTCGTACTTTGTCTCACCATACGGGCATTGGATTAGCAATGATCCATCCTCAAGGGTAAATGTCATGTCTACTGGATGTTTACTGAGAGGAAGCGCCTCACTGATCAGGGCAGGATTCTGGTCGTGTCGACTGATTAAGTAGAAGAACTCACCGGTATGGGGCCGAGGGGCATTTGCAGGTAACATTATTGCTACTGACTCACCCTCATATGCTTCGGTAATACTTCTTCCGCGTTGGTCTATCAGGGAGTTGATACCAAACTTGATCGTGTCGATTGGTTGCTTCTGGCTTCTAATGAAGTACATCAAACCATCACGGAGGGATACATCCGTGAGTAAGGTCACCATGACTGAATCACTCTTTACCAGTGTAATCTTTGCTGCCTTGATCCCGCGATGGCCTGGGTAGCTTGTGCTACCGAGAGTAGGAGCCTTTCTTACGGTGAAATCATGCTTTTCTCGTCCATAGGAGCCCAACCAACCTGAGGTTTGTCGACGTGAAAAGACGATGGAAAGAGCCTCATCCAGTTGCTCGGCATCATCATTCCCATCCAGGACAGCCCTGTAATACCGTGCAGTTAAGCCGGTATAGGCAGGACTTTTCATTCTCCCTTCCACTTTTAGGCTTTCAATGCCCAACTCCTCCAGCTCTTTTGCTATTGGACCGGCTTTCATGTCACTCATGGAGAAGAACCAACCATCCTTGACCCCTTTCGGGATTGGGGAGAGAGCGCTTGGCACATTGCTGTCATGTTCCACGGTGAAGTAATTCCTGCAAATCTGGGCACAGCTACCCCTGTTTGCACTTCTGCCACATAGTTGTTCACTGGCAGTACAGAGCCCTGAGAAGCTATAGCAGAGTGCTCCATGGATGAATACTTTCAGTTCCACATCTTTGCATGCTTCACGAATCCGTTTGACTTCCTGAAACGTCAGCTCCCTGGCAAGTACCACTCGTTCGAATCCAAGACGAACCAGTTCCTGTACCCCACCGATGGTATGTACGGCCAATTGGGTACTTGCATGTAGGGAAAGATTTGGAGTATAGGTCTTGATGAGATTTACCAAGCCAAGATCTTGGATGATGATACCGTCACAGCCGATGAAATCAATATGCTTGAGTGTCTTGTATGCTTCATCCAGTTCTGATTCTTCAATGAGGGTATTAACGGTAACATAGATTTTTTTCCCTTCAGTAAGCGCGACTTGGCGAAGCTTTGCCAAGTCTTCGAAGGTAAAATTGGTAGCATTTGCACGAGCCGAAAAACTTTTCAGCCCGAGATATACAGCATCTGCACCTTCTTTGAAGGCTGTCAGTGCTGATTGCAGGGATCCTGCGGGGAGTGCGAGTTCTGTCATAGTCCTAAGGGTAGTGGTGTGCCTCTTCTCTGTCAATCTGAAGCCATTCGGCGTCTGTGGAGCTCTTCGACAATCTGGTGATGCTTCTCTTCACTCAGTGGATAGAAGAGTATCGGGATGATACCGAAAATGCTGGCGAGAAATGGGAGTAGGGTGGTAAGGCTATGAATGCCCCAGAGGGTTGTGCTGCTTTGCGCAACGTTGGGAATATAGCCAACCAAGGAGAGGGTGGAGGCAATGATTATCGAAGTGACAGCGGCGGTAAGCTTGGCAAGGAACGTCTGACTGCTGAAAATGGTGCCTTCATTGCGTTTACCACTCTTCAGTTCACCATACTCAATGGTGTCCGCGATCATGGCTGTCTGAATGACCTGTGGGCTTGCCATTCCGATCGAACTGATACAGTTGAAGAACAACAGTACGAAAAAGTTGTTCCAGCCGGTAAGGAAGAATCCTAGGCTGCCTGCGGCAAAGATGGCATAGTAGATGATGCAGGCTTTCTTCTTGCCTATCTTGTTGGTCAAATAGGGAACTGTAGCGATACCGATGAGGATGAAGGGAATGTTGATCCCCGCGAGCAGGGTATAGAGCAGTTCATTCTGCAGATTGTACTTTGCATAATAGATCAACATGGAAAGTTTTCCGGTCTGGGCAATACCGGTGAACAGGCCACTGAGGATGACAAGCAACAGTGGCTTGTTTGCTAGGAACACCTTGGGAATCTCAGAGAACTTGGGCTTTTCCTGCCCGTCGGCGTAGACCCGCTCTTTCACAAACCGGAAGGCAATAAGAAAGCAGATGACTGTGAGCAGTGCATAGGTCAGGCTTGTCATTTGGTAGCCACGCTCCGGTTTCCCTTCTACTGAGAAGAGAAGGATCAGAGGTTGGGTAGCCAAGGTTGCCAATGCGATCGCAATAGTCGCCATGAACCGTGGATACACCACAATACTACTTCTTTCCTTGGTGTCCTCGCTTATGGTGCTGCTCATTGCCCAGAAGGGGACATCGCTGGCCGTGTAAATCATGCCGAAGCTGATATAGGTGAACGTTGCCCAAGCAATCTTTCCTCCGGGTGAGAAATCAGGTGAACTGAAGGCAGCAACGGCAAATGGTACAAAGAGAATTGGGGTGAACAAGAGGTAGGGCCTGAATTTCCCCCAACGGGAACGCGTACGGTCAGCAACCATTCCCATCAGGGGGTCGTTGACTGCATCCCACATCCTGGCAAGCAGTAAGATCATACCGGCAACTGCTGGGAGAATACCAAAAATATCTGTGTAGAAGAACAGCAAAAAGTTTGCCATAAGATTGTAGAGCATGTTCTGCCCAAAGCAGCCAAACCCATAGGCAAACTTTTCTTTCTTTGGTACCTGCGGTGATTCCATAGCAGAAAGTCTACCACAGAAATTGAAGGTTGCAAGCTTCCCTTGTACTACAGTTACAGGTAATAGTATACTCAGTATAGGAGAGGAGGTCGCCCATGACTGATACAAACGATGACAAACACCCGATACTTGAAGTCCAAAAGGGAACCATCATCTATGAACAGGGTTCTTCCTGTTCAACCATGTTTTTGCTTAAAAGCGGTACTGTCGGGTTGTACCTGAACTATCACACGCCCCAACAGTTCCAACTCTTTGAGATATCCAAGTCTGATTCCAGTCTTGGTGAGATGGGGCTATTCGAGCAAGAGCCACGCAATGCAACTGCTGTAGCACTTAGTGATTGCCAGTTGGTTGAGATTTCCCAAGAGAGTTTCCCTGCCTTTATTGCCTCACATCCAGAGGCTACAAAGCAAATCATTCTTGATCTGAGCCAAAGGTTCAAGATGGCGATTCAGGAAGTGAAAAACAGCCAGCAGATTATCCTCGAGAGTCTGGAAGCTCTGAAAGAAGCACAGGCAAACAAGAAGGATAGCTTGAAGGAGCGTATCCGGAAAATCTCGGATTATTTGCTTGATATCCCCGAGGATGTTCCTCCTGAGCTTTATCTAAGCTTTAATTCCAGATTCCACGGGACGATGTTCTAAAAAAAATAGAAAATATTACAAAAACAATAGCCCATTATATTGCTAAAGATTGGAAAATCAGTAATATAGGAAAAACACATTTCCTCTGATTGTAGTGAATTGTGCATCCCTATTATGAAGGAGTAGTCCATGAACGTCGCAAATCTTACGCATTCTGGGCTCAAGCAGTGGATTCTGGATTTTGCAGAACTCACGACCCCTGAAGAAATCGTCATTGCCGATGGTAGTGCCGCCCAGTACGACGAATTGGTCGCACAGCAGATAGCTGGTGGCTATTGCGTACCCCTGAATCCTGAGAAGAAGCCTGGTAGTATTGCTTACAACTCAGACCCTTCTGATGTCGCACGCGTTGAGAAAAGAACCTACATCGCAGCACAGAATAAGGAAACAGCAGGGCCGACCAACAACTGGATTGATCCAGTTGCCTTGAAAGAGACCATGACCGGTCTTTATCGCGGTTGCATGAAGGGACGCACCCTCTATGTTATTCCTTTCTCCATGGGTCCTGTTGGCTCCCCAATTGCAAAGATTGGTGTTGAGCTCACTGACAGTGCTTATGTTGTCATCAACATGATGATTATGACTCGTGTTGGTGAAAAGGTCCTCGAGGTGCTCGGAACCGATGGTGATTATGTACCTTGCTACCACTCTGTAGGCAAGCCGCTTGCTGATGGTGAGAGTGACAATGGCCAGTGGCCTTGTGCTCCCATCGAGCAGAAGTACATCTCTCACTTCCCTGAAACTCATGAAATCTGGTCCTATGGTTCAGGTTACGGCGGGAACGCACTACTCGGTAAAAAGTGTCTTGCACTTCGTATCGCTTCAGTGTTGGCTCATGATGAAGGCTGGCTTGCAGAGCACATGCTCATCCTCAAGATAACCAGTCCTGAAGGTAAGAGCAAGTTTGTTGCAGGTGCTTTCCCCTCAGCATGTGGAAAGACGAACCTGGCAATGCTTGTTCCAACCATCCCAGGTTGGATTGTAGAGACTGTTGGTGATGACATCGCTTGGATGAAGTATGGTTCCGATGGACAGCTTTATGCCATCAATCCAGAAGCCGGATTCTTTGGTGTTGCACCAGGAACCTCCGATGATTCCAACTACAATGCAATGGTAAGTGCATCCAAGAACAGCATTTTCACCAACTGTGCCCTCACTGAGGACAATGATGTTTGGTGGGAAGATATTGGCTACGATGCCCCTGGCAAGTTGATCGACTGGCATGGCAATGAGTGGGTCCAGGACAAAGGGAACAAGGAGCAGAAGACTGCTGCACATCCCAATGCCCGCTTTACCGCTCCGGCATCCCAGTGCCCCAGTATTGCAAGTGAATGGGATGATCCGAAGGGTGTGCCCATCAGTGCAATCCTTTTCGGTGGAAGAAGAGCTCATACGGTTCCTCTTGTACACCAGAGCTACGACTGGAACCACGGTGTATTCCTCGGCTCCATCGTTGGATCTGAGATTACTGCAGCAGCCCTCGACCTCAAGGTTGGTACCATCCGCCGTGACCCGTTTGCCATGCTTCCCTTCTGTGGATACAACATGGGAGACTACTTTCAGCACTGGATCAACGTTGGCAAGGCTACAGATGACGAGAGCAAGCTTCCCAAGATTTTCTACGTCAACTGGTTTCGTAAGACCGAAGATGGTAAGTGGCTCTGGCCTGGTTTTGGAGAGAACAGCCGCGTCTTGAAGTGGGTCTTTGAGGCCTGTGAGGGGACTGCAAAGTCTATTGATACCCCGATCGGTACCATGCCTACAGCTGATGCAATTGATCGTCCTGAAGGCGTGAGTGAAGAGGATATGAGAGAGCTTCTCTCAGTCGATGTAGATGGTTGGCTCAAAGAAGTCGAAGACGTCCGCGCCAATCATTACCCGAAGTTTGGTGATTATCTGCCCAAGGAACTTTCTTCGTTCCTGGACAAACTCGAGGCAAACCTGAAAGCTGCCAAATAAGCAGAAGTTAGAGCAATGTTTCATAACGGCCCTTCCCCCGGGAATGGCCGTTATATAGTATACTGGCTGTATGAGCCAGCTTGAACGTATTGTTTTCATCAACCGGACCATTGAGGAATCTGGGGGAGTTCAAACCTCCCTTATAGAGCAAGAGTTCTCCATTTCCCGCAGGCAAGTACTGAGGGACATCACCTATTTGCGTGACCATCTTGGAGCTCCCGTTGCCTATGACCGCTCCAGAAACTGGTATCACTATCAAACGTCTTTTACCCTTTTCTCCAATTCAAATGAGCGAATGCTGGTGCTGAACGCCATCGTAAAGAGTTTGGCGCAATCTCAAGGCATTATGTCCGGACTCACAGAGATGATCAGTGAGGGTATCGATAGTGGGGTTGAGAAACACTATCGCTCCCTCTCTGATAAGATTATTTTCATTACTCCAGTACAAGATTGGCCCGACTATGAGATCTTCAACAAGATCTGCTCCGCGATGAAGAGTGAAGAACGAATGAGCATGCACTATCGCAATGCGCTGGGGGTGCATTCCCATAGGCACATCGAGCCACTGAGGTTGGTCAACTATAGTGGAAGGTGGTACTTGCTTGCATTTGACATGCAGCACAAACAGCTCAGGACTTTTCACCTCTCCAGGGTCGAACAGCTTGCTCAAATTGAAGGAGACCGGATGAAAAACCGGTTTTCCATTGTTGAGTTAGACAAGTTTATCAACTCTGGATATGGAATTTTCATGGGGAACGAAGTCACCTATGTGACCTTCCGCGTATATGGATGGGCCATCCATACCTTGAGCACTCAGAGTTGGCATTCAGAACAGAAACAACGATTGGTGCAGGAAGAGGGAAGGGAAGCTCTGGAAGTCATCCTGCCTGTGTCCAATCTGCAGGAGATTCTCTCCACACTCCTCTCCTATGGGCCAGATGCGCGTCCCATTGCTCCCGAGGAGTTTGTTGTTCGCTACAAGCAGTCTGTTGGGCAGATGTGGGAAACAATAAAAACTTTTTAATGTGACATTAGATGTCACATGGTGTAGGGTATTCTGTTCCCAGAAAGGGAGGATGACCTATGAAACAAAAAAGGAATAAAAGTGTTGGATTGCCCGTTTGGTATGACAGGATGCTCTCCAACCCTTTGCTTTTGGTGGTAGGTATATTCGTTGTATTGCTTGCTTCTCCACTTCTGTTCATCTACGGCGCATTACTTCCTTTGTTTAGGAGGTAGTTTCAAGTAAGAGAAGATACGTGTCAGTCCGAGAAAATCGAAAAAAGAGCTTGATCTCCTATGTCTCTATGCTTACGAATATCCCATTGTAGTGAATATAGTATAATGTTGCACTTCGGTGCCGAATACCTGGTTATTTTGCATATTCATGCAGATATACACTTCCCATACCCTCCGTTTTCTCGATAGGATGGAGAGACTTCCTGCAAGTCATCATCCCCTCTGTCTGTAAATAACACCCATAGTGTGTTTTTTGTGTGCAGACTCAAGGAGCTTTCTGATGGCAAATCAACCATCCAGCACCATGAAGTATGGTCCGGCCGACAAGCCACCAATGGGACAATGGATTCCCCTGAGTGTCCAACATGTCTTCGCAATGTTCGGTGCGACCATTCTCGTCCCGATCCTGACCGGTCTCAGTCCGAGTACTGCACTCTTTACCGCAGGTACCGGTACGCTTATCTACATTCTGATTACCGGAGCAAAGGTCCCAGCGTTCCTTGGTTCTTCTTTTGCATTCATCCCGGCTCTGGTTGCGATAAGCAGCGCCTATGGGGTTCCCTATGCAATGGGCGGTGCGGTAGTCTCTGGTCTCTTCTACATCCTGGTGGCCTACATCATCAAGAAAAGTGGACACAACTGGTTGAACAATGCGCTTCCTCCCGTAGTCATTGGATCAGTCATCGTGGTCATCGGTTTGAACTTGGCTCCTACTGCCATGAGTATGGCAATGTATAAGTGTGAATATATATCTATTTCCGCTTATCGCCAGGATACACACCTCTCGACCATTACTGCAAATATCTTTGGTAAAGGTTTCTTCACTTCAGCATCATCCCCATTTCGATTTGGTTGCCTTGGAGGATACTTTTTTGCGTTGGTCCTTGGCCTTCTTTCCCCCCAATATGCATTGGATCGATTTTAAGGTAGTCAAGGAAGCTGCTTGGTTCGGTCTTCCACCTTTACCTTGCCAAAGTTCAATCTAGTTGCTGCCATCACCTTCATCATGGTCTCTCTTGCCACTATCTGTGAGCACCTTGGAGATACGCTTACGATCAGTAAAAGGTAGTAGAAGGATTTCTACATGATCCAGGTTTGCACAGGACCATCGCAGGTGATGGAATTGCAACGCCATGGCATCCTTGTGGGTGGTCCTCCTAACACGACCTATGGAGAGAACATCGGGGTACTCGCACTTACCCCGTGTCTACAGTGTATAAACTGCAGCGCTGTTGTTGCCATTATCCTTCGTTCTTCCCGAAGTTTGGGGCCTCGATCCAGACCATCCCGAATCCAGTGCTTGGCGGTATTTCCATGTTGCTCTTCGGCACCATTGCTTCCAGCGGTCTGCGTACCTTGGTCGATGCTGGTGTAGACTACGAAGATAAGCGCAATCTTACGCATCAGCAGTGTGATTCTGGCGACGTGGAATCGGTGGCGGCATGCTTTCCTTTGCCATGGGCGAGAACTTGGAATTTACCTTGGCTGGAGTTGCATTGGCTACCTTGATCGGTATTCTGCTCAACATCTTCCTTCCGAAAGAAATCGCATAAGCAAGAACAGTAATCGAGAACAAGATGAGAGCCACCGCAAGGTGGCTCTCCATATAATACAAAAGAGAACGTCTTATTTTACTGCTGTTCCATAGTAGGCAGCCTCATACAACATCTGGACATCAGCGGCTGTAGGAGTACCTGGGTTGGTCAAGGTGCAGGGGTCTTCAAATGCATTTTCACTCATTCTCTGCAAGACTTCCTTGAACTTCTCTTCGTTGAAATCAACCTCACTGCAGTCCTTGAAGCAGGAAGGGATGTCCATTTTCTGGTTCATTTCCTTGATAGCATGGGAAAGGTCGGTAACACCGAGGATTTTCTCTGCATATGCGTACTTGTTGGTGAACTTTTTGTTGTAGGCGATTACGTAGGGAAGGAGAATGGCGTTTGCCAGTCCGTGGGTTACCCCAAATTCCCCTCCGATCTTGTGAGCCATGGAGTGAACCAAGCCAAGGGAGGCATTGGTGAATGCCATGCCTGCCAAGGCTGATGCTTCGTGCATTGCCTCTCTGGCTTCAATGTTTTTTGGCTCATGGTAGGCAACAGGAAGATTTTCGAGGACCATCTTGATCGCCTGGATGGCATAAGGATCGGTAAATGCGGTTGCTGCGGTAGAGACCACTGCCTCTGCTGCGTGGCACATGACGTCCATGCCGGTGTTGGCGGTGATGTGCTTAGGCATCGTCATGGGCAGTGATGGGTCGAGGATAGCAATATCTGGAACCATGTCGGCAGCAACAATGGGGTACTTGATGTGCTTCTTGGTGTCGGTGATAACCGAGAACGCGGTGATCTCACTTGCTGTTCCACTGGTTGAGGGGATTGCAATGAATTTGGCCTTGTTGCGAAGGGATGGCATGCTGCCCGGCTGAATGATATCCTCGAAGGCAAGCTCGGGGTGTTCATAGAAACACCACATGACCTTTGCCGCATCAAGCGCTGATCCGCCGCCAATTGCTACAATCCAATCAGGGGAGAAGTCAAGCATTGCCTTGGCACCTTTTTGTACTGTTTCCACCGATGGGTTGGGTTCGACGCCATCGATCAGGATAGAATCGATACCTGCTTTTCTCAGGAGTGCTTCTGCCTGATCAAGGAAGCCAAAGCGCTTCATTGAACTACCTCCGGTCACGATTGCTGCTTTCTTACCCTGAAGCTGGGCAAGTTTATCAAGGGAACCTTCTCCGTAGTAGATGGTTCTGGGAATGGAAAAACTCATAATACTCATTTTGTTGACTCCTTAGGTCTATCTATTTCTATTTGACTACAAAGTATCGATATATATTTATCGTGTAAAGGGGGTTTGTGGAAAACTTTTCATATAATTAAGAATATTAAACTATAATTCCAAAATAAAAAGAAAAAAGAATATTAAAATAGGTAAAATAATGAATAATGTGTAAATATTATAACTTATAAGAATATAAATAGAATATGTGTAACTATATTGTACGTGTTCTAATACAGGCTAATAATTTCGCTGTTGCAGGTATGTATAGGTGTTCTCTTTTTCTGTTATTTGCTATGCTTATATCCTATGCTTAGTTACACCATTGTTGATTCTGATTCTGCCTTAGCGGAGCTACGTACCTCTTGGAGGAAGCGCGGCGTTGTATCGGTTGCCATGGATTTTGAAGGGGAGTTCAACCTCCATATCTATGGGGAGCATCTCTGTCTTATCCAACTTTTTGATGGAAATTCATATTATTTGGTTGATCCCTTTACTCTATCAAAGGAGTCCTTGCAGGAGTTTTTGGAAGATACCTCACTTGAAAAAGTGATGTTTGACTGTGCCAGTGATTCCGCCTTGGTAAGAAAGCAATATGGGATTATCATGGAAGGCGTGTATGACATCAGGGTCCCTGCCATGGCCTTGGGATATATGGGAAATCTTAGCGGACTGGTGGAACGCTATCTTCCTGAAATTCCAAAACAGCCAATGTCAAACAAAAAGAAAAACCAGATGACCAATTGGCTTAAGCGTCCCTTGAGGCCAGAGCAGATCCAATATGCATTAAGTGATGTAGAACATCTATTTGCACTTAAAGAACTGCTGATAGAAGCAGTCGCAGAAAAGGGCTTACAGACAAAAGTAGCTGAGCAGATGCAGGTAGTAGGAAAGAGTAAAGGTCCTGACAAGCCAGGCTGGTCCAAGTTTTCTTCTTGGAAGTACTTGTCAAAGGATGAGAAAATCTTTCTTAAACACTTTTTCCTTGCTCGCGACAATCTTGCAAGAAAATACAATGTTCCGGCAGTACGAGTTCTGGAGAAACCACTGTTGTTGCAGATGGCAAAGAATGTACCAGCCTCCGACATAGATTTCCACATTTACTGTGGGAAGTGTGCACCCAGAAAACTCAATGAGTTGGTACAGACTCTGAAACAGGCAAAGCAGAAAGCGCTTATTGAACTTGGGCGAGCCTAAGGCTTATGTTTTCTCGGGCCTCTACCAAGGCTGAGAGTACTTCACAGGTGGGGGTAGGGATCCCATGGACCTTTCCCAGTCTGATAACTGTCCCACTGAACCATTGGTTTTCTGTCTTTCTTCCAGCCTCCATGTCTTGGCACATGGAGGTTTTTCCTGTAAACCCAAGTGATGTTACGATGCGATGATTCTCTTCAATGAGAGAATCAGGGAGAAGGACCCCCTCAGCCTTTGCAACTGCCTGCACTTCCTTGCATACCTTCTGTGCGAGGAGCCACACCGGATCTTGCCCTAGGTCCCCGTAAGTTGCAGAGAGCAATCCGCTGATGGTGTTGTAGGCTGTGTTGAGCATAAACTTGTTCCAAAGCTCACGCTCAATATTTTCTGGAACGACATAGGAAATACCTGCATTATCAAACAGGGTTGAAATTTCTCTCACCCGCTCTGTTTTCTCATCGCTCTTCTCGCCGAAGACAATCCTGCCTTCCTTTGTATAGGTGATGCGATTACCAACGTGTGTGGAATTCAGTCCTACAGCAAAACTATAGAGGACCTTCTCCTTTCCAAAGACTTGTGAGAGGGTACGCTCACTCTCAATGCCATTGAGCAATGAGAGAATTGCAGTGTTTGGTCCCACTACAGGTTGCAACATAGTTATCGCTGCATCCTGGTGGTGGTTCTTGGTGGCAAGGATGACAAGATCAGCCACTGGAGCTTCTTCTGGGGTACAGTAGCGAAAGGGAGCTGTCTGGTCATTGAGGTATATGCCTTCCTGCAAATACCGTTTCTTTCGTTCCTCATCAACAAGGAAGCAGACATGCTCCTTTCCTAGCAGTTTGTGTAAACGCGAACCATAGAGGGCTCCGACTGCCCCGCAACCAAGCATTGCTATATTCTTCATAACGTAATCAACTCCAATACCAAGGAGAATAGGTTCTCCAGTTCTTTTATAGGAATGTATTCACTCTTTGTATGAGGTTCCTCATAACCGGATGTACAGACGAGGGTCTCAATACCCAGCTTATTCAAGACATTTGCATCACTGCCCCCGAGAGTAGGCTCTAGATGAAAGGAGAGTCCTGCTTTCTCACAGGCTTGTTTGAAGTGTTTCAATACCGGTGCATCTTCCCTATGGTGATACGCCTCATACTGATGTTCATGGGTAATATCGACGCTTCCGCCATGGTCCTTTGCCGCGTTTTCCATCGCCTCGATCATGCTTGCAGACTGTGCTTCCAATTTTTTAGGATCAAGACTTCTTGATTCAAAAACCAATGTAGCGGTATCACAAACTATATTCTTTGCCCCTGGGGCAATGAATGAACCGACGTTTGCCGTGGTTTCCTCATCAATGCGTAGCAATCTCATAGAACTGACAGCTTGGCTTGCCATCTGGATGGCACTGATACCAGTCTCTGGTTTGAATCCGGCATGAGCTCCCTTGCCATGGAATACCGCTTCTATCTTGTCCTGTGATGGGGCAGCGATGATTGCTCCTCCCACGGGGCCCGAGGCATCGAACGTGAATCCATGGGATACGGCAGCGAGCTTGCTTGCATCAATATGCTGTGCTCCGACCAATCCTTGTTCTTCACTTCTGGTGAAGAGCACCACAATATTTGGATGTGCGATTTCTTGCTGTTGTATGGTATCCAGAGCAACCAGGATGGCAGCGAGTGCTGCCTTGTCATCAGCACCGAGGGCGGTGATTCCGTCACTTTTTAGGAGAGCTCCATCTTCAATAATTCTTGCTCCACGGGCTAGATCAACTGTATCCATATGTGCGTTGAGCAATAAGGTTTTTCCTTTCCCTGGAAGATAACCGTACAGGTTCTCTCCATCATCATATTCGGTATGGAGCCCTGCTTGAAGCAATGCAGTTTCCAAGAAGAGAGCTATTTGGTCTTCCTCAAAGGAGACTGAGTCGAGTGAAACCAGTTTAGAAAAGGTGTCTATAAGGATTTGCATGTAGTGACTATACCACAGGAAAAAAGGCTTTGACCACACCAACTTGTCGGCTATAGTAAGAGTATGAGTTACACAGCAAAAGAGACACGTTATGATTCCATGCGGTATCGGTATGCAGGCAAGAGCGGACTCCGCCTTCCTGAGCTCTCCCTCGGACTCTGGCACAACTTTGGGTCAGAAGCTGATGATGGGGTATGCAGAAGCATTCTTACAACTGCATTTGACAATGGTATTACTCATTTTGATTTGGCGAATAATTACGGCCCTCCCGCTGGCAGCGCAGAAGAGCGGTTTGGGTCCATTCTGAAACACGATCTTGCTCCTTACCGAGATGAGCTGATTATCTCCAGCAAAGCTGGTTACTATATGTGGCCAGGCCCATATGGTGAGTGGGGTAGTCGCAAGTACCTGATCAGCAGTTGTGACCAGTCCCTGAAGAGAATGGGTCTTGAGTACGTGGACATTTTTTATCATCATCGTCCTGATCCCAACACCCCCCTTGAGGAAACTATGGGAGCTCTTGCCCATTTGGTCCGTCAGGGAAAAGCCTTGTATGTGGGAATCAGTAATTACCGCGCAGAAGAGGCTGTGAAGGCAATCAAATTGCTTAAAGAAATGGGAACTCCCTGTGTATTGAACCAAGTACGGTACTCGATGCTGGACCGCTGGGTGGAAGAGAATGATTTGCTGGATGCTATGGGTAACCAGGCAGGAACCATTTGTTTCTCTCCCCTTGCCCAAGGACTGTTGACTTCCCGCTATCTTGATGGAAACGTTCCAGAAGGCTCACGAGCAAGTGAAAACCAATTCCTGAAGGCTGATTCAATCACCAAAGAGAGAGTTGCCCTGCTCAATGAACTCAATGAGGTAGCCAAACGCCGTGGGCAGAGTCTCTCTGAACTTGCGGTGAGTTGGTTGCTCAAGGATGCTCGCATCACCAGTGTACTCATTGGTGCCAGCAGTAAGGCACAATTGCTCCAGAACCTGAGGGCATTGGATAAGCCGGCTGCATTCACTCCAGAAGAGCTGGCTGAGTTAGATGCTATTTTGCAACGGTGGGAGTAGGTTTTGAAAACACCCCCGCGTGAGCGGGGAAAACGTGAACAAATTCAACCATACAGTTTCCAAAATAGAAACACCCCCGCGTGAGCGGGGAATACACTGACATATAGTAGCATAGTACCCTTATAGGTACTAGATTTAGTAGGGATTGATTTACCTTTCCTGCTCTATTCTTTCAAAGATTAATTGTAGACCATCCATCAATGCAATTTTTTTTTATTGGTGTCGCCGAGTCCCCATATTTTATAGAAAGGTGGGGTGTTGATTTTTTGAAGCACAAGAAGACCTGAAGAAGGAGAACATTGTTAAAGAGGTACTTCACAACGCGATCAGCCACTGCGTCTTTAATTCCTGCAAGAGAGACTATGTCAGGAGCCCTGTACCTGAAAGAATTACACAAGAGTTATGATTGAGTCTTCGTATTTCTCTGCTTCATAGGTTTTCTTATCAAACACACAGTAGGAATTCTTTCCAGCGCGTTTTGCCTGGTACATTGCAAAGTCGGCATACTCTATGAGCTCAAACAGATTGGTAGTGTCTTTGTTGTAGCTAGCCATTCCTAGGCTGCAACAGATAGGAAGGTCCCCTGCATCGGTATGTATAGGATCTTTTGTCACGTGAGAGGTAAAGGTCTGATAAAACTGGTGTAGAAATGCTTCATCCACCGCTTCCATTCCATGGAGATAGAGACCGAACTCATCGCCTGCTATCCGCATTGCGATAGAGACTCCTTTGCAGAAAAGACTGGAAAGGCGAGTTGAGAATCCAACCAGGTATTGATCTCCTATGGCATGCCCATAGGTGTCATTGACTTGTTTGAAGTTGTCGATGTCGATGAAGACAAAGAGCCCCTGAGCCTCAGGATTCTCCTGGATGACGCCTTGCATTTCTGAATGGTACTGATAGCGGCTCACCAAGCCGGTCAATGCGTCCTTAACGAGGTGATTATTCAGCTCAAGGTTCAGCTGTTCCAGTTTTCGGTTTGCTCTTTGGAGCTGACGCTGCGTGTTGACCAAATCATTGTTGAGTTTCTGAATCTCTTCAAAATGGTTATAGACTTCTTCTGATGCATGCATGAGCTGTTCCCCGTGCAGGACAGCAAACTGCTTGATCATACGGAAGATGACTTGGTTGTGTGCTTCTTGAATAGAGGGAGGAAGATGTACAAGATAATCCAATGCCAACACATACACGAATTTCTTTGCGCTGGCAATGAAAAAGCAGAGTTGCTCTTGTTCCTCTATGATAGGTAAATGGGCACAAAACACTTCCTGCTCATGCTCCAGCGCATTGGAAAATATGGTATTGAAATGATTCTTATCGTCCTGATGGAAAAGGGACTCTAAGGTAGTCTTGAAAGGCATGGCCAATGATATGGGTTTTGACCAGTAGGTCTCTTGGACTACCTTACTTGTATCAGTTCGGACAAAGAATGAGTGGTTCATGATTTGGTAGCCACCTTATCTGCCCATAGTACCAGCTCTGTTGCAAGGTTGGTGTACACATCAATGGGCCATGTCTTATAGACACCCCCACTCGTTTTGAACGCTCTGCCCCCTACGGCAATAAGGAGAGAAGGGTAGGCATCCTTGAGAGCTTTTACTGCAAGGAAACACGTCTGGAGATGTTGTGGCATGGTAACCGAAAGTGCGACAAGATTGGGCTTATGCTCTGCTACTGCGTTAACCAAGGAGGGTATGGGAACCGCTGCCCCAAGGTAGACGCTTTCCCAGCCATGATACTCAAAGAGGTCGGCTACCATGCGCCCCCCCATCTCATGCAGTTCACTGCCGATGCAACAGGTAAGGATTTTCTTATCAACCGGGTTCTGGTTGAAGATATATGGATAGAAGCGGGCGAGTATCATCTGAGTAGTAGAGGTCGCATAGTGTTCTTTGTCCACCGTAATTTTGTTTTGGTACCAGAGTTCTCCGACTTCTTGCATGCTCAGACGAATGATATTCTCATAGATTACTTCCAAGCTCAGCCCTGCTTTTCTAGCATCTTCAATAATTTGGATTGCATTCTGGGTTTCACTCCTGAGCAGTGCATTAAGATATGCTCGTCGTATGGGTAGGTGATCTCCCTGGAGAAACTCTTCAGATACCTGATAGTTGTCCATTGCCTGTTCTGTTGCATAAATGGCAGCATCAAGGATAGTTCTCGCTGAAGTGCTCATCGCCTCTTCTTCAAAGAGCTTGTCACTGAAGGTTTTTAGAATCTCGTAGTGATGCACCATCTGGTCCTTGATGCGATCGCGGTCGAGATCTTTCATCAAGTTGCAGAGCAGTTCATACAACCAGACAGCATAATTGGTGAAGAGCTCTTCATCTCCAATCTGTACTGCAGTGGTGAGGAAATCAAAATTGTAGAGTATGTCCTGGAACATGAGGCGTTTACGACGCTCATCCATCTCTTTATCCAGTTTAAGGTCCTGCTCGAACTGCTGGTCGAATATCTTTTGTGCGATACTGATACGCCTTGGGTCAATGTCCGGAAGTAATAAACTCATACAAGACCTCCATTTCACTGCTATCACATCTTATCTGTAGCATAACAGGATATAAAGGGTTTGTCATAAGAAAAGAAAATACAAATTAAGAGCCCCGCCGAAGCGGGGAAAACAAGATGAAGAAAGGGACTGCGATGATTACGTAAGAAACACCCCCGCATGAGCGGGGAATACTGGAACTGCCTAAGGTTTTAGCTAAATGTTATATGTCCCCAACACTCCTATAATTATATCATAGGATACAGATGTTTAGTAAAATATGCATCAGAAGAATTTTGATACCTCGAATATGAAAACTCCCATTAATGCCACAAATAAAATATTCTTAGACAAGGAGACGCATTGGACTGAGGAAAAGCTGTCTGTTCCCCAACAGCCAGGTTTCAGTAGGAAGTTCCTCAAACAAGAATCTTGAAAACAACCTTTACTACATCAGTGGAATGCCCATCGGTAAGGTTGCATGCATGGCCTTCCCCTGGGAAGAATAGGGCAAAGGTAGAGGGAGTTGCATGATAGGTGATAAGCTGATCGCCTTTTGCAAACGAAGCATCCTTGCTGTCATCATACTCGGTGGTCTCCTTTAGTGTTGATGTATCAGCAATTACCATCGTTTCAAATCCGGAAAGGAGAATCTGTACATCCACTTCCTTTTCATGTATCTCAAACGTCAGATTCTCTGGTGTTGCAGTTTTATAGGTAAATAGATTGTAGCGGACGTTGGGGTTAGCAGTTTTATAACTACCATATTCCATGGTTGGTAGCTTGCCACCTTCCAGAATATCCTGAACGGTCTGAAGGGCCGATAGGCTGGGAATATAACGTTGTAGATTGCTGATCTGGTCAAATATCATAGGATTCTCCTCGCGCCCAGCATACAAGATTGCTCGCAAAGAGAGAAGCAGGATGCAGTGGGAACAGTTTATAGCAATCTCTTATTAAGATTAGTTCTTTTTTAATAATTAAACCATATCTACTTCTTGCTTTTCTCTACCAAACCACATAGGATTTTTCCATGAATAAGAAAGCAGTAGTCATCGGTGGAGGCTTCGGTGGACTCAGCACAGCGGCACTCCTGGCCCGTGATGGATGGACCGTAACTTTGGTGGAGAAGAACACCCAGTTAGGAGGAAGAGCTCGGTACTGGAAGAAGGACGGATTCACGTTCGACATGGGGCCGTCCTGGTACCTCATGCCTGAAGTCTTTGAACACTACTTCTCTCTCTTTGATAAGAAACGGGAAGACTACTACGACCTTAGTCCTATCGACCCCTACTATAAGGTGTACTTTGAGGGTGGGGAAACAGCCCACCTCACCCCACGATTCGAGGAGAACCAGAAACTCTTTGAGTCTTTTGAGAAGGGTGGGGGAAAAGCACTGAAAGCCTACATGGAGATGTCGACCTATAAATATGATGTGGCCATGGAGGACTTCCTCTATCGTGATTACAAACATATCGGTCAATTCTTCAATAGACGGTTGATGACTGAGGGATTGCGGTTGGGAGTGCTTGGAAAGCTCGATGCCTTTGTTTCAAACTATGTTAAAGATCATCGGGCGAAACAGATTCTTGAATATGCCATGGTGTTCCTGGGCACCGACCCCGCCCAAGCACCTGCAATATACTCCATCATGACCCATGTGGATCTCAATCTAGGTGTATTCTTTCCTCAGAAAGGCATGGCTGGAGCTGCAGAAGGATTTGCCTCTCTCTGCAGGGAACTGGGTGTTGAGTTGGTAAGCGGTGCTGAAGTGCTGAAAATCCTGACCGAAGAGAATCAAGCAGTTGGGGTTGAGACCAATAAAGGAACATTCCTGGCAGATGTGGTTGTCTCCTCTGCCGATTATCACCACAGTGATACCAATCTTCTTGACGGGAAGCATCGCACCTATTCTGACTCCTACTGGGAGAAGCGGGTGGTTGCCCCCTCGATGTTCATCGCCTATTTGGGAATTGGCAGGGAACTGAAAGGGCTGGAACACCACAATCTCTACTTTGCAAAAGATTGGAATACGCATTTTGATGCAATTTTCAAGAACCCTGCCTGGCCTGAAGACCCCTGTTTCTACCTCAGTTGTATCAGCAAGACAGATTCATCTTCAGCACCTGAGGGGTGTGAGAACGTATTCTTATTGGTACCGGTAGCTCCAGGACTTGTTGATACCGAGGAACAGCGAAACGCCTACTTTGAGCATATAGCTGACCATGTCCAGAAGGTGACAGGAGAGGATATCCGAAAGGACCTCTTGGTAAAGCGGTTGTATTCGCACCGGGACTTTATCTCTGACTACCATGCGTACAAGGGAACGGCACTAGGGCTGAGTCATACACTGATGCAGACTGCCGTCTTCCGTCCACGTCACCAGAATAAGAATGTAAAGAATCTCTATTACACTGGGCAGTACACGCACCCAGGGGTGGGGGTGCCCATGGTACTCATCGCCAGTGAATTGATAGCAAAGGAAATTAAGGAAACCTATGGTAGCTGACCGACATGAACATATATTTAGAAACGGAAGTAACACCTATTACTTCAGCTCCCGCTTTTTCCCTCCTCAGGTTCGGAGGGACGTCTATGCGCTCTATGGGTTTGTACGTGTAGCTGATAACCTGGTGGATGACCAGCTGGTAGAGCCTGACAGGTTTCATGAATTTCGCTCTCTTTATACGAAGGCATTTATCAGTGGCGGCCCAAGTGGTGATGACATAATTGACGCTTTTCTTGAGTTGCAGAAACGGAAAAACTTTGACCCAGCATGGACTGATGCCTTCCTTGATTCCATGGAACACGACCTGAGTGAATCAACTTGTGAGACACTTGAGGAGGTACTGACCTATATCTATGGTTCAGCAGAGGTCATTGGCCTATTCATGGCACGGATCATGGATTTGAATGAAGCTTCATTTCCCTATGCAGCCATGCTTGGTCGTGCGATGCAATATATAAACTTCATCCGTGATATTGCGGAGGATAATGGACTGGGAAGACGTTACCTGCCTTTATTGGATACCCCACTAGCGTCGCTGAGGGAGACTGAAGCCAAGAAAAATCCTGAGGCTTTCTCCGTCTTTATCAGAAGGGAGATTGTGCGATATCAAGAGTGGCAGAAGGAAGCAGAGAAGGGATATTCCTATATTCCACGTCGTTATAGGATTCCTATCATGACCGCCGCCGACATGTACTGCTGGACAGCAAACCGGATTGCCAAGGACCCGTTTATTGTCTTCGAGAGACAAGTAAAGCCTCCGGCTTCCAGAATTCTACGAAAGGGATTTGCCCATACCCTAGGAGTAGCCCTACCATGTTCAATCTAACAAAAGAAGAACGTCTGATCATCTATCTCCTGGTTCCCTTCTATTTCGTAGGCACTATTGCACACAGCATCGATGTCACGCTTCCGCTCATGTTGCTCTTGACTCCGTATTCAATCCTGTTAACCTCGGTCATTGGTTTCTTTTTTGATGTACGGGAGAAGAACCATTGTCTGTTACTGTGGGCCTTGGTTACCTTCCTCATCACATTGTTCCTTGAGATTGTGGGGGTGGCAACTTCTCTTATATTTGGTGCCTATACCTATGGGGACACGCTTGGCTTGAAGCTGCTGGAAGTTCCTCTGCTTATCGGGATAAACTGGACCATCATCATCCTGGGAATTGCAGATGTCGTGAGACAGAAAGTCTCCAACAATGCTTTTGCTGCTCTGATTACTGCTTCCCTGACCGTCTTGTTTGATTACGTCATGGAACCGGTAGCCATTGCATTCGACTACTGGAATTGGACACAGGGGCCGATTCCCCTGCAGAACTATATTGCTTGGTTTGTGATAGCATTTCTCTTCTCCTATCTGTTTTACAGGAATAGCTTGCACAGTACGAGCAAGATACCTACAATCATAGTTGTGATACAGTTCCTGTTTTTTCTTTTCCTACGGGTATTTACAATATGAAAATAAAACTTGTGAGTGTTATTGTCCTTGTATTTAGTCTGGCTTCCCTGTTTGCAGAGCCGCAGCAGGAGTCTTATTATGCACCCAGTGTTAGCTACTGGGCTGATGCTCAAGGCTCTGTTCTGGTCTCTGAACATACTGTTCCTCTTCGCGCTGATCCAAAGCTAATGGTCTTGCTCTACCATAATGTAGTGTTTGGCCGTACCGGAAATGCCTACAACCGGGATCTGTACAATTTTGAAAATGACTTATCGTTTGTAAAAAGAAATTTTACCATAACTAATTTCAAGCAGTTGCTCACCAATTCGGGTGAAACCAAGACTGATCAAGCCATCATTACCTTTGATGACGGAGACCTCTCCTTATATGCAATCGTATTTCCTCTGTTCAAGGCCTATGAAATGGAAGCAACTATCTTTCTGGTTCCTTCATTCATTGGTGAGGTGGGGTATATGAGCTGGGACCAAGTCAGGGAGATGAGTAATTACCGAACAGGGGATGGTCGTAAGCTGTTTTATTTTGAATCGCATTCACAGACCCATCAAATGATGGGCGAGCTGAGTAAGGAAGAGATCATTCGGGAACTTCAGCAATCGAAACAGATTATTGAAGAGGAAGTAGGAGAGCCGGTTACCATCTTGGCGCTCCCCTTCGGCAGCGGAGCGGGAGATGAACGTATTATCAGTGCAGCCTATGATCTTGGGTACCAGGCTATCAGGACCTCAAAGTCTGAAGCCCGTCTCCTTTCCAAGGTAAATCCTTGGATGATCGGGGCCATGAATGTTGAGAACTACAGCAGTGACGTGTTGGTACAGAACGTACTCTCATTAATGGGAAAACGGAAATGAAAAAACAACTATCTGTCCTCTTGCTAAGTTTTCTCTTCGTCTCTTGTGCACTCTTTGCTGAGGAAACCACCTTGATAAAGGTACGACCTAGAGAGCTTGCATTCGGGGGGTTGCATTGGAGAACCAAGAGTAGTATCACTCCAACCAGTCCTGGGCCCAACTATTTCAGTGCTGACCCTTCCGCTGTCTGGGTTGATGATTGGGGCCTGCACCTTACGCTCAAGCAACATGATGAGAAATGGTGGGCTACCGAAATCTTTACCCGGGAACGGGTAGGGTATGGAACCTATACCTTCACCGTTGAAACAGACGCTGCATCGTATGACCCACATATTGTTGCAGGATTTTTCACTTGGGACACAGCACCGGAGGAGTACAACAGGGAGATTGACATTGAGTTTGCTGCTTGGGGGGCGCAGGATGGTACAAAATTCCAGTATGTTGTGCAGCCCTATACGGATCCTGGGAGAATTGAGGTATTTGACCCAGAGCTGAATGGAAATCTCACTACACATCGTATTATCTGGACGCCACAGGATGTCTCTTTTGCTTCCTATCATGGGGCGGTTGATCCCGATGATCCAGAAAGTGAACGTATGCTTATCAACAGATGGAGCTATCCAGAGAGTCCAAGTGAAGGCAAGGTGCGTTTCAGAGTCAACCTTTGGTTGTATCAGGGAAAAGATCCTGTTTCACCTGTTCATCTGGTTATTACTTCTTTTTTGTTTGAGAAGTGGAAGCCTTGAAACCCACCCTAACCTGGGCTCCCCACCCACGATTCTTCCGCATGGCACTGAAATAGGCCGAAACACGAAGCAAGCTGATTACCTGCCGTACCCCAAAATTCTCGATAATGGCCATTGCAAGCAGTCTGGAGATATCTCTCCAGGAATAGAGTGGCTTATCGTACTCACTGATGAATACGGCTGAGAGCGAGACAAGGATTCCCAAACCGATGGTTGCAGTGAAAAGCAACAGGGCTATTGGAAGGTTGAGCAATCCAAGGAAGGCTCCAATTATCACAAACAGCAACCCCTGGGCTTCAATGAAAGGTCCAAGCAATTCGAATACAAAATAGTAAAGCATCCCAACCATCCCCAACCTTCCATACCGGGGATTTGCTATCATGGAACTGTGGAAGAGCATGATGTCAATCAAGCCTCGATGCCAACGGTTTCTCTGGCGGCGAAGCACCTTCCACTTTTCAGGGACCTCAGTCCAGCAGTTTGCATTGCATGCATACTGGACGCGGTATGGCTTATGCTTCTCACGCATGTACCTGGAGAGACGGACCACCAATTCCATATCTTCTCCCACCGTGTCCTTATGAAATTTACCGCTCTTGGTAAGGTATCCCCCTGTGGCGATGGTTCTTTCCCGATGAAAGATCCCGAAAGCTCCGCTAATGATGAGCAATACATTCATACTCGCCCAACCTACCCGGCCGGTCATGAAGGAACGGATATATTCAAGGCTTTGTAATCTGGCCAAGAAGTTATCTGGGAGTTGGACGTTGTCCAGTGATCCCAACTCAACCGTACATCCATTGACCGGGCAGATATTCCCTCCTGTAGCTATGCTCTCAATCGGGGTGTCCAGCATTACTGAGACCGCCTTCAGGAGGGCATCGGGCTCAAGAAGTGAGTCTGCATCGATGCCACAGAAGAATTCCTTGGTTGAGACATTCAAGCCAAGGTTCAAGCTATCAGCCTTACCGCCATTCACCTTGTCCACCACAATAAGGTTGGGAATGTTCTTGTTCGCGTAGATTCCGCGCAGAGGACGGGTTGGAAGTCTCCCCCAGACCATTTTGTCCTGTTTTTCCAGGTTGTAGTATTCGATCATGGTCTTGAGTGTTTCATCCTTTGAGCCATCGTTGACAACAATCAACTCATAATCAGGATACTGTTGGTTCAATAAACTGTTGGTACTCTCAATAATGTTGCTTGCCTCATTATAGGCTGGAGCAATGATGGATATTGAAGGGAGTAACCCTCTGGTAAAGAGCATTTGATTATCTTTTGCTCTCCAGAGCCGGTTTTGAATGTTGGCAGCGCGGAAAGAGACTGCCATTACTACGAGATAAATAATGTTGATTGTAACCGAGTAATACACTAGTAGGTAGTTGAACCGTACCACGTATAAGTTAAGTATCTCGCGGGCAGTGAGATTAACTAAGTTTGGGAGCTCTGTAATAAGGATGAGCAAAGGGAAGCTCAAGAGCGTTACTACCAACAGGAGAATGAGCATCAGCCGCTGGGGTGCTTCTTGGTGGGGGGCAGCCACAGGTCCTCTTGTCCTGAGAGGTTTCAACTGGATTCTCTGAAGGATATCCGCATCAAGATACGTAAGAAGCAACACCCTAAACTTTTTTTGTTTTTTAGCATGCTGTTTGATAAGTGCCAGGATTGCCTCCTGTTTCTCATTATCTTTGGTGGTATTGAGGTACTGTATCAATCCGCTAATATGAAGTTGGTCGACCAAGGTGGAAATCAAATCGGAGAGCTGGGGTGTCAAAGGTCCCTCATTTGATTCCAATATATAGGAGAGTCGGTTATCAAGTACTTTCGCAATTATCTTTTTTTGCTGTTGAGACGTATGTTTAATAAATCTTGTGAGCAACAGGGAAATGAGTGAGGGGTCACGTTCGCTCATCTCTGTGAGACCTTGAACCAGGTAATCATGTAATTTCGTATGGCTTGAATACGCAAGCATCGCATGGATCAGTCGTTTATCCTGAAGATTGGCGTACGCCTTGATAACAAAGGGAAGAGTATCCTGATAATGGGGTTTCTGGAATTCAGAAACGAGCAAGCGTTTTGGGAAATGCCTGCAGAGCGCTTTAAGTGCAGTAGTTCTGACCTTTTTGTTGGGGGTTTGTGCTTGTTCGACCAGATATTCCTTGAGTGATTCAGTCGAATAGAGCAGGGCGTATTCACAAATGAGGAGGCGCATCGAAGGACTTTTTCGGTCCAATCGTCTTAGAAGATAGGGCAGTAGCTGGCTTTGGTAATTCAAGAGAAGTGAACGATAGCGACCAGCCATCCAAGGAGTGGAGTAATGTAGTTTCCTGAGCATAATGGATAGTGCTTTTTTCTCTCCTATGCGAGCCAGTGCTTGGAACAGATAGAGGATGACCACTGGGTTTGTTTCTCTCTTGAGCGCAACAAGCATGGTTTCTCGGATATAGGGGTCCATAGCTAAGTTTTTGAGTTTTGCAGCGGCTTCAATTCTGCCTAGTACGGAGAACCCTTTGAGGTGTTTACAAATCTTTCGAACATAGGAAGAGGAGGTGAAGTGATTATAAAACTGCTTTTCTGTTATTTCATCAAAATACAGTGTTGGAGAAAGTTTGTTAAAAAGCCGGAGAAGATCTTTTGCCCTGAATGTATCCAAATCGAGCGTCTCGTTTTCCAGTTGCTCAAGCAATTGATCTTCGATGGCGTGGTCTTTCCGCTTCTGTATTGCTCGTGCCAAACGGACCACTAAAGTAGCAAGCAAGAGCACCAAATCTATGGAGAGGACTGCAATTGTCAATATTATAGCAAGTGAATTAGACAACACAAGCCTCCCTTTTCGCGAGTATTTTTATTAGACCTACGAGTTCATAGAGCGCGACAGGGCGGGAGAAAAAGTGCATGATGCCTAAACTATGTGCCCTTATTATCGTTTGTTCTTGCTTGTTTACAGACATCAGGATGAAAGGTATCTTGCCAGCAGATGGGGTCGCTAGTAGTTGTTTCCTCAACGTAAGTCCGCTGACTTTTGGGATGAGCAACTCACAGAGTATGAGCTCTACCTGCTCTGAGAGTATCTGTTTCTTAGCTTCCAATCCATTCGATGCGGTGAGGACACGAAATGAGTTTTTCTCCAGGGTTTGTTGGATCAAGTCACGGGAAAAGCCGGGTTTGTCTACCAGGAGCACAGTAAAGGCAGCACTGCTGCTTGGATTACTCGTTGAGCTGGAGACAATGCCTCCTCCCTGCTTTTTTGCCAAGCGGTCCCTGAACAATGTTACCTGGTTCACCAATAGTGCCATCTGTTCAGGATCTTGGTATAATGTCTGGGGGATTTCGGAAGAGTGAAAAATGCCCATGGAAACATTGATAGGAACAATGAATCGATCATCTTCATGAATAGCATTTCTCAGTTGTGTTACACGCTTGATTACTTCTTCCTTCCCAAGTGAGGTATAGAGAAGCGCAAAGGCACTCCCTCCAATACGACAAACCTGTACTTGAGGTTCAACGTATTCTGTTACCAGGTCTGCGAGCAGACGGAGTGTTTTATTCCCCTCGGTACTCCCGAAATCGAGATTGATCCGATCCAAATTATCAATATTCATCACACATGAGGTGATGATCTTCTCCTGAGTGGCTATTCCTGAAAGCTCCCTCTGCAGCCATGCTAGATAGAACTCCTGATTATAGAGTCTTGTAATTGGGTCACGGTGCAGATTCTTTTCGAATTCCTTGAGTTGAGTCTGGAGCACCTGTACTTGCCTTCTGTTTTCCTCAGTCTCTGATTGTGAGGAAAACAGTACAGATGTCAGCGGTTTGGGAAGTGGTACATTATATCCTTTGCACAGTAGTTCAACCATGCTGGAAATGGATGTAAGATATTGCGTTCCTGCTTTCTGCTCGCTTAGGAAATCGAAGAAAGCTTCCCATATCGATTCATTGCTGATAGTACTTGTCGTAATCTTCCTAAGTTTCGTATCTATGGTGAATGGGCTTTTCTTGAATATCGTCCTGATTTCCGTTGTTCCATGGATGGTTATCAGGCGGGTGAGGATCTGGTCGAGCAAGCTCCTGACTCCTCCCGCTTCATTCAGGTCTTTGGTCTGAGTCTCCAAAAAGAGTCCGCACGGTGTTGTCTTCAGTGTGCTGATTGCCTCTTCAATCAAGGTCCCACGGAGAATTGAACCATGTTGTGGACAGATCATATTCAGTGGATAGCTGTCCAGAAGATCCATTGCCGATGCAAGAATGTCTTGGCTTGGCATGTAGACTTCATGGAAGGCAATCATTCCATCCAGATAATCCTCATCTGCATAGAGATGCCAATCAGCAGTAACCGAGCCAAACAGGTCCCCACTTACCAATATTTGTTGCTTGGGAAGATAGCTCATGATTGCACCGGGAAAGTGAAGGTAGGGGGTAAAAATAAAGCCAATATTTGACCCGTTCTTCATTGTATATGAGAATTGATGGTAATTCACTCGGTAGAAAAGACTCTTTATCCCGTAGTACTGAATCAACAGGGCTGCACGTTCATGACAGCAAACAACTCCTTTGAATCCCGCTTTCTCAAACAGGGGAAGGGCCATGCATAAATCTGGATCCTGGTGGCTGCAGACGATTGCCTCTAGCTGTGAGAGGGGGATCAAGCTTTTTACTTTTTCAATGACAATTTCACCATCTAGGGCAGAGCCTGGATCGAATAGGACCCCTGTCTCTCCTTCGATGTAGAGGTACGGGTTACATTGCAGATACTTGTGGGTTTTTTCTGAACCAACCCAGTATAGATTATCTGCGATGGCAACAGGGATTGAGAGGTCAATCATAAGGCGCTCCTCTTTTCATGGAAATATGCTTGGAGTATCTCATAGCTTTGTTTCAATCGCTGTTGGTATCTCGGTTGGTTCCAGGGATCCCAAGTGAAAGAAATGTCAGGAATGCTATCGGTCATCTTTCCACTCTCTTTTTCTATAACCAAGGCACTGAGTACCAAGCTGTCTGTTGCTGAAGTAGTTATGGTATCCCTCAGTGGATCACTGTAATACTGTCTCTCATCGTCAAGTACTTGATGTGAAGAGGGGTCACTGACATTGATCCGTGTCCAAGGGATTCTCACTGTAAGCATATTGCCTTCTTTGTGCCAATGGTTGGTTGATCCTAGAAGATCTCCATACCGTAAGTGGCTTGCATTCTCATAATGGGGCTCAATGATCGTACCATCCTCAAGGGCCCGCTTCCTATTGATCAACTTCACGAGAGGTGTGAACTGCCCTTCTCTGGTGAGCTCTGGAGCGGTGGAGAAGTTATAACGGGTATAGTTTGCTTCATCCAAGGCAAGGATTCGTGCATCCGTCTGTGAGTCGATCAGTACTACGTACTCCATTCCGGATGATGCCTCATAAGGAAGATCTGGTGTGTATTTAAGCTCACCTCTATCACGGTAGAGGGTATCGATTCCAATTATCAATTGTTCTTTTTCAAGATCAATAGGACGCGAGAGTGTGAAGTCAAACCAAAGAAAGGAAGCGTCAGAACGAACTTCCACAGTTTTAATGAATTCCTGTGTCCCAGTGGCTATCGTACTCCGTTTGGGTTTCACTGCCTCATTTGCCAGAATCCCATAGTTTTGTTCAGGATCAATAGCATTATGCCAGAGAATCTGGCGATCATACGGAACCATGTAGGGTTCAGTGGTCCACGTCTTTTTGGCCCACTCATCCATCCATGCGAAGATGATACCGCCGATATACCCCTCCCTTTCTATGGTTTCGAACATACGGATGATCATCGTTCCCTGGTCCTGTTCACTCAGTCCCCCATGGTGGTACCCATCGGGGCTGTAGTGGGCATTGCCCATGCCGGTGGCAATACCAAACTCTGCAACCACTGCGGGATACTTCTGGTGTTCCTTCATGAAGGCTGTTAGATACCCTCCATAGCGGAAGCGGCCCTCGCTATCTTCATATGCATCGTATGAAGGGTCGTTGTTCATGAAGTCAGGATAGTTGGGATAGATGTGATATGACCCAAAGAGTCCCGTCTTGTTCTTATCGCCCAACACCAAGTTATTGATATCCACAGTTGTGCGGTCGTTGTATTCATTCTTTTTCACCCCAAATTCATCCCGCTCCGATTCATGGGTAAGATAGTCCAGGGTAGGCCAGTTAACGATGGACACAGGATGTTGCCACCCATAGGTTTCTTCTTCATATTCCAGAAGGTAATCACAACTCTGGGCAAGCCAGGACTCTGTGGGTGTGGCCTCGTCGGTAGTACTGATGTAGGAACCGATAAAGCGATATCCTTCATGCTGATGGTCTGTCTCTTCCACCTCATGAGGCTCGAGCTCGCGTCCGACCAAATACCCGATGACATACGAGGAAATGTCCTGACGATACGTCCCGTATGCCCTGCCTCTACGCTCACCGATGTCTGCATTCCCATGGATTGCATCAACTACATTTCGGATCTCATCTTCAAAGGCTTGTTGATAGGCTTCCTTCAGATAATCATGTCCCGGAGGTTCTTCCTCCGGCCATACTTCCTGCATCAGGTAGATAGGCATGTCGGGGTGGAGCCGATTATAGAGGGAGAACGCGTCGTAGAACTCAGGATCGAGCAATGTATAGATACGTAGTGTGTTGATTCCCATCTCCCCCATCTGCACCAGATACCGATAATAGAGACTCTTGTCCTTGGGGAATTCGGTAAACCATTTTCCTGGCATTGCCGTACCGAGGTTCATGCCGTACACAAACAAGGGGTCCCACGTTTCATTGTTGTACAGCAGTAATTCTGAGGAGGTTGCTCTTGCAACGACTTTTGTTTGCCCAATGGTGGTGGTCGTTTGCGTCAAATCCGGTATCTGGAACGTCTTTCGCTCTTCTGCTTCTTGGAAGATGGAAGAAAGTAAGGGTAGGTAGTATTTCCAGTAGAACAACTCATCCTCTTTGGCAGTTTTCTCCATGAACCACTGCATGCCTTTCAACTGTGAAAAGCGGAGCTTTCTGCTACTATAGGCCCAGTTCCCACTTAGGTAATAAGCCTTGTGGTTAGCTGTCTCTTTCATTTGTATGGCAGGAAAGGTGGTTTCCAGTCCATAGGTGCGGAGTAATGATTTTCCTTGTTCGGTGAGGTCGAATGAATACGTTGCAAGCACAGAGGTACCTTCCAACGGTTCGGTTATGTCAAAAATCATTTCATATGCAATTGAGCCTGAAAGCCCCAGTACTTTTTCTCCTTCCTCAGTATATGTGAATTGCATCTCATCTGGCCCCAACAACTGGTTGCTGGGAAGCACAATTACTTCATCCTGTATGTTATAGAGAATGATCCCACTACCGCTATACTCCCATGTGCCAGCATGCATCTCCCAAATCCAAGCGGGTGTTTCCCCTTTTTCTGAGAGATCATGGACATACATGCCGGTCCAGCCTGTCCACCTTGTTCCCAGAAGCTCATACATCTGGGCCTGGACATAGGATGGGGTAGGGGTTGCGAAGGTGTTGTACTCAGCGATGACGGTGCTGCTCGATTCCCTGTTGAGGAATTTTCGGATTTCTTTTGCATCCAGGTCACTGGAACCTCCCCAAATGAGATTGCTCTCTCCTTGGGGCGGTTCTGTTCGGCTGAAGCCTTCCCCGGATTTGTAAATGCCATAGGTATCGGTTATGTAGAGAAGGTCGGTTAGTGGATCCAATCCTGTAAGATCTACAACCGGTTGTTCGCGATCTGGATGATATCCCAAATAACTCTCTTCTGCGTCGAAGGCCGTACCTCCGCTGGAGGGGTATTTATGATGGGTGAGAAACCAAGAGAGCCCTTCATGTTGTTGTGCCGGTTTTTCAGGTACCGTTTTGTCATACACAGAGACAACCATCGTATTATTAGGTTGCAAGCGGTGCAGGATATACGGGAGAGCAAGTAAGAGAAGCAGGAGGGCAAGTATGGTCATAAGGACCCATGGGTTTGCTTTTCCTGGTTTTCTTCGCTTTTTTCTTGGTTTCATCACTACCAGTATACGCCTAAGAGTCGAGAAAGCGAAAGAGGAAATTCCTGTTTGCATGCATAGTGGAAAAGATAGAGTTGTCTGAGTGCCTTTGATTTCTTCTACGAGGAGTCAATTATAAGCGATAGTCATACCTATGCCATCCACGTTGAATGGAACAAAGAAAGAAGGGCCGCCCTCTCATCCCCTGTCTTGCCCCCCATTGAAGTTGCTACAACTGCTAACTTCCCTAGAGGCTATGAAGGGATATGGTCGACTAAGCATCTCTACACTGTAGCTACAGAAATCTGCTTGATGACCACCTTTCTCTCACTTGCAGAGAAAACCAAGCTTGCATTCAAGAGTTACAAAAGTGAAGCTTCCGGAACCATGGAGAAGGCGGAGAAGGGTTTTCTCATGACACGTATCCATATAAAGCCAACACTAGTGGTTGCAGAGGAAAGCCTAAAAGAAAAGACGGTGACCCTGCTTGAAAAAGCGGAGAAGTACCTTATTTCCAATTCAATGAAAACCGAAGTTACCATAGAACTGATTGTCTTGATAAAGTAGTACGTATTGTGACATTTGTCACTGAACAGTAAGCACATCCCTCTATACTCTCTAGAGGTGAAAAACATGCTCTTACAGGTAGATGAAATCATTAAGCGGTTCCGGGTCGATCCTCGCCCATAGTTGTTGCTCCATGCAAGTGGACGAGGGGAGAGGTTGTGGGCCTGTGGTCCCAATGGGCAGGGAAGACCACATGTATACGCTCCATCATAGGCCTGATTCCCATTGATGAGGGAACCATCACGGTTTTTTCACAAAACCAAGATGGGAAAAACCGGGAAATTCGACGTAATATTGGGTATGTTACTCAAGAGATTACCATCTATGAGCAAATGAGCGGCAGAGACAATCTTGCCTTTTTCGCGTCTCTCTATGGGATGGATAAGCAATCCATTGCAAGACGTATTGAAGAGGTCGCCCAAGTCATCGGCTTGGAAGGCCGCCTCGATGACAAACCCAAACACTATAGTGGGGGGATGAAGCGTAGGCTGAATATCGGGTGTGCCTTGATGCACCGTCCACGCCTGATCATCATGGATGAGCCAACGGTTGGTATTGACCCCCAGTCACGTTCTTTCATCCTCAGTTTTGTCAAACAACTTGCCAAGGAAGGCAGTACCATTATCTACACTTCCCATTATATTGAGGAAGTGGAAGCGGTAGCCTCACGTATCTATATCATGGACAGCGGCCATATGATCGCCCAAGGTACGCTCCCAGAGCTAATCGCTCGGATCCAGGGTGATCATTTCATAGAGGTTGAGGTTCGCATTGCAAGCGAGGAGAAGAAGCAGCAGCTATTACGTTTGCCTGATGTAAAAGAGGTAGCTTTGGAAGGGACCCATTACAGGATTGTAGTGCCTGGTGGAATTCCTGTGTTGGACAAGGTTGTCCTGATCCTCAGCGAGCAGGGTTTGGTGACGATAAACACCAAGCAACCCAATCTTGAGGATGTCTTCTTGACGCTTACAGGCAAGCAACTACGTGATGAGGTACCGTCATGATTGCCTTCCAATTAAAGCGCAGCAGCAGAGACCTTGTAGGGCAAGCCATCCTGATTCTCTTCCCCCTGATACTGATATTCTTTTTCGATTATCTCTATAAGAACATTAATATCGAGACCGGGATGGGCATGGGAGGACAATCGCGTATAACGGCATTGGCAATTGGGTTTGCCTTGACCTTCCAGATCTATGGTTCAGCAATCAGTTTTGAAACATTGGCTGAGGACCTCTACTCACCGATGCATGACAGGATATTCTCCTCTCCTGTTGATATTCGGAAGATTATTGTCTCCATTCTTCTAAGTTCCACGGTAGTAAGTTTTCTGCAGACATCCATTCTACTTGTTTTTTCCAGCATCATCCTTGGGGCTTCATTCCCCTCCCTTCCGTTGGTTATGTTGGTTTTACTGGCATCGGTTGTCTTCAACCAACTTTTTGGAACGGTCCTTATGTTGCTTACCGGGGGAGTGAAGACTGCGAATATGGTTACCACCATCTACGGTTCCATAGTCCCCATGACTGTAGGACTCTACTTCCCTCTTCCCCAGACTGCGTTTTTCCGTATTCTACGGTTATATGGAACCCCGATGGGTCTGGCAAATACGGCCAGTCTTGCGGTGATGGAGGGGCAGATACGGCTCTTTCTTATCTGCCTTGCTTCCTTGTTACTCCTGATTGTGCTGTTGTTTTTCTGTCTGAGGCCCTTGGTAAGGAGGATCAGCATATGAGTATTTTTGCCTTTGCCCTGAGGGAGAACCTTCGTCAGAAATTGACACTACCTCTGCTCCTGCTCTTCCCTCTGGTCCTACTTTTGGTTCCCAGCATGCCAGGCTCCTTGCCGATGGCCTTCAGCCTCTTTGGGTTGCTTAACTTCTACTCAGCGTTTCTCTTGGTGCGTACCGTGGCTGAAGACAGGATGCGGGGAGTGCTGGTGAGAATTGCTTCTTCTCCCATCAGCCATACGTATTATCTTACCAGTCATTTAGCAGCCGGTTTTCTGTTGCTGATAGCCCAAAGCTTGGTGCTCATCATTGCCTCGCTCATCGTACATGGGAGCAACACAACCAATTACTTGTTGCTCTTCATCCTCTATAGTGCCTACAGTGTCATGACACTGTCATTCTCCTTGGCATGGAATACCATGTTTCGTTCCTACACTACCAGCTTTGCTCTTTTCAGTGGGGTAGGTTCAATCCTCTGCCTGATCAGTGGACTTACCTTTCCCTTGCGTTTCCTGCCTCCTGCCATGCAACAAATGGTCCGAGTGCTACCTACCTATTGGCTTGCCCATGGCCTTGCGGCCCTCTATGAGCAAGCGGGAGCTTCTCTGTTGCTCGCTGTTGTGATACTCTTGATATTTGCAGGGATATTTCTCTTGGTAGGAAGTAGAAGGAGGCTGTAGGGACTGGTGGATAGGAGAGTAACCATAGAGAGCAAACACCTATTTCGGTTTGTTCTGGGTGTGTTGTTGCTCCTCGTGTTTTTCTTGCGCTATCGCGTGATGGATCCTCCCTTGTTATTAGTCTTCCTCCTCGTAGTTTTTTCTCTGATGCTCCGGTGGCGATTTTCGTTTTCTACTGTGTGGATGCTCATTGATGCCTTCTTGTTGACGATGCTTTCTCTCTTCTTGCCTGAGGCAATCCTCTTGCTCTCGCTTTATCTCTTCTATTTCGCATCACACAGAAATTTGCTTTTCTGTGTTCCCTTTGCTGTATACTTAGCTGTAACACTCCAGGGGCTTGAACTTCTTGTTCCGCTATTTTCGCTGTTGTTGGGAGCCCTCGTGGGAGTCTGGGAGTTAGAGCGGATGCAGCTCAGAAGAGAAGCAGACGAATATAGGCTCCGAACCCACCACCTGGAAGCAGAGACTGAGCACTTGCTCTTGGATTATGCCGATGCCCAGTATCTTTCCCGTCTCCAAGAACGGGAGCAGATTGCACAGATCCTGCATGACAGTTTGGGGCATGAATTAACTGCAGCCCACTTGAGCGTAAAGGCCCTCGATATGATCCTTGAACGAGAAGATATTGAGAAAGCCAAGGTAAGCCAAGAGAAGATTGAGCAGCGGCTCTCCTCCGCATTGACGCAACTCAAGCTTGCAGTCAGGCAACTGGAACCGGAAGAAAAGCAAGTAGAGCAATCCATTGCTAGGCTCTTTGAGGAATTTGTCTACCCTGTCCAATATACAATTCGTGGGGATGTTGCCCTGGCCCCTCCTGCACTGCAACAGGTGCTGCACTCTGCAATCAAGGAGGCTTTGACGAATGTTGCCAAGCATGCAAAACCTACGAAGGTTACCGCCTTCATCGATTGCAATAGTACATTGCTGCAGCTGGTCATGGAGAATGATGGGGTAATTGAGCAAAAGACCTCTGGTACAGGGAACGGCCTACGCTATTTGAGAAGGAGAGTCGAACGCCTCGGAGGGAGTGTGTCGTTTCAAAAAGGGCAGCAGTTCAAGTTGCTTGTTTCTATTCCAGTGAGGGGAGAAATGGTATGAGGATTCTGTTGGTCGATGATGATGCATTGGTACTGGAAAGTTTGGAGATTCTGCTTTCCGGTGATGTACAGCTGCAGATTGTTGGAGCCCTCTCCCATGGGGGAGAGGCACTCTCCTTTCTGGAGCATACTCAGGTTGATGTCATTCTTCTCGATATCCAGATGCCGGTCATGGATGGCATCGAGGCAGCCCAGCGCATCCGATCCAAGTACCCGAAAGTCAAGATATTGATGCTTACCACTTTTGCTGATTACAGAACGCTTCATCGTTGCTTGGAAGCGGGTGCGAGCGGGTTTCTCCTGAAGAGTGATGAGACGGAGAAACAGATCATGACGATCAAGGCAGTGTATCAGGGGTTGCCCGTGATCAGTGAGCAGGCTCTGCAGCAATTCTCAGAGCAACAGATTTTCTCCTCACTCAGCAATCGGGAGAATGAGGTGCTCTTGCAAGTGGCCCAGGGCCTCAGCAACAAGGAAATTGCCGATAGGCTTTGCCTAAGTGAGGGGACAGTTCGAAACTGTATATCGGTGATGTTGGAGAAGCTGGGACTGCGTGATCGCACCCAACTTGCCATCTCGTACTGGCAGCGAAAGAGCGAGGGGAGGTGAGATGCGGGATATCATCATTTTGGTTGCTGTCTACCTAGTGGCAGCGGTCTTTGCAATTGTGGGGATTTTAGGGCTTCTCAAGCATCATCCTCAAGCTATTAAGAAACCTACCCAGGAAAAGGTGTCTCCTGAAGATATGCTCTACGGTTGGGGAAAAGAGGAAGAGGAAAAGCAATCATGAAGACACTATTTCTCCTAGGAGACTCCACCTGTGCACCCAAGGAAGATGATAAACGTCCTGAAACTGGGTGGGGAATGTACTTTGAAAACTATATTGATTCTTCCTGGAGTGTAAGAAACCTCGCCTTGAATGGTCGGAATTACAGTCCTTTCTCGAGGAAGGACGCTGACCAATGCCTTGAAGAGTTGGAAGCAGGTGATTTTGTATTCATCAGTTTGGTCATAATGACAGCAAGGAAGATGCAGAGCGATACACCACGACGGTCTACGTTCCGGTAATCTTGCATCGCTGTGGCTGATCGGTGCATTCAAGGCACAACTCGGTTCTTGCCCCATTGCTCGTGGAAGTTCCTCCCAGATGGTAAGAAGCCTCCCGCCGAACTGCAGAGCATTTACACCATAGTCTCCCTATGCCAGGCAAAGGGGCTATGCGTGTAAGCTGGATATAGTACTACATCCGCCTTCTTTCAGACAGATGGGAAATGAAGATTCCAAAGAAGTTTGACACTCCATCTTAAAGCAGGTGGGCACTTAAGACATTACCGAGAATTATCGACGATACCCATTTAAATGAGAAAGGGGCAAGATCTGCTCAAGTGATTATTTCATATTGAAAGAAGAAATACGCACGTTCAATTTCTTGCTTCAGTATAAAATCAGACCGGCACATACTTTTCTCAATACTCCATTTTCCCCTCTTTACGATGTGAGCGAATATCGAAGCAGAGGTGAGTGGTTTGAGATCAAAGCAATTGTACTCGACCCATAGAGAACTGGACAGCCTGCATACGGGAGTCAAGGCAGGTGAGCGTGTATCTTGTCTGGAATATGCAGGCACAAATCATATTGGTCACAATAGGATGTTCCCCATATCATAAAAAGATGACGCCACATGAAATATTTCCAAGGGAGAACATATATAAATACAGGGAAGTCAGTAGGCGGCTAAAGCATCATCAAGGGGCTTGGGTGTCAGACACCAATATCCAGTTACCAGCAGGGATTACGAGACTGGGAACTGCTATGAGAAAAGGTGAAGTGATGGAATTTTAGGATATAAGCCGATAGAGGAAGGGCGGGGTGCAAGCCATGTGTGATCCTTCCTACCTGTAGGATGCAGTGAAACAGGTGTACCACCGATGTGGCAGTCAATTTTAGGAAGCGTCAATGTGTCCATCAACCTAGTTGTGTGATGTCGAGGCTAATGCGAATTGACGCAGCGCGTCACGGTGGACCTGCGCTACCCGAATGTGTATGCTGTGGTTATCATCGGACTTGGTTTGCCGGAGACAGTAGAGCGCCGAAGGCTTCAAGTAAGAAACTGAAGAGACAAGCAAACCTATCAGTCATTTGGGATTCCAGAGGAAGGGAGACAAGCTAAGACGATTTTAAAAGCAGTCACTGCGCGGGTGTGTCGAGGCTGATTCTCAATCCCGTGACCCTATCCATCGGTGAGCTGATCCTTGGCCTGGAGTGTGGTGGGAGTGATGCTGCTGGTGGTATTGCGGCCAACACTCAGGGAGTAAGCAAGTTGATTGACCTTGGGCTTTCAACGTTATCTCTGAGACCGGCTGAGTTCATCGGTGCTGAACATATGCCGCAAAATCGAGCCATCAATAAAGAAGTACACAACCAGATTATCCAGATCTATGTGTGAGCCTACGAGGGCATCTCTGCAGCAGGTCAGGACTGCCAGGCTGGACAACCCCACCCCTGGTAACGAGGAAGGCGGTCTCTCCACCTTGGAAGGAAAGGCGCTTGAGTTGCATCAAGAAGACGGGACAATCTACTATCATTGAAGTGCTCCCAGGAAGGGTTCTTTACCAAGAGCAGGATTTCCTGGTCATGGATACCCCAGGTTTATGATGTTGCTTCGGTAACCATGATGGTAAGCAGGAGGTTGTCGGCTAGTTGCCTTCACTGCGGACATTAAGAGACCCAGTATTGCCTTAAACGCTGTTCTCAAGATTGCAGGAGCGTGGGACCTACCACCCATGGAGAGGAAGACAAACATGGATGGCAACTGGACGTGATGTAGCATTATAGAGGCGATACTCCATCTCAAAGTTTGCTGAGCGGATATTCAGTACCTTTTAGTAGTGGAAGTATTAGACAGCAGAATGACTTAAAGCTGAGGTCTATGGATTAAAGCGATATCTGTATCGATCATATCTACTTGGTTTGTGGCAAAACGTATCCTCTTTCACTGATTAGTATACTCGTATGGTGATGCTCTTCAAAGCAAGAGGGAGCTTTCAGGCCTCGGAAGCAGAATACATCGACAATATAGAGCCAGGTCAATATTGAGCCGGGTATCCTCATGGTCTCTAGGGAGATGCAGATATCTACTACTTTTCTCCTCCACAATTTCCTGCCTTGGTGTCATGGGCGACGGTGCTCGTAGTGTGCAGTAGCTTCTGTCATTAGAGGAGTAACAACAGGGTAGTTCCCATAATCGTAGATAGAAGTTGATGATGGAGCAACCAGGAAAGCTAAGGCGCCAATCTTGCGGTGGCGTCGAAGGTTCAATAACAGAGTGTGGGAATTCAATAATGCCTCTAAGGGGGATATTCTCTGGTTCCATCAGGCTATGAGGAAAGGTATGTCTCTCCTACCGGCAGTTCATCCGTGGAATCGGTCATAGTATGGAAACCAAGCCTAATTGATCATAATTCATTCCATAGGAACTCATCATCAAAGCTATTAACTGAGCATCCAGCCCCATCTGGTTTTGCCGTAGGCATCAAACTCGGGGCAACCGGAACACACCTTCTCACTTCTATAATCCGGAATGAGTCTTCCTCAGGCTCCACACCTAGTAAAGATCCAATCGACTGCTTGGGTCAAAAGGAGGCTCTTCAACTATCTCTTCGCCCAGAGGGATGCCTATAACTATACTCAAGAGAGAGTGCTTTCCACTTTGGGTAGTGCCTTGTAAACCCATACCTCCCCAAACTACCACTCTTGACGGATGAAAAGCCAAATAGCCTGTATCCTGTATGATATTTTCATAAGGGCGTATCATTGACAGTATATCAAAGCCTGTTCAAACTGAGCGGCTTCATTCAGTGTTTGAAAGTGTGAATGTTGGATTCCTTTAGCATAATGACCATAGGGTCTGCCAAGGCTGCTTCAATGCTTCAAACAGGTAGACCTCTTCTTCTGTTTTAAAGAGGCGTAGAATAGTTAGTGTTGGTGGCACTTCAGCACCCATCATCTCTCCTCTAATGTAATCATGCCAGCAGAGTGGTTCCTTCCATAACTGTGGGAGGATAAAAATCCTCGTATGGAAATACATGCTTACCCAATATACAGGAAAGATCCTCACTGAGGGTCTGTTCCATGGGGTCAGTACAAGATTCCCAGTAGTCTGATATTGTTCATGCCTAGAATTATCGACATCATGGAGGTGGAGTCATGCTCCCTCGTAGTTCAGGAAGTTCCCTTTGAAAATCATAGTCATGGACAGCTGAAGAGATATAATAGGCCTCCACATGGTCTCGATAATCATACCTCCAACGTGCCGAGGGAACAATAGCACTTTGAAATACCATGCCATTCCCAGTATTTTAGTCATCTTCCGAGGAAATAATTGCCATCGACGAGATAAAGGAATGACTGGAACAGTTCAGCATCCTCATCAGATTGCAGCGAATTTTGATGGATTGCGGTGAATCAATGAAATATTCAGGAAGCAGAGTACGCTTCAACATTCCACGAAGGGTAGATGATTTTCTCTGGTACAGACAGGGCGGATGATTCTACGGCAAATCATTTAAATGTATAGTTACATGTCGCTAGTGAGCCTTCATATACGGTTGCAGAAGATAGTTCGCCAAAAACAGGTCCTGGGAATGCCATTTCATAGTAGCATTTGCGGACTCGATGGCAGATTCCACCATCTCCAGTGCTCAGCCGATAGACTTGTCGTCTGGGAAAGCCAGCACAAAGAAAAATGCCTTGTCTCTATCGTTTCGCCTTTCACACTCCTGTACATTGCATCATGCGTACACCGCCACATCCGATCCAATCAGTTCATGATGAAACTGCTGTGAAGTTTCTATTCTACCAGCTCTGAGTATGAAGGGTTTGTTCACAACACTAAGATTGTCCCTACGTTGGTGTAATAATTCCTGTGGAATATGCTTATTTTTCCGGTTTTCTCTTGTGTCTCATATAGAAAAAGTTGAGCAGGCTGTCCGTTCCTTAACGAGGGGTGAAAATTATCGTTTGTTTCTTTCCATTATGTGTAAGCTGTCCTATCATGGAGGCATCATACTCCTTGAGCACCAAAGAGTGCTTCGAGGAAGAGGCAAGGAGAGACTTGGATGCATATCGTACTACTATCGGGAGGATCGGGAAAACGACTTTGGCCACTGTCAAATGAGGTACGATCAAAGCAATTCATCAAATTCTTCAAGAAAGAGGATGACAGCTACGAATCCATGCTTCAGCGAGTGCATCGCCAGATCAGGAAGGTTGATCCAAACGCAACCATTACCATTGCAACCTCCAAGGCACAAGTATCAGCAATCCATAACCAGCTCGGGATGGACGTAGGTATTTCTGTCGAGCCTTGTCGCCGAGACACCTTTCCCGCTATTGCCCTCTCTGCTGCCTATATGCACGATGTGCAGGGAGTTGATGAAAAAGAGGCAGTGGTTGTCTGCCCGGTGGATCCCTTCGTGGACGATGAGTATTTCGCCATGCTTGAGAAAGTTGGGAAGCAAGCAGAGATAGGTGGGGCAAACTTGGTTCTCTTGGGCATCGAGCCTACCTATCCAAGCGAGAAGTATGGCTACATCATACCCGCTACTAATCAACCCGTAAGCAAGGTCTCTACCTTCAAGGAAAAACCAGATGTTGCAACCGCAGAGACCTATATTTCCTCGGGAGCTCTCTGGAACGCAGGTGTCTTCGCGTTCCGGTTGGGCTATCTGTTGGAAACAGCTCACAGGCTCATTGATTTTACCGACTACCATGATTTGTTCGCAAAATACGAAACCCTCAATAAAATCAGTTTCGACTATGCTGTGGTTGAGAAGGAATCCGAAATTCAGGTCATGCGATATGAGGGGGTCTGGAAGGACCTCGGTACATGGAATACCCTCAGTGAATCCATGAGCGAACCTGTGGTCGGCCTCGGAAAGATCGACGAGGCTTGCACTGATGTGCACATCATCAATGAGTTGGGCATTCCCATCCTTGCAATGGGACTGCATGATGTCATTATCTGTGCCAGTGCTGAAGGTGTTCTTGTCTCTGATAAAGAGCGCTCGAGCCAAATCAAGCAGTATGTGGAATCATTCAAGCAGCCGATCATGTTTGCTGAGAAATCATGGGGAAGCTTTCGCATCCTCGATGTCGGGAAGGAGAGTCTTACCATCAAGGCAATACTCCAAGCCGGAAAGCAGATGCACTATCACAGTCACGACAAACGTGATGAGGTGTGGACTGTCATCGGTGGTGAAGGGATTGTCGTCCTGGACGGTGAGAGGAGAACCGTTAAAGCTTCCGATGTAATCTCCATCAAGAGAGGAGTCAAGCATACCATCATTGCGGAGACGGAACTTACCTTGATTGAGGTACAGCACGGCAAGGATATTTCTGTAGAGGATAAGAAAAAATTTCGGCTTGCCTAGCGTGAGTTTACAAGTTATGTGCCCCGTTTGGGGCTTTATTTATGCCCTGAAAGGAATTGCTACTACTTATCTGTATAGCCTAACTATTATATACTAATATAGGGTTATTCGCTGTTTGTAGTGGGTAGAGCTACATGATTGGCTGTAGTGGAAGAGACAATTCTCCACAGACGAAGTAGATCATATTCATGAAGTTCCTCATGTTCTTGAAGCCTCTTGCACGACTCTTGATTATGCTTATCTTTGAGTTGAACCCCTCCAGGATGGCATTGGTCCTCAATGTCTGGAAGTAGTTGAGAATCTCAACGGCGTTCCTTGTCAGGCACGCTGCAAACTTGCGAATCTCCATA
>JAGYOG010000030.1 GCA_018399495.1 Sphaerochaeta sp.
ATTGGTATGGTTTCTGTTGGAATCTCCCTTTTCTTTGGAATCATCATTGGGGTTACCTCTGCATATTATGGAGGAGTGTTTGACAAGATTGTAATGAGGCTCATCGACATCATGTTAGCCTTTCCGTACATTCTGCTCACCATTGTTATTGTCTCCATTCTTGGACCGTCACTTTCTAACGCGATGGTGGCTATCGGGATTTCACAAATTCCTCGCTATGCACGTGTGGTACGTGCGTCTGTGTTGGCTGAAAAAGAGAGTGACTATGTATTGGCTGAGAAAGCCTTGGGTGCTGGAAATTTTGAATTGATGTTCCTCACGATTCTCCCTAACTGCCTGTCTCCTACGATTGTTCAGGCTACACTGGGAATAGGTGAAGCAATCCTTAGCTCGGCAGGACTCTCATTCTTAGGTCTGGGGGCGCAGCCACCCACACCTGAATGGGGATTGATGATTGCTAGTTCCAAACAATTTTTGACAAGCGCATGGTGGATTGTAACATTGCCTGGTATTGCAATCCTATTGGCTGTTTTAGGGTTCAATTTGTTTGGTGATGGTTTGCGCGATATTCTTGACCCTAAAATGAGAAACTAAAAGGAACGAGACAAATATGGAAGAGAAGAAAGACCTGTTGTTGTCCATAGAGAACCTCAACTTTTCATTCGATACCCAACGGGGCGTCGTGAATGCTGTTCGTGATCTTTCCCTTACAATACGTAAGGGAGAGACCCTGTCTTTGGTTGGGGAATCGGGTTGTGGAAAATCTGTGACAGCACATTCGATTAATCAGCTTAACCCAATGCCTCCAGGAAGAGTCGATAGTGGATCTATCATATTTCGTGGGCAGGACTTGCTAAAATTGAAAAAAGGCGAGATCGAAAAACTTCGCGGTACGCAAATTTCGATGATATTTCAGGAACCAATGACAGCACTGAATCCAGTGTTCACTGTTGGCTCCCAGATTGCTGATGTATTCATGACCCATCAGGGAATGAGCAAGGCAGAAGCAATTGAGAGGACGATTGATTTGTTCAAGTTGGTAAAAATACCGGCTCCAGAGCGGCGAGTACATAGTTATCCGCATCAATTGTCCGGTGGTATGCGCCAACGTGCTATGATTGCAATGGCATTAGCTTCCCCTGAACCTGGTCTTATGATTGCTGATGAGCCTACGACTGCTCTGGATGTTACCATTCAAGCCCAGATTCTCGATTTATTAAATGATTTGAAGAAAGAGATTGGTATGTCAATTCTTCTTATCACCCATGATATGGGTGTTGTAGCGGAAATGGCAGATCGTGTTGTTGTAATGTATGCGGGCAGAAAAGTTGAGGAGTCCGATGTATTCTCAATTTTTGAAGATCCAAGGCATCCCTATACATTGGGATTGCTCAACTCTTTGCCTTCTAATCCCAAGTACAAGGGTGCAGAACGACTGGAAGCGATTGCTGGTACAGTTCCGGACATGAGAAGTATCGGAGCAGGTTGTCCCTTTGAGAATCGATGCACCTATGCAACAGAAATTTGTGGCAAAGAGTTTCCCGGGGAAACTGTCTTGGACGAATCCCATTCGGTATGGTGTCACAACTATCAGAACGTACAGGAGGGATAATGCCAATGAGTGGAACAAAGATCATTGAAGTAAAAGATTTAAAAAAATACTTTACGATAAAGCGCGAAGGCGCCGATGATACTAAATCAATACTGAAGGCAGTCGATGGAGTCTCTCTTGATGTGTACGAAGGAGAGATTCTTGGGGTCGTTGGAGAGTCGGGCTGTGGAAAATCTACACTGGGGAAAACTATCATGAGATTGCATGATAAGACCTCCGGTGAAGTATTATATCGTGGTAAGGACTTGTTTGCGAAAGATCCTAACGCAATGAAGGAAATGACTCTGAATATGCAGATGATCTTTCAAGATCCCTATTCATCGTTGAACCCTCGGAAAAAGGTTTCGCAGATAATTGGCCAGCCACTTGATATTCATAAGATTGGAACTTCAGAAGAGAGATTGGAGCGTGTTGCAGAACTGATGGATGAAGTAGGGTTGAATCCTAAGTTTCGTACCCGATATCCTCACCAGTTTTCTGGAGGACAGAGACAGAGGATCGGAATTGCTCGTGCGTTGGCTCTCAACCCAGAGTTCATCGTATGTGACGAAGCAGTTTCAGCTCTAGATGTTTCAGTACAAGCCCAGATTCTCAATCTTTTACTTGATCTACAAAAGAAGTATGGATTTACTTATTTGTTTATTGCTCATGATTTGTCAGTAGTTGAGTTTATCGCAACGAGGATTCTTGTGATGTATTTAGGAAGAATTGTAGAAATTGCTGACAAGAAAGAACTTGTAGGTAACCATGTGCATCCCTATACACAAGCTTTGTTTAATGCTTTTCCTGCCACTGATCCAAGAGCCCGGGAAACAAAGAAGCGGATTGTTATGGGTGATGTTCCTTCTCCAATCAATCCTCCTACAGGATGTCATTTCCATCCCAGATGCCCCTACGCAGTAGAAAAGTGTCGAAGAGAATACCCCCCATTGAAGGAAGTATCACCTGGACATTTCGCAGCTTGCTGGGTAGTTCAGAACGATACCAAGTGAAGAAAGGTTTTAACCGAATTGATAAGCAAAGGCAGTAATATTAGGCTATATCAGCCTTTTTAAGCGTGCCACACAGAAAAAACAGGCTGTAAAGACAGCCTGTTTTCTCTGTACGATCACCATCTGATTACTCTTTGTTCTTATTAAGCAATCTGAACCGGTCGGGAGTGAAGTTAATTGAGACCTCTTCTCCTTCCCCAAAAACCTTCTTTGCATGTGGGTCGTCAATCTGGACCAGGACTTTTCCGAAGGAGGCGTTGATGAATGCTTCCCAGATAGACAATCATTCTGACCTTGCCTGTGTTTGTCATACCGTTCCATGAGCTACTCTTCAGTTCCAATACATACTCACTGCGTGCGATGGTTGGGTAGTGCTTGCTGAGGTATTTCTCTCCGCTTCGCGATCTCTCCTCCTTAATACAGAGCGCTTTGGGTATACGTGGAGTGAGAAAAATGGGGAAGGGCTGCATGTATAAGAGACGTCATATATCCACGTTTTCGGTTTTCTGGATGGGTAAAACCAGTGAACTCAATCTCGTCTTTGGTTGGGAAGAAAGCTGTTAAGACACTAATCAGCTCTGCTTCATCATTGCCAAGAAAGAAGCATGGTTTTTCTGGTCCTACATTCATATCGTTGACCAGAAGCACTTCTTGTTCGAGTGGTTTTTGTAGGCAACAAAGCGCATACAGCTCTTCAATGTGTTGTTTTTGCTCACTTGTGAGGGGTCATTGTATGATGTTCATCAACTCAAGTATCAAAGAAAAATGCCGGTACAGCTAGAGGTGTGTACCGGCATGGAACGTAAAAATTCTGGAATTATGCCTTGACTAGGTGAATGGCAAAACCACCAAGCTCCTGTTCAAGGTAACAGACCTTGATCTTACCCTTTGCATCGCGTGCGATGGTCTCTTCCTTGACGGAGAATCCGAATTGGGAGAGATAAGAGAGGGTGCGCTCAATATTGAAGCATCTGAAGCCTATGTGCCCCATCTTTCCCAAGTACTGCATGGGTAGCACCTCGATGGTTGAATCCAGGAAGGTGGTTGTGGCTCCAATCTTCTTCACCATGCCCAGTGCCTCGAATCCCTTGATGGTTTTTTCTGCCTCGGCGGCATTCTCGTGGTTGATCCCCATGTGGGCGAACTCCAGGCCTTGGAGAGTGCATAACGCTTCCCTGCTCATCTCTGTGATGGCCTGCCAGTTTTCCGCCTCAATGAGGTCCGACTTGACCATCCAGGAACCACCGACTGCAAGGACGTTGGGCTGCTTGGCATAACTGGCGAGGTTTGCTGTGTTAATTCCTCCGGTGGGCATGAAGGTGAGGTCGGGAAAGGGACCTGCAAGGTTCCTCAGCATGTTTACTCCTCCACTTACCTCAGCGGGGAAGAACTTGAGGGTGGTCAACCCTCGGCTGATGCCCGCCTCGATGTCGCTGGGGGTACATGCCCCCGGTATGATGGGAACGTTGTTCTTCAGGGCCCAATCCACGACGTTGGGATTGAAGCCGGGGGAGACAAGGAACTTGGCCCCCGCGGCCACAGCTTTCTTGGCGTACTCGATGTTGGTCACCGTGCCGGCTCCCACAAGCATCTCAGGATATGCCTTAGAGATGCGCTTGATTGCTTCCTCCGCAGCCGCAGTGCGGAAAGTGACCTCCGCACAGGGCAGGCCGCCTGCGATCAGGGCTCCTGCAAGTCCTTCGGCCTTGTCGGCATTATCAATCTTCACTACCGGTACCAAGCCGATCGTATGGATTTGTTCAAACAGTGCTTCATGCATATGCGTTGCTCCTTCTTGGATATTCCAATTATGAAACGATGTTTCAAAATATCATTGACAGACTCAAGCATACCTTCTATGATTTTAAATATCAAGAGTATAATACTGTTCTTGTATGAAAATATGGAGGAGACTTCTATGGGAAATAAATATGTAACATTTGGCGAGATTATGTTGAGACTCAAGTCCCCTGGACATGAGCGATTTTTCCAATCTCCCGCTTTGGAAGCAACGTTCGGTGGAGGAGAGGCTAATGTTGCCATCTCCCTTTCATTGCTGGGAAAGAATTCCCGGTTTGTAACCGCACTTCCCGCCAATGCCGTTGGGGATGCTGCTGCACGCGAAGTTCGCAAGTACGGTGTAGACACCTCAGCTATCAAGATGACCAAGGGTGGTCGTGTTGGTATTTACTTCCTGGAAACTGGAGCAAACCAGAGACCGAGTAGTGTCGTATATGATCGCGCAGAGAGCTCTATTGCTCTCAGTAAACCTTCTGATTTCGATTTCAATGTAGTGCTGGCTGACGCAGAGTGGTTCCATGTAACCGGTATCACCCCGGCTATCAGCCAGAATGCAGCTGATAGCAGTCTTGCAGCAATGAAGGCAGCAAAGAAAGCTGGAGCAACGGTTTCCATCGATCTTAATTATCGTAAGAAACTCTGGAACTATGGAAAAAAAGCACCGGAGGTTATGCGGGAGTTAGCTACGTTTGCTGATGTCATCATCGCCAATGAAGAAGATATCCAGAAGTGTTTGGGAATCGAGGCAAAGATAGACGTTACCAGCGGCGAGTTGGATACAGATGTTTACAAGGAGCTTACCGAAGAGGTGAAGCGCCAGTTCCCTAATGTCTCGGTGGTTGCCGTTACGCTCAGAGAGAGCAAGAGTGCCGACCATAATGGTTGGAGTGCTGCACTCAGTGGCAAGAGTGGTTTCTACCTCTCCAAACACTATGAGATCACGGACATTATTGACCGCGTCGGTGGCGGAGACTCTTTCTCTGCCGGTCTGATCTTCGCGCTCAGCGAATATGGGGATGATGAGCAGTATGCCATCAATTTTGCTGTTGCTGCTTCTGCTTTGAAGCACTCCATCGACGGAGATTTCAATCTCAGCACCAAAGCAGAGGTTGAAGCACTGTGCAAAGGGGACGGAAGTGGTCGCGTTCAGCGATAACCACATTCAGGTATCAAAACCAAGGGGAGCAAGCTTTTCGAAGTTTGCTCCTCTCTCTTTACCAAACCTTTACCTTGTTTCCTTATAGAGTAAACAGTGTATGCATATACTTGGCTCAACGACAAACAAAGGAGTCAATAATGCGTAAAACACTAATACTTTCCGTTATCTTCGTAGTGGCAATGGGAGCTACCCTCTTTGCACAGCCCATAAGCGAACAGCAGGTCCAACTTCCTCAGACCGAGGAAATGGCAGAAGCTACCGGGGCTGAAGGGTTGCTCTACATGGCAGAAGAAGAGAAGCTAGCCAGAGATGTGTATCTTGCACTTTACGAAATGTGGGGGAATCGTGTATTTCTCAACATCGCAAAGGCTGAGCAACAACACATGGATGCACTCTCTGCGGTACTGAATGACAAAGAGATGGACAATCCTATTGAAACCTCTGAAATTGGGGTCTTTCACAACACCGAAATTGCCAAACTCTATGACAGTTTGGTTGCGCAAGGCAGTACATCCATCGAAGAGGCCTTTTTGGTAGGTGCCATCATTGAGGATCTCGATATCTATGACTTGCAGCGCTCTATCGAGGGGACGGATGATGAAGTTGAGATCTGGGTATACAACAATCTGCTCAGGGGTTCAGAGAACCACATGCGTGCATTCGTAAGACAGCTGGACAGATATGGACTGGACTACACTGCCCGCTATATCAGTGACACTGAACTTTCTACAATCCTCTCACGGCGCTGATCAGCTTCTGCGCTCCTGTGATGGATGAACAATTCCTCGGTTGCCAAGGATAACTTGGTGACCGAGAATTCTGTCCCTTCCGGGTAGATGTAATACGTATCTTCCAGGGTGGAAAGGTCTACACAGTCCCCTTTTCCAAAATATTCATACTCTATATGGCATGCATACATGCTCAACGCAGGTTTTGACAAGAAGAATGCATTGTTGTCAAATTCCCCTTCTAGGGTAAATCCGTCCATGGAATGCGTTAGCTTTACTTTCCCCAAGGGAATGTATCCTTTTGCATTGGGAAGAGCTTCTACTCTTGCCTGAGTCTCAAAAAAGTAGGAGCCATTTTCTATCTCTTGACGAACCTGCTCCCGCTCCCATTCATACCAATCGGGAATATGAGAGAACTCTGTTGTTAGCTGCGTTTCATCATCAGCTTTCTGTACAGCTCTCAATTCACCATACTCGCTCATTTCCCACTGTTTGTGACATGCTCCACATCCTAGGATTGTGCCTTTGCTGTACATCTTGTATTCACGAAGGCAGTGTGGGCATTGATACAGTGGCTTATGCAAACCTTCTGCCCTTTTAGGGTAGTCTATTTTGATTTTGTTCTCTTTCTGCCACGCATATTCATCATATTCGAAGGCTTTTCGTATAACTTTGTTGACCTCACTGGTCTTGGTTTGTTTCAGTTCGTCAGCAGTGAACAGAAGCGTGAGGTCGGCTTCGATACGGTTCCCTCGGCTTTTTAGGTTCCAGAGTGGGCTGTTCAAGTAGTGCCCATGCATATTCAGCATCACCACAGGAACTCCCAATAGTTTAGCCATCTTTCCAAGGGAGTCAGGAAGAATAGCTGTTGTTCCCACCAGCGAGTAACGAGCTTCCGGGTAAAGCGCTAGGATATCCTTGTTAACGGTCAACACCTCTCTGATGTGCCTAACCAGCTGCAGGTCATTGGTAAACTTACGTTTGCAAATTCCCCCAGCGTTTCTCAGTAGCCACTCACGTTTGAGAAACCCATCGATTGCGACAACATAGTTGGCACGATGAGGAAAGAGGGCTGCGGTGGTTACCTTGAAATCCATGAATGCCATATGCGTGCAGAGCAAGAGAAATGGCGGGTTGATCCCTTCCATCCTATTACGGTTGATTGTAAGTTTGTGTCTCCACACTTCAGGAAAGCTGAGCAACCACGTCACAGGTCTCAAGAATTGGCGTTGCCTGATGGGTTTTCTCTGCATATCAAAACGCTTAGCTCGTTGAAGTTTCTCAAACCCTGTCATTACCGCCATCCTTTGTCACAATGTATCGTGTAGGAAACAAGAGAACAAGAGCAAAGCTGGAGTCATTGGATAAGTACCATGAATTTTGTATAGTGCAACTATGAAACACACAACCCTGTATGAACTGGCCAAGGCCTATCAAGAAGCTTCCATTGATTCAGTTTTTTCTGAAAACGATCTGATCTGTATCCTTTCTGAAGAACAGATTCCCTATTACGTATCGGTTGTCGATTCAGCGTTTGCCGCCTATCGTGGAGAGAAGGGCCTTACAGGGTACCTTGCACTCTCCTTACAGGAAGAAAACGTCACGGAGATGGAATATCTGGATCTTCAAGAAGCTCAAGAGTGTTTGCTTGGTATCATGCGAACAGGAAAAGAGAACCTGGAAGAGAGCGACCTAAAGGCGGCTGAAGAGAGTGGGGTGCCTTTCAGCGAAGAGGCCTATCCCCAGTTCAGAATAAAGGAACAATACAAGGTTCCCTGGTACATCAGTGAAAAAGAGGAAACGGATTTGATCCTTATCCTTCGTGGTCTGTTGTTTGCCAAGGAGTATTTCGCATCCTATAAGAAAACGCAGAAGACCAACACCTTCTCCTTCTGGCTCGACTCTCTTCAGTTGGAAGAGACAGATAAGAAGGAATACATCCCCACGTTGGAAAGGAAAGGTGATAGCTTTTCGGTCAGTGTGCGTGTGTTGCAGGATGAAGCTTATGGTTTCTACTACCCTCAAGCTTTTTTTACCAATGAGGATCGTCAACTGCAATATAAGAGAATACGAGCAAAATCTGGAAAGATACTTGCATTGGCTATTGGTATGATGGCCGAGCCCATGCTTCCCAGTGAAGGCAAGAGGCCCTTGTATCCTTTCTATAGCCTTGCATATGAACCACAATCTCATCAGGTCCTTGATGTCTTCTTGGTTGAGGATTATGAGCAGGAACATGGGAAAATCATCAGTCGTTTGCTTGAACTGTTTGAGAAAGAAGGCAAGCCACAAGCAATCCACTGTTATGGTAAGAGGACCCTTCCTTTGCTTTCAGAATTGGGCAAGCAGATCGGCATCATGGTGGTTGGTGGGAATCAGAGGGAAGAGATGGATCACTTGATTCAGGATATGTTTCGTGAACTCTATGAGATACCTCATGATCACCATGAAGAGTAGGTAATCAGGCATCTCCTCGCTTGGGTACGATACAGATAAACACAAATTGATTTGTTCCTACGTTCGAAACTTGGTGGTCGATCCCTTCTGGCACATAGGCAACCGATCCACTGGTGAGTGGATAGTCCTTTCCATCCATGAAGAGATTCCCTTCTCCTTCTACGGTAAAGATGACATGTTGCCAAGGATGGGAGTGGTGGGGTGCCTTTCCCTCCCTTTTCAAGGTGAACAGGCGCATTACATAGTCTTCCCAACCTTGGTCAGGGCCAATGAGGACCTGCTTGATGATCTTCTCTGCTATATTCTTTTTCTCAATCTCATCACGATGTGATACAAACATACCCTCTCCTATTTCCCTTGTAATCGTTCCATTACCCAGTCTGTACGCATGCCACTCTCTCCTGTACTGGGACAGTGACCTTTGCCCAATAACGCATCGGTAACGGTTTGGATGAGGGGTTGTGCAACATGTTCTGGAGGTTCAGGAACGTCCAATACCTCAGTCCCATTCTCTGTCTCAAGGGCTATCGGTTTTCCGATATCCAGCACAGAGTAGGAGAGGATGCCCTTGCTGCCAAAGATAGTGGTGGTATCCTCATTCTTGCAGGTGTTGAAGCACCAGAGACCTGTGCCACAGACTCCACTCTCTGTCCTAAAACTTCCATGAACAATATCATCAGCTTTATACGTTTTGCTCTGGTTTCGACCTTCTCCTGTTGCCTCAATGATGTGACCAAAATAGAAGTCGATCAAATCAAGGGAGTGTGAACCAACATCGAATAACAACCCTCCTCCGCTCATCTCTGGTTGTACTCTCCATCTCCCATTATCCACTGTGTCTTCCGGTTTGATTGATTGCAGAATTTCCACATGTACTGCCCTGACCTTTCCGAGTTTTCCACTGTCTATCATCTCTTTGATCATAAGGTATTTTGGGAGTGCTCTGCGATAATAAGCACTGAAAAAGGGAATGGAGTGTTGCTTGCAATACTCCACCATCTCCTTGCTTTGTGTGTAGGAAACTCCCAGAGGTTTTTCACAATAGACTGGCTTTCCTTTTGAAGCAGCGAGGAGTGTATAGTAGTGGTGTGAGTCAGGATGGGTTGCAATGTAGATTGCATCCACCTGTGGATCCTCGATGAGCTTGAGTGCATCATCATACCAGGTTTCTACTCCATGGCGCTTTGCATAATCTGCTGCTTTTTCTGCATTTCGCCTCATGACAGCAACAAGAGCAGCCCCTTCTGCTTTTTGGAATCCGGGACCACTCTTCACTTCGGTGACATTTCCACACCCGATAATACCCCATCGAATCTGTTGCATGAATAGCTCCTTTTTCTCCATGATATCCTATGGGTAAGGAAAAAACATCCTTGAATTGCATTTCCTCCGATATGTATTGTCTTACTCTGTTTCTTCCCAACCCAGAAGGTGGGAGAGGTTTGTACATGCCTCTAGTATTGATTTGGTGATATGTTCCTGTTCTTCCGGATTGAAGCGGAAAAGAGGCCAGGAGACACTCATTGCAGCAACCACCTTCCCTGTGTAGTCCTTGATGGGAGAACTGATGCAGAGCGTGCCCATTTCATGCTCTTCATTATCGCTTGCCCAGCCTCGTTTACGGATTTGTTGTAATTCCTGTTTCAATACCACACTGTCAGTTACAGTGTTTGGGGTGAATGGTTTCATTTTGACAGAGGATAGGTATTCATCCAGCGTGTCTTGAGGCATATCACTGAGTAGGACCTTCCCGATAGCTGTGCAGTACAAGGGGATTGCCTTTCCTACCCGGGAATACATTCTGATGGTGAAGGAGGACTCCTTTTTCAGTACATAGACAGCCTTGTCCTCCTCCAGCACACCCATATGCACTGTCTCTCCCAGCTCGTCACAGAGCCTTTGGGCGACAGGGTTAGCCACATGGATCAGGTCGATGTGCTCAAGTCCTCGGGATCCTACAGAAAACATTTTCAGTGTAAGGCTATAGAGGTCTGTGTTATCCCGATAGACATAGCCTAGGTTGACCATGGTGGAAAGAAACCTAAGCAGGGTCGCTTTTGGCAAACTTGTCTCCTTGGAGAGTTGTTCCAAATTAATGCTTTGATGTTTTGACAAAGTCTCCAAGATAACAATGGTTCTAATTACTCCGCTGGTTTGTTGTTTCTCTCCTGCTGGACAGGTCTTCTTTCCCATGGTATCAACCCTCAAAGTAGGTTTTTGCATTACCAAAGGAGATGTTCTCAACCACCTTTCCCAGCATCTCGATATCGTTTGGAACCTCTCCTTCTTCTGCCCAATTCCCAAGGATATTACAGAGTATACGTCTGAAATACTCGTGCCTGGAGTAGGAGAGGAAGGACCGGCTGTCGGTAAGCATCCCAATGAAGCGGGGTAGCAGACCCACATTTCCCAAGAGCTTCATCTGTTCTTCCATACCATCCTTATGGTCAGCAAACCACCAGGCAGAACCGAGTTGCATTTTTCCTGGGATCCCATCCTGGTAACAACCCATCAAGGTTGCCAAGGTGTAGTAGTCTTTCGGATTGAGCGTATAGAGAATGGTCTTGGGTACTTCCCCTGTGGCAGAAAGATTGTTCAGGAAGGCCGAAAGACCCTCAGCAAGATCTTTGTCGTGGGAAGCGTCATAGCCGGTATCAGGGCCGAGGTTTTTGTACATCAAGCTATTGTTGTCCCTGATAGCTGCAAAATGTAGCTGCATAGCAATATTACGTTCTGCATACGCCTTTGCAAGGTGTGTAAGTACAAAGGTTTTGTAGGCTTCTACCTCTTCATGGTTAAGGCACTTTCCATTCATCTTTTTTGCAAAAATCTCGTTCACTTCCCTTTCAATCTTGAAGATAGCAGGAGCGGTAACCAGTGCGTGATCGCTTGCTTTACATCCCATACTGACAAAGAAGTCCAGTCGTTTAATCAAAATTTCAACGACATCGGCCACCAAGGTGATGGACTTCCCGGAAACGGTCTCCAATGATTCCATATAAGCACAGAATGTTTCTTTTTCTATATTTAGTGCTTTGTCAGGACGGAAGGAGGGAATTACCTTAGTAGGAAACCCTTCTTTGGATGCAATTTGCTTGTGGTAAGCCAAATCATCAGCAGGGTCATCGGTGGTTCCTACTGCGTAGACCTTGAACTGCTTCATGATTCCTGTTACTGAAAGGTTCTCATTCTCCTTTAACTGGCGATTGGCTTCTTCATAGATTGCCTTTGCGTTCTTTGTGTTGAGTACTTCATGAATACCAAAATACCGCTGAAGTTCAAGATGGGTCCAGTGGTAGAGTGGGTTGCCCAAGGCGTTTTCCATAGTACCAGCCCATGCTAGGAACTTTTCATAAGGGTCTGCATCCTTTCCGGTAACCAGTTCCTCTGGGACCCCATTGGCACGCATGATACGCCATTTGTAGTGATCGCCTCCGAGCCAAGCGTCGGTGATGGTAGAGAACTTCTTGTTCTCTGCTATTTCCTTTGGGTTGAGATGGCAGTGATAGTCATAGATCTTCTGGTCTTTTGCATACTCATGATACAGCTTCTGGGCTGTCTTTGTTTGTAGTAGAAAATGTTCATCCATGAATTGTTTCATAATTGTTCTCCTTTTCTCGTGTTCTAGAGGATAACACCATCCTTGAACAACGATATCTCTGCATACCCATTCTCCTCATTCCTTGTTCTCTTCTCACCACTGGCAACTGCCTGGAGGAGGGAGAGGAAATCGGAGAGCACCACTTCATTATCTTCTGCCAAGAGCCTTCCTGCATCAAAATCAATCCAGCCAGTCTTCTTTGCAGCCAATGCACTATTGCTTGAGATCTTTACGGTGGGAACTGGAGAGCCGAGTGGGGTTCCCCTTCCCGTGGTAAAAAGAATGATATGGGCACCTGTAGCTGTGAGAGCCGTAGTGGACACAATATCATTGCCAGGACCGGAAAGGAGGTTCAACCCTCTTTTTGTTACCTGTTGTCCATAGGCAAGGACATCAGTGATGATTGCCTCTCCACCTTTCTGGATGCACCCAAGGCTCTTGTCTTCCAAGGTTGATATTCCTCCAGCCTTGTTTCCTGGAGAGGGATTCTCATACACCACTTGGTCATGCTTGATGAAATACTGTTTGAAGTCATCAATCAACTGTACTGTCTGCTCATAGACGTTTTCATTTTGGCTACGGTTCATCAGCAGTTGTTCTGCTCCGAACATCTCAGGAACCTCGGTAAGAATTCCTGTTCCCCCCATCGCTGTCAATGCATCGCAGAAACAACCGACCAGAGGATTGGCGGTTATGCCACTGAGACCATCAGAGCCTCCGCATTTGAAGCCCACGATGAGGTTGTCCATCCCCACCGTCTCCCTTCTGTCTTCCTGCATGGTCTTATGGAGCGCTGTTAGAAGTTTCTTGCTCTCCTCAATTTCATCACTCACTTCCTGTGAGGTGAGAAATTTTACCCTTTCTGGGTCGACATCCCCTACCAATTCCTTGAAGGACTCGGGGGTGTTGTTCTCACAACCGAGTGAGAGTACCAATACCCCTCCTGCATTGGGATGATGAACCAAGTCAGCGAGAATGGTTCTGGTTGCCTCATGATCATTCCCAAGCTGACTGCACCCATAGGGGTGATTCCATACATGGATCCCGTCATAAAATTCACTGGTGGGGAAGGTTTGGCTAGCCCAAGAGACCAGTGTTTCTGCAATCTTGTTCACACAACCGACGGTAGGTACAATCCAAAGCTCATTTCTGATTCCAATCTTTCCACCAGCTCGACGATAGGCTTGGATTGTTGGGGTTTTGTCAGCCCAGAAAGATTTACGTTTTTCAGCTTTCTCCTGGAATTGAGATGCAAGGTCCTTGTTATAGTAGTAGGCGGCCGATTCAGAAAGCAGTGTCTTGATATTGCTTGCATGGACATGCTCTCCTTTGGAAATATGCTGTGTTGCCTGTCCAATGGGAGCCCCATACTTGATGATGGGTTGCCCTTTTTTGATATCCCTGATTGCAAACTTGTGTCCAGAGGGAATATCCATCACCAAGGTGATATCCTTTCCCTGTACCTGGACCACATCCCCCTTGCTAAGGGGGGCGATTACAACTGCTACCACATCATTTGGGTGGATTATAACGAAATTGCGTTGCTCCATAGTTACTCCTACAGTGCCTGCATGGTTTTTTGCATGCCGACTGCCCAGATGGCTTGCAAGTTCTGCTCTACCGCTTTTTGCATGCCTTTAATCTGGGTGAGATCCTGAGACCACCAAGCAGTATTGGAAAGTACAGCCTCGCTGATTCGCTTTGCCCTTACCTCTCCTTCATCAGCCTCTTTGTAGAGGGCTGCAAAGGCCTCCAGTATGTCTTTGCTGTCTTGGATGAGATAACTCTCGTTGCCTCTCTTTCCCTTCAATGCACTATCTTCATATTCGGTTCCCTCATAGAAGCTGATCAAGGCTGAAAGTGCGAATACCAGTCGTTTGGGGAGAGAACCTTGCTTTTTGATGTATCCAAGCAAGCTGGGAAGATTACGGGTTTTGAACTTAGAGACAGAGTTGAGAGAAATGGAAAGCAACTGATGTGGGTTGTATGGGTTTTCAAACCGTTCCAACACATCATTGGCATACGCTTCCAACTCCTCTTTCGAGCCATCCATCGAAGGGATGATCTCCTCAAAAATGCCTCCATGCATGAACGGGTACAACAAGGCTTTGTCTGCGATACAGTCCTGGACGGTATCATGCCCTGCCTGATATGCGGCAAGTACACTCATGGTATGGGCTCCGTTTAGGATACGTACCTTCCGGGTCCTGTAGAAGCTCATGTCGTTGGTCCATATGACGTTCAACCCTGCTTTGTTGAAGGGAAGCTCATCTTCGTGGAACTCCTTGTGGCATTCAATGACCCAGAGGTGGAAAATCTCTGCGGAATCAAGAAGATTATCCTGATAACCGATTTTTTCACACAGGTCAGCTGCTTCAGCACGGGGATAACCAGGGACGATTCGGTCAACAAGTGAGTTACAGAAGTCACACGCTTCCTCAAGCCAGGTGATAAACGCTTCCTCAAGCTTCCACTCAGCGGCATACTGCGTCACGATTCGTTTTAGGTTGTCACCGTTCTTGTCTATAAGCTCGACCGGGATAACGATGATGCCCTTGTCTTTTGCGCCATCAAAAGCCTTGTAGCGCTTGTAGAGAAACGCGCAGACTTTTGCAGGGAAGGCAGCTTGGGGAGCATCATCCAGAGTGTTTCCCTCACTGTAGGCAATACCTGCCTCAGTGGTGTTGGAGACGATGAACCTCAGATCCTCACTCTCTGCAAGCTTCAGATATTCGGCGTAGTCTTCACTCTTGTATGGATTTAAACAACGGCTGACACTGCCGATGGTACGGAACTCTTCAACGTTCTTTCCTCCCTGGACACCACGAAGGACGGTGGTGTAGAGACCTTTCTGGTCGTTGATCATATCGCTCAATCCTCTTTCGAGCGGCTGGACGATGACCACATTGCCATTAAAGTCAGTCTTCTCATTGAGGATGTCGATCATCCAATCAACAAAAGCACGGAGGAAATTACCTTCTCCAAACTGGAGGACCTTCTCCTTTCTGGTAGTTGTCTTCATTGTTTCAGTGATAGATTGCATGGATGTAGCTCCTTGTCTATATAGATATGTTACGTTATTTTCTTTCTCCCATAAAGGGTATATGCCATGAAGGCACAGATGGTTTGCTGGAATACGATACCGAAAATGACAGGAAGCGCTGTCTCGGGGGGGAAGTAAGCAATGGCGAGCACCAAGGCAGAGCTGATGTTCCTCATGGAGACTGCGAAGGTAACGCTTTTGCGATCTTCCAAGGCAATGCCGGCAATCTTGCCCAAATAGTGGGCAAGTGGATAACCGATTACTGCAAGCAGTGCACAGGTGAGAGCAATAGGCAGGTAGAGCCAAGAAGCATCGGCGATAAGACGTTCGGCAACATTGCTGGTATTGATGACGATGATGAAGAAGAGACCGATCTTTGAGAATGGTTTCAGGTTTGGAGCTATGCGGTCGTTGACTTTCCCTTTCGTTGCATTGTTTATAAGAATGCCGACGATGGAGGGAATGACGACCATGATGAGCAGGGATATCATCATCCCTTTGGTATCGATCTGTACCGTGGTCTGGGCAAGGAGTGCAACGGTGTAGGGGGTAAGTACTGGTGCAAGCAGAGTGGATACAATGATCAAGGTCAATGAGAGAGCCCCGTTTCCCTTGTATATGTTTGCCCAGATGTACCCAGTGATTGCAGTGGGGATGGCCATCAGGAGAATGAACCCTGTGATAATTGCAGGATGACCGGAGAACAACAGGTTTGCCAACGCCCATGCTATCAAGGGCATGATGATGTTTGCTCCTAGGATGAAGAAAAGAATGGCTTTTGGTTTTTTGATGACCCCAAAAAAGGCATTTGAACTGATTCCCAAACCACCTATAAAGGTAATAAGACTAAATAAGTAGGGTACTGATGGGGTCATCCAGGAGACAAGTGACCCAAGGAGGAGACCCATGATGACACCACTGGGGGTGAGGATCGGCATGAACCGCTCCAGATGATAATTCAGGCTCTTGAGTCTTGCCTCGATTGGTTGAAAATGAAACATTGTTCCGAATGATATCCTTCTCTTTGCTGGACTGTCAAGGCGGAAAAACCTGTGGTATAGTAATATCGTTTACGAGGAGGTCGCTGTGGGTGCTCACGTGACTAGACGAGTTGGATTGGTGTTGGCCTCTATTCATACCGGAGCCTCCAATGAGCTCTGGTCCCAGATTGCAAGCCATTCCCAACGTTCTGGTTTTTCCTTGTTTGTCTTTCCTGGGGGAAGACTTGAGAACCAGGAGAACCAGGAGTACTTACGTAATGCCATCTACTCTTTGGTAAATACAGATAATCTGGATGGTGTGATCACCTGGGCCTCTGCCTTGGGTGGGTCCGTCAGTGTCTCAGAGGTACAAGCCTTCTTGGACAATCTTGACGACTTGGTATGTGTTTGCATCGGGATGAAGAAGAAAGGATGTCCTGGAATCTCCTTTGATGCCTATTCTGGGGTCCAGAGTGTCATGTTGCACTGCATTAGAGAGCATCGTGCGAGGAAGCTTGCCTTTCTCCGAGGACCGGAGAATCACTATTCTGCGGAGGACCGCTACCGAGCGTATTGCGATACCCTCGACCAAACAAGCCTACTCTTTGACCCTCGATTGGTTAGCGATCCTTTCTCCTGGTCAGAGGGAAGAGGGGCGATAGAGCAACTGTTGGAAGAACGCAATCTGGTTCCTGGGAGGGATTTTGACACCCTTGTCTGTGCGAGCGATCTTATGATGTTCGATGCAGGGAAATACCTAGAGAGTCTGGGGTATTCAATTCCTGAGGACCTCCGTATTGTAGGCTACAATGACAGCAGGGAAAGTCATCTATTGAAGGTTCCTTGTACCACAGCAAGGATGCCGGTTGGTGAATTGGCAAGGATGTCCTGGAACCTTCTCAGTGGTATGCTTGCAGAGGAAGACCCTTCTTGTTTTGACTTGCTTCTTCCCTCCCAGCCGATTATCAGACAGAGCTGTGGGTGTACCTATTCACTGGGTAGTGAACAACAGGCTCGGCGGGTGGTGGGGAGCCAGGAACTCTTCCAAGCTTGGGTGATTCAGGTGTTTGATGCGAATGAGGAAGAGCAAGAGCGGATAAAGAGGCTGATCAAGGAAGCCTCCTTACAACATGAGAGTGAAGTACTCTCATTAATTGGTCAACTCTCCTACCGGTTCCTAGACCGGGGTGGGGACCCCAGTCTCTTGACTGAAGCCTTGCACTGGTATTGTACTTTTTTTGCTACTTTTTCCTTCAAGGTTCTCTGTGGGGGACCAATCAGGGATCTTTTTCTACGCCAGCGGGATTTGGTTGCACATGAACATGCGTACCAACGTTCACTACAGGCAAGTATCCTCGATACTTTGAAGTGTGACCTCTTGGGTGTGAGAACCCTCTCAGCCATCCCATCACTCTTGGCAAAGCATCTAGGAGCACTTGGCCTTGATGCAGGCTATCTTGTCTTGAACGGTGATGAGACACACAATACTTTTATTGGAGGGTATGCTGATTCTCTGGTCATAGAGCGAAAACAAGAGTTTCCCAAACATCTCTTGTTACCCCAAGGGCTCCTGGACCACCTTGGTCAGGGTGTGCATGTGGTTGAACCGTTATTCATGGACAACCAGCCACTCGGATATCTCATCCTGAGAACCACGTTGTTCAGCGGGAGTGTCATGGAAGAGCTGCGAACCGCTTTAAGTTCAGCAATCAAGGGAGCCTTTCTCCTTGATGCCGCCAATCGTGCAAGGGAGGTTGCAGAGAGGGCACAGCGCTCGCGAAGTGAGTTCTTTGCCAATGTTGGGGAAGGACTCAAGACCCCTCTCGAGACAATTCTCTCCATCGCGAAGAAGGCTGATGGTGAAATTGGGAAGCAGATAGAGGAGCAGATCCGTTCTGCCACCCACCTCTTGGATCTTTCTCTCTCGCACTCCGGTAATCTTGAACTTGAGAACAAGGTCTGCAATCCCATGACGCTGATAACACCTCTGATCACCTCATTTCCTCTTGCATATGAAGGACCGGATGAGCTACCGGCACTCTGTGTCGATGCAAACCGGTTGATCCAAAGTTTCACCATCATCTGTGAGTATATCCTCAAGGAGTGTGAAACGATGAGGTTGAAGGCTACATTGTCGAAAGACGGCCTTCAGTTCGAGTTTGCTTCCTCCTTGGGTACCTGGAAATCTTCAATGGGAAGTCAGGACCCAAGTCTTTCCTTGGCGCAAAGGATTATTCTGATGGGCCATGGTTCGTTCTCGCTGCAAGATAATGCAGTGGTTGTGCAACTGCCTCTGCCAAGCTTGATGGGTGAGAGCAATCCACCTTCCTTTGATATCTTGTTTTTCATTGCTGATGATGGTAATGATCTGGTTCCAGAGGTGTTGCGAACTTCCTTTGCTTCCAGTGAGGTGGTGCCAGTGGGAAGTCTGCAGAGACACGAACTCTCTAAGATCACCGGAGGCATTATTGGCTGGGATGCAGACAATCAAGGAAGGGAGTTCCGACTTCTTCGAACCTTGCTTGCAGGGCATAACACACTATCTCTGTCTCCAATGGTCTGTCTTCACGCCCCTGAGGGACAACAAAATCTCTCTTCCTCCTTGATGACAACCCACCATCATATTTTTGATGGTGTTCTGGTCGTGTTGAAAGGAATTCCTGAGGAATCTTTTAAGTTGCTTGCCTTGGATGAGGAGTTCATTGTCCACAGTGATGGGGAAGAGGTATTGGATGTTGTAGCCAACCAACCGGTACATTTGATACTTGGCTCACTGTTTGATCCAGTTCTCTATCGGAATATTCGTAAAACCTGTGATGCTCCTATAGTGGTAATTCGCGAGCGATGGGGAAAAGAGGAAGCGGAACAGCTATCCCTCATTCCTCGTTTGCTCATTGCCCATCAGTGCGTACTAGAGAGCAGTGAGTTTGGGGAGCGTTTACTCGCGCTCTTGGAGACGGATGAGATGCTTCCTCCTCTCACTGGTGCTTTGGTTAAACGAGCGGCAGTCTACCTCGGTAGGCATGCTACCCAGCAGATCTCACGCTGGCAACTTGCAGAATCGGTGAATGTCAGTGAGGATTACCTGACTCGAATCTTTAAAAAGGAGTTGGGAATAAGTCCTTGGGACTACCTCAACAGGCAGCGGGTGTTCCTTGCGACCCAGTTGCTGAGAGAGAGCTCCCTTTCCATCAATGAGGTTGCAAGCCAGACGGGATTTCAGGACCAAGCGTATTTCTGTAGGGTGTTCAAGAAGATCAAGGGATGTGCCCCGGGGAAGATCCGTTCACAACATTAGTAATGAGCGAAAATACCATTTGATAATCTCTCGTTTTCCTGCAATTCCCGTATAGTTCGGTATGTACTGGAGAAATCTTCAGCAACAAATTCTGTCGAGAAAATTTACTCAATACATGCATATCTGTGTAAAAGGTCGGAAAAGTACAAGAGACGCTCTGCATAATCTTGCACTCTTGGTCCTATGCTGAGAGGGTGAGGTTGCAAATGGCAGAAAGAACGGCAAAACAGCAATTGCTACGTGATATCAAGCGACATAAATCAGTCTATGCTTTGCTTGCAATTCCTTTAATCTACTACATTATCTTCAAATATGTACCGATATTCAACGGACAGATTGCCTTCAAAAAGTATATGGCCTTGGATGGGGTGCTTGGTAGCCAGTGGATAGGATTTGAGCACTTTAAGACCTTCATCAACTCCTATTATTTTGTTGAGTTGCTCAGGAACACCCTGATGTACAGTTTTGGGAAGTTGGTTTTCAGTCTTCCCCTTGCAATCATCCTTGCAATTGCTATCTACGAGAGCAACCGTCCCATTTTACGTAAAACAGTACAAACACTTGCCTATCTCCCACACTTTCTCTCGTGGGTCATCATGTACGGCATCCTGCTCGCCCTATTGGCACCGGGAGATGGCATTGTAAATGACACTATCAAGCTGCTTGGTGGCAAACCCATTGATTTCTTGACCAATACTGATGCTTTTCCCTGGATTGTCATACTCAGTGATGCATGGAAGGAAATGGGGTGGAGTGCCATTATCTTCATTGCTGCCCTGATGGGCATTGATCCCTCCCTCTTTGAGGCAGCCTTGGTGGAGGGCGCCAACTCCTGGCAACGGGTACGGTATATTACGCTTCCCTCAATTCGCCCTGTCATCGTTATCGTGGTCCTGCTCCGATTGGGAACCATCCTGGATGCGGGCTTCAACCAAATCTTCATGTTGTATTCGACACCGGTGTATTCGGTTGCCGATATCATCGATACCTGGGTCTATCGTCAAGGCTTGCTGGAGTTCCAGTTTGGTCTTGCCACCGCAGTCGGGCTGTTCAAGGGGGTCATCGGGATGTTCCTCATCCTTGGTTCCAACCGTCTGGTCAAACGCTTCGGCGGAAACTCATTGTTCTAGGAGGCCGGAGATGAAAAAAATTGGAACCAGAAGAAAAGGAAGATTCACTTCTGTAGCGATTAGACCCACAGCGGCTGACCACAGCTTCAACTTCTTGGTGGATCTCTTTTTGGGTTTGCTCCTGCTGATCATTGCAATCCCGCTTTGGAGTACCATTACCCTCTCATTCAGGCCTAATGACTACATTGGTAATAACCTGGAAGGTATGTTCCTGATGCCTTGGAAGTGGTCGACTTCCGCCTATGAGGCATTGTTGGGGAATGCAGGATTCCTGCTTGCCTTCGGCAACAGTGTAAAGATATTGATTGGTGGGGTAGCAAGCGCTTTGTTGCTTACCATACCCCTTGCATATGTACTGTCCATTCCAACCCTTCCTGGAAGGCGATACCTGAATATGCTCGTCATCGTTCCCTACGTTTTCAACGTTGGTATGATTCCAACCTATCTGTTGGTCACCAATATTGGGTTGATCGACAAGTTGCCGGCTGTCTACATCCCGGTAGCGATCAGCACCTACAACTGTCTGATCATGCGATCCTTCTTCGAGGGGATTCCCAACGAACTGAAGGAGTCTGCACGTATTGACGGGGCATCGGAGATTCAAGTTCTCTTGAGGATTATCTTGCCCCTCTCAAAAGCGATCATCATGACCATTGGTTTGTTCTATGGAGTTTCCTTCTGGAACAACTTTTTCCACGCAATGCTCTACCTCAATAGTAATGCATTGCAGCCTCTTCCGATTCTACTCAGGAACATACTGATGGCAAGTGGAATGAATGAATATGTGGAGGTAAGTGCCTTCGGGGATGCCCCGATTGCAGCAATCAAGGCTGCCTCGGTCTTTATGAGTGCCATACCGATGGTAGCTGCATATCCATTTATCCAGAAGTATTTTACCAAGGGAACATTGCTGGGAAGTGTAAAAGGTTAAGACGCTTTTCTGCTCTGAATGATTTTAATTGGATTTGGTAATTCATAAGGAGGATTAGCCATGAAGAAACAGTATTTCGTATGCATCGCACTTATTGCGTTGCTCTCTTTCGGTTCCCTGCCCTTATTCAGCCAGGGAACCAAAGATGCTGCAGTAGATGGTCCTATGACTATTGATCTGTGGTATGGCGCTGCGGTTACCGAAGCTGGGCCACCCCCGGCCGATTGGGTAGGGTTTGACATCATCAAGGAGAAGTTGAACATCGATCTGAAGCTTACAACGCTTCCCTCCAATGAGAGTGACCAGGACGTAAAGATTCAGGCTGCTGCTGCGGCAAACAATCTCCCCGACCTGTTTATGGTTCGCCGCGATGTTTTGACCCGTCTGGTTCCCCAGGGTCTGGTTGCTCCAGTTGATGATTTGTATGAGAAGATGCCCACCCGCACGGCAACCCACTACAACGAGGTAAGCCGAAACCATGCAAAGTTTGGTGGAAAGAGCTATGGTCTGGCTGACCCCGGTTCGATCGTCAAGAATGAAGGTCTGTTGATTCGCAAGGACTGGTTGGATAATCTCGGTTTGAGTGTTCCCACCACCACTGATGAGTTGCTTGCTGTCATGCGAGCCTTCACCTTTGATGACCCTGATGGCAATGGAAAGCATGACACCTATGGCTATGGGGCTTTCCAGGAAGTCAACAACTACGAAGCATGGCCCGGTCGTCGCTTGCAGCCGATCCTTGGTGCATTCGGGGTTGAAGGTACTTGGGACATGACCTCTGATAGTGCAGGCCTGAACATTCTCAAGCCTGAATTCTATGATGCCATGGCATATCTCAAGAAGATGGCTGATGAAGGAATCATTGATCCAAACTGGCTTGCCTACAAGAAGGATGATTTCCGTGCTGCTTGGAAGCAGGGTCGTTTTGGGATTATGAGAGAGCAGAATGCTGCTTTCGCTGCTCAGTCCAACTATGCTCCATTTGACAAGAACTTCCCTGATGGTGAGTGGGTGATCATGGATCCCGTCGAAGGCCCCAAGGGACATGCTTCGATTGGACCTTACACTGCAGGGTTCCGTATCTATGCCATTAGTGCAAAAGCAGTTGAGGAAGGAAAGAAGGACAAGATTGCCGAACTGCTTGAGTGGATGGCATCTGATGAAGGTTACTTCTTGCTTGGTTGGGGCGTCGAGGGTGTGAACTACACCAAGGATGCAAATGGTGTTCCTGTTGCTAATGGTCTACCTAACCCTGATTTGGCTTTCAGCGGCCCAGTTGGTCAGACCGTGACACAGTTACGGAACATGGTCTTCTATAACGGTGATATCGAGTTGTATGCCCGTTATCCGAAGTACACCACTGCTACCAGTAAAAAGGAAATGTCTGCACTTGAGGTACTGCGTAAGATGCAGACCAAAGAGTGGACCCCAGCTGTTGGTTCTGACATGCTTCCGATTCCTAATGCTGACTTGAAGCGTTTTTACGAACAGGGCCTAAGTGAGTTCATCACTGGAAAGCGCACGCTTACCAGGACAAACTGGAATACTTGGCTTGCTGAGTTCAAGAAACTCGGTGGACAGGATTGGAATGACAAGGGCGTTGCCTTTGCCAAGGAGAACAACTTGTTGAATGAGTAGGTGTGAAGAGACATGGTTCCGGCTGCCGAGTATTAGGCAGCCGGAAGATTTGGCACGAACATGAGGAATGAAGCATGATGGACAGGGGTGAACGCCTTTCGTTGAAACTAGCTGAAAGTGTGGTTTCACGCTACAAACCTTCACAGATGCGATGGCATTATGAGCATGGGCTTGTGATACAAAGTTGTTTGCTGGTTGGAGAAGCCTACGACCGAAAAGAGATGTTCCAGTGGGCCTATGAGATGTATGATCCCATGGTTGGAAAGGATGGCCAGATCGCCACTTATCGGCTAGGAGAGTACAACCTGGACCAGATAAACGCTGGAAGGAACCTTTTCGCTCTGTATGATAAAACGAAGGAGAAGCGCTTTCTACAGGCAGCTCAATTGCTCAAGAGTCAGTTAAATTCCCATCCCAAGACTCTTTCAGGTGTATTCTGGCATAAGGAGATCTATCCTTGGCAGATTTGGCTGGATGGGGTATATATGCAGGGTCCATTCAATGCACAGTTTTGCAAGGTAAGTGGTGATACGGCAGGGTTCGATGATACGGTGGAACAGGTAATAAAGGTTTATCAGACGCTTAGGGACTCGAAAACTGGCTTGCTTTATCATGCGTATGATGAATCACGGGGACAGCGATGGTCAGATGTAGAAACCGGTCTTTCTCCCCATTTCTGGGGTAGGGCGATCGGGTGGTACTGCATGGCTATTCTCGATATCCTCGACTTCCTTCCTGAAACACATCCTAAGCGTGGGGAACTGGGCCGGATTCTTACCCAGGTTCTTGACTCATTGCTCCCCTATCAAAGTGAGAGTGGGATGTGGTACCAAGTGATGGACAGAAGCGAAGTGGAAGAAAATTATCTTGAGACATCCTGTTCCAGCATGTTTGCCTACAGTCTACTGAAAGCGGTTCGTGTAGGTATCAGCAACAATGAGACATATAGAAAGCAAGCCATGCATGCAATTGAGGATATCAGTGCCCGGTATCTGAGAGAAGATAAGAAAGGACAACTCCATTTAGGAGGCATCTGTTCTGTGGCAGGTCTGGGAGGGAATCCGTATCGTAATGGTTCAATGCACTACTATGTGTGTGAACCAGTGGTGGAGGATGATTTCAAGGGATTAGGATCCTATATCCTAGCTTGTTTGGAAGCTGAACAAACTATATAGCCAAGGTATTGTGCTTACCGTTGAGCCCCCGGTGATACAAATCGGGGGTTCTCTATCTTCAGAAGAATTTCTATATATAGAAGAAAAAACAACTGTTTCTTGCTCAATGGTTTGTCTTGAATCAATACTTCCTGTGGGCGGTTTCTTTATTTGACAACGGTACAAGGTGAATGTAGAATGAATTTACATAGTTTTTTGTGCATGATCACAAAAATAGGAGAAGACAGTATGAAAAAATTGGCTGTAGTGCTTTGTATCTTTCTGATACTTGGCTCGTTTGCATTCGCTCAAGGAAGTGATGAGGGTGGGGCAAAGAAGAGTAATCTTCGTGTTGGAATGGTCACCGATGCTGGTACGATTGATGATAAATCCTTTAACCAAGGCACTTGGGAAGGTATCTTGAAGGCAAGCAAGGACTACGCGCTTGATGTCAAATATCTCAAACCCGCAGGGACCACTGAGGCTGACTACTTGAAGGAAATCGGTAACTTGGTTGATGCTGGTTATAACTTCATTGTATGTCCAGGATTCAAGTTTGAGACTGCTCTTTTTGAGGCACAGGATAAGTATCCCAATGTGAAGTTCGTCATTCTCGATGGTGAACCCCATAGTGCTGATTATTCTGAATTCCGCATTGAACCGAATGTTGTGGCAGTCTACTACGCAGAACACGAATCCGGCTTCCTTGCTGGGCTTGCTGCTGCAATGCAACTCAAGGAAGGTGACTTTGGTTTTGTCGGCGGTATGGAAATTCCAGCTGTACAGAAGTTCAATTGGGGCTTCCAGCAGGGCGTTGCCTTTGCCAATGAAAACTATGGTACCAAGATTGTGATGAAGCAGGAGAACAACCTCTACCAGGGTTCTTTTGACAACATCAGTGCCGGTCAGCAGATTGCAGCATCCATGTACGACCGTGGTGTGGATGTCATCTTTGCCGCCGCAGGTGGTGTTGGCGTTGGTGTTATCAACGAAGCAAAGAACCGTGCTTCCAGTGGCCAGAATGTCTGGGTGATCGGTGTTGACGTTGACCAGTACCCCGAGGGCGTACTTCCTAGCGGCAAGTCCATCATCCTGACCAGTGCCATGAAGTACCTCGACCGTGCTTCCTATGACATGATTGTTGCCGAGCTCAATGGAACCTTCCCTGCAGGTGAAGTACTTACCTTTACCGCAGCAAATGAGGGCGTAGGTATTCCTTCTGAGAACCCGAATCTCGACAAGGCTGTCACTGATGAGGTTTTCAAGGTCTCTACAATGTTGACCAGCGGAGAACTCACTGTGCGAGCTTCCGGCGATGGATTGTTCGAGTAAACCTTCCTATTAATTCGCACGCAAGGGCCACCCTATAGGTGGCCTTTCTGTGCAACTCATAGTTATGATTTGTTCACACAGGGAGTTCACTGATGAGCCACGTTATTGAGATGTTGAACATACGCAAAGAGTTTCCTGGAATCGTTGCAAACGATGACATCACCTTGCAAGTGGAACAGGGAGAAATTCATGCCATTCTCGGTGAGAATGGAGCAGGAAAATCTACCCTCATGAGTATCCTTTTCGGTTTGTATCATGCCGATAAAGGGCAGATAAAAGTCAAAGGGAAAGAAGTCAGGATCAATGATCCCAACGATGCCAATGAGCTTGGTATTGGAATGGTGCATCAGCACTTCCAACTGGTACAGACTTTCACGGTTACCGAAAATATAATTCTAGGCAAAGAGGGAGGCTTCATTCTTGATCGTAGAACTGCATCCAAGAAAATCAAAGATCTCTCAGAGAAATATGGGCTGAACATAGATCCTAATATGGTCATTGAGGATATCACCGTTGGGATGCAACAACGTGTGGAGATCCTGAAGATGCTCTATAGAAATGCTGAGATACTGATTTTTGATGAACCAACAGCAGTACTTACTCCCCAGGAAATTGAAGACCTGATGGGCATCATGCGAAGCCTGGTAGCCGAGGGAAAATCAGTCATCTTGATTACGCATAAATTGAATGAGATCAAGGCCGTTGCCGACCGCTGTACGGTTATCCGTCGAGGAAAACTCATCGGGGTGGTAAATGTAAAGGAAACCTCAATAGCAAAAATGGCTTCAATGATGGTAGGTAGACCCGTTAGTTTCAAAGTTGAAAAGAAACCTGCCCAAGTAGGTCGTGTAATTTTGGATATTCATGACCTGAAGGTCATGAATAGCAAGAAGATACTTGCGGTCAAGGATTTTTCTTTTTCTGTTAAAGCAGGGGAGATTGTTGGTATCGCCGGAGTCGACGGCAATGGACAAACCGAGCTTATTGAGGCAATCACCGGACTAAGGGCGGCTGAAAGTGGTTCCATCATCCTTGATGGAAATGACATCACCAATGCAGATATTCGTAAACGCAATGAGATAGGCCTTGGCCATATTCCCGAGGACAGGCAGAAGCGTGGATTGGTGATGACCTCTACGGTGTTTAATAACGTGGCCATCAAAGAGTACTACCACAGTCCATTTAGCAAGAAAGGTATTCTTGAGGCTGACTACTTGCGTGAATATGCTCAGAAAGTAGTTGGACAGTTTGATGTTCGCAGTGGTGAAGGCATTTTTTCCTTCGCAGGAAAGCTTTCTGGAGGAAATCAGCAGAAATTGATTGTCGGTCGTGAAGTTGTTGCTGACCCTGAGCTACTTATTGCAGTTCAGCCAACTCGCGGGCTAGACGTAGGTGCAATCGAATATATACACTCCCAACTTATTGCACACCGTGACAAGGGACATGCGGTCTTGCTGGTTTCATTTGAGTTGGATGAGATTTTCAACCTCTCCGACAGAATTGCTGTCATGAATAGTGGAGAGTTGATTGATATTGTGAAAACCTCAGAGACGAATGAGAATGAGGTCGGCTTGATGATGGCCGGCATAAAGCGAAAGGAAGGTGAACAATGAAATCATTGAAAAAACGAGAACTGCATAGCAACGCCTTCCTCGTCGCAGTAAGTGCAATGGTCCTTGGTCTGATTGCCGGTGCCATCCTCATGGCGTCAATCGGAAGTAATCCCTTTACAGGATTTTGGTACTTGTTCCGCGGCAGTTTGATGAATATTGAAAGAGTAGGAAACACCTTGGCCACAGCAACTACCTTGATGCTGGTAGGACTTTCGGTTGCTTTTGCCTTCAAGACAGGACTATTCAACATCGGAGCAAGTGGACAGATGTTGGTTGGGGGTCTTTGTGCAACTATTGTTGCACACAAGGTGTTCCTCCCCCGTCCGTTTTTCTTGGCTGTCTTGATTGGATCAGCTTTGGCCGGTGGAGCTCTTTGGGGTGTTATTCCTGGGTTCCTCAAAGCCAAATTCAACGTTCATGAAGTTGTTGCAACTATCATGATGAACTGGATTGCCTACTGGTCGGTCTATTACTTTGTTCCTGCATATCTGAAAGGACCATCCTTGGAGACGGAGAGTGCCAGTATTGCAGTTTCGCAATCGTTGAGAAACGAATGGTTGACCAACCTGTTCAATGGATCGTACATGAACCTTGGTTTCTTTGTTGCAATCATTTCAGTAATCCTAATCAAATTTATCTTGGACAAGACAACCCTTGGATTCAGTCTAAAAGCGGTTGGTGCAAACCGCTTCTGTGCTGAGTATGCAGGAATCAAGGTGAACCGAAACGTAGTAATCTCCATGATGATTGCAGGTGGTTTGGCAGGTCTGGCAGGACTTTCCTTCTACACAGGGTATTCAAGGAATATGCAGATTGGTGTCATGCCTTCCCAAGGATTTGACGGAATCGCTGTAGCGCTGTTGGGTGCCAGCAATCCCTTGGGAGTCTTCTTCAGTGCTCTTTTCTTTGGTATCTTGCAATCCGGAAAAGGGTTCATGAATGCCATGACTAAAGTCCCTCCTGAAATTGCCGATACCATTATCGCTGTAATTATCTATTTTACAGCAACCAGTGTGCTGTTCAAACGTTTCTGGGATGCTGCTTTTAGGCGACGTAATAAGCGGATCAATCCACAGGAAGACTCTGTAGAAATGACACCAGAGAAGGAGGGTAAGTAATATGTGGAATACCTTGGTAAGTATTTTTCCCTATGCTATCGCCTATACAATTCCTATGTTGATGACCTCCCTCGGGGGCTTGTACAGTGAACGAAGTGGTGTTACCAATCTTGGGTTGGAAGGTCTAATGTTGGTTGGGTACTTTGCAAGTGCCATTACAATCAAGATGACCGAGGCAACTTTGGGTATCAACGCCCTTCCGGTGGGATTGCTTGTTGGTGTTGCAGCTGGTGCAATTTTCAGTCTTCTTCATGCCTTTGCTTCGATCAACTTGAGGGCTGACCAGGTAATCAGTGGAACAGCAATCAATATGTTGGCGGCTGCGCTCACTGTTTATCTTGCCCGTACTATCAGCGGAAGTGGAAACGTCCGCATCATGATGGGCATTATCCGTAAGAATGTTCCGTTCCTCTCCAAGATTCCAATCATTGGGCCTCTTTTCTTTAGCCAGTCCTACTGGACTACTTGGGTCTGTCTGATCATCTGGGCACTTTCATGGATTTTGTTGTACAAGACCAGCTTTGGGCTTCGTCTTCGTGCTTGTGGAGAACATCCGTCGGCAGTTGCCTCTGCAGGAATCAATGTACATAAGATGCGCTATTTTGGTGTTACTATGAGTGGTGCGCTTGCCGGTCTGGGTGGTTCGGTAATCTTGATTACCTACTCAGGTGAGTTCAATGGTACGGTTGCAGGCCTCGGCTTTCTCTCTATTGCAGCATTGATCTTTGGACAGTGGAAACCGTTGGGTATTCTTGGTGCGACGTTCTTTTTTGGAATTGCGACAACGATTGCCAATGTCAGCCAGGTCATCCCTTCGCTGCAGGTGATTCCCCCTGTTTTCTTCAAGATTTTCCCGTATGTAGCCACCTTGCTTGCTTTGGTGCTATTCTCAAAGAATTCCGCTGCTCCGAAGGCAATCGGCGAGCCGTTCTAGTAATCTCAGGAGGACTTCATGGATAATGTAATGGATAAGATGCAGGAAGCTGCAATGTATATCACCTCTCGCATTGGAGAGGAACCTGTTTCAATTGGTATGGTGTTAGGTAGTGGACTAGGAGGCCTTGCCGATGAGCTGGAGGAAGCTGTTGCTATCTCCTACAAAGATATTCCCCATTTTCCTGTTTCAACTGTGTATGGTCACAAGGGTCGTCTGGTTGCAGGTATGCTGGAAGGAAAACGTGTGTTATGCATGCAGGGCCGATTCCACTACTATGAGGGATACGGTATGGACCAAGTGGTCTTTCCCATTCAGGTGATGCATGCACTTGGTATCGAACAGCTTCTGGTAACCAATGCTGCAGGTGGGGTGAATGAGTCCTTTAAACCGGGCGATCTGATGCTCATCAGTGACCACATTAAGATGATTGCCGACAGTCCGATGCGTGGACCCAACTATGAGAGTCTCGGAGAACGCTTTTTTGATATGACCAATGCCTATGACAAGCAACTCTGTTCCCTTGCAAGAGAAGAAGCAAAAAAACAGGATATCGCCTTGCAGGAAGGCATATACATGTTCTTCGCCGGTCCTTCTTATGAAACTCCTGCTGAAATCCGAGCAGCTAGGACACTCGGGGCTGATGCGGTTGGGATGTCAACCGTACCTGAGGCAATCGCTGCAAGTCATATGCGTATGAAGGTGTTGGGTATCAGCTGCATCACCAATATGGCATCAGGAATCTTGGATCAGCCATTGAGTCATACCGAGGTCATGGAGACAGGGAATCAGGTAAAGGAATCGTTCACTTCCTTGGTCCGCAGTGTAACGAAGGTCTGGCCTGTATGAAAATACAGGCACTGATTGAGCGATTGGGTTTGGAACCTCTTGCAGGGGAAGGTGGATTCTATAAACGGGTTCACTCTTTCATGGAGGAAGACCGCTTGCTCGGCAGTGTCATCTACTATCTGATTACGGAGAAGAGTTTCTCCTCGCTTCACTACCTCTCCACTGATGAGGTATGGTTCTTTCTGGAAGGTGATCCATTGGATCAATTGGTGCTCAATAGTGACGGAAGCCACGAGTTGCGTCGCTTGGGTCCAATTAGTCAGGCAAGCCAACCTCTTTCCATTGTTAGAGGGGGGAGGTGGCAAGGAACAAAACTCCATGGGCCCCATGGTTGGGCCTTATGTGCCACTACCATGTGCCCGTCTTTTGACCAGACTGTCTACAAGCAAGGTACCGTGGATTTGGAGCGTACATATCCACAGTGTCCTGATATAAGAAGATTTTTGGCGAAGGAGGAGTAATGCATACCATTATGGTGAGCGGAGGAACCAGTACCTTGGGAAGGGCGATATGTGAACGATTCGTCAAAGCAGGTGAGCGGGTGTATTGCGGGTATGCATCAAACAAGAAAACAGCTGATGAATTAGCAGACTCCTATGGTTCATCCTTGATTCCTATCCATCTTGATATACAGAACCCAGAGAGTATTGCCTCCGTAATACAAGAACTTGAAGAGCTTGATATTCTGGTCAACAACAGCGGTGTGTTCTCTGTATTCACTCCAACTGAATTGGTGGAATTTGAATGGCAACGTATCTTTGATATCAATGTAACTGGTCTGTTCAGGTTGACTCAGCAGTGTATCCCGTTGTTGACGGAAAGTAAGGGATGCATTGTCAATATTGCAAGTATCAATGCACTCCATCCTGGGTTTGGGGGTACAAGTCACTATGATGCATCCAAAGGGGCAGTGGTTGCATACACAAAAAGTTTGGCAAAGGAACTCGGTCCTTCAATCCGTGTCAACGCGGTAGCTCCTGGGTTATTGCAGGCACCGTATCTTGATGATGCAAATCCATTGAAACAGCATTATGAAGAGCGTTCCTTGCTCCACTCCTTGGTAGACCCAGGAGATGTAGCGAAAGTGGTACAACTCTTGGTTGACTGCAAGGCGATGACCGGGGAGCTGGTTGGTGTTGACTGTGGGTATTTGATGGGGTAAGTATGAAACTACTATGTATAGCAGATGAGACAGATCCCTTGGTATACTCCAAGAATATTGCCAGCCGATATGCAGATGTTGATGCCGTGATTGCGGCAGGAGATCTGCCTCTCAAATACTACGAGTTCATTATTTCAAGTCTGAACAAACCACTTTTCTTTGTCTTTGGAAACCATAATCTGGAGTATCTGCATCAGTTCTTTGAAGGTCCTACTTTTCTGTCACAGTATGGGTACAAGGATGGAAAGGTGCAAACTCTGCCTCCTTTCGGTGGGGGTGATTTTGCTGATGGCAAGGTGTTGTATGACAAGAAACACAAACTGATCATTGCCGGTCTTGGGGGTTCAATGCGCTACAACAAAGGAGCACATCAGTACTCTGAGAGGGAGATGTTTTTTAGGATGCTGAAAATGGTCCCGAAACTGTTGTTCAACCGTCTGTTCAGGGGAAGGTGGGTGGATATCCTGCTCACCCATGCAGCTCCACTTGGTCTTGGTGATGATACTGATCGTTGTCACCAAGGGTTTTCTACTTTTTTAACGTTCATGCAGTGGTTCAAACCTAGATATTTGCTTCATGGCCATATTCATCTGCATGATATGAATGCCAACCGTCAACATGTGTATAAGCAGACCAAGATTATCAATATTTTTCAGAGCTATATACTGGATGATCCTGCACTAGGGAAGGGGAGAGAAGATGATAAGATTAGGCGCTGACCTGTTTTCCCAGTCGAATGAGGACTTTGAAAAAGCTCGCTCCAGAGGAAGGATACAGTCTTTGCTCAGCAGTCTGGCATGGAAGAATTCAGATCTCTTGAGTTTCTATGCTGTAACAGAGCTGTTGAAGCCTAAGTATGAGACATATTTGGGGATGCGTACCATCCCAGTGAACCAGATTATTGGCAGTGAAGGAAGATATCAAGATTTTTCCATGGCATTCTATCCAAAGAAGGAATTACTTAGGGCTCGCTGGCGAAGTATTGACCACGCAATAAAGGAGTATGTCATTCTTCCTCCTATTTCTGTTTATAAACTTGGACAGTGGTATTTTGTCCGGGATGGTAATCATCGTGTCTCTGTTGCAAAAACCCAAGGTGTTGAATTTATTGATGCTGAAGTTGTTGAGCTGGACAGCCAGATTCACTTGGAACCTGGACTGACAATGAAAGGGTTACGTAAACGTGTGGTTGACTATGAGAGAGAGCGGTTCATCACGCAGTACAATACAACCTATCTTCCGATGGATGAGATCCTCTTCACTTCCCCTGGATCCTATCCGGAGATGGTTAATCATATCCTGG
>JAGYOG010000031.1 GCA_018399495.1 Sphaerochaeta sp.
AAGTTCATTGTCATAGGCTGGGCCTTACCGTCCTCTTCTCTGCCCTGTTCGAAGGGGATGCCTGCCATGGCTATCAAGTCTGCGTCCCCAGAAGCGTCAATGAAATAGGAAGACGAAAGGGTGAAAAGGTTTCCAGCGCAGAGACAGGTAATACGCTTCAGTATTCCCTGATCGGTCACAGCCTTCACAACTGTGGTATGGAAGAGCAACTGTACTCCTGCTTCCTGAACCATCAATTCCAACTCTCGTTTCATACCTTCAGCATCGAAAGGGGTGACTGTGTAGGTATACCCCGTGGAATCAGGAATATGCCCAACCGAGAGGCCTTTGGCCATCAATCGCTGTATCATTTCATCAGGCAGACCACGAACCACCTGGGTCTCTCCTGCATGGAATGTCATCATGGGACCCGTTCCTCCTGCAGTGAGACTTCCCCCGAGGAAGCCTTCTTCCTCGATAAGCAAAACGCTTAGCCCTTCCCTGCCGGCTGCAATAGCCGCCATGCTACCGGCGATCCCTCCGCCGACAACAATCAAATCATAGTGTGTATCATAGAGTGCATTCATGTAATTATCCTTATTTATTTCAATCCCGTGTTTACCATGGCATCGGTGACTTTCTGCTGGAACAGCAGATAGACCACCATAATCGGTAGAATCGACAGGGTAGTTGCGGCCAACTGCAGATGCCACTGAGGTAACCCATAGGTATCATTGAAGTTGGTCAAAGAGAGTGGGAGCGTAAAATTTTCCAGGGAACTGATGAATACCAGTGGCTCCAGATAGGTATTCCAGACAGCAATGAAAGCCAGGATGGCAACAGAACTGAGTACAGGGGTGGCAACGGGGAGCATAATCTTCAAGAAGATGCCCAGAGGGTTCAACCCATCGATTCTCGCAGCCTCTTCCAACTCGTTGGGCACCGTTACATAGAACTGCCTGAGCATGAATGTTGAGAAGGCCCCCTGACTACCAAAAATTGGCAACAACATCAGGGGGATCAAGGTATCCAAGGCTCCCCATCCTCGCATCTGGAAGAAAAGGGGTATGATGGTTACCTCGATAGGCATCATCAGGGCTGTCAGCAGAAGCAGGAAGGCAGCATTGCGTAAGGGAAACCGCATTCTCGCAAATGCATATCCAGCCAAAGCTGCAAGCAATACATTGCCTGCAGTACCTACGAAGGCAACAGCCAATGTATTCAGGTAGTGCCGTGCAAAGGGCTGAACAGTAAAGATATCAAGATAATTTGTGAATGCCCAAGAGGTCGGAAGCAATCTTGGCACACCAAATATCTCAGCACTACTGTTGAGTGAGTTCACAACCATCCACCAGAAGGGATAGACGAACAAGAGGGTCAGCAATGCAACAAGCAAGGCATAGGGAGCCTGTTTCAAATACTTACGATTCATAGAAGGAAATCCTTTTTCTGGAGAACCACTGCAGGGCGGTCAAGACGAGTACAATAAGAAACAGTACTACAGCCAAGGCTGATGCAAAGCCAGTATCGAACATACGGAACGCCTGATGGTAAATATAGTAGACCATTACCATGGTGGACCCTTCGGGCCCTCCATCGGTCATTAACTTGATGGTATCAAAGACACGCATCGATCCTATGATGGTAACAATGGCAACCATCATGACAGTGGGCATCAGCAGAGGAAGCTTTATCTTGAAAAAGAGCGTAAAACGCTTTGCTCCATCAATACGGGCTGCCTCAATGACATCGCCTGGCATATTGAGTACAGCACCCATGAAAATGAGCACGTTCATTCCCAAGTTCTTCATAACCCTGTTGACGATGACACTGGCCATCGCCCACCCTTTCTCAAAGAGCCAGTTTGGACCTTCTATTCCAATGAGGGAGAGGAACCAGTTTATCGGTCCTGCGTCCCCTCCTTGCAAGAGATACTTCCAGACAATTGCCCAGGCCACCCCACTGGTGACCACAGGCAAAAAGATGATTCCCCTCACAAACCTGGTACCCATCTTCCCGCCCCCAAGATAGAGAGCAAGCAAGAGGCTGAAGACCAGATTGAGTGGTACCACACCTGCACTGAAGATCAAGGTATTTACCAGCGAATTGGAGAACAGAGGGTCTGCTAACAGCAGACGATAATTCTCCAGCCCGTTAAACACACTTGTTCCAAAGAGCAGATTCTTCTCCTGTACACTGTACAGGAACACTGAAACCAGTGGGAGCAGGACGAAGAACACGAATCCTGCCATCTGTGGGGTTATGAATGCCCATCCAATGATGGCATCCCGCCGATGATTTGCTTTCAAGGAATGTTGTTTCATTCGTCCATACTCCTACCCACCTTACTTACTATTTGATGTACTTTGCATAGACTGCAGCTACATCATCAAGGATAGCACCTACATCTGCATTCTTCTGCCAGAGCTTATCAAATACCATCTTCGATTCCACTTCAATCTGGGGATACTTCACATGACTGGGAAGTACACGACCGGTCTTGATGGATGCAGCAACTGCATTCTGCATTTGTTCTTTGCTTACACTCTTGTTACTGGTGAGGAAGGCCTCTGATTCAAGAACAGACTTTCTTGCTGGTGGCCAAATACCACTCATTGCAGCAACTGAGTCCTTGTTGGTCATATAGGCAACCAATTCGCTGGCGAGAGCCGCCTGCTTACCCTTGGAGTGAGCACCGATGGCAGCTTGTCCGATAACCGGGGACTCCCCTTCAGGTCCAGAAGGCATTGGTGCGATACCCCATGCGAATGCGGCATCATTGAGCTTGGAAACACGGCTGATCTGACCAACGGTCATGGCAGCATTCCCTGCAAAGAAATCACTCTGGTTCCCAGGAGGAACAACAGAAACATCCTGGTAGACCATGTCATGGAAAAGCTGTACAGCAGCGACAGATGCATCACTGTTGATCAAGACCTGTCCATCATCAGTCCAGAAATCACCACCATAGGAGCGGACAATTGGAGCAAGGTTGTGAAGGATACGGGCATCATAGCCTTGTCCATCTACAGTCTGGAAACCCCAAACACCGGTCTTTTCCTTGATCGTCTTACTTGCCATCTTGAAGGCTTCCCAATCCCAGGCACCCTCTGCTGCATACTGCTCAGGAGTTTTCACCCCGGCCTTGGCAAAGAGGTCCTCGTTGTAGAGGATGAAAAAGGGAGAGGTTGAGAAAGGTATTGCGTACACATTCCCATCTTTGCTCCACAGCTCAAGCGCATCACTGGAGATGTCCTGGGGGTCATAGGCCTGCATGCCATCATTCAGATTGGCAAGCAGTCCGCTTTCAATGAATGCAGGGGCCGCTGTTTCAAGAACCCAGAAGAGGTCGGGACCATTCTGACCCTGCAGTTCCAAGGAGAGCTTGGTGTTGTACTCTGCGAAGGGAATGGATTCGAAGGTTGCATCAATCTCGATGCCCTTCTGTGCTGCAAATCCCTGTACAAAGGAGTCGAGCAATGCAATCTGATCAGGGTTGCTGGTCCATGTGGCGATAGTCATCGATACAGGTCCGCTCGGTGCAGCTTCTTCTTTTGCGCCAGCAGCAAATGCCATACCCATGGCAAGAGAGAGAACGAGCAGGAAGGTCAGTAGACGCACTACTCCCTTCGTTTGATTTGTTTTCATACAATCCTCCTAAAGTGTTTGATTAATCATTTAATCAGTCACTGTATGGTACCTCTGGTTTGGACATCCGTCAATAAAAAAATGCAACTCTCCGAAGAAAGCTGCATGCAACAAGAGATAAATGTGTGCTAGGAAAGCAGTACCAGACTCAGCGCCATGACCATCATACCGGCGATAACACCGGCAATTGCAATGTGGTGCTCTCCGTACTCCTCAGCGGTGGGCAACAGTTCATCCAGACTGATATAGACCATGATACCTGCCACCGAAGCGAATACAAACCCGAAGGTGATATCATTGAACCACGCTCGAAGGAGAAAAAACCCGATGAAGGCCCCTACCGGCTCAGCGAGGCCACTGAGCAAGCTCAACCAGAAGGCTTTCTTCCGGCTCTTGGTTGCATAATAGATGGGAGCAGCCACTGCCACCCCTTCAGGAATATTATGGATTGCGATAGCTACAGCAATGCTGATACCCAAACTTGGGTCGGAAAGCCCTGCCATGAAGGTAGCCAGCCCTTCAGGGAAGTTATGGATTGCAATGGCAAGTGCGCTGAAGAACCCCATGCGCATCAGGCGGGCGTCATCCCCCTCTTTCACTGGTTTCAAGTCTCCAGGAACCCCTTTCATCTCATGCGGGTTCTCATATTCAGGAATGAGTTTGTCTATGATGGCAATAAGGGCAATACCAGCAAAGAACGCGATACTGGTCATCAAGTACCCTTGCTTTGGGCCCATGGCTGACTCAAGAGCCTCGCGAGCCTTCACAAAGATCTCGATCATGGCCACATAGATCATAACTCCGGCTGAGAAACCAAGAGCACCAGCGAGAAACCTTGGGTTGAATTTTTTGGAGAAAAAGCTCATCAGAGAGCCGACCCCAGTACCCAACCCTGCAAAAATGGTCAACCCAAATGCGACCAGAATTGTTGAAGTAGAAACGTCATACATAGCGAGGATCTCCCGATATTGTGTGCGATACCTAACCCTATCATGAGCAGGAATTCAGAGCAACAGGAACTGATTGACAGAGCTTGGATAATCGCAGTAGACTATATGCATGATGCATATAGATATTATGGATATAGTCCAATAAGGAATAGCAATGAACGAACACCCAATCTCCTGTTGTCCTGGCAAGAATCATAAAATGGAACGCTTCTTGGAAGTCTGTCTCTTGTTGTTGCTCTATAATGAAATAGGACATGGCTATGGACTCATGGAGCAACTGGAACAATTTGGCTTCACCAAAGAAGAACTTAACGTAAGCACACTCTACAGAACCCTCAGAAAAATGGAAAAGGAAGCATTGGTCTGCTCTTGTTGGGAAGAGGGAGGTCCAGGACCAAAACGAAGAACCTACGAGATTACAGACGCAGGAAAGGAAGATCTTGCACAGTGGATCAATATCCTGAAGATGAGAAAATCCATGATCGAGCAATTGATTGCTGTCTATGCTGAAACCACACAAAACGACAAGGAAACTAAATGACTACACTTATCATCATCTACAGTTTGGTAGCTGTCAGCTTGATCCTCTCCCTGATCAAGAGCAAGGAGAAGACCAAAAAAGCCATGAACGTAGCAGGAAAAGCGTTTGTAAAGACTGCGCCGAGCCTATTGGCAGTGCTTGGTATCGTCGGCCTCACCTTTGGCATTCTCGATGAACAGACCATCTCATCCTTGGTAGGGGAAGAAGCAGGCTTCTCTGCTACCATCATTGCAGCTGTTCTTGGTGCAATAACGCTCATCCCTTCCTTAGTGGCATTCCCGCTTGCCGGGTCTCTTCTTCGCTCAGGGGCAACCGTGGTTACCATCAGTGCATTCATCACCACCCTGGTGATGGTAGGAATGGTTACCGCCCCCATGGAGATAAAGACCTTGGGCACAAAATTCACCATCCTCCGCAACTCCCTCGGATTTCTCGCCGCCCTGCTCATTGCAGCTGTCATGGGGGTGATCCTATGAAACGATTCACACTGGTATTTCTCATTCTGGCAATTTTCATCGCCCTTGCAATCTTCGCCCCTGCAACAGCTGAGCATTCCTCATTGGCACTATGGGACTATTTCAAGGAAATGGCATTGATTATGCCCCCTGTTTTCCTCCTGATGGGGTTCATGGAAGTCTGGCTTCCCAAGCAGAATGTCCAGAAATGGCTGGGCAAGGAGTCTGGGTTCAAGGGAGGGGTTCTCTCCCTCATCCTCGGCACCCTTCCAACCGGACCGCTCTATGTTGCCTTTCCCATGACCGCCAGCCTCCTTCGAAAAGGCGCAAGTATTGCGAACATGGTCCTCTTCCTCGGAAGCTGGGCAGCATTGAAGATTCCTCAGCTCATGGTTGAGATAAAGTTCTTGGGACTGCCGTTTACTATTGTACGTTTTTCATTGACGCTGGCAGCATTGATCGTGATAGGATTGATTATGGAGTTGATTCTCAAGCATGATAAAAAGAAAGAGTGGATGCAAAGTGATCTGGAACTGCAGGGTATGAAACCAGACGAAATGCAGCCACAAGGAGCGTTAGAAGGTGATAGATAGGAGTAGTACCCATCTCTTCAATTCCATAGCTCCCACCTACGGTCTGTTCTTTCGCTACCAGAAGAAGCGGTACGCGAAGAACATCCTAGCGATGAGTGATACAATCGACCTCTCTTCCTACCGCAACATTATCGATGTTGGTTGTGGTACCGGAGCCTTATGCAGTGCCCTTGCTGACCTGAATCTGGAAGTAACCGGTATTGATCCAGCATCAAGGATGCTTGCCATTGCAAGAAAGGAAGCCGACAGGGACAATATTACATTTCAGGAAGCAGACGTATTGGATGGGCTTCCCTTCCAGGACAACCAATTCGATATTGCCATAGCCAGCTACGTCGCCCATGGAATGGAACGGGAGCAGCGAAAGAAGCTCTATAGAGAGATGAGTCGCATCGCCAAGCACCTAGTAATCATACACGACTACAACAAGAACCGCTCTCCCCTCACCAGCTTTATCGAATGGCTGGAAGGAGGTGACTACTTCCACTTCATCAAGCATGCTGAAACAGAAATGCGTGACTGTCTCTCTGAGATGAAGCAGTGCTTCAGGCAAGTGGAGGTTATCCCGATAGCTGAACGTGCCAATTGGTATATCTGTACCCCTAACTGATAATCATGGACAAATCAATCTATGTGTATAGATACATAGTAGAGTTTACAAATTTTTGTAAACTATTCATCCTAACTTTCCAAAATCTTGTAACGTTTCGAGCCTCCATCCGTTGGATGGTATAGAAATAGGTATACCCGCAAACAAGACCGTTACACCACTAACTCTCAGCAATACAAGAATATCGATTCTTTTTACAACTTATGCCAACCCCTTCCTTGTTTCATACTGGGTAAAAACAGGAAAAGGAGTAGCATATGAAAGAAAAACAGGAAGAGACAAAGGCAGAACGAACCAAGGTCATAGTCCTCAGTGGATTCGCCCTAGTGGTATTGTTCATCTTCGCCTTCGGCTGTTACGGATGCAGTTACCAGCCGATTACCCCTCCCGACCCAGAAGAGGCAATTGATGTAACGGTCCGTCTCATCGGGTCGAGCTGGGTTCTTGATGATGCACAAGGCCCCCAAGAGGGATTGGATGAACTACACAATATGGTATTGGATTCCATCGATTTCAGTGATCGCCAGACGAACCCGGATGAAGAACTCTCACTCTCATTGCAGTTTGCTGACGTTCCCCCGCTCTCAGGTTCCCTTGTATACCAAGAGGAGGAAGGCTTCTTGCTTTCCATCGAAAACTCACCCTACCCAGTAAGTGTCGTATACTCACAAAGCAAGGATGGCAAGACCGAAACGCTCACACTCAAAGGCCAAGAAAGCAACATTCAGTATTACTACTTGAAAAAATAATCATTTATGCAGATATTATGTGCAGGACGATTAATCATTGGCACTCGGTCAATACTTGTTCGTTCTATAAGGATAGATGCATATGACACAATATATACCACAGGACCTGCTGTTCTACTCAACGGACCAGTCGGTCATGACCACTCCCTTCCTGATAGAGATGCTTGACTCAGCCTTGATAGAGCACATCCAGATGGGGAACGTTGAAACCGCCTACGGGGTACTGGAGATGAGTATCAACCTGACCCAGACCTTGGACGACAACACCCTGAGCGAAGCTGAGGGAAAAGACCTGCTTCACAAGGTGAAACGGGCAATAAGCAAAGGCAACGTAGCCCAGGCAAAACAGCACATGGTGGAGTTTGCCTTACGCTAGAACAGAAAGAAAGTGAGATATCAAGGGGGTCTTTCGCCAACGCGGGAGCCCCCTTTTCTTTCCCTTCACTATCCTTCTATCTTCCGATACTGTAGTACTCCACCCCGGCTTCCAGCATCGCCCTACTGTCAAAGAGGTTTCTCCCATCATACACCAGAGCAGTCCGCATCAAGGACTTGAACGCAGATGGCTCCACAGCCCTGATCTCCTGCCAATCGGTGAAGATGAAGCAGACTTGTGCTCCCCTCAAGGCATCCTCAACAGTCTGGGCATACTCCATCGGATACTGATACTGACGCTTGCAGTTCTCTTCTGCCACTGGGTCGAATGCAGTAATCTCTGCACCTTGCTCCAGCAGAAGCGGGATGTTGTAGACCGCTGGAGATTCACGGAGGTCATCGGTGCCTGACTTGAAGGCCAAGCCCAATACAGCAACCTTGATACCGTTAAAGGTGATCATGCGATTGGCAGCCTTTCTGTACAGTTTATAGCGCTGTTCATTGTTGACATCCACAGCTGCGGTAACCGTGCGGAGGTTGTAACCGTACTGGGCTGCAAGATATTGCAGTGCCTTGGTATCCTTGGGGAAGCAGCTTCCTCCATACCCAATACCGGCCTTCAGAAAACGGGAGCCAATGCGTTGATCCAAGCTCATGCCGAGGGCTACATCCTCTATATTTGCACCAACAAGTTCACAGAGGTTTGCCAGGTCATTCATATAGGAAAGCTTGAGAGCCAAAAAATCATTGGATGCATACTTGGTCATCTCGGCACTTCTGCGGCTGACAGCTACGATAGGGAGATTGAAGGGAGCATACAGCTCTCTGAGGATTGTCTCAGAGTGCTTGTCCTCAATCCCGATCACAATACGCTGGGCATGCATCATGTCATGCACAGCCGTTCCCTGTGCAAGGAACTCTGGATTGGAAGCAACCTCGATACGAACTGGATGGACCAAGGAGTCCTTGATGAACTGCTCAACCTTGTCGTTGGTCCCAACAGGAACTGTCGACTTGACCACAACCAGACAGTCGCGCTCAACGCTCTCAGCAATTTGCCGGGCAACCGAGGCCACATAGCTGAGGTTAGCTGACCCATCAGGAAGCTCCGGGGTCCCTACCCCGATAAAGATGACATCAGGATCACGATAGGCACTCTGGTAGTCAGTGGTAAAAGAGAGAAGTCCCTTTTGGAGCCCTTCCTGGAGGAACTCCTCCAAATCGGTCTCATAGATGGGACTGATGCCCTTGTTCAGCATCGCAACTTTTTTCTCATCGATATCAACACAGGTTACCTGATGCCCTACATGGGCAAAACAGACTCCTGCGACCAACCCTACATACCCAGTCCCCGCAATCGTCATACGCATAGGTTCTTCCTCCAAACTTCCTTGTAATGGTAAGAGCTGCATTACGCATCTCGGTATAGTATAGTAACAGAATCTGGAGGGAAAAGACATGGAAACGTATAAAACAGCGACAGTTCAGTTCCAGCATGTACCTGGAGACAAAGAGAGCAATCTACGAATTATTGCTGCCTATGTTGAAGAAGCCCAGAAAGACAGGGTGAAGCTCATCGCTTTTCCAGAGATGTGCATCACCGGCTACTGGCATGTGAGGAACCTCAGTAAAGAGGAGATCCAGGTACTCGCAGAGCCAGTTCCTAAAGGTCCTTCCACCCAGAAGCTTGTACAACTGGCGACCAAATACCAGATGACCATCGGTGCAGGACTCATTGAACTGGCAGAGAATGGTTCTCTGTACAATACCTATGTAGTAGCACTCAGTGACGGAACCATCCACAAGCATAGAAAACTCCATACATTCATCAGCGCTCATATGGAAAGCGGGGATTCCTACACTGTTTTCGATACCCCGGAGGGAGTAACGCTTGGTGTACTCATCTGTTATGACAACAACATCATTGAGAATGCACGTATGACCGCTCTCCTAGGGGCAGAAGTTTTGCTTGCTCCACACCAGAGCGGGGGATGCAACTCTGCAAGTCCGAAGGGGATGAAGACGATAGACCCACAGCTCTGGGAAGAGCGAGAGACCAGATCAGAGGAGCTATTGGGGGAGTTCCAAGGACCCAAGGGCCGAGGTTGGCTGATGCGTTGGCTCCCCTCCCGTGCTCATGACAATGGCATGTTCCTGCTTTTCAGCAACGGGGTGGGAAGGGACGATAATGAGGTCAGGACTGGAAATGCCATGATCCTGGACCCCTATGGAGAAGTCTTAGCTGAATCGAGAGCAATTGGCAATGACATGGTGAGAGCAGAGCTCGACCTCTCTCTCATACCTACCAGTAATGGCAAGAGGTGGATGAAGGCAAGAAGACCTGAGCTCTACTCCCTCATTGCACAAAGGACAGGAGAAGAGGAAGAGACCCGGAAGGTGCGCTTTAGGTATGAGAAGAAAGATTTCTAGGCAATATGAGTATTCTTATACACCTCAGTGTCATGCATAGTGATACGGTGCCTGCTTGGCTTTATTCCTAAGAAATAGAATCAAGGCCCCGACCCCTGTTCCCAGTTGGTTTTCCAAATGTTCAGCCTCATGAGGAAAGGCTTGGGCATGAGTGATGGCAATTAACACCCTCTCACGGAAGAACCTGTTAAACTGGAGCCTGCTTTTATTGTATCGTCCTCCAAGCTTGTCCATCAGGTACCTCTCTGTTTGGGTTCTGCTCCCAATCTTTCGGTTTTCCAACATCAGTTCATGGTCATACTCCGAGAGATCGCTGTAATGGAGCAACAACCACAACTCAAAACAGGGGTTGGTGATGCAGAGATGAAATCCTGTCTCTTTGCAAAGTGCAAGCATTGCTTCATATTGGAATTCCTTGAAACTCTGCTTATCACGGTCAACAATGATTGAGACGTGGTCGATCTCTGGATGATAATGATTGCTCTGACTGAGTATCTCAACGGTCTCCTCAAAGATGTTCAGGGGATTGCTACCGGTATTGGGACCATGACGAAGGGGAATCATCTCTACCATGGGAGAGATTCCCAACTCAGAGGAGTATTGCATCAATCCCTTGAAATACTGGTATTCAGTACGTCTCCCCTCGCAGGCAATGAAGAACCTGCTTCTTGGTGCCAGTTGTTTCTCTCCTTGCGTTGAACGTTGTCCGAATGGCTGCCCAATTCTCATACCTCATCCTCCCCGGGAAGATAGAGGCTCTCAAAGAAAGGCACGCCACCATAGCGACCAGTTAGGTAGGCCTGTTCGAGCTGAGCGTCAAACTGCTCCTGGAACTGGTCAAAGGGGTAGATGACACTCGCCCCTTCCTTGTTCTTCTCGACAAAGAAAATCTCATCACGACGTAGGAGTTTCAAGTTGAGGAGAAGACTCTCATGGGTGGTAACAACCATCTGTACGTTCTTTGTCTTGGCCAATTCCAGGTAGTTTTTCACAAACTGCAGCGTGAGCTTTGGGTGTAGGGAGCGGTCAATCTCATCAATGACCACCACACTACCCTCCTCTGAGGTAACCAATACTGAAAGTAAATCGAGTAGCCTTCTCGTTCCGTCAGACTCTTCATCATAACTGAAGTACGTTTCCTTATGGGCAAACCCTACCTCGGAGAATCGCAGGGCTTCTCTCTCCTGTTCCATAAGGAACAGGCGTGAACCTATTTGCAGGCGGTAGGGGGTTTTCCCCCTACGGGCTTTCTCTTTGTCTGCCTCATATTGCTTTCGATATTCTGGCAAGACTTGGCTCGAGACATACTTCTCATCCACATCCTCAAACTTGATCTCTGAGATACCGGTGGAGAAATGGGCAATTGCATTGCTTACACTACCCCAATCCTCAATGGGAAAGGCACTATATCCAGTGAGAGCACTGGTGGGATTAGTCAGGGTGAGATGGTCAAACCAACCCTGTACTTCCCCGAGTAGGGCAGGTAAAACAGCACCTTGCAGGAAAAGCATATTTCCTGCTGCCTTGATTGCTTCCAACTGGGAGCCAATATATTCATCAAACAGTGAGGTGTCATACTCGAAGGTTTTCTTCTGTGTATTTCGGGCAAAGAGAGTTAGCTCATCATCCTTGGTGAGGTTCACAAACCACTCTTCTGTGATTATACCTTCTGCAATGATGACCTCAAACCCATAGGCATAGAGGGAATCACCCAAGGCAATCTCAAACTCAAAATAGGAGGTCTTATCCTTGTTTCCTGCCTTAAGCCTGCAATAGACCTCTGGGTTCCTGATTGCATCTGTCCCTTTTTTTATTAGGGAGTGTGCAAAGGCCATTGCCTTGATCACATTGCTTTTTCCTGCTGCATTGGCTCCAAAGATGGCTCCAAATTTCAGGAGATGTACTGAGTCCACTGGGAATATCCGCTCTCCGACCCCAAGATGAGCGTCAGCGAGCAGGGAGAGGCTTTGATTTGTATCAAAGGAAAGAAAATTTCCTACCGTAAAGCGTACCAGCATGTATGCCTCCAAGAAAACTCTACCAGGTGCAGGGAGGGCACACAACTTTTTACTTCTTCTGGTACAACACAGTCTTCTGGTAATCTGAGGGAAGCATGCCATAGCGCTTTTGGAAGGCTCTTCTGAATGTCTGGGGGTTGGAATAACCGCAGAGGGTGGTAATCTCCCCCAATGGTCATCTGTTCTCTCACTGAAGGCACCAAAGAACGTTCAGGCGGTAGAGTCTCTACATTTGGGCGGGGAGTCTCCATCTGGTCTCTGCATGGTAGCAAGATTGGCCAGCATCCCATTTTACTTTCTCTTGTTTCCAATATACGTATTTCTTAAGCAATTCAATACTGGTGTACGTAGTATTACCAGGCTGTTCAATATCGTAATCATAGAAGCACTTCCTTGCGTGCTTGAGAGATCTCTTCATGCAGAAAGAAAGCTTTCTATTCGTAATTTGCATGTGGGAATTCAATGCACAGGAAGAGTAAAAACTCCACATATTTCTCGTCAAAACCAAGTCTCCTATTTGAACGTATAATAATTGGGAAAGCTGTTATACATTTGGACAAGCACTTATCTCCGCAACACCCAAAGGTAAAACTATCTTGGCTTTGTTATGGAAGGAATAAATCAGAAGAGCTATTTCTTCGTGAAGCAGTCAATGAAATGTCAAAATCTTTCTCCAATTATTGAATGGTTTTCAGACCATTGTTTCATCATCATGCCTGAAAGCAAAGTACAAGCACTTGAGTTGCTGTTGCGCAGTCAGTTTGAAACCCTACAGAGATAAACAGGCGGATCAAGAGATGGACCTCGATATTGATAGACTGGACTCCAGTACGCAAACCTTTTGATATTGAAAAGTTCTGTTCCCGTTTTGAAGATGCTGAAGCAGCACAATATCATTCAATGTTTGAGAGATGCAAGAAAACAGGCTGTTCCTCTGGAGCTAGTGAATATGCGAACCCGCAAGGTGTTGTACTGAAGACCGCAGATGGCTTTGAAATGGTCAAGCTGGAGGCAGGATATACAAGGCAGGACGGGAAGCATATTCAATTTGATATGTCATTAGCTGATGGTATGAACAGAATACTTCATTGCCTGCATTGGATCTCATCCATGGAAGACACTATTTTTATTATTGATGAATTGAATAAGTCTCCATACGTTTGCTCGCTCAATACTTTATTAAAAAATTTCCTGTGAAACAACAAATTCCCAAATGGGCAATCAATTGATCTTAGTACCGCGACACCAATTTGCTGAATTCACGCAGATATATTCCACCAGTGATGAAATATAGTTGATCAAAGACCCTGCTCACAGACCATCTCTGCAGCCTTGTAGAAATTCAAGCTTACCACAGCAGGAACTATCTGAAAAGGGATATGAGCAGCGTTTGGAGCAATCCTATTTTCATGAAACCAATTGAGATTCATTGATACCGGCAAGCCATGTAAAAGTATAAAACCCACAATTTCAGAGAGATATTAAGCCCTATCAGAAGGATGCTTTTTTGGATTTCTAGTTTTGCTACTGAAGGAAATTCAAAGGCTCAAGACGAATGAAGACAATGCTACTTGCAGGTAAGTATACAGGTGGATTCTCGTCTACAACTGGTAATTAACTGTACTCCCCTTTCTAGTACCAATTCATCTCGAAACCCTTCTCTCCCTTTCTAATAATTTCCATGTTTTTTAATTGACAACTGGATAAGGTATTTTACCATGCTGACAGTAAGTGGAAACGTTTCAACTGGATAGGAGGGCACTTTCTTTTGCCCAACTATCGAGATGTAAGAGACTGGCCTCAGTGTAGGAGCCAATATCTCGCTATAAACAGCAAACCTGTGACAACAGAGAACCGTCTTAGAATGGCCAGTCGATAAAGAAACTCAGGTACCAAGGCGGAATAGATTGGCATGAGCTTGAGCCAATAGATCTTTCGTTAATGGTGCTTAACTAGTCATCCCTGATTTGACGAATATCTTTGCCACTATATTGATTCAAACCATTGAACAAATCCGCATATGACCATGGGTTTTCTTCATTACAATGTGATTCACGGGGAGACGATAATCTTGGAGGAGAAGATCAAATTGTTGGTTCGTCGCGATGTAGATGGTCTGATAGTATTCCCCTCGAATGAGTAAAAGCAACTGCAGAACCCATACGGAAACTTGATGTCCCCTTGGTACTGATAAACAACAACATCCTCAGACTCAAAGGATTCGAGCACTATCAAGTGATAGTTTTGGGGCAGGAAACAAGCTGGCAAGTGTTTCTATGGGCTCAGACACCCGCAGCGTTGCGGTCATTACACAGATGCAGCACCGACCTGGATATCTTCAAAGGTTTTCTCGAATTCCAGGTCATATCGGCGGCTCCTTACTCTATGACAGGAGTTTTAATCAAGAGTGGGTACGATGCCATGAAAGATCGTAGAATAGAACGGGAGAAATAGCGGAGTTTTCACTTACGAACTATTACACAACCATTGAGTGTACTTCGATACCAACGACAATCGAATACAAATTCCCCAAGGACCATCTCTTTTATTGAAAACGGCAATATCAGGCCATCCCTATCTCTTGGGCCTCCCAGCCTGTCATTGAACAGCAATCATTGAGATTATTAAACGTAATCAAATACTGATGCAGCAGATTGAACATCAAATATTGAAACGAACACGATAAAGTATTTACTGGGAATGACCCGATTGATCAAAGGCGATTCTGTGCAATTACTGTAAGTGAGAATTTTGTAATAAGTGGAAACATTGTTCAACATAAGGATATGAGCATATGAATGATTTGTACAGAGAATCCCGGCTGATGATACTGTACGCCAACTATACATATTATTTATTTCTTCGTTAGTAAATCTCATCATTTAAATATCTCGATTCTTGGAGTTTTGCAGATATGGCTTTCAAGGATTTTCAGGTGACAAGGGTATGTGAAGTCCTGGGTAGGCATGAAGCCTTCCATGGCGTTTTCACGTCACCCAATTTCCTGGTCGTTATCGATAATACCATCATGTTGAGGCGTTTGCCATCTTGGTACATCCTTCATTGGCAATTTGTGGCAATGGGGATGAATGAACTTACTTGATATTACAGGCCAGAAAGACTGTACAGTTCTTTACCTATGCTCTTCACTTCATCTCCACTGTGTTACTCATTCCATGATGATGCAGATGTTCGGTCCCAGGATGGGAATACTGGCAGAGAGTGTGCAGGTCTTTGGATATCGTGGAATGCTTATTTGGTTCAACCTCTGCATTCCGGCATCTGTATGTTTGGTCAGAATATGGCAACAGACTGTTTTACAATGCAATTATCTATCTGCAGCTCTAACCAGTATCAACCCGGAGGCTCTAGCAATTGCTGGCACGAGTTGATGAATCACTCAAAATGGCAAAGAATATGGCATATCGATCTTGAGCATACGTCTACCATAATAATTCACTCATCTGAATGAGCTACATCGCAGAGTGTCGGATTCAAAAGTGTATCTGATGCAAAATCCGATGAATCTGGGAAACAGTGAAATCATTTCAACCTATGTCTACCGGATCGGTTTGATCAACAACGACTTCAGCTTTTCTGGCAGTCGGCTTTTTCAATTTCAATTATCAACCTTGTGCTCATGCTAACCGTAAGCAGAGTTGCACAAAAATTAGGAGATACCAGTCTATGGTAAGGAAACATTCATTCTCGGATCTATCATTCGATGTTGTAGACAAACTATTCTTGTTTTTTAATAGCAATGATGAGTGTATCATCTATATAATGCAGCTCTTTTGGCAGCGCAGATTCCTATCATCTCAGGAAGGGTGTGGCTGTTTCCTATGGAGACCTAATCCAGAAAGCCCTATGAGGCGGTGTTCAAGAACAAACGGGTTATTGGCGGATATGAACTCCGTAATCTATACTGGCAGAACAGTCATTGTGGTGTGGTTCTTACCATCGCGGCAGCCTACCCGCTCTCTGAAAGTTCCTGCACGGAAAGGAAAAGGACATCTCGTTTGAAGACCTGAGACAACTCCTCACTAAGGTTCGTGCAAACAAGTTTGCCAATGATTGGCACCCTTGCAAGAAGACCCAGAAGGTCATCTCCCTTTGTGAGTCTCTGGATATAAACATCAAGGAGATTTCTGTCCCTTACAGTAGGTCAGCAACCTAAATTCTGTAAGTTACAGTTTAAGTGTCTGGAACTTAATGGTTACCCTTACCTATTTCAAGAACTCACTTTCTGAAGAATTATTCGAGGCAGCAGTCATCGAAGGTGCAAGCGATATGCGTATGCTTCGTTCAATCGTGCTCCCGCTCTCGCAGGCCATCATCGCAGTAATTGCACTCTACTATGCCATCGGTTTGTGGAACTCGTACTTTGATGCATTGATCTATTTGAAATCCAGCGACAAGTTTCCCTTACAAATCATTTTAAGAAACATTCTCATTATCAATCAGGCAGATGTATCCATGGGTGCAGACATGGTTGCAATGGCGCGTCGCCAAGGAATGGCTGATGTCATGAAATATGCACTGATTGTTGTCTCTTCTGCACCGCTATTAATGATCTATCCCTTTGTACAAAAATATTTTGTAAAAGGGGTAATGCTCGGTTCAATCAAGGGATGAGAAAAATCATCCTAACGATATCCTAGGAGGAGTATCATGAAAAAAGGAACAAAACATGTCGCCTTGGTCATGCTTCTGGTGCTGTTGGTCAGCTTCAGCTTGGCAGCACAAGGCAAAGGTGATGCAGCATCGGATGCCGAAGTTGTATCAGTAACCCCGGTAGGAACCTATCCGGTCGTCGAAAAACCAGTGACCTTGTCATTTCTGACATTACAGCCAGTCTATATCGAGAACTTTGAAACGAATAGATTTGCAAACTATTGGACAGAAAAAACAGGGGTATCCATTGACTGGGAAACCATCCCCCGTGATGCAGTCAAGGAGAAACTCAATATCATCCTTGCTTCAGGGGATTATCCCGATGTGTTCTTTGGCTTGGGCAACCAAGAGCAAGGAATAGGCGTATCGCAGGAAATGACCTATGGAGTGCAGGAGCAGATGTTCCTCCCACTCAATGATCTCATCGACCAGTATATGCCTAACCTTTCCAAGTTGTTGGATGAGAGACCAGGAAGCAGACAATTCCTGACCGCGCCTGATGGCAATATCTACAGTCTGCCAGACTTCAATGAATGCTACCACTGCAGCATGTCTCAGAAAATGTTCATTTATGAACCCTGGCTCGAAGAACTTGGATTGGATATGCCTACCACCACCGATGAACTGTATGAAGTTTTGGTTGCATTCCGTGATCGTGACCCTAATGGGAATGGCAAAAAAGATGAGATTCCCATGGCTGGTGCAGTTTCCGGATGGAACAACAATCCTGAGACGTTCCTGATTAATGCATTTACCTACACCAATCTAGTGGCATCGCTGGATGCCAATGTGAACACCGCAATTGGGTTCTATCGTGAAGGCGATACAATCAAAACCATGGTGAACACACCTGCTTACAAAAATGCACTGCACTATTTGGCAAAACTGTATTCAGAGGGATTGATCTATCCTGCAACGTACTCACAGGATTCCGATCAATTGACCCAGTTGGTAGAAGGTCCTGAAGATCCAATAGTAGGAGTAGTAGCTGGTGGATATGGCGGTATGTTCTCAATTGTTGGTGGTGATCGTTATCGTAACTACCGTGCAATGGCTCCATTGCAGGGACCAGAAGGAGCACAATTCGTACGCTACTTCTTGCAGGCTCCTGTCATTGGTAATGTTGCAATTTCCAAAGATAGTAAAAACCCCGCAGCTGTTGCACGCATGATTGACTTCCTCTACTCCGATGAAGGCACCCTGATGTCTAACTATGGTTTTGAGGGAGAAGGTTGGAGATATGCAAAAGATGGGGAAGTCGGTCTCGATGGAAAACAGGCAATCTATAAACTGCTGAAACCCTGGAATGATATGGATCCCCAGAACGATTGCTTTGTAATGTTGGGAGTCCGGGCTAATACGTCCAGAATGAGAAATGGGGAATCAGTTAATCCTAATACTGATCTCCACAGTGCTGAAGGTCTTGAAGCCTTGTTGTTCCAGATCACACAGCAACTGTATGAACCGTATGCAAGACCAGAACTGGAAATCCCAACCCTACGCTTCCTTGAAGACGAGGAACAGGATTTTGCTTCCAAGCGTGTAGCTTATGCCAACTATGTTCGCCAGTCCTTGGTGAAGTTCATCACCGGAAACTGGGATGTGGATGCAGACTGGAACCAATATGTTGCAGGCTTAGACAAGCTCGACATCGATGGGATTCTTGCACTGAACCAGAAAGCTTACGACAGACAGAACGGATCAAATTAAGCTAATAACATTCTCGTAAATCATCATTCGTTGAATGAGGGGGGGGTCCCCCCTCATTCAACAGAGGACGTAACTAACCATGTATAGTATCCCTTTCCGTCATATCCACCTCGATTTCCATACTTCTGGGCTAATCGAGGGCATTGGGAAAGACTTTTCAAAAGACCAATTCAAACAAGCCCTCAAGGCTGCTCACGTTGATTCCATTACCTTATGTGCAAAATGTCATCATGGATGGATGTACTATCCTTCCGAAAAATTCCCTATGCATCCTCATCTCTCATTTGACCTGTTTGGCGAGATGCTCAGTGCTGCGAAGGAATTGGGAATATCGGTGGAGGCCTATCTCTCAGTGGGTTATGACGAAGTTATTGCTCTAGCACAAAACCAGTACCTGATGAGAAAGCAAGATCAGAAGCTTGACTCCACAACCGACTTTTTCACCCCAGGGTATCATCAGTTTTGCATGAATACCCCGTATCTTGGACGAATCTGTGACCAAATCGAGGAAGTACTATCGATATACCAAGTCGATGGCATATTCCTCGATATTGTAGGAGTACGTACCTGCTACTGCGCCTCATGCATGCAAACAGCCCAAGATCAAGGAATAGACCCAAGCGATGCTTCCCAGATGCAATCAATCTGGGAGCACACCTATATACACTATATCGAACAAGTCAAAAAGACTGTGGAGAGGGTGCAACCTGGCATCGAAATTTTCCACAACAGCGGTCATATCAATCGTGGTCGACTTGACCTCATGCATGTAAATTCTCATCTGGAGTTGGAATCACTACCTTCAGGAGGGTGGGGATATGACCACTTTCTCCTCTCCTCAAGATTTGTACAACATTTTGGGAAGCCCTACCTCGGTATGACCGGCCGTTTTCAGTTCGGATGGGGTGACTTTGGAGGGTACAAACATCCCAATGGAATGCGATATGAAGTATCTCGGTTTCTTGCAAATGGTGCTGGGTGTTCCATCGGAGACCAAATGCATCCATTCGGAAAACTTGAAGATGGACTCTATTCCATTATTGGCACCATCTACCAAGAAGTGGAAGCAAAGCAACCCTGGTGCACCGATGTAACTGCCGTTACGGAGATTGGGGTTCTTTCTACCGAGTCAGCAGGCAACTACCATATTGATGGGGTAAATGCATCACTCTTGCAAGGCAGCAGCGATATTGGTGCAGTAAGAATCCTGCAAGAAGGGCATCTGTTGTTTGATGTATTGTCAGCAAGCGATTCCTTCACTCCGTATAAAGTCATTATTCTTCCTGATCGAATTGATCTGAGTGAAGAACTGGAAGATCGGTTGGATGCATATCTACAAAATGGAGGAAGAATCCTCGCAACAGGTATTAGCGGTGTCAAGGAGAATGGGAAGCTCACTAAACGTTTTGGGGTGTGCTGGAAAGGACAGAACAAGTCGACACCCAACTATATCGAACCATGTTCCCCAGTGATTTCTCTCTCCAGCGATTCCTTCGTTATGTACCAAGGAAGTCAAGAGATTGAAATACAGGAAGGAAACTCTCCCTCAGTACTCGGATACATTCAGGAATCATTCTTCAACCGAAGTGTGGAACATTTTTCCTCACATTACCACACAGCTAGTTCATTGGATCGAAAAGGTCCTGGAATGGTACAAAATGAGCAAACTATCTACGCTGTATGGAACTTCTTTTCAGAGTACGCATTGAAGGGTAATCTTGCAGCAAAATATCTGGTGCTTGAATCGCTTAAGAAGTTATTAGAGAGACCTATTATCAGCACCTCCTATCCTTCTCAAGTTGAACTTTCAGTTATGGAACAAAGAGAACTCTCCCGTTATGTAGTACATATACTTCATGGCTCAAAAGTAGTGCGCGGTAAGAACATGGAAGTGGTAGAGGATCATCTTCCCGTCCCTGCATCAGATATCGAAATACAAGTCAAACAACCTATTCATTCGGTCTATTTGGTGCCTACTGGGGAGAAAATTTCGTTTGCATTTGTGGATGGAAGTGTTCGCTTCACGGTTCCCTCTTTCACATGCCACCAAATGATCTGCCTTTGCTATGGAGAGAATAATAATGAAAATTGAAATTTGTCTGGAATCGATAGAGAGCGTGATCGCAGCCGAGCAAGGCGGGGCCGACCGAGTGGAGTTCTGCGCCGACCTGTTCGAGGGGGGCACCACCCCATCGCTGGGAGCCTTCAAGGCCGCCAGGGCCTACTCCTCCATAGCCATGAACGTCATGGTCCGCCCCCGAGGCGGCGACTTCGCTACCGGACCCGGAGTTCGAGGCGATGAAGGAGGATGCGCGCTCCCTTCCGTGAGGCAGGGGCCGACGGAATCGTTCGGCATCCTCACCCCGACGGGGAGATCGACATGAGCGCAGCAGGCAGCTCATCGAGAGATCGCACGCCCTGCTCGGTCACCTTCCACCGTGCCTCTGACATGAGCCAGCGACGCCCAAGATCCCTGGAGAAATCCCATCGAGCTCGGGGTCGACTGGGTGCTCACCAGCGGCCTGGAGGAGACCGTCACCGAGGGCTGACGCCCAGGACCTGATTGGGCAGGCAGGTTACGCTTACATCATCGCCGCGCGCCGGGCTGCGGCATCACCGAGAGAAACTTCACCAGGATCCAGGAAGCACTGAAGCTGGCGATACCATGTGGCGCTGGACGGCACCCCATGAGTCCCGCATGACCTACAGGCCCGACCACATCTACATGGGCGGTATGCTCCGCCAGACGGAGTCTTAGTCCAAGTATACCGACAAGGGCCGGGTGGGAACCGTGGTCTCCTACAAAGGGGGCAGGGTGATGAAGGGATGCGTCTCGGGCGTGGCTGCACCATGAGTCCGACACCTTCAACCCCACTCATCACCTCCCGTGAGTGAGATTCAAGAGCTGCAAGGAAGCGCTTCTGCAAAGGGGGAGATTTCCGCCAGCGGGATCATCAACACCGCCATCGCCGCAGGCTATGGAGGCCGATCCCCTCCCCTGGTTGCTCGTGCCGCGCCCAACGGGTAAAAATGGAGCAGAACATACTACCAGGAGCCCTGGCTGAAGAACTGCTGTGTGACCTGAGGGAGTGCAGGAGAGCTTGATGCCACTCAGCCTCTCTGCCACATGGCATGGCTGTGGTTCGTGACATCGGGAGGCTGAGGGGGACCTGCTTGAGGCGGTGAGACAACGCAGCCCTCCATCCCCATCCCCACCAGCCTGAGTATGCATGCCACCCTCACCAGGCGCATGAGGAAGGTAGACGGGTTCGTGGGCTATAAGTGCGCCCCGCACACCGACACCTATGAGACTGGCATCCACGCCGCCCTGATGGTCATCCGCACCCTTGAGTCAGTAAGAGACCTACATGGCCATGGTGAGGATCCGATGCCTATCGCCGGGGAGCAGAGCGAGACCAGCGTGGAGCCGATGAGGAGCCTCATCCAGGAGCTTGAGGAAACGGGAGAAGAAGAAGGCGTGTTTGCTCGCTCCGACACCCTCGGCTTCCTCTGGGCGGATGCGAGGGAGAACGCGGTGCATGCGGTGGTGGGTGACCCAGGACGACCAAAAGAGGCCGACTCCTTGCCAGGGAACTGGCGGCTATATTCCTGGGGCCGGAGGGCCAGAGTTCGGGTTCTACAACGAGATCAGGATGCCCGCGAGGCCATAAGGGCGACCAAGGAGTCGATTGCAGGGGTGTACCCGGTGGTCATCAGCGACAGCGGGGACAACCCAACAGCAGGCGGCAGCGGGGATGTGACGAACTTCCTACGCCTGGTCATGGACGACCCCGTCCTCTCCACGCTCAGTCCACCCCTGCTCTACCAGGGGTTCTATGACCCCCCTGTGGTGGCACAGGCTTTCCATGAGGGGGTTGGTTCTTCCTTCCACTGCTCACTGGGAGCGAAGTTCGACAAAGAAAAGAGCAGTCCCATCGAGACCGATGCCAAGGTCATATCCCTCAAGGGGAAATGGGAAGGTGCGAACAACGCCGACCTGGCCCTCCTGGAGATGGGAGGGGTGCACGTGGTGGTGGCGAGCAAGCATGTCGGATCCTACGACCCTGAGATGATGAGAATCCTCGGGGCTGAGCCGACGGGATGCAAGGCAATCGTGGTGAAGCTGGGCTACCTGGAACCGGAAATACGCTCGATTGCAAAGCGGTCGATGATGGCACTCACCACCGGCAGCACCGACGAGCTCTTCACCCGCCTGCCCTACAGGGAGCTCTCCAGGCCCATCTACCCGCTTGACGGGGAGTTCGATGCTGTGCTGGAATTGATCTGACAAGAAAAGAAGGATACTGGAGTATGGGGAGGGCCTACAGGGCCCTCCTTCTCATGTTTCCATTTCCTTCCACCGCAAAAAAGTTTCCTTGACAGGTGAAAGTTATGGGGTTTATAGTAAAGGAGTAAAAACGTTTTGCGTAAATTTGCATAATTCTGTTTTCAAGCCTTATAAGGAGGAAAGAATGAAAAAGATTTTGGGAATTCTCTTGATCTTGGTCCTAGTCAGCACAACAGTGTTTGCAGCAGGAACCAAAGAAGAAACTGGAAAGGATGTTACACTCTCGGTACTCTGGTTCAACGATGCCAATGAGGATGAGGTGTTCCTCAACACCATCGATGACTACTTGCAGGCAAATCCGCATGTAAAACTTGACATGCAGATTGTTGCATACAACGAGTTCGACCAGAAACTGAAGTTGATGATCAGCGGAGGAAATCCCCCTGATGTCGCCCGTATCACCACTAACACCCTCAGCGTTGTTGTGGATAGCTTGGAGCCAATCGACAACCATGTAGCAGACATTGAGGCAGTGAAGGCACAGTTCCTTCCCTCCATGGTCGCTTTTGCTTCCAACCCCAAGGGTGAGTTCATTGCCTACCCCACTGAAGCAACCGCCAATGGAATGCTCATCAACAAGACTGCCTATGACAAGGCTGGTATCGATGTTGATGAAGTGAGCAAGGATTGGACCTGGAGCGAATGGGAATCGGTTGTTAAGAAAGTTGTTGCAGCCAACCCAGAGATGAAGTATGGCTTGTCGGTCGACTTCACTCCTCACCGCTTCTCTACTCTCATGTATCAGTTCGGTGGACACTTCTTGAACGAAGATCAGTCAAACATCGAATTTGACAATCCTGGCACCATTGCTGCTATCAAGTGGTTCAAGCATGTGCATGATGCAGGTTTGGTTCCCAAGAGTGTATGGCTCGGTTCCGAGAACCCGGCTGAGCTCTTCCAGGCAGGTCTGGTAGCAGGCCACATTGGTGGAAGCTGGAACATCAACACCTATAACAAGAACGTAGCAGACTTCGAGTGGAAGGCTGTTAGAATGCCCAAGGCTGAGATCAACTCTTCTGTTCCTGGTGGTAAGTTTATCGCTTCCTTCAAGGGAAGCAAGAACCAGGAAGAGGCATTCAAGCTGATGGAGGCATTCGCTGACAAGACTCACAACGAGATGTACAGCCGTGATACCTTCAATATCCCTTCCCGCGTTGATGCACAGGTTTCCTATCCTTCGAACAGTAATGACTTTGAGGTCTTCCTTGAAGAGCTGAAGGTCACCCCGGCCTTTACTGCAAACGAATGGAAAAACACCAACCTGAGCAAGGTTACCACCTACATTCGTGAGCAGATCGTAGAAGTACTGCTGGGTAACATCACCGCCGAAGAGGCTGTTGCCAACGTAGACAAAAAGGGCGCAACCTACTTCAAGTAAACTGAATTCTGGATATCGGCTCCTCCTCAGATGAGGGGGAGCACGATTGTTTCTACCGACAGACAACCTGTCTACCACAACCATATGAAACGACATACCAAGGGAAACTTCCATCAGACAGCAGCACCACTGCTATTCCTGCTTCCCAACATACTCATATTCGGCCTATTCATCATTGTCCCTGCCATCCAGGGGCTGAGGATGTCCCTCACCGAATGGGGTGTATTCACTACCCCCAGGTTCATCGGTTTTGCAAACTTCGTTGAACTCGCCCAAGACGCTGTATTCTGGAAAACATTCAGCAATACCATCGTGTATTCGCTTTTCACTGTCAGCTTGATCATGGTCTATGCTTTGGCCCTGGCCTTGCTGCTCTATAAAAACACCATCAAGGGAGAGAAGATATTTCGCTCTCTCTTCTATATCCCTTCCCTGCTCAGCATGATCACTGTCGGTATTGCCTGGCGATTCATCCTGGGTGATGAGATGGGGATCATCAACTACCTGCTTCGTCGATTCGGTGGCTCAGGGATTCCTTGGCTTACAGACAGCAACCTTGCCATGATTTCCATCATAGGCGTCAGCATCTGGGCCCAGGCGGGATACTACATGGTTATCCTCATTGCCGGATTGCAGGCAATCCCCATAGAGCTTTATGAGGCTGCAACCATCGATGGTGCATCCAGAACAAAGACCTTCACGGCAATTACAATTCCCTTGCTCAGGAGCACCCTTCTCGTGGTTATGGTACTCTCCACCATTGCATCCTTCAAGGCATATGAGTTGATCTCCGTCATGACAAAGGGAGGACCTGGATATGCCACCAAGCTGATAGTCCAACAAGTCTATCAAGTAGCATTCCTCGAGGATCGGATGGGTTACGCAAGTGCCATGTCCATTGTCCTGATGTTGATTATCAGCATCTTTACCTTGGTACAGTTCAAGTTCAGTGGAAGGGAGCAGGGTTATGAATAAGCAGAAAGTGTACAACAGCATCCATTATGTGCTCCTGATCGTCCTGGCACTCGGGACCTTGCTCCCCGTGCTTTGGGTTATACTCTCATCCTTCAAACCACAGAGTGAATTGTTCCGTGTCCCTCTGACCTTTCTCCCCCAGAAGTGGACAGTACAGAACTATGTCAGCAGCCTCCAGGCTGGGAATTTCCCAGTGTATTTCTCCAATACAGTATTCGTAGCGGTGGTTTCCACCTTCATTACAGTGATGGTAAACCTTATGGCAGGCTACGCACTTGCGAAGTACATCTTCAAGGGAAGAAACCTGATCTTTACCATCATGATCGCCACGCTCATGATCCCCTTACAGGTCATCATGATTCCCATTTTTCTCCAGTTGAAGAACCTCGGGATGCTCAATTCGCTGTGGGGGATAATCATTCCCCCCGCGGCAACGCCGACTGGGGTATTTCTTGCACGTCAGTATCTGGTGAACCTTCCTGACTCCCTCATCGAGGCTGCACGTATTGATGGGGCAAAGGAGTATTCAATCTTCTTCCGTCTCATCCTTCCGATGAGCAAACCCATTGTAGCGACCATCGCTATCTTCAGCTTCATGTGGAGATGGAACGATTATCTCTGGCCCTTAATCGTCATCACTGACAACAAGAAACAGACAGTGCAGCAAGCGCTGGCAAACTTTGTCGGGCAGTTGCAGATCAACTGGTCTGATCTTCTTGCGATGACAACCATCGCCATCATTCCAGTCATCATCGTTTTTCTCGCATTCCAACGATTCTTCTTCAGTGGTATTGCCGCTGGATCGGTTAAAGGGTAACTCATGAAACATATAATTCACACACTCCATTCCTGCACGCTTCAGGACACAAAAACAGTAGTAGCTACAGGAGTGGGAGGCCAGCTCCATCTCAGGTTCCACTCCCAGGAGATAATCGAGGTTTCCTACCACTTTGACTCGGTTCCTGTTGATGAAACACTCAGGGAGGCAAGTAAGTATATTACACAACCAGCCTCTTCCCTCTCTCTGGACCAGCCGATTGTAATCACAGAAGAAAATCATGCATTTGTCCTGACTTGTGGGCAGAGCCGTGTCGTGCTCGAAAAACGGTATGCATCGGTTAGTCTCTGGTACGGGGGAATTCTCCAGCATGGAGGGCGTGTAGGGACTGCTGACACGGTACTGCCGGACTACCAAGTCCGTTGTTTCACCAAATCTGGTTCTCCTGATTCTTTTGGCCGGTTCAACTTTCCGCTCTTCTCTGCCGATGAGTTCTACGGCCTAGGAGACAAAAGCGGGAGCCCGAACAGAAGAGGTCGACGGTTCTCCATGTTTAACCGAGACTCATTAGGATATGATGCTGCAAACTCCGACCCCCTGTACAAGTCCGTTCCCTTCTTGTTGAGAATCAACAAGGAAGACCGTGTTACCTGTGGTCTTTTATTCAACCAGAGCCAGATCCGCTTGTTTGACCTTGGCAGGGAGAGCCCCTACTTCTTCTCTGTAGAGGTAGAGGGCGGGCCGTATGGGTATATTGCCATGCTTGGGGAGAACTACCATGAAGTTTTGAAGAACTACTATAGCGTTACCGGTTTTCCGGCCCTCCCCCCTCTGTTCAGTTTTGGGTTCTTTGGCTCCTCTATGAACTATGTAGAGAGTGATGATGCTGAGAAGCGCATACTTGCGTACTTCTCCACCATAGAAAAGCACCTGATTCCCTGTGAGGGTATGTATGTTTCCTCAGGATACCTGAAGAGTCCTGACGGAAAACGATATACATTCCTCTGGAACAAGGAGAAGTTCCCTGACTATAAAGCATTTCTGACTTCCCTTAGCCAGAGAGGCTACAATCTCTGCATGAACATCAAGCCCGGTATCCTGACCAGCCACCCTTGGTATGGGGAACTGAAGGAAAAGGGTTATTTGATCAAGGACCAAGATGGGAAACCCTATGAAGAATTCTTCTGGGGAGGAGAGGCCTCATTCATTGACTTCAACAACAGTGAGGCAAAACAGTGGTGGAAGCACCAACTCAAGGAACAATACCTGAACCATGGATGCACGGGCATCTGGAATGACAACAATGAGTTGGAGCTTGAAGATTTCGCACTCGAGGCATATAAGACCAAGAGCTTGTATCCCATCAAGATGGCTGAGGCTTCCTATGAGGTATTCAAGGAAGCGCACCCTGACCGCCGTCCGTGGATCTACTCCCGCAGTGGCTACTCAGGCCTACAGCGGTTTGCAAGGACTTGGTCAGGCGATAATGTAAGTGACTGGAAATCCCTTCATTACAACCAACTGATGGGTATCGGTTTTGGGCTTTCTGGATTGCCCTACTTCGGGCATGACCTTGGGGGATTCTTCGGGGCATTCCCGGAGGAAGAGCTGTTGGTCCGTTCATGCCAGTCTGCAGTATTCCAAGGGAGATTTGTTATTCACTCCTGGAGGGAAGATGGCAATCCTACTGAACCTTGGTCGTATCCTACAGCTTTGAAATCGATACGGAGCCTTATTCTCGAACACTACCGCTTCATGCCCTATATTTATACTTGTGCATATGAGGCTGCTGTAAAAGGACTTCCCTTGGAGCGTTCACTCCATCTGGAATTTCCTGAGGATGACTCCCTCTCTCCAAACTGTGTGCACGCTCTGTTCGGGCCTTCCTTGTTGAAAGTGCTCATTACGGAAAAGGGCAAACAGAGTACCACGGTGTACCTCCCCAAAAATCTGTGGTGGTATGACCAAGATGAAAATGCATGGGAAGGAGGAACAGAGGTTCTCCTCAGCTACCCCGCTGGAGGAGAGATTCGCTGGTTTGCGAAGGAAGGAGCAGTCATTCCAACTGCTGAGGGATGTACCCACCTCCAGGATGCACTGTTTGAGCATGTGGAGCTGCTAGTTTTCCCAATCAAGACTGCTGATAAGCAGGTCACCTCCACCTATTTTGAGGATGACGGGGTAAGTGAACTCAGCACAAACAGGTACAATCTTTGGAAATTCAAGGTCTCTGGGAACGAGATGACGATTACCAAGACCAAGGGTGGAGCTCCTGTTAAGAAGAACCGGATCTTTACGGTTCGTATCGCGAGAGGAAAAACGTTCTCCTTTGATCCGGATACATTTGAAGAGGGAGTATCTCGCAGTTATGCAATTGAAGGGTGACAAACCAATCGTGAGGCTTTACACTGGCATTCTAGGAGAGGTGGCATGGGAGATCCTGTGACAATCATGGATGTAGCAAAAGCTGCTGGCGTTTCGCCTGCTACGGTTACGCACGCCCTAAATGGGAAGCGTCCTGTAAGCGAAATGACACGAAAGCGAGTGCTTGCTGCGGTTGAGTCACTGGGCTATGTTCCTTCTTGGAATGCATCCCGTATGAAGAGTCGTTCATCCGGTATTATCGGGTGCCTCGCAGCCGATATTACTGAGACGTTCGTGAATCAAATAGTGAGAGGAATCGAGCAGGGGCTCTCTGGGGGACAACACTCTCTCTTTTTTGTCTCTGGTATTGAGTTCGGAAATGACTTGAAGAAGGCGTATCACTTTTTGAAGAGTCATAAGGTGGAAGGAATATTGTTCTGTCACCATCTTCCGATCTGGAAGGAGTTCAACTTGGATACCCAGAACTCTGACATTCCCATTGTCTCGGTAAATATGGATACCCCGGGGATGATCAGTGTCATCCCGGATAATACAACCGGGGGTTATCAAGCGGCAGAACATCTCTATGGCTGTGGGATGCGCTACCCTGCTATGATTTGTGGCCCAGAAGACCGACTCTCCGTACAAGACCGCTTACAGGGATTCTCCAGCCGGGTTACAGAGCTCCATATGCAGATGCCTACCCTACGCTACTATGGGGGTTATGACTATGACCATGGGTTTGAGGCAGCGAATGAACTCATGAGAGACTATCCTGAGACTGATGGTATTTTCTGTGCCAATGACTATATTGCTGCTGGATGTATTGCTGGCCTGCAGAAAATGGGGTATGAAGTCCCCTCCCAGGTACGGGTGGTAGGGTTTGACAACAGGGATTTCTCTTCCTTCTGGAATGTCCCCATTACCACCTTTGAGCTTCCTTTACAAGAGATGGGCATCCTTGGGGTAAGTATTCTCAAGCAGGTTATCAGCACAGGTTCCTATGCAAAGACCAAGCATGTGTTACAGTCAAAGTTGATTCCGAGGCAGAGTAGCAGGGGGTGAAGATGAAGAATCATTCGAGAATCTCATTGATAAATTCAATCATATTCTGAATACGGTTATCCAATGTTAATGCTTTACTCTTCTGCAGAGACGACAATCCCATTGTATCTCGTCGTTCTGAGTTGTTTTTAAGAGTATGAATTGCAGTTGCTATTGCATGAACATCGTTAGGGTCGACTAGAATAGCATTTTCCGTATCCAATACATCATAATTAAAAGGTAGATCTGAAGAAATTATCGGAAGTCCGCATGCCATTGCTTCAATGATGGCATTACAACATCCCTCCGCCTGTGTTGGAAGTAAAAACACATCGGAACAGTTCAGATAGTCACTTATATGTGCATGGGGAACAGTCCCTGCAAACAGAACTTCCTCTCCCTCTGGCACTTGAGGTCCTCCTCCAAGAAAGATAGCCTTTATCGTTGGATCCTGTAGTTGCTGTATTGCTGCAAGAACCCTAAGAGGCCCCTTTCTTTCTTTAAATGCACCAACAAAGGAAATAATAAAGTCATCTTGAGAAAATCCATACGTATTTCTCAATGCAGTTCTATCGTGTTTATTAAATTTTGTCTCATCAATTGCATTGGGAATAATCTTAAAGGGTTTTCCAATTCCAAGTCCTAAGTTCTTCGACTCCTCTACATTTTTTGAGGAAACACTGATGATACCTGCGAGGTGCCGCAATCTCTCAGTAATATAGGATTTTGGATACATCTCCTGAACAGATATTCTACTTTCTCCTGTCACAACTACCAAGGGAATATCTTCTTTATTCGCAATCTCCCCACCTACAACAGCACTACTCCAAAAATGAGCATATAACAAATCAGTAGCTGGACGAACTTTCTGATATGTATGGACTACAGCTCGTTTTTTCCAATACTCAGAAACCCTTCTTCCTCGTATCTTCAAAAACGAAAAAGTGAGAGTGCGAGACTGGTAAATATCTATGGTTTGATTCTTACTTGATGTATCAACCCAGTGGAATGGTCTCAATCGAGTTTTTCCGATAAAAGCTCTCATCAGGCTCTGCTCTGCTATTACCGTACAGTGGAATCCTTGATCAGCAAAAGCTCTTACTGTCTCCCCAATAAATGAGAAAATTGGTTCTTGCTTTGTCGGATAACCAGGAACAATGAAACAAATATTTTTCACACTTCTACACCTTCAGCATGAAGCCATATGCTTTCTTTGTCACAATGCGCCGAACTAAATACAAGAAAAAAGAGATGACACTTGTGAGAGGAATGCGTTGGTCCTTCATTACCTTCAAAACCTCTCCAATTTTTCCTTTGGAAGCATAATATTTAATCACTTGCAGATATAACATACGATATATTCGAATAACATCCTGTTCTGGCAACTGTTCAATCGTATTTGCAAATTTTTTGATGAAATCATTGGTTATTTCGTGGAAGTTTTTCTTCGCAACTTTATTCGTATGCATATGAACAACCAACCCTACATAATCAACATAAGCAAGTTTATACTTTTTTAATATTCGGACAAGAAATTCGACATCTTGATTACGTTCAAATGATTCATCAAATCCATTCATCTCCTCAACGACTGATCGTCTTACCATGAGATTGGACCCAGCATGAACAAATAAATTCCGCATCAGCTCATCCACAAGCAACTGGCCTTCTCTTGTCTCAGCAGAACGAATTACAATCTCATTATTTCGCTTTCGAATGAATGCGGAATAACAGGCAGCCCATGATGTATCAAGAGATTGCAAACGCTCCAATTGCTGCGCAACCTTCTCGGGCAGGAACTCATCGTCATCATCAAGAAACATGATAAAAATCCCATGGGATGCTCTGAACCCTGTATTTCTAGCCGCAGAACCATTCTTATTCTGCTCATGCTG
>JAGYOG010000032.1 GCA_018399495.1 Sphaerochaeta sp.
CCATGAAGAGGCCCATGACGAGGCCCATGAAGAGGTCCATGAAGAGGCCCATGACGAGGCCCATGAAGAGGCCCATGACGAGGCCCATGAAGAGGTCCATGAAGAGGTCCATGAAGAGGTCCATGAAGAGGCCCATGAAGAGGCCCATGAAGAGGTCCATGATACAATCCAACCAACAGAGAGAAATTCTCTTTGTTATATTTTCAACCCTATCCTTGCAAACTCCTTTGTATGGTCTATCATAGGAAAGGTACACCAGTGAGGAGGAATCACCTTTCATGCAGGATTCAAAGCGTTGCATCGGAATATTCACCGCAGGCTTGGACGATGAATATCAGTCTGCCATCTGGCATGCCATCGAGAGAGAAGCAGCAAAACGGAAGATGGGTACCATCTCCTTCATCGGTTCCCGCCTTGGTTCGCCCATTGCCAGCGAAGCTTCCTCCAACCTCGCTTATCACCTTGCCTCCGAGCAGACCATTGATGGCCTGATTATTGTTGCCTCTTCACTCGCATCGTATTTTACCACCATGGACCTTAATAAGTTTTTTGCTCCATGGTCCTCGCTCCCCAGGGTATCGATTGGTATGCACATGCAGGGTATGAGTGACATTACTGCAGAAGGGGAAGAGAGTATGCGTGCTCTGGTGGAACACTTGGTGACGGTCCATCACAGACGTCGGTTCGCTATTGTCACAGGGCCGAAAACCCACGAGGAATCAGTCAAGAGACTTCAGGCTTGTAGACAGGCACTTGCAGATAATGCCATCACTATTGATGAGAAACTGGTCAGATCAGGAACCTTTACCAATGAATCAGGGAGCGAAGTAGTACGCTACTTTATGGAATCAGCATGTTCTTTTGATGCCTTGATCTGCCTCAATGACCAAATGGCTTTTGGTGCCATGCAAGAACTCTCGAAATGGAATATCCGTGTACCTGATGATGTTTCCCTTATTGGGTTTGACGGAATTGATCATTCTCGTTACAGCATCCCCCCACTGACGACTGTAGTACAGCCGTTGCATGAGATGGGCGTCATTGCGATCGATATTCTTGATAGGATCATGGCAGGGGGTGAGGAAGAACATATCTCTCTGCCATGTTCACCGGTCATTAGGGAGTCCTGCGGTTGCAATCCGCACGTGCACTTCACTCCTGGGCTTCATGAGATGCCGAGCTATGCAACACCGGCTGAACGTTTGGCAGTGAAAGACTTGGTCCTCCTTGTTCAGCGTGGTGACTATCACCAGATGATTGCCCGCCTCAACCGTGCGCTGGATGATACAGCATCAGAGAGTGGTTCTCCCCATAGGTGGAATGAGTATCTCTCGGTGGTGGAGTATAAATCACGCAACCAAAGTACGCTCAGTGTTAAGACCCTTGCAATGCTCATGGGGGCGGCTCGTGCATTGACAGGTGATAAGATTGGACGATTTCAGGCAGCAAGACGGGTGGCAGCAGAAAACTCGTTCGAAACCCTCCGAAAGGTGAGTGCCATGCTCAGTGGTACCTTTGAGATGGGGGAGTTGATCTCCAACCTGAAACATGGGTTGCAACTTTTCGGGATTGAACGAGGCTATCTGGTGAGATTCCTGAACCACAGCCGGAAAGCCCGTCTTATGATGACCGTCCAGCAGGAAGTGCTTCCCCTTTCAGCCTTCTCAAAGGACTTTCCTGCCCAGCAGATTCTTCCTCCCAGCATAAACCCTGATTGGAGGTCCCAGCGTTGGGTCCTGCTGCCCTTGGTATATCTTGATGAACCACTTGGGTATTTTCTGGTTCCCTTTGGCACTGTTCGTCCTGCCCTCTATGATGTATTGCAGGAGCAGATCTCCAGTAACTTGAAGGGCTCCCTGCTTCTCCAGCAGATTAGGGAACATGAAAAAAACCTAGAGGAGCAGGTTGCCTTGCGTACACGGGACCTTTCCCAGGAGATCAAACGGAGGACCGAACTGGAGCAGGAGGTTATGGAGATTTCCACCAGGACGATGGAACGTATCGGGCAGGAGTTGCACGATGACCTGTGTCAATACCTCCTTGGCATCTCTCTGCTTGCCTCATCGGCAAAACAACAACTTGGAAACAACCAGGAACCACAGAAGGAAAGCCTCGGGAAAATCAGCGAGCACCTCAGTGAGGCAATAGGAAAGATCAAGACCATCAGCCGTGGGCTGATGCCGATGGAGCTGGAACCACACAGTTTCTTGGAGCGTCTTGAGGCCTTGGTAGGAGATAATCTTCGCTTGGTGGCAATCGACATTGATGTAAATGTGGATCCGGGATTCTCCATACAGGACAGGACGCGGGAATTGAATATCTTCAGGATTGTCCAAGAAGCACTGACCAATGCCATCAAGCACTCAAAGGCTAAGCATATTGAAATATCCTCGGCAAGAAAGATTGATAGTGAGGGTTTCAGCATCCTCTCCTTGGAGGTTCGCGATGATGGAACCGGACTCCCCGATCAGATACAAGGAGAAGGACTAGGCCTGAGGATCATGCAGAACCGTGCTGCCATGGCTGATGCCAAGCTTGCCCTCGAAAGTGATGACGAGGGGACCACGGTACAGATTGAGTTCAAGGAGTAGGGAATGCCCAATATTGTCCGATTTCTTATTGTAGATGACCACCCGCTTTTCCGCCAAGGTTTGGTGAGTGTCATAGAGAATGTGAGAACCTTTCAAGTACAAGCACAGGCAACCACCATTACCGAAGCACTCACCCTGTTGGATGAGACGGAGGTGGATGTTGCCCTTGTCGATATCTCACTGCAACAAGAGAACGGATTGGAGTTGGTGAAAACCCTTAAGGCAAGTAAGCCAGAGGTGCTTTCCATTGTTGTCTCCATGTATGATGAGCTTATTTATGCTTCCAGTGCGCTCAAGGCAGGTGCGCGAGGCTATGTCATGAAGCAAGAAGCAGCCTCCTCACTTCTGAAAGCCATCGATACAGTCCTTAAAGGCAAAGTGTATCTCTCAGATGATATGCGTGAGCGTATGTTGGACACCATGCTTCTGCAGGAGTCCACACAGGAGAGTGACCCTGTGGAGTTGCTCAGTCTTCGGGAGATGGAAGTGCTTCGATTGCTCGGGCAGGGGTGTGGTGTCTCTGAGATAGGAAAGACCCTCAATCTTTCAGTGAAGACGATAAACGTCTACAGGGACAATATCCGCCATAAGCTCTCCATCAGTGACGCAGGAACACTGCGCAAGTTTGCCATTAAATGGGTGAAAAGCAACGAGATGTAAGTATCATAGGACATTTGTCCTACCCATTTTCAAGGCAAAAGCCCAGTGGCGCTCCATATCGTGTTCACATAGCATGATGATTGTAGGGGTCCCTATTCAGTACAGGCGTTGTACGAAAGCTCAGGGATATCTATGCAAGTCTCATATATATGTCAGTTTGGCATAGAGTTAAGTAAGGAGGAATCTGTATGAAACGGAACATGCGTATTGTAGTCAGTCTGTTACTGATTTGTTGCATGAGTCTCTCATTGTTCGCAGCCGGCCAGGCAGAGGCAGCTAAACCTGCTCGTAAGGTGATCAACCTTTGGAGTTTCACTGATGAAGTCCCTAAAATGATGGAGAAGTACAAAGAGCTGAATCCTGATTTCGATTATGAGATCAACACCACCATTATCGCTACCACCGATGGTGCGTATCAACCAGCACTTGACCAGGCATTGGCAAGTAGTGGTGAGAATGCTCCCGACCTCTACTGTGCTGAGTCTGCATTTGTGCTCAAGTACACCCAGGGCGACGCATCTCACTTTGCAGCTCCCTACAAGGATCTGGGAATTGATGTAAACGCCAAGCTCAAGGAAGCTGATATTGCCCAGTACACCGTTGACATCGGTACTAATCCTAATGGTGAACTAGTAGGACTTGGCTATCAGGCAACCGGTGGTGCATTCATCTACCGCCGCTCAATTGCAAAGGATGTTTGGGGAACTGACGATCCTGCAGTAATTACTTCAAAAGTCGGTCCCGGTTGGGACAAGTTCTTCAAGGCTGCTGAAGACCTGAAGAAGAAAGGCTACGGAATCATCAGTGGTGATGGAGACATCTGGCATGCCATCGAAGGTAGCAGCGAGAAGGGCTGGATTGTAGACGACAAGCTCTACATTGATCCCGAACGTGAGGCGTTCCTTGATGTTGCAAAGATGCTGATTGACGAGGACTACCACAATGATACCCGTGACTGGACTGATGCATGGTTTGCAGACATGAAAGATGCCGGCGACAAGCAGATTTTCGGTTTCTTTGGCCCAGCTTGGTTGATCAACTACGTCATGGCTGGTAACAGCGGTGGTTCGGCACCTGGTGAAGGCACCTATGGTGACTGGGCGGTTTGTGAACCTCCTGTTGGCTTCTTCTGGGGTGGTACCTGGGTACTCGCAAACGACAAGAGTCCTGTCAAAGAAGCTGTTGGTGAAGTCATCGAGTGGATTACCCTCGACAGTTCCAACACCGGTCTGCAGTACTACTGGGCCAACGGTACACTCTATGGTCCTGGTGGAACCAAGGATACCGTTGCTTCCGGTACTGTCATGAGCAAGAGTGACGGAACTCTGGACTTCCTCGGTGGACAGGATATGTTTGACGTATTCGTTCCCGCTGGCAAGTTTGCTACCGGTAAGAACAAGACCCAGTATGATGAGACCATCAACATGTACTGGCGTGATCAGGTCCGCGAATACAGCTACGGCAACAAGAGCCGCAGCCAGGCAATCGCAGACTTCAAACAACAGGTTGCTGATAACCTCGCAATTGACGTTGACTAATGGATCATTGACTGCCAGGTGTGGGTAACCCCTGCACCTGGCTTGTTTTGCTTCTAGCATCGCAGGGAAGATATCGGTCGATGCACGGTGAAATTTTCTGGAGGACTTGCTTATGCGTAAAAACAACATCAGCTATGCAAAGTACGGATATCTATTTTCCATTCCTTTCGTGCTTGTTTTTCTTATCTTTAACTTATATCCGACAATCTACACAATCATCATTGGTTTTACAGACCTCAGGGGACTAGGTCGTACTACCTTCAAGTTCTTGGAAGAACCATTCCAGAACTACATAAGCATCCTGAACAATAGGACCTTTATAGGGTCACTGAAAACAACCTTTATTATTTGGATTTTCAACTTCATTCCCCAAGTTCTCTTGGCTTTATTGTTGACCGCATGGTTTACCAATAGACGGTTGAAGGTGAAGGCACAGGGAGTGTTCAAGGTATTGATTTATATGCCGAATATCATTACTGCTGCTACCATTGCAATCCTGTTCAATTCTCTTACCGGGTATCCCAAGGGGCCTGTCAATGATTTACTCATGAAACTAGGCATTCTGGACGCACCATCAAACTTCCACTTGCAGAGTGGAACCGCCCGTGGTGTTGTATCCTTCATCCAGTTCTGGATGTGGTATGGCCACTCCATGATCATCCTGATTGCTGGTGTGTTGGGCATCAACCCGACACTGTTCGAGGCTGCTGAGGTGGATGGGGCAACACCCACTCAGATTTTCTTCAAGATAACCTTGCCCAGACTGAAAACAATCCTGCTGTATGTTCTGGTAACCGGTCTCATCGGTGGTATCCAGATGTTCGATATTCCGCGGCTATTCCTCTGGGGAGGCCCGGACAATGCAACACTTACCTCAAGTGTTTTCATCTACAACCAAGCCTTCGCGGGAAGCTATCTGTACAACCGTGCATCAGCTGCAAGCATGATAGTCTTCATCATTATTCTGGTTCTTTCAGGAATCATGTTCTACTCCATGCGTGATAGGGCTGAGCTCAAGCTCAAGAAATTTGAGAAGAACAGGCTGAAGGAAGAAAAGAGGATGGGGGCAGTACGATGAGAGGAATGAGAGCAACAACCAACCTGAAAAAGACAGGAATTTATATTGTTTGTATATTCTTGGCAGTTCTGAGTATTTTTCCTTTTTGGGTCATGTTCATGAACGCAACGCGTAGTACCTTCGAGATACAGCAGAGTTCCATTGGACTGATTCCTTCCAAGTTCTTGATGAGTAACTGGCAGATTCTCCAAGGCAAGACGTTTGATCCAATTGTGGGCTTTATAAACTCCATGCTCATCAGTACGGGGGCAACCCTTGCTGCTGTGTATTTCTCATCACTTACTGCCTATGCCTTGGTAGCCTACAGCTGGAAGCTACGTCAGCCATTCTTTACCTTTATCATGGCTGTTATGATGATTCCGACCCAGGTCAGTGGCATTGGATTTTATCAGTTCATGTATAGCATCGGATGGACCAACAGCCTCTGGCCGTTAATCATTCCAGCCACGGCAACCCCTGCCATGGTGTTCTTCATGAGGCAATACCTGATGGCCTCGCTCTCATTGGATATAGTTGACTCAGCAAGAATTGATGGTTCGAGGGAGTTCAATACCTTCAATAGAATCATCATTCCCATCATGAAGCCGGCTATGGCCACACAGGCAATCTTTACCTTTGTGTTTCACTGGAACCGTTTGTTTGAACCCTTGATTCTGCTTACCGATGGCAAAAAGTACACCATGCCTATCATGGTCAGCTTACTCAGGGGTGATATCTACAAGACAGAGTACGGCGCGGTATACCTCGGGTTGTCCATGACCGTGCTGCCCCTGTTCATTGTCTACTTCGCGCTCTCTAAGCACATTATTGCTGGAGTCGCGCTTGGAGCACTGAAAGAGTAGTTGGTCTTGTGATATTTGGATACTGAAATAAGGAGTTGATGACACTATGCAGAAGAATAAGGAACGTGCCTTGGAACTGCTCAGGAAGATGAGTATCGAAGAAAAAGTCTCCCAGCTGGTTTCTGCATGGCTTGAAATAGGAATAGATGGATCATTGCACGTACGTGAGTATGGGCAGGCTGAAATGCGTAGTGAAGATGTCAAGGAAGAAGTCCTGGGGAAAGGCATTGGTCAACTCACCCGTCCTTACGGCACGATGGCAAACGATCCAGTGCAGCAAGCCAAGGCAATCAACGAGCTGCAGCAGTATCTCATCAAGGAAACCCGTTTGGGAATTCCTGCTCTCCTGCATGAGGAATGCTTGACCGGTGCCATGGTAAAGGGAGCTACTATTTTTCCTTCTGCCTTGAACTATGGCAGCACCTGGGAACCCTCATTGGTAAGTAGTGTGGGAAAAGCAATCGGGGATGAACTGAGAAGTCTTGGGATACATCAGGGTCTCGCTCCTGTCCTGGATGTCGCTCGAGATGCCCGTTGGGGGCGTCTGGAGGAGACCTACGGGGAGGATCCCTACCTGTGCGGAGTCATGGGTATCTCATACGTACAGGGCCTGCAAGGTGAGAGACGAAGTCCTCTCGCTACACTAAAGCACTTTGTGGGACACTCTGCCAGTGAAGGCGGGAGAAACCACGCTCCCGTTCATATCGGTCCCACAGAACTGCAAAATACCTTTGCGCTTCCCTTTGAGATGGTCGTCCGTCATGCACAGCCCGGCTCAGTGATGCCGGCCTATCATGATATTGATGGCGTACCTTGTACCAGCAATCGTTCCTTGGTGACTGACTTGCTCAAGCAAAGATGGGGTTTCGATGGTTTGGTCGTCGCAGATTATGAGGCAGTCGTCCAGCTCTTGCACGACCATCGTGTTGCAAGTGATATGGCTGAAGCCGCCGCTTTGGCCTTCAATGCCGGAATGGATATTGAACTACCTGGATACACAGTATTCAGGGAAGGGTTGATCGAGGCGTTGTATCGTGGACTGATCACCAATGAAGCGCTTGATGATGCCGTGCTTCGGGTATTGGAGGAGAAGTTCAACCAAGGGGTATTCGAGCATCCGTACATCAGGGAAGAGGCAATCGAACTGGGTACAGAAAAGAGCCATGCACTCGCGGTAGAGGTAGCAGAGAAGTCTCTAGTTCTGCTCAAGAACGATGGGACGCTTCCTTTGAAGCAAGCCAGCTCGGTTGCCTTGATCGGCCCGCTTGCAGATCATCCCTATGCAATGTTCGGTGGTTACTCCACGCCGATTCATCTCCAGGGTTCCCATGGGCCAGAAGAGACAGTCCCCCCACAGGCAAGGACCATTCGCAGCGCTCTTTCTGAGGCTCTGGGAGATATTCCATTGACGTTTGAGCCGGGATGTATGCTCTATGAAAGCAAGGTGGAGAAAGCCATTTTTTTCCCTGGGGACGTACCCGAGGATGGAAAGGATGCCCACGAGCTTAGCCAAGACACCCAGGGGATTGAGAAAGCGGTTGCCGCTGCCTCCTCTTCGGATGTAACGGTTATGGTTGTTGGTGATATTGCCGGCCTGTTCCGCCAAGGAACGGTCGGGGAGGGCTCTGATGCTGATAGTTTGAAACTACCTGGGGTACAAGAACAACTCCTTGAAGCTGTCTTGGCAACGGGAAAACCAGTGGTGGTTGTTCTGGTGAGCGGAAGACCGTACACCATACACCCTGCAGTGAATCAGGCCAGTGCCATTCTTGCAGCTTGGCTTCCCGGTGAAGGAGGAGGCGAAGCAATCGCACGTACTTTGGTTGGTTTGAACAATCCTGGAGGGAAAACGACACTCTCCTTCCCTAAGTGTGCCGGTTCGATGCCCTATGCATACAACCACTTCAAGAAGGCAGGTGGATTGAAGGTCCAGCCACAGTTTGGGGCTTTGTATCCCTTTGGTCATGGGCTCAGCTATACTACCTTCAGTTGGGATGATTTCCAGGTGGAAAATCCTATGATCCAGGGTGATGAGGAGTTCCACTTCTCATTGACGGTACGTAACGATGGGGCAAGTAAGGGTGATGAAGTCGTGCAGGTCTATCTGCAGGATAAGGTTGCCTCAATCGTGCGCCCTGTAAAAGAGTTGAAAGCCTTCTGCCGTGTTTCCTTGCAACCTGGGGAGCAGAAACGTATTGCCTTTACCTTGCCTGCAGACCTGCTCTCCTTTATCGGTAGTGATGCGAGAAGAGTCCTTGAAAGTGGGGCCTTCTCTCTCCAGATCGGCAAGAGTAGTGAAGCTATTGTTTTCAGTGAAGAGATTGCCATACTCGGGAAATCGAGAATATTCCCCAAGGATTGGCGATGTCTCTCTTCTGTTTCTGTCACGGATTGTACGTAGTTTCTTTTTACCTCCACGTTCGGCAACGTACTTGGTCATCCCTGCGGCCGGGTACGTTGCCACTTCTCTTTTACTGGAGGAAGTAACCTTGCATTTCTCGTCCAGTGGACTATCATTAGAGATGAGGTGCCATGATGAATATGATGAGAGACGCCCAATATGCAGGTTCCTGGTATCCGAAGGATCCAGAAATGCTGCGACTCCTGGTAACAGAGTCGATAGAAGAGAGCAAGAGGCGGGAAACCTACCAGAGAGGACCCTATAGGTTTGCTGTTCTCCCTCACGCTGGGTTGTTCTACTCCAGCAGTGGCATAGCACCCTTTTTCACAGCCGGTCTTGGACCTATCGAGCGGATTTTGGTAATCAGCCCCAGTCATTATGCAACACTCCCCCCAAATAGCATCGTCAGCGCACCACTTTCGGGATCCAGAACCCCCCTCGGGGATGTAGAGGCATTCAATCTGGGGAGTGCCCAACCACGCTGGTTCTCTGCCATACAGAGTGAGCATGCCTTGGAGATGGTCCTCCCGTTCATTGCAGCGCAGAACAGCTCTGTGAAAGTAGCGCTTGCCATGATCTCTCATTTCACTGAGGCAGAGGCAATTGAACAGCTTGCCGGGCAGTTGGTAGAAGAGCTAGGAAAAGAACATCTTGAAACCGGTAGTACTGCTATCATAGCGAGCAGTGACTTTACCCACTATGGGCCACGCTTCGGGTATACACCCTATGGGAGCAGGGCTGAGGGTAAGGTGAAGGAAGATGACTTGAGTTTGGCTCATCTGCTCAGTGAGGGGAGGGTTTCTGAAGCGCTTGCCTTTTGTACTGCAAAACATTCAACCGTTTGTGGGTATGCAGCTGCCTTGTTGGTTTCATCTCTTGCAAAGCGTTTTCTCTGTAAAGGGTGGGTGGCCGATTACTACACATCACTTGATGTGTCTTCGTCAAATGAAGCGAATTTTGTCGCCTATTCAACGATTCTTTGGAGGTAGGAAATGAACCGTGTTGACCAGAAGACCCTCTTGGCACTTGCCAGGGAGGCGATAACAAGTACCCTTACCCACAGTGAAACGCCGATTTATGATCGGTTGAAGAAGGAGGATCATACTCCTTTTTCCCATGAGTTGGGGTGTTTTGTCACGATTCACACAAAAGGGGGGACATTGCGTGGTTGTATTGGCAACCTATGGGGCAGGGGGGCTCTTTGGCAGGAGGTGCCGAAACTGGCGAGAGAGTCTGCATTCAGTGACCCGCGGTTTCGTCCCCTTAGGGCAGAAGAATTGGAGGAGGTGGTGCTTGAAATCTCACTGCTCTCCAAGATGCAATCCATCGATGATTGGAAGCAGATCAGGCTTGGGGTTGACGGTGTTCTCCTGAGTCATGGGTACCACCGCTCAGTATTTCTCCCCCAGGTGGCAAGCGAGCAAGGGTGGGACTTGGAAACCATGCTCAGCCAGCTTTCCAAGAAGGCTGGTCTTGAAAGCGATGCCTATACTGACCATGCCTGCCGTTTTGAAGTGTTCCAAGCAAAAGTGTACAAAGAGGATGCGTCGTGAGTAGAACGGAGTACCTTGTTTGTGATTATTGTTATCGTCACTGCCGACTGAAGGATGGAGAAGTCGGTTTCTGCGGGGTGCGGGAACGCTCCGGAGATACCCTTTTCACCCATAATTATGGTGGGTTGGTAGCTACCGCTGTAGACCCTGTAGAGAAAAAACCACTGTATCACTTTCTGCCGGGTACCAAGACACTCTCGGTTGCAATGTTTGGATGCAACCTGACCTGCAGTTTCTGCCAGAACTATGCGATCAGCCAGAGAGAGTGGGAGGCTAAGGCTCAGCGAACCTATTTCACAGCCAGGGAAGTGGTCCAGCTTGCTCGGGATAACCGGTGCCCCTCCATCAGTTTCACCTATAGTGAGCCATTGGTATGGCAGGACTTTATGATAGAAGTGGCAACCCTTGCAAAACAAGAAGGACTTAAGACCATCATGGTAACGAACGGAACCTTCAGTGAGGAAGCATTGAGTAAGATCATCCCATGCATTGATGCGTTCAATATCGACATCAAAGGGGATGAGGTGTTCTACCGGGATTACTGTGGAGGTAGCGATCAGCCGGTGTGGAAGGCAATTGAAAAAATTGCTCCAAGTAAATCACATTTGGAAATTACCACCATGGTTATGGAAGGGGTGCACACGAGCGAAATGATAGCATCCATTGGCAAGCAACTCCATTCATTAGGTGTACAGGTTTGGCATCTGAGTAGATATTTCCCCCATTACAAGGAGAAGAGGCAAGAGACCAGCGAACACTACTTGGAAGTAGCTGTCAAAGTAGCACGAGATGCTCAGATTCCATTTGTCTATCCAGGGAATTCCTTCATGGATCAAAACACATACTGCCCACAGTGCAAGACTTCCTTAGTGCGACGTACCTGGTTGTTTCATGATAGCAAAATTGATCATTCCCAGTGCCCTGAATGTGGTTGTCATATCTATGGTACATGGCTGTAGCTTCTTGCAAATAGAAATGAAGGACGTTACTATTACCTCCATGGAAACAATGACTACTTCTCAATATGTAAAGCGGGCTTACGCTTTCAGAGATAAGGGATACAATTGCGCGCAAGTGGTCGCTTGTAGCTTCGCTGATGTCGTAGGTATGGACGAACAGAGTCTTTTTGTCATGAGTGAAGCCTTTGGCGGGGGAATGGGAGGCCATAAGGCAACCTGTGGGGCGGTCAGCGGAGCTGTCTTGATCATCAGTTTGCTTACCAGTGGTGGTAGTGTGGAAGCTACAACAAAGCAGATTTCCTATGAGTATGCGGGAGAGATTGTAGATGGATTCCTTGCCCAGAATGGCTCGCTTGTCTGTAGTGAGCTCAGGGGTGATGATACTGGCATTGTGTTGCGAACTTGTGACCTTTGTATTGAGGATTCAGTCGTATTGTTGCATAAACTGTTGCAAAAGATTGGGAAAGTCTCCTGATATCAATAGTTAATGTCCTAAGTAGTAAGACAGAGTTAGTATATTGTATATATTTTGTTGCATAGGTATTGCATAACAGCAACATTTTCGCTATGGTACGCCTATGCAAATAACCCAGAAAAACCGTGTGGCTGTGCTGCTTGGCAGCGAACATGATGCACCGTTGGTCGAAGGGGCCTTTACGGTCTTGCAAGAGCTGGATATTCCTTTCGAGGCACATATTCTCTCAGCTCACAGAAGCAGTGAAGCTACGATCCAGTTTGCTGAGAAAGCAGAAGGAGAGGGGTATGCCGTACTTATTGCAGCGGCAGGGAAAGCTGCTCACCTTGCTGGTGCCTTGGCTAGTAGAAGCCTGTTGCCCGTCATAGGAATTCCCCTTTCAGCCTCGCTCGATGGAATGGATGCCCTGCTCTCCACCGTGCAAATGCCCAGTGGCTATCCTGTAGCAACAGTAGCAATAGATGGGGCGGTAAATGCAGCACTGCTTGCTGCCCAAATCTTGGCACTTGGCGATGAGGCACTTGCTTTTCGCTTACAGGAGCACAGAAGAGAGATGGCCCGAAAGGTAGCCCAGGCTGATGAGGGTTTCCACAGGAGCTTTACCCCTAGCCGGTAAGGCTTTTTTTTATTTACAAGTGAGGACACAGATGCAAAAGCGAACCATGCTCTATGAAGGAAAGGCGAAGCGGGTGTATAAGACTGATGACAAGGATTTGTATATCGTCTCCTACAAGGATGATGCCACGGCGTTCAATGGGAAGAAGCGAGGCTCGATACTAGGCAAAGGGGCGATCAACAACAAGGTCACCAATCATATGATGCAACTATTGGAAGGGAAGGGCATCCCGACTCACTTTGTCGAACAACTCAGCGATACTGATACCCTGGTAAAGGCCGTAACGATTATACCTCTGGAGGTAATCGTTCGAAATATTGCAGCTGGGTCTCTCTCCGCTCGTCTCGGCTTGGATGAGGGGGTTCATCTTGCTACTCCTGTCCTGGAGTTCTGTTATAAGCGCGATGATCTTGATGACCCCATGGTGAACTCCTACCATATCAAGGCTCTCTCCCTGGCAATGGACGATCAGGTTCAGCTGATAACCAATTATGCGTTGCGTATCAATGAGATTCTTTGTTCCTATCTTGAGGATCTGGGAATTACCTTGGTCGATTTCAAGTTGGAGTTCGGGATGACCTCAGGTGGACAGCTTCTCCTCAGCGATGAGATTTCACCCGATACCTGTAGATTCTGGGATACAAAAACCAATAAAAAACTGGACAAGGACCGTTTCAGGAGGGACCTTGGCGATGTGGAAGCAGCGTACCAGGAAATATTGTCACGCTTGATGGGAGATGCCTGATGGCTTCCCTCAATGAGGCTTGTGGTGTATTCGGTATCTTCAGTCCCGCCTCGGTTGCGGTCAACGAGGCTTGCTTCAAAGGCCTGTATGCTCTGCAACACCGGGGGCAGGAGGGGTGCGGAATTGCCTTCAACTGTGATGGCCTATTAAGCGTTATCAAGGATGTAGGCTTGGTTGCCGATGTTTTTGAACATCCCCCTGAGCTCCCATCCGGTACTTCCAAGATGGCCATTGCCCATACCCGCTATGGGACAAGCGGAGAGAGAAGCCCTGAGAATATACAGCCTCTGATTTTTCATCATATGCTGGGAAGTCTTGCTCTGGCACACAATGGGAATCTGGTTAATGACCAGGAACTTCGCAGTGCCTTGGAATTGAAAGGCTCACTCTTTCACTCTTCGAGTGACACAGAAGTGTTTGCCCATATCCTCACCAGCCACCGATTGGAAAGCCAAAGTCTGGAAGATGCTCTGTCCAGGACCATGGATGAGGTGAAGGGAGCGTACTCCCTTTTGGTGATGAGTGAAGACTCCCTCATAGCGGTACGGGACCCCCATGGATTTCGTCCCCTATGCCTTGGCCAAATCGAAGATGGGTATGTGTTTGCCAGCGAAAGCTGTGCGCTCGATGCTGTTGGGGCTCAGTTCCTTCGTGATATTGAGCCTGGGGAGATCTGCATCATTGATGGGAAGGATGGAACGATTCATTCCAACAAAGACCATTGCAAAAGTGTGAGCACCAGTCTCTGTGTTTTTGAGCTCATCTATTTTGCCCGTCCCGACAGCGTCATAGATACCATCAGCGTCCATGATGCCAGGATTCGTAGTGGTGCATTTCTTGCCTTGGAGCATCCATCCCAGGCAGATGTGGTCATTGGAGTTCCTGACAGTGGCATTGATGCTGCAATCGGATATTCCAGACAGTCAGGGATTCCCTACGGAATCGGATTTATCAAGAACAAGTATATCGGGAGGACCTTCATCCAACCGAAGCAGGGAGAGAGGGAAAGTACGGTACGCATCAAGCTCAATCCGATCAGCTCTACCGTACGTGGAAAACGTGTGGTATTGATCGATGATTCCATCGTGAGGGGAACCACGAGCAAGCGCATTGTCCGATTGCTCAGGGAAGCCGGGGCAAAAGAGGTGCATTTGCGCTCTTCCGCACCTCCATTTCTGTTTCCCTGCTATTACGGTACCGACATCGACTCAAAGAAAGATCTCTTTGCCTGCAATCATGACCACCAGTCCATGGAGACAATACTTGGTGTCGACTCTCTGGGGTTCCTTACAACTGACCAAGTGATAAAGCTATCAGATCATCCGGGTATAGGGTTTTGCCGAGCGTGTTTTACCGGTGAATATCCCTGTCCAAAAGAGCAATAGGAGTCAGGTTATATGCAAACACAGAGGTACGCTGAGGCTGGAGTGGATGTGAAGCGGGGCTACAAAGCGGTTGAGCTGATGAAAAAACACGTCGCCTCCACCATGATTGACGGGGTCCGCTCTGATCTTGGAGGTTTCTCCGGCCTTTTTGAGCTGGATCTGGAGGACACTCCCCATCCTGTCCTTGTATGCGGAACTGACGGCGTGGGTACAAAGTTAAAAATAGCTTTTGCCTTGGATCGCCACGATTCGGTAGGCATCGATTGTGTAGCCATGTGTGTAAACGATGTCATCTGCTGCGGGGCAAAGCCACGTTTGTTTCTCGATTATATTGCCCTTGGTTTGCTTGCTCCACTGAAAGTGGAACAGATTGTCAAAGGTATTTCCAAGGGGTGTCGGCAATCAGGTTGTGCTCTCATTGGTGGTGAGACGGCCGAGATGCCGGGATTTTACCAGGAAGGAGAGTACGACCTGGCAGGGTTCTGTGTTGCAGTGGCAGAAAAAGAGAAAATATTCGACCCCGGCTCCATCAAGAGCGGGGATTGCCTGCTTGCATTGCCTTCCAGCGGGGTGCATTCCAACGGATTTTCCCTGATCAGGCAGGTATTCTCTCTAGATGCCGATCCTTCTCTGCTCTTTCACTGGTATGAAGAGCTAGGCTGTACATTAGGTGAAGAGTTGCTCACCCCAACGCGAATCTATGTTTCCGAGGTGATTGAACTTGCCAAGAAGATTACCTTAAAGGGGGCAAGCCACATTACCGGAGGGGGGTTCTATGAGAATATCCCAAGAATGCTTCCCACTGGGTTAGGGGTTGCTGTTATGGCGGAATCGATCAAGAAGAAGCCGATTTTTGGTCTCATCCAGAGCACGGGCTTGATATCTGATGAAGACATGTATTCCACGTTCAATATGGGAGTGGGTATGGTTCTTGCAATCAATAGGGAAGATGTTGATCTTGCCCTTTCCCTGATTCCTGATGCATGGGTCCTGGGCGAAGTGACTGACTCAGCGAAGGTGGTAATTGCATGATCCGCGTTGCTGTGCTGGCAAGCGGGAGTGGTACCAACCTCCAAGCAATGCTCGATGCTGCTGATACGGGTATGCTCATCCATGGATCGGTTGTACTGGTTGTCAGTGACAAGGGTGAAGCTCCAGCCTTGAATCGGGCAAAACTGAGGGGAATCCCTGCTGTTGCCCTTGACAAAAAACAGCTCAAGACGGCACGGTTTGAGGCAGCACTCTTGGATTTGCTTGTTGCATACCAGATAGATTTGGTGGTGTTGGCAGGTTTCCTGACAATTCTCAGTGGTACTGTCGTGCGACAGTACCCTGAGAGGATTATAAATATCCACCCCTCCCTGATACCCAGTTTCTGTGGAAAGGGGTATTATGGCAGGCGTGTGCACGAAGCTGCTTTGGCTCGTGGAGTGAAACTCAGCGGAGCAACTGTGCACCTGGTCAGCGAGGAAGCTGATGCCGGTCCGATACTCGCACAGCGCTCTCTAGAGGTACTTGATGGAGACACGCCGGAAAGTCTGGCAAAGCGGATTCTGGAAACTATCGAATGGAAATTGCTTCCTGAAACTGTGGAGCACTATTGCCAGATATTGGAGCAAAGAATGGATTTGAAGACAGCACTGCAGGCACAACGATATCCTGGAAGGGGTATTATATGTGGATTGAACGACGAAGGTAAGAGCATTGTGGCCTACTTCATCACCGCCCGGAGCGAACACAGTAAAAACCGTCGATTGGTCGCCGATTCTGGGACTGTAAGGACCAAAGCGATAGATGAGCATTTAGTCAAAGATCCTTCCTTGATCATCTACCGCGCTATGGACATATATGAAAAACAGCTTGTGGTCTCCAACGGAGACCAAAGCGATACCATTCTCTCCTATCTTGCTGAAGGCAAGGGGATGGAAGAGGCACTGGAAAGCCGTACCTATGAACCCGATGCCCCAAACTATACCAGCCGTATCAGCGGCCTTGTGGATCTTCCTGGTGGTGGAGCGTACCACCTCTCCATCTTGAGAAGGAAGAAAGGGGAGTGTGAGAGGGCTCTGTTTCCATATTCACAACCAAGAAAAGGAGAGGGGCATCTCATTCACACCTATAATGGGGATGGTGATCCGCTTCCTCCTTTTACGGGGAAGCCGAAACAGGTGGTATTGAAGGGATCAGGAGCTGAGATTGCAAAGCAGATTTGGGAAAATCTGGATGAAGCATATCGAGTGGCACTCTGTGTGCGGGAGACAAATCTTTCGGTCGGTTCATTTGAGCTGTTTTTAATCAATGCAGAGAAGGGGAGGTAGATAGTGGATCATTTGGATTTGAAGTATGGATGCAATCCCAACCAAGGACAAGCACGTATCAGTATGGAAGCGGGAGCTCTTCCCCTAGAGGTGCTTTGCGGTAGTCCAGGATACATAAACCTGTTGGATGCGCTGAACGGATGGCAGCTGGTCAGTCAACTTTCCATGGCAACCGGGCTTAGTGCAGCCGCCTCGTTCAAGCATGTCAGTCCGGCAGGTGCAGCTGTCTCGCTTGCATTGAATGAAACAGAGCGCAAGATGTACTTCATCGGTGAGGATGAGGAACTTTCTCCGCTTGCTACTGCCTATGTACGTGCCCGTGGTGCTGACCGTATGTCCTCTTTCGGGGACTTCATCAGCCTCAGTGACCGTTGTGACGTGCAAACTGCACGGATTATCAAGCGGGAAGTTTCTGACGGGGTCATTGCCCCCTCCTATGATCCTGAGGCGCTTGCCTTGTTGCAAAAGAAGAAGGGTGGCAAGTATGTCGTACTGCAGATTGATCCCACGTTTGAACCTCCTGTGCTTGAGACAAGAAGTGTGTATGGAATAACCTTTACACAAGAGCGAAATACAGCCGTACTGGATGCCTCAGTCTTGGATCCTATTGTTACAAAGAACAATCATTTGCCTGAGGAAGCCCGCCTTGACCTGCTCGTTGCACTCAATGCACTGAAGTATACACAATCAAATTCCGTGTGTTTTGCCAAGCGAGGACAGACCATAGGAGTGGGTGCAGGCCAACAATCCAGAATCCATTGCACCCGTCTCGCAGGGGAGAAGGCTGATACCTGGCACCTGCGTCAGGCGGTTCAAGTTCTTGACCTTCCCTTCCTTCCTACCCTAAGCAGGAATGAGAAAGATAATGCAGTGGAAGCGTACCTACGCTCTGAAATCCAGGACCCGAAGCTCTATTTCAGTGAGGATGTGCCGCCAATTACGGACCAGGAGAAGCGAGAAATCATAGCCTCCTGCACCGGAGTGAGCCTTGCAAGTGATGCATTCTTTCCATTTCGGGACAATATTGATCGGGCGGCGCAGAGCGGTGTTTCTTATATTGTGCAGAGTGGAGGTTCGCTGCGTGACGATGCAGTGATCAATGCGTGTGATGAGCATGGCATCCTGATGGTATGTAATGCAATCCGCCTGTTTCATCACTAAGCGATGCGTATCCTTATCGTCGGTTCAGGTGGCCGCGAACACGCCTTGGTGGAAGTGATAGCAAAAAGCAAGATTGCAACGGAGTTGTTTTGTGTCGGGCATAATGCAGGTATTTCATCCCTCGCAACCATGGTTCCCCTTGCTCTTTCCAACCACGCCGGTATTGTTGAATTTGCGGTGCAGCATGCAATCGAGTTTGCGGTCATCGGCCCCGATGAAGCATTGGTTGCAGGGCTTGCTGACGTCTTGGAAGCACAGGGAATACCTTGCTTCGGTCCGAGTAAGATAGCGAGTCGCCTGGAGGGAAGCAAAGCCTTCGCCAAGGATTTCATGGTGCGCAATCATATTCCTACTCCGTCCTATCAGGTATTCAGTGATATTGCTGCCGCACGTGAGTATCTCTCTCGTTGTTCCTTTCCTGTAGTGGTCAAGGCTGATGGGCTTGCCCTTGGTAAAGGGGTAGTCATCGCAGAAACGCATGAGGAAGCTGAGCAGGCACTTGAGGCAATGATGGTACAGAAAATCTTTGCTTCCAGCGGGCAGACGGTGGTACTTGAGGAGTTTGTCAGTGGACCTGAGGTTTCCCTGCTTGTCTTGAGTGATGGAACACAGGTGAAGCCTTTGGTCAGTTGTATGGATCACAAACGTGTCTTTGAAGGGGACAAGGGACCAAATACCGGTGGAATGGGCGTCATTGCCCCAAACCCTTTCTATACTGAACAGATAGCAACCCAGTGTATGAAGAGCATCGTACTCCCTACCATTGCTGCACTGAAGAGAGAAGGCAGTCCTTTTGTGGGCTGTCTCTTTTTTGGTCTCATGCTCACCTCACAAGGTCCAGTGGTAATTGAATACAACTGTCGCTTCGGTGACCCTGAAGCACAGGTGGCACTTTCTCTCTTGGATGGGGATGTACTGGAAATACTGCTCTCTTGTAGGAACGGAACCCTTGACCAGGTTTCTGTGGAGAGCAGGAAGGCCTCTGCTTGCTCGGTAACGCTTGCCAGTGGAGGCTACCCAATAGCCTATGAGAAGAGAAAGATAATTACTGTGGGTAATCTTCCAATGGGTGTTTCCTTGTTCCATGGTGGGACAGCCTATGATGAGGATGGTCAGCTGGTGAGTGATGGTGGCAGGGTCCTGCATGTGGTTGGCAAAGGGAAAACGCTGGCCGAAGCGATGTGCGTTGCCTACCAGGCAGTGGATGTCATTTCCTATGAGGGAAAACAATACAGGAAGGATATCGGGATAAGAGCATTGCAGGAGGAAGAGCATGGTTCGTCGTGTGTACATAACCCGTACTCGTGAGTTTCAGGGGAGGGAGAGGGCACTGTGTGCTGAGCTTCGCCAACTTCTTGGCATAAGAAATCTGGAAGGGTTACGTATATACTACCGCTATGATGTTGAACATCTTGAGGAGGCGGCGTTCCTGATGCTGTGCAATCGTATTCTGCAGTTGCCGGGAAGAGATGAGATACTCCATGAAGTCCCTGCCTCCGATTGGGACCTTGCTGTGCAGATGCATGAGGGGCAATTTGATCAGAGAGCGGCAGCTGTGCAACTATCCTTGCGGTTGCTCTTGCAGGATGAGACGGAGGCGAACATCAGATGTGCTACCATCTATAGTTTCAAGGGAACGCTCTCAACAGAGGAACAAGATAGGATTCGGACCTATCTCATCAATCCTGTAGAGGCGAAGGAGGCTCCTTTTATGCTTCCAAGGCAGCTGACATCTTATGTAGAGCCTCCCTCCTTTCCTCCTGTGCTCCAGAATTTTCGTTTTTCCCCTGATCATGAGAAGACAAAAGCTGATTATCAGCTGGCAATGGATGCAGCAGACCTCGAAGTGGTACGGAAACATTTCCTTGAGATAGGGAGGGACCCCACCTATACAGAGCTTCGAGTCATCGACACCTATTGGTCGGACCACTGCAGGCATACCACATTTCTAACACAGCTGGAGACGGTGACCATAGAGGACCCTGAGATTGCTGCCACCTATGCGTCCTATCTGGAAGCCAGAAAACAACTTGGAAGAGACAAGCCGGTGAGCTTGATGGATCTTGCAACGATTGCTGCAAAGGTACTCAGGGCACAGGGGAAGTTGGATGCACTTGATCTCTCCGAGGAAATAAACGCTTGCTCGGTTCGGATCATGGTGGATACCCCCGATGGTGAAGAGCCCTACCTGCTTCAGTTCAAGAATGAGACACATAACCATCCGACAGAAATTGAACCCTTTGGTGGTGCGGCTACCTGCATAGGCGGCGCGATTCGTGACCCGCTCTCTGGACGGGCCTATGTCTACCAGGCTATGAGGATCTCCGGCAGTGCAGATCCTAGAACCCCGCTCTCCCAGACCATGGAAGGAAAACTTCCCCAGCGGACGATTGCCCAACGCTCTAGCCAGGGATACAGCTCATATGGAAACCAGATAGGTCTGGCAACAAGCCTGGTGGAGGAAGTATACCACCAGAATTTCATGGCAAAACATATGGAGCTTGGATTTGTCCTTGGCTGTGTGCCCCAGCGGTTTGTCAGACGCGAGCGTCCTCTTCCCGGGGACTTGGTGGTGCTGGTTGGTGGACGAACCGGTCGTGATGGCTGCGGAGGAGCTACAGGATCCTCAAAAGAGCATGATTCACAATCCCTTGAATCCTGTGGGGCTGAAGTGCAGAAAGGGAACGCTCCAGAGGAGAGAAAGCTGCAGAGATTGATGCGCAACCCTCAGGCCATCGGGATGATCAAACGATGCAATGACTTTGGTGCCGGTGGTGTGAGCGTAGCCATTGGCGAGCTTGCTGATGGACTTATCATCGAATTGGACAGCATCCCCATAAAATATGAAGGCTTGGATGGGACCGAGCGTGCCATCAGTGAGAGCCAAGAGCGTATGGCGATGGTGGTGGAAGCAAACGATGCAACTGCGTTCATTCGTCTGGCTGAGGAGGAGAACCTTGAGGCTACCGTTGTCGCTATCGTGACAGAAAATCCTCATCTCATCATGATGTATCAGGGACGAAAACTTGTTGATCTACAGCGAAGCTTGTTGGACAGCAATGGGGCAGCGAAGTATGCAACGGCATCGATTCCCCGTACAGGTACCAAAGAGAGAGAACCAAATTCCTCATTTGATCAATCAGCCTTCCAGAGGCTCCTGGAGAACCTGAATGTTGCGAGCAAACAACCGTTGGCTCAACAGTTTGACAGCACCATAGGGTCTACTACCAAACACTTCCCCTTTGGGGGGAGGTACCAAAGGACTCCTGCGCAGTGTGTTGCCTCTACAATCCCCCTGCCCCAAGGAGAGTCCTCAACTGCCACGCTGGCTTCCTGGGGGTATGATCCGTATGCAATGATCGAAGACCCGTACCAAGGCGCATTCTGCTCTGTGGTCCACTCCCTTGCGAAGGTGGTGGCAAGCGGAGCGAACCTTGAAGAGTCCTACCTCTCATTCCAGGAGTATTTTGGAAGGGTAGGAACTGACCCTGAACGATGGGGTATTCCCCTCTCTGCACTCCTTGGTGCCTATAAGGCACAAATGCTGTTCTCGGTAGCTGCCATTGGGGGAAAGGACTCCATGAGTGGGACCTTCCAGGACATCGATGTTCCTCCTACCTTGGTAAGTTTTGCGGTATCGAAGACAGATTCACACCGATTGATTTCCCCTGAGTTCAAACGAGTAGGCTCAAAGTTGGTATTGCTGTCCTGTGAAAAGGAAGAGGCTCTCCCCGCGTTATTTGCAGAACTCAGGCAGTCACATGCGCTCAGTGCTTATGCGCTGGGCTATGGGGGAATAGCCGAAGCAGTGTCCAAGATGGCACTGGGGAACCGGATCGGATGTGAGATCACCACAGAAGAAGATTTGCAGAAAAAACGCTATGGTGCGTTTCTCTTGGAACTGGATCCGATGAGTCAGCAGATAGGTATTCCCCTTGGGCGAACGATCAAGACTGAGCAAGTCCGCTTTCCTGGCTTCTCTGTGGATCTTGCAACTGTGGAGCAATGGCTGCTCTCTCCGCTCTCCTCTGTTTATGGTTCGATACATCCGCCTAGAGACGAGCAACAGGTTCCACTTCTGGGGTATGGTAAGCGAATGGAGAGTCATTCGCGTTATCCAAAGAAAAAACCAAAAATTCTGCTTCCGGTCTTCGAGGGTACCAACTGTGAATACGATATCGAACGGGCTTGGAAGTATTGTGGAGGGGAACCGGAGATTTTTGTAATCAATATGATGAGTCCGGATCGAGTAGCCTCAAGCATCAAGCAATTTACAAAACTTCTATCTGAATCCCAGATTCTGTTCCTCAGTGGAGGGTTTTCCGCCAGTGATGAGCCCGACGGGTCTGGCAAACTGATCGCAACATTCTTGCGCAATAATCTGGTCAAGAAAGAGATTCATGCACTCCTCAGGGATCGAGATGGGTTGGTGGGAGGTATCTGCAATGGATTTCAGGCCCTGCTTCAAGTTGGGTTGTTGCCACATGGGGCGGTTACTGAACCCCGTCCAGGAGACCCTCTGTTGATCGAGAATATCCAAGGGCATCACCTTTCGTCACTGGTTACCTGCCGGGTCTCATCCGTGCTCTCTCCATGGATGGGTGCTTACCAGGTAGGAGATACCCAGTTGATCCCCATCAGCCATGGTGAAGGAAATTTCTTTGCACCACTGGAAACACTGAAAAGGCTGGAGAAGAATGGCCAGATAGCTACACAGTATGTCGACGAGGGAGGAAAGCCACTCTCGCCCAACGGCTCTCTCTGGGCGATTGAGGGAATAACCAGTCAGGATGGAAAAGTCTTTGGGCGGATGGCTCACAGCGAACGAATTATTACCCAGCTGTATACAAACACCCCCTCAGTTCCTGATGCTGGGCTGTTTTGGGGTGCTGTACGTTATTTTTCCTAGGGATTGGGTCAGATGGTGACAATAATAGGGTCTTTACGACCCTGTTGTATCAATATGACTCAATATAGGATGCTAAGTATTTCCTTTGTAGAACGTGTAAAGGAAATAGAATATTGAATGATTGGTAGATAAATACATATAATAATACAAAATATAAAGATTTCAACTAGTATTGCTCTATAGTTTCAAAAAGTTGGCACGCCGATTGCATTATACTTTATGTAACACAATAAAACACAATAACCACATGGAGGTGTCAACATGAAATATTACGTATCTTACAACAACAGCAACCCGGTTTCGGAATTTGATTCCTTGTTCAACGACCTTTGGGCTGACTGGGGCACCAATCGCAGCAAGATCCCCCCAGTAGATATCTATGAAACCGAGAAAGCATATGTGATCGAGGCTGAGCTTGCTGGTTATAAACAGGAAGAGGTTCATGTGAATATCGAGAAGCATGTACTGAAAATCAGCAGTGACAAGCAGAGTCTGAAGAATGTTGATGAGAAGCAGAAGAGCTTGGTTCGGGAGCGATACTTCAAGAAGTTTGAACGTTCCTTCAGCCTCCCAGAGGATATCGATGAAGGAAACATCGAAGGCGAGTTTGCCGATGGTGTATTGACCATCACCCTTCCGAAGAAAAAAGAAGTACTTCCCAAGACCATTGAAGTAAAGATCAAGTAAGGAAGTAGTCCTATAGAGGCACTCTCTCCCCCTTTGCATAGAACAGCCTGCAGATTTCTGCAGGCTGTCTTATAGTTTGAATCAGTCGAGAATAATCAGTGCCAGGAAGGTCAGTGGTTCTGCTTCCTCATTTCTGATTGCGTGGCTAGCTCCGCCACCGGTAATTACCAAGTCCCCTTTCTCTACCACCTTGTCACCGTCAATTTCGGTAACGATGCCTTTTCCTGAGGTTATCCAGTAATACTCAGTTTCGTTTACATGATTGTGTTCCCCGATGCTGCAGCCTTTCTCCAAACGAACCTCGGAGAAGAGTCTGCAATGGGCGACACTACCTTCATCAGCCAGTGCCTTGAGAACAACCTGTCCTGTTCCTTCCCTCATTTTCTCTTTAATGGTTTCCTGCATAGTTGTTGCTTTTTTGATCATTATTACTTCTCCTAGAGTTAGTGTGCCAGCTCCGAGGGAGTTGGGCAAGACATACTTGACACTTCAGAGTGATAAAAGAATACTAAATACTACGTAGTAAGACAGCATTAGCGATATTTTCCAAGCATATCATGCAAGACTCTGCCCTGCATTCTTGTCGGAAGGATTAGATATGCCACGATATCATGCTGAGGAGAAGACATGAACAAAATTCTGGCTAAACAACAATTATCGAAGGAAGTGTTCCGGATGGAGATCGAAGCTCCTGAGATCGCCGAAGCAAGAAATCCCGGTCAATTCATTATCCTGCAAATGGGTGGGGATTTTGGCGAACGCATCCCTCTAACCATAGCAAATGCGGACCTTGAAAAAGGTTCCATCACCTTGATTTTCCAGGCAGTGGGTGAGACAACCCACCGGCTGGCCTTGCTCGAGCCTGGTGACGCCATTGATAATCTTCTGGGACCTTTGGGAAAGCCAACCGATATCAAGAAGTATGGGAAGGTTGTTTGTGTCGGTGGAGGCATTGGTGTCGCTCCTCTCTTTCCTATCGTGGAAGGCATGAAGAAAGCAGGCAATGAAGTTACGGTTATCATGGGCGCTAGAACCAAGGACCTCCTGATCATGGAGGAGGAAATGCGCGCAACCGCAGATGATGTGATTGTTGTTACTGATGATGGTTCCTATGGGAGAAAAGCCTTGGTGACAGTTCCCCTGAAGGAGCTTTGTGAAGAAGACAAACCCGATTGTGTGGTTATCATCGGGCCTCCTGTCATGATGAAGTTTGCTGCACTCACCACCAAGCCTTACGGTATCCATACCATTGTATCCTTGAATACCATCATGATTGATGGTACCGGCATGTGTGGTGGATGTCGTGTTACCATCGGTGGAGAGACAAAATTTGTCTGCGTCGATGGTCCTGAATTTGATGGCCATCTTGTTGATTGGGACAATATGTTGCTTCGACTTGGAACCTACAAGAGTGAGGAAGCGGAAGCACATCACCGTTGCCATATTGGACTGCACATCAAAGAAGGGGAGGCATAGAGGCATATGCACATAACAAAAGAAACACTTGACGCCCAAGCAAAAGAGTTGCTTGAACAACTAAAAGATAAGACATTGAGCCCTAGGGATAGAGCACAGATCCCTCTCCAAGAGATGCCAACCCAGGCACCAGAGATTCGTGTAGGTAATATGGAAGAAGTTGCTCTAGGGTATACGGATAACCAAGTACGCCTTGAAGCGATGCGTTGTTTGCAGTGCAAGAACCAGCCCTGTATTGCCGGTTGTCCTGTTTCCATTGACATCCCTGCTTTTATTGCAGAGGCGGCCAAGGGTGACTATGGAAAGTCTGTGGAAATCATCAAGAAGAGTAGCCTTCTACCTTCTATTTGTGGTCGTGTTTGTCCTCAAGAAGCACAGTGCCAGAAGTTCTGTACGGTAGGAAAAATGAACAAGGATGTTGAACAGTCGGTATCCATTGGTCGCATTGAACGCTATGTTGCAGATTACGCACGTGAACACGACCTAGAGAAAGTTCCTCCCATCAAGCCTGAAAGTGGTCGTAAGGTTGCTGTGGTAGGTTCCGGTCCTGCGAGCATCTCTGCTGCTGCAGACTTGCGTAGGGAAGGCCACACGGTAGTGATGTTCGAGGCTCTCCATAAGGCTGGGGGTGTGTTGGTCTATGGTATCCCTGAGTTCCGTCTTCCCAAGAAGATTGTGGAACATGAATTACAGAATCTCAAGGATATGGGCGTGGAGATTCGCCCCAACTACCTAGTAGGAAAGACACGAAAAATTACCGATTTGATGGAGAGAGATGGGTTTGATTCCGTTTTTGTAGGGTCAGGAGCTGGACTCCCCAGGTTCCTTGGCATTGAGGGAGAAAACTATGTGGGCGTTTTCTCTGCGAATGAGTATTTAACCCGTAGTAATTTGATGAAGGCATATGCCGTAGGAAAAGCACAGACTCCGCTCTATCAATCTGAGAAGGTTGCAGTCTTTGGTGGTGGCAATGTTGCCATGGATGCGGCTAGAACTGCCAAGCGTCTTGGTGCAGAAGAAGTGGTTGTTGTCTATCGACGTACCGAGGTGGAGATGCCTGCCCGGCGCGAAGAAGTAAATCACGCAAAGGAAGAAGGGATAAAATTCCTGTTCCTCCACACTCCTCTGAAGATTACAGCTAACGAAAAGGGCAGGGTCAATGGAGTTGAGTTGATCACCTGCGAGTTGGGAGAGCCTGACGCTTCTGGTCGTCGTCGCCCGGTGGAGATTTCAGGTACTGAGAAAGTCTATGACTTCGATACAGCCATTATTGCCATTGGGAATGACAGCAATCCTCTCATCAAGGCAACTACAGATGGTATTGAGGTCAACCGTAGAGGTAACTTCATTGTCAATGAGGAAACCTGTAAGACTACACTGAAGGGTGTCTACGCAGGTGGGGATATCGTCCTAGGTGCTGCAACAGTTATTCTTGCCATGGGGCAGGGAAGAAAAGCAGCAAAAGCAATGAATGCCTACCTTAAGGATCTAGCATAAGGATACATGTGGGCAAATCTGTTGACCCAGATTTGCTCACTTGATACACCTACTTTCTTTGTGTATAGTATAGCAGTGGATATTCTTAATGATTGCCAATCGGTGATTTGTCAACTTACATCGAAAGATAAGGCCCAGGCTATCCTGGAAGTGATAGATTCCTGTTCAGTGTTTACTTCTCTTCCAGACCTCGAGCGTTTCAAGCGCGCGGTGCTTCGTCGTGAGCATATCCAGTCAACGGGTATCGGCCACGGGGTGGCTATTGCCCATGGGAAGATTCTTGGCATCAATGAAGTCCACATCGCTTTGGGTATCAGCAAGGAAGGAATTGAGTATGGAAGCAGTGATGGAATGCCTGTCCATCTTTTGTTTGTCATTGCCTCATCTCCTTCCATTCAGATGGAGTATCTTGGTGCCTTGAGTGCTATCCTACGAGGAGTACGCTCTGAACAAATACGAGAGCATCTCCTAAGTCTGCAGCAAAGCAAAAGTGATGAGGCTTGTCGACGGTTCCTGTCAATGATGACAAGCCAAGAGTTTGTTTGGTTTTGCCAACGTCCCTAATAAAAGGTTCCTCCGCATAATAAAACATCTACCTGTATGTCCCAAGAATCAGTCGGAATTTTCTTCACAATTTGATGGTTTCGACAGACTCCAAGAGTGAAAGCTTCGTTTTTCTCTTGTAGAAACCGATCGTAGTAGCCTTTTCCTCTTCCAATGCGTTTTTTCTGAAGGGTGAATGCAACTCCAGGAACTAGGATAAGTGTTCCAGTAGCAGGAATCACAGTTCTCCCTCTTCGTGGCTCAGCAATTCCCATTTTTCCTTTGTCTAATTGGTCCAATCTCGTGACTTCACGAAATATCATGGTGCCATTCGGTTCACTGACAGGTAATGCGAGATGTTTGTGGGCGATTGCATCGTGCAGCACGGTTCTGATATCGACCTCAGAGGCAAGTGGTGAATAGGCAAATAACCAATCAGCATCCGCATAGATGACACTCGAGAGCAAGGCATTGCAGCTTGCAAGGTCTTCTCTTGTGAAATCAGTTCCCCTTAGGGCTCTTTCTTGGGTAGTAAGCTGTCTTCTCAAGCTCTCCTTGCTTTGCATAGGATGATTATACCATATAGCTTGCAGATGTAATCAGTATGACCAGTATGCAGAGCAATCCGTCTATCCTGCGATAGGGAAGTCGGGAGCGGGGTTTGTCTGGGTCATAGTTTCTTGCTTCAAGGGCAAGAGAGAGGTCCTCTGCTTTATCCAACAACAAGAGAAGGATGCTGGTGGAGAGCCCAATGATTGTCCTGTAAGGGTTTTTCTTTCGTTCCAGTCTTGCTTTTCTTGCAGTATGGGCCTCAAGTGATGCATCAAATATCATGGGCAGTAGGGAGAGGGTGAGCTCGATGCTACTTGCTATTCTCCAGCCATTGAGGAATGGTATCTTGTCAAGAAGACTTCCAAGTGACCTAGCTAGGCCATCTGGGGCGGTACTGTCTGCAATGAGCATACCTGAGAGTATGATGGTACTGAAACGGAAGAAGGCAGAGGCTGTACGCAACCAGTCGTT
>JAGYOG010000033.1 GCA_018399495.1 Sphaerochaeta sp.
ACTCATAATAATGACATGACCACCATCCCTACGTTTGAGGTCAAAAGAGGAAGGTTCTTCGTTAGGGCCTGCCATGGAGTAGAAGTAGACCTCATTACCCATATAGGGAAACAGATCACACCCGGTACCTAGGATCAATACGATTGCCAACAGCAGGTAAATGATTGGTTTCTTCATGATAGGCTCCTGATTATTTGTACACAAACTTTAGAAACTGTATGGTTTTCTCTCTGTTTTTACCTTACCGTACCTTTTTTGCGAGCGCAAGCAATCTGGTTTGTATCTCAGGCATTTTTCTCACTGCAATGTGTGGGTAGATGAGGTACACTAGAGGTAACAATCCTAGTAAGGAGGAATGCATGGAACGTGAAACAAAGATGATTCCAATCAAGACCCCGCAGGGGGAATTCAAAGTCTGGGTAGAGCGCTGTGGCAAGAATCCTAGCAAAAAACTGTTGTTGTTGCATGGTGGGCCTGGCATGAGCCATGAATATTTCAAGAGCTTTGAAGAGTGGTTTTCTGATAGTGACATCGAATACATCTACTATGACCAACTCGGCAGCCACAACTCAGACAATCCTGCTGATCGTTCTTTCTGGACCATTGAACGATTTGTCGATGAAGTTGACCAAGTGCGAAAAGCCTTGGGCTTGGGGCCGGATAACTTCTTCCTCCTTGGCCACTCCTGGGGAGGAGTGTTGGCAATGGAATATGCCTTGGCTCACCCAGAAGCATTGAAAGGCCTCATCATAAGCAACATGATGGCAGACTGCGTTGCCTACCAGAAGTATGCTGATGATGTACTGGGCCCCCAGATGGATCCAGCAGTTCTTAAACGCATCAAGGAGTTGGAAGCTGCGGAGCAATATACCAGTGAAGAGTACGAAACCTTGTTGGTTCCCTACTATGAACGCCATGTCCTGAGACGGCCGATGGCTGAATGGCCACAGTGTGTAACTTCATCACTTAGCCATGCAAACCAGGATCTCTATGTCTATATGCAGGGTCCGAGTGAATTCGGCATTGCCGGAGTGCTGGAGACTTGGGACAGGTCTAAAGACCTTCAGGGGATTACCGTCCCCACTCTGGTCATTGGTGCAGAACATGACACCATGGACCCCTCGTATATGAAGTGGATGGCCGAACAACTACCTAGGGGTGAATACCTATACTGTCCAAATGCTGGGCATATGGCCATGTGGGACGATCCAGAGGGGTATCATGGTGGATTGAAACGATTCATACATACAGTCTAATCATATTCAGCCTGCTGCAGAACAGAAATGCAAGTGTGTTTCTATTTGGACTTTAGGATGATAACCATTTATCCCTTGCTCAAACCAGCAATTGTAACAGTAGTAGTTACTACGTCCGTAAACATTTTCAATGACTTCGTTGGTCCTTTATACTTTCTGCCCGGAGCAAAGAACATCACCGCGCCCCTGACGCTGTACTCATTCATGAGCCAGTTCAGTACGCAGTGGAACCTGTTGTTTGCAAACGTAGTGGTAGTAAGTGTAATCCCCTTGATCATCTTCATCTTCTTCCAGCGTCAGCTGGTAGCAGGCATGATGGGAGGGGCTGTAAAAGGCTGACTTTTCGTATTGAATGCAAGATACACCTTGCAAGCGTATATAAACAAAATTGGAGTTTTATTATGACAACAGTTTCCAAGCTGCAGATCAATTATCTCGACCATGTTGTAGGTATTACCGAGAGACCACAATTCTCTTGGGTCATCGACACACCATTTAGAAATTGCCGACAAAAACAGTATCAAATACAGATTGCTGATGAACCTACCTTTGCATCACCTCTTTTCGATACCGGCCTTATTGAAGGTAGTGACTCCGCACAGGTTCGTGTTCCAGGGTTCACCCCGGATGAGGGCATTACATACTGGGCACGAGTCAGAGCAGTCACCGAAGCGGATGGCCAGGGAATTTCCACCAGTCCTTTCAGTGGTAGTGCAACCATCCTTGGAGGTTTGAAGGATCCTGATTCACTAAAGGATCATTTCATTACCGCTGAGACTGAAGAGGATATCAAGCTATCGAAAGGTACCTATCTAAGAAAAACGATTTCACTGAAGAAAGAGGTGAAATCAGCAGTAATCTTCTCCACAGCACAGGGTGTCTACCAGTTGCATCTTGATGGCCAGAAGGTTTCAGGCGATGAGCTTGCCCCAGGATGGACCAGCTATGATCATCGCCTGCTCTACCAGAGCTACGATGTAACTGACATGCTTTCTTCTGGTGAGCACGTACTTGGTGCACACCTGGGTTCTCTCTGGTATAAGAGCACGCTCAGCTTCCTGATGATCCACAACTTCTATGGTGACTATGCATCCCTCTCACTACGAATGGATGTCACCTATACTGATGGAAGCAAAGAGACGTTCTACACTGATGAAAGCTGGAAAGGCAGTGACAGTCCGGTTCTGAATTCGCAGCTCTATGATGGCGAGACCTATGATGCATCCCTGGAGGCGGAAGGTTGGGACAAGAGAGGATTTGATGATACAACCTGGCGAGTTGCGAAACCAGTTCCTTGTACTTCAGAACATATTGAAGCACAGGAAGGCTCTCCTGTTGCGCTTCAAGAGGTAATGGCTCCTACCCTCGCATTCTCCACTCCCAAGGGAGAGCGGGTGATCGATTTCGGCCAGAACATGAGTGCCCTGCCTGAAATCAGGGGACAAGGGAAAGCTGGGGATACCATTGTCCTGAGATGTTTCGAGGTGCTGGACAAGGACGGCAACGTCTATACCGACAATCTCCGAAGGGCTGAACAGAGAATCACCTACACCATCAAGGATGACAAACCATTTGTGTATCGTCCGCACTTCACCTTCTTCGGATTCCGATTCATCCATGTAGAATCCTTCCCAGGACGTGCCGATCTTGATAACTTCAAGGCCCACGTCATTCACTCCGATATGCCGCAAACAGGTAGTTTTGCGTGTTCCAACCCTGATCTCAACCAGTTACAACACAACATACTGTGGGGATTGAAGAGTAATTTCGTAGATGTTCCCACCGATTGCCCTCAGCGTGATGAACGTCTAGGATGGACCGGTGATGCACAGATTTTCTGTCAGACAGCAAGCTATAATGTGAACACCTATACTTTCTTCAAGAAATGGCTCAAGGACCTTGCCCTTGACCAAACCAAGGAAGGAGGAGTTCCCCATGTAGTACCTGATGTCCTGTGTACAAGTACTCCGTTTGACAACTGGTTGCTCAATAGAGGAACCCACTCAGCTACAGCGGGCTGATGCTGCAATCATCAATCCCTGGGTGCTCTATCTCACCTTTGGGGATACGGCAATTCTAGAGACTCAGTATGAGAGCATGAAGGGCTGGATTGACTTCATGAAGACCCATGCAAAGAACAACATCTGGAAACTACAAGCTTCAGTTTGGCGACTGGGTTGCCTTGGATGCTGAGGAAGGAAGCTACTTGGAGCTACTCCAAACGATTTGACGTGTACTGCCTTACTATGCCTATTCCACCAGCCTCTTCGTCAAGATTGCAAGAATCCTCGGGAAGGAGGACGTAGCAAAGGAGTATGAAGCACTGTACAGCGAGGTCGTAAAAACGTTCCAAAAAACCTTCTTCAATGCCGATGGAACCATGACAGCCCAGACACAGACCGCTCATATTCTTGCGCTCCACTTCAACCTTGCACCCAAGAAATTCGTTGCAAAGACGGTGGAGAACCTAAAGAAGTTGTTAGCAGAGCATGATGGACACTTGGTAACTGGATTTGTCGGTACCCCGTACTTCTGTCACGCACTCTCTTCCAATGGCTGCCTGGATGAAGCCTATGAGTTGCTGCTCAAGGATGACTTCCCTTCCTGGCTCTACCAAGTCAAGAAAGGTGCCACCACAATCTGGGAACACTGGGATGGTATCAAGCCTGATGGCTCGATGTGGAGCCCGGATATGAACTCATTCAATCACTATGCCTATGGCGCGATTGGTGAGTGGTTGTACCGTGTTGTTGCAGGTCTGGATATCGATGAGAACAAACCTGGATACAAGCATGCAGTCATCGCCCCAAGGATTGGGGGAAACCTCTCCTGGGTGGAAGCTGCGTATCAATCGGTCTATGGTGAAGTTGGGATACGCTGGGAGAGAGAGAGCAAGACGAACGTTGTAACCTTGCGTGTAACAGTCCCAGCCAATACCACCGCCACCATCCGATTGTTGGATGGAGCTTCCTTGGTTGATGGAGATGCTCTCACCTTTACAAAGCGTGAGGACATCCTGGAATCTGAAGCCGGTTCAGGAGTATACACAGTTAGCTATACGCTGAACAAATAACCTGGTTCAGGTTTTCGTAGTGAAACCATGAGTGTATCCAATCGATATGCTCATGGTTTTTCTTTCCTTGACTGCCATAGATACACGCGGTACCGTAAATGAAAGGCATCAATACCGCAGGGCAAGAGGTGACCCAGGAGGCATTGCCTCCTTTTCCGCCCCAATGGACGGGGTATCTCACCTTGCTTTCCCTGCTCTCGCTCGGGAGTCAAGGATAGGAAAGATGGAACAAGAATATCCCTATGCGTCTCTTGCAAGACGCTTTGCAGCATATGTAATTGATCATGCAATCACAGCGTTGCTGATGACTCCACTGGCCCTGTGGTATCTGAAGGGGCTGTTCAGTCAGGCAAGCGGGATTTATCTCCTTGTCTACACCGGACCAATACTCTTCCTGCTTGTCCTGATCCGTTCTCTCTATCTCACTGTGCTCTGGTCGACATCCTTTGGTACCGTTGGGTGCCACCTGCTTTCTATCAGGGTTTGTACCTTGCACGGAGATAAACTTTCCTATCCTAGAGCGCTGCTGCGGCACCTCATCCTTTTCTTCTCAACCTGCCTGTTGGGCCTTGGATGGATATCCATCCTATTCACCGATAAGCGTCAAGCCCTCTGTGACCTTGGAGCAAAGACCGTAGTAGTTGCTACTTCAGCAAGAAAGAATGATACAGCGGATAACGCTCTGCCTGATACACCCGATACCCCGCATAGCTCCTCGGATCAGGGTCGTTGAATGAGAATATCAAGACTTCCTTGGCTGGATTGTCTGGGGTAACCTCAATGACCTTTGCTGAGATTTTCATGTCATTGAGGGAGTTGTTCGCAAAGTCAAACAGCTCAACTGCCTCCCCTTCCAGATTCTTGGTAATCCCCCCGAAACAGATCAGGCGATTCCCATTCTCCAGATAATTTGCATCCCCAATGAATGGGGTAAAGGTACTGCTGCCGTTCTTTGTCCCATACTCCCAGACTTGTCTTACGGTCATGGCTTTCTCATCAATCTCAAATTCAACAGCACGGGAATAATTTTCTGTGGGGTCGAGTGGATCAGTATAGGAGCGCTCATTGCCGTTGTCGTACAAGAGAACCCTTCCAGGATAATCAGGATGCACCATGGGGGCATGCTGACCCCATTGCCATGCAAAGGGGATCCCCTCCGGCTGCAACAGATAGGGATGATACGATTCATCCCAATGTTCATGATTACCCAGAATCCAACGAAGATCTCCGCTCTGCCTGTCTACTTTCACTACAGCACTCTGGTCCCTGCCACTGACAATAAAGCTGTCATCCCTGCTATCGTAATCGATGCCATTGAGATGAAGCCAGTCAGCCGGTTCCAGGTTCCTCGGTTGGGGTGGACGATCCTTGGCGAGGATTTCCCTAAAATCCCAACCCTGCAAGTATTCTCCTGTCTCTCCATGAAGCTCCACCACCCCGTCCTCAAAGGAGGAAGGAGCAGTACTCAATGCCAGAAGATTCCCATTTTCCATGATCGCCACATCGTGGTGTAGGCCATACATGAGAGGCGGGAGTGTCCGTATTTTCCTTCCCATCAGATCCATCTCAACAAGGGAATCTCCTTCCTGAATCAGAAGCGTCCCCTGCTCTGTCATTTTCATGACATGACCAATATCGCTTTGGTAATACCAGCGGACAGTACCGTAGGAATCTACAGCACAGGGAAGGGCACGGTAGTTTCCTTCTGCATCGTAATGACCAAGGTGTAAAAAGGTGAAACCTTCAGCTATCAGGCCGGGAAGCAAGCGTTCAGATGCAATCTCAGGAAAGTTGCCTGGGAGAGCACCAGTCTTAATATTCACTGTTTTTTGGTAGCGTCTACCCTCTTCCGTGACGAGCTGAATTTCTACTTCATTCTTGCTCTCCGGATAGAGTGCGAGTATAGGGATTTCATGGTAGGTATCGTAGCCAGCAAAAGAGACGGTCAGGTCATTCTGGTTCTTCCCTTGTATGATAAGGGTTACCTGGGTTGCTTCCTTGGATTCGAGTACTGCCAGTGCACTTAAAGGAGAGTGTTCAAAGCGTGTAATAGATACACTGAACGGCCTAGTCAGTATCAAGAAGAGGAAAAGAAAAAGAAGAGCGATGCAAACAATGACAATGAAAATCCGTACCTGCTTATTCATGCCCTCCAGTGTACGATACCGGTAAAAATTTGGAAAGGAGTCTGCTCAGGAACAGAAACATTCCTTGTCTTCTGAATCTTTGGTTTGCTATACTTACTACCATGAAAGCAAATCCAACAACCATCCTTATCTTCTTTGTCATGGTGGCCCTCTTATCTGGCTTTGTAGTCTTGGGGCCGTTCGCTGATGAATCAGCACTGTATCAAGTTGCCAGTATTACACTGGGTACCATCTTGCTGAGTCTCTGTTTTTCACTACTCACTGAAGATTACTCCTGGACCGACCGCCTTTGGAGCACACTTCCTGTTGCCTTTGCATGGATCTATGCCTATAAAGCAGGTTTTTCTTCCCCGGTAGTCGTTGCAGCCCTGCTTGCCACCCTCTGGGGGGCAAGACTCACGTTCAATTTCGCCCGCCGCGGAGGGTACAGCGGAGAAGAAGATTATCGGTGGAAGATCCTCAATGAGAAGATTGGGAACCCCATAGGGTGGTTTTGTTTCAACCTGCTCTTCATCGCTTTCTACCAACAATTCCTGTTCATTGCGTTTACCAGCCCACTGGGTATACTCCCCTCAACGGACACTCCATTCACCCCTCTCTCCTTTGTTGCAATCTTCCTGTTTATCTGTTTCTTGAGTATCGAAACCATTGCAGACCAACAACAGTACACCTTCCAGCAAGCCAAGTACCAGATGTTCCCCAGAAAGGGAGAACTTGAAAATGAATATGCACAGGGCTTCCGTAGCTCTGGACTCTTCAAATACAGTCGTCACCCCAACTACTTTGGGGAGCTGGGGGTATGGTGGTCCATCTATCTGTTCTCGGCATCCTTCCATGGTTCCTTGTTGCATTACACCATAGCAGGACCTCTCTTGCTGACACTCCTGTTCATTGGTTCTACCATCTTCACCGAGAGCATCACTTCCTCGAAGTATCCCGAGTATGCAACATATAAAGAGAAGGCAGGTGCAATTATCTTCCGATTCTGGTAGCAACCGTGCTACAGTGGACTCAAGGAGAATCTGCAGATGAAAACAGTCTTTCTGATCATTGCATTGCTCTTGGTTGTGTTCCTGCTGCTCTCATTCGCCTTATATAAACGGGAAACACCGACAATAAGTGAGGAAAAAGCACCCATGGCCGATACAGAACGATTTACATACCAACCTCTTGATGAGGCGCTGAAAAACTCCCTTTCCAATGAAGAGCGATCAATCATTGTGGGAAAGGCTACCGAACGAGCATTTACTGGTGAGTATACTGATACAACAGATTGGGGAACCTACTACTGCAAGTGGTGTGATTCCCCCCTCTACAGCTCTGAAAGCAAGTTCCATTCCGGTTGTGGGTGGCCCTCTTTCGATGAGGAGATTCCCCATGCCGTCAAACGCAAGACCGATGCCGATGGCATGCGGACAGAAATCCTCTGTGCCACCTGCGATGGACACTTGGGACATGTCTTTGAAGGGGAACGATTTACCGATACTAATACAAGGCATTGCGTAAACTCTGTCTCCCTGATTTTTAGAGATGGGGCACCAGTGGCAGAGGCAGTGTTTGCCGGAGGATGTTTCTGGGGAGTTGAGCATTTGTTCGCCCAGAAGGATGGCGTGTACTCTGCAGTTTCCGGGTATACGGGGGGAGATGTTGAGAATCCGAGTTATCAGGATGTGCTGACTCATACCACTGGACATCTAGAGGCAGTTAAAGTCCTCTACAACCCACTGGAAATTTCTTACGAGGACCTCACAAAGTATTTCCTTGAGATCCACGACCCCACCCAGGCGAATGGACAGGGACCTGATATCGGGAACCAGTATCTCTCGGCTATCTTCTACCGATCAAGACATGAGTTTGATGTGGGGGTACGTCTTATTGAAATCCTTGAAGAAAAAGGACTGAAGATCGCAACCACCCTCCGCCCGGCAGCTGTGTTCTACCCAGCGGAGGAGTACCATCAGGATTACTACGAGAAGAAGGGAACCCTTCCCTACTGTCACGCATATACAAAACGGTTCTAATCGGTCAGGACATCTGCACTGATTGCACAGCTCGCAACGACATAGGAGCCTTTTTTCAGGGGCTTCTGTAGTTGTTCGGGGGCAAAGACAAGATCAAGATGCCCCATCTCCGTAGAGATGGTAGCTACCGTACAACCGGTGTCCTCAAATCCATGTTTGCGGTTCTCCACCCCAAGCACGGGGCCGCAGAGCAGCATCATCTGCTCCTCCTCAGTAAAGCGTTCTCTATTTTCTTCACTCAGACTCTCATCACGGGCCATGATGTAGTTGAAAGGGAGCAATTTCTTATCCTCTAGCCGGGCACCTTCTTCGGTGACCGTCTCGTACGCTTCCCTACTGTCAAAAACATCAAGTGCCTGAGGGAATGCACATACTTGCAGGTCGAGCAGTGTGTCCTCATCAATCTGCTGCAGCGTGGCGGCATGTACCAAGGTGGCGATGAAAGCGCATTTCTCGGAGTCATTGGTCATGAGGAGTGTAAGTGAGAGCGGTTCTCCCTTGCCGATCTGGACCAAGGGTTTCCCTGACCAAATGCAACGCCCACTCATATGCATGTCCAAACCTACAATCTGTAGGTCTTCATTGTCCGCAACAGTACGGAAAATGACAGTCAGTCCGCTGTCCAGCATTTTCGTGTAATAGGCGCCTTGGTGTGCCGAAATGGGCTTGGCTTCATGAAACCACTGCATCAAGGGTTTCTGGTCGAGGGTCCCGTCTTTGCTGAGTAATTGCAATCCAGTATTTGCGAGATAAACAGCCATAAACACCTCCTGGGGGGTGTAGTCTATCATGAATGCCACTTGCAGGAAACCGGCAGAATCACTAATCTGCAAACCATGGAATCAGAAACGCTAAACAACCTCACCTTCAGACAAGGTTGCCAGGAAGGTTTTCCCATTTTTGTTGGGTATTTCCCTACTGCCATGGCCTTCGGCCTTGTCTGCAGGGATCTTGGGTTGCGTATCTGGGAAGCAGTACTTTTTTCGGTGACCAACTTTGCAGGCAGTGGACAGTTTCTGGCAGCGAATCTCATCGGAGGCGGGGCTCTCCTTGCAGAGCTGTTCATCAGTGTCCTTTTGGTGAACCTACGCTACTCCTTCATGGGAGCGGAACTGAACAGAAACCTTGAAAAAGGGATTAGAGGCTGGAGAAGGGCATTGCTTGCCCATGGTACCACCGATGAGGTATTCAGTGTCGCTGTCCTTCATAGAGAACCCATCAGTAAAGCGTACCTAGCAGGGCTCGAGCTGACTGCCTACAGCGGGTGGGTCAGTGGCACTGCCATTGGTTTTCTTGTCGGTATGATCCTCCCCCCTGCACTCCAACTCGCAGTCGGAGTAACCCTTTATGCGATGTTCAGTTCACTCTTGGCACAGGAGTTTCATCAAAAAGGGTTCAAGGTTCTTGCAATTGCCGGAGTCTCAGCGGCTCTGAACTCATTCCTGATACTGCAATGTTCCATGGCCATCGGTTGGTCGTTTGTCATCAGCATGCTCGCTGCAAGCTTCTTTGGAGCCATGATCACCGTTGACAGTGAGGAAGCATCATGATGAAAGCCTTTCCATTTATCATCCCCATCCTCGTCAGTGCATTGGCCACCTTCCTGGTAAGGGCCCTTCCTTATTATGCGTCCTTCCTTGACCGATTGCCGAGGTTTCTCTCAAAAAGTCTCCGTCTTCTACCCATCGCTGCACTCGGCCCCCTGATTTTTCCTGGTGTCATCCTGGACTTCCAAGGACACTGGTATGCGGGGCTCATAGGTATCCTCTGTGCAGCATTCATTGCCTATCGGAAGAACAGCATGATTATCCCGATACTCCTGAGTATCGTGGTAACGTATCTGTTGTTGCTATAGCTTGACGGAGCATGCTCCTCATCCTTAGGATTGAACCATGTTTGATGCACACCGCCATTTCGGCCCCAATATACAAGAGAATGCACTCTATGCCACCAGCAGCAGAGATGAGTGGGATTTGCTATCCTCACTCAAGGATCCAGCGTTGGGTGGGGTCGGTGCACTTGCTGAGGAACCATTGCCGGAAATTGGCGCGCTGGAGTACATACTCAAAGAACATACTTCCTTCCAGGTAGCCGAAGTAGGACTGGACAGAAGATTTCCTGATATTGAAAAACAAGAAGCATTTTTGAAAGACACCCTCACCTTGGCATATGAGCTTGGCCGTAGTGTTACCTTGCACTGCGTGAAGGAGGATGGGAGGATGTTCTCCATTCTTCGCTCTCTCCAGCCTAAGCTCCCGAATCTTCTTTGGCACGGATACACAGGAAGTTGGGAGACCGCACGGGAGGCAGCAAAGCTTGGAGTCATTCTCAGCTACGGGAACAGGCTCTTTCAGAGCAAACTGGCAAGAGAGGGTGCACGGTTAATAACCATTCCCTATGCCTTGGAGACAGATTTTGAGCAAGGGGATTATTCGCAGGCGCTCGATGTACAGTTACGGGCTTTCAGCACGCTAAGCGATACATCCCTTGAAGAACTGATAAGGAACAATGATGAAGTCAGAACAATTCTTACGCATAACACGTCTACTCGGTGAGGAACCGGTAACACGCCTTCATGAGAAACACGTGGTCGTGGTTGGCCTCGGTGCAGTGGGGGGAATGGCATTGGAATCTTTGGTGAGAAGTGGTGTCGGCAACGTGAGAATCGTTGATTTCGATACGGTGGGAATCACCAATCTGAATAGACAGATCCTAGCAACCTACGAAACCTTGGGGAAACCAAAGATTAAGGTGGCCAAGGAGCGTGTTCTTGCCATTAATCCAGCGTGTAACGTTGAAGTCCTTCCCCTCTTTGTCCAACACGAAACATTGGATGAAATCCTCTCTGATCCTATAGATCTAATCGTAGATGCCATCGACTCACTCAATCCAAAATGCGCCTTGCTTGAAGCAGCCTATAACCGCAACATCCCTGTAGTCAGCAGCATGGGAGCTGCTCTGAGGAGGGACCCCTTCCTCGTTCGTAAAGCCGATTTAATGGATACTTTTGGGTGCCCGCTGGCTCGACAAGTAAGAAACAATTTACGCAAACGAGGTATAGGACGAGGCATTGAAGTCATCTTCTCCCCGGAGCTTATTCGCTATACCTATAAAGCTCCCGAAGAAGAGGAGCATGCAGACTTCAATGAGCAGATAAGCAACAGGGGAAGAAGGCGCAATGTCCTAGGCAGCCTACCCTCGGTAACAGGGATCTTCGGCCAGCATCTTGCCCATCTAGCCCTCACTACTCTCTTGGATAAGAAGATACTCAGCGGAGAAGAAGCCTGGAATCCTAAAAAGAAAATCCTAATGAAACTCCAAAGCCATGAAGGCTGACGGGACTTCCAAATCAGGCTCAAGGGTTCCTATTTCATGTACCAGCAGGTAATACTTCGATTCAGCCTGCTCATCACAGCTATAGAAGTTTCCAAGGAGCTGACTAGAAGGAGAGAACTTGAGTTCCTTCAAATTCAGATGGATCTCAACACTCCAACGACTCTGTGCATTTGAGTTTTCCAACAATGTTACTGTAACCGGTATCTTCTCCAGAAGCGAGGAAGAGAGAAGCGTTCTCTCTCCCTCCATTGTAATCCACCAAGCACGAAGGGCGCCGGAGGCACTGCATTGGAGGTGAAGATACTGCTCTGCTCCCTTCTTCTTGAGTAAAAGACCAGCACAGGAGTCATCGCTTACGTCCTGGTTATGCTGCTGCACCATCCGTCTAAGGAACGGTGAGCGTAGCATATAACGTAGGAAAAGTGTATCTCCCTCTTTAGCGAGACGCAGTGATCCTTTGGTCTTTTCATACGATCCCCAACAAGGAACCATTGCTATGGGAAGGCTTCTCTCGAGTATAGTACCAATTTTGAGTGTGGGTTGTGTTTCCATGAGTGCCAGTATAAACGAGTGCGTCACTCTCTCCTAGAGTAATCTGAAGCAATAAGGGAAGGTCTTCCTCTTCTTTTGTATCCCAACATAGGAGACTATCCATGAAACAAAAAATACTCACAAATGCGCTCATGGTTCTGCTTGCCGTGGTATTGTTGGCCACAGGATGTAAAGCGGAATCGCAAGCTGAGAGAACCGACTTAAAACTATTGCTTACCTCAGAGCAATTCTCATCTGAAAGAAGTCTGATACCCGATTCCCAGAAGATGGTCATTACTGACTACCACCTCAGTGGGAATGGTCCGAAAGGACAGACTTTCGAAGTGGATTCACCGGAACAGGCCATTGCCATCGGGAATCTTATGATTGGTCGGTGGACGATAGAGGCCATAGGATATAATGCAGAGGGAATCCCTCTTGTATCGGGGACCATCACCACACTGCTCAGCAAGGTCACCAGTACTGCCACCCTTTATCTCACCGATCTGGTAGGAACAGGAACGCTTGAAACATTGGTTACCTGGGACCCGAATCAAGTTGCAGATGATGTCTCCCTGCAGGTGGTACTGCTAGACCAACAGGGTAATGCAGTGGACCTGAGTATACCGGTATTGGACACGAGTAAGGGTGAGGTTCGCCTTGAATCCCCTCTAGCAAGTGGATCTTACTTGCTTCAATTGAGACTCTTTAGTCAAGATCTACTGGTAAGTGGAGCTACAGAGGCTATCCGGATTCTCTCAGATACCACCAGCTCAGGGACGGTACATATGGTCATTGGAGACCTTTCCACCAATTTTATGATGACCATCACCAATGACACCATGCTTCCCATTGAGGGGACCATCACGGCTAGCCCTGCGAGTCCTGCAGCAGGCGATCAAGTTACCTTAAGCTACACACCAACCAATCTTCCAGAAAGTATCTCACTAAACGATTTGGAGATTGATTGGTATTGCGAAGGATCCATCGCCCAAGAACAGAACAGCACCTACATCTCCATTCCAGAGGCAGGTACCCATCGCTACGATGTAGTTGTTCGCCACGAGAAAATGGGTAGTTTGGGTAACACCACCCTATTGGTAACGATGCCATATCAAAATTAGAGGGACTGTACTGCGGGAGCAAACCAGGAAGGCAGAGGTGTGGGGCGAAGCGTCTCGGTATTGATAGATGCAACCCGCACCTTCAGTACACAGAGCACTTCGCTCTCCCTTTTCACGGTTTGAATAAATGTAATGGAGAAACGCTTCTCACTCTCAATTTCGGTGGTTACTTCCAAGAGGTCATCCAAGCGACTTGGCTTCTGGTAGTCCACCGTTATTGATTTCACTACAAAGGCCATCTTGCCCAGATCGATCATACTGCTTTGGGATCCATCAAGACCCTGCTTTTGAGCTACTTTCCTCAACAGTTCGGTGCGGGCATGCTCTGCAAAATCAAGATACCGAGCGTGGTAGACAATGCCACCACAATCAGTATCGCTGTAATATACTCTTGTTTTGAATGAATGCATCAGACCTCCACAGAAGCCCCATCGAAACGAAGAGTCGCCACATAATCATCATAGGTTTGTACACGTCTGATCATTTTCACCGAGCCATCCCGCTTGAGCAGGTACTCGCTGCTACGAAGCTTGGCATTATAGTTGAATCCCATGCTGTGGCCATGGGCTCCTGCATCATGCAGTACCAAGACATCACCCCTCTCCACTTCTGGCAACTTTCTATCTATGGCAAACTTATCGTTGTTCTCACAGAGACTACCCGTCACATCGTAGAGGTGGTCATGGGGCTTCTTCTCCTTACCCACGACGGTGATGTGGTGATATGCTCCGTAGAGTGCCGGCCTCATCAAGTCAGCCATGGAGGCATCAAGCCCAACATAATCCTTGTACTTCTTGGTAACGTGCAACACCTTGCTCACCAGGTACCCGTAGGGACCGGTGATCACCCTTCCGCACTCGAAGACTATTTGCAAGGGATCAAGACCGGCTGGGACTATAATCTCTTCATAGAGTGCTTTCATTCCAGTACTGACCATCTGCAAATCCATCGCATCCTGGTCTGGAGAGTAGGGAATCCCAATGCCACCACCCATATCAATGAATTCGATGGTAATACCGGCTTCCTTCTTGATTCTCACTGCCAGATTAAAGAGCATTCTGGCCGTCTCAACAATATAGGAACCATCCAACTCATTCGATGCAACCATGGTATGCAGACCAAAATGTTTTACACCCTTCTCCTGCATGATCCGGTAGCTTTCCACTATCTGCTCGTCAGTTACTCCGTACTTTGCTTCCACTGGATTACCGATGATTGCATTTCCCGTTCGGTTCTTTCCTGGGTTATAGCGAAAACAGATGGTCTCAGGGACCTTACCAATTGCCTTCTCAAGCGTCTCAATATGGGTAATATCATCAAGATTGATGATGGCGCCAAGTTCATAGGCAGCACGAAACTCTTCAGCAGGTGTATCATTACTGGTGAACATGATTCTCTCCCCACGTATCCCGCTTGCCTTGCTGAGCAACAGCTCAGGGAGGGAGGAACAGTCAGCACCGAACCCTTCCTTTGCAAGAAGCTTAAGAATGGTAGGATTGGGACACGCCTTTACCGCAAAGTAGTTGCGGAAACCCGGAGCCCAAGAAAAGAGCTGATTGAATTGTCTGGCATTGTCCACGATGGCCTTCTCATCATAGAGATAGAATGGAGTAGGAAGCTGATAGGCAAGTTCCAGCAAATCGCCATGTCCCATGGGAAGTGTTTTTTCACTCATACCTGTAGGTTCTCCTCTATCTGGGCCATGGCCTTGATTACATTCTCCCGGTGTCCATAGGAAGAAACACGGACAAATGCAGCGCCTGCCGGCCCGAACCCACCACCTGGAGTTACCACTACATGGCACTTGTCGAGCAGGATATCGAAAAACTCCCAGCTATCCATGCCATTCGGGGTCTTAGCCCAAATATAAGGGCTATTGATACCACCATACACCGTCAGACCGACTTTCTTTAGTCCTTCCCTGATGATTCTGGCGTTCTCTAGATAGTAATCCACCAATGTGCGGCTCTGGTCGTACCCATCACCCTCCAAGGCTGCAAGCCCACCGCTTTGTGCAATATTACTCGCTCCGTTGAAGAACGTACACTGCCTGCGGTTCCACAGGGAGTTCAGAAGGCCAGTGGGAGCATCCTCGCACTCCAGTTCCTCGGGAACAATCGTCCAACCCAAACGTACACCGGTAAAACCGGAGAACTTGGAAAAACTGTTGATCTCAATAGCACAACGCTTTGCCCCTTCCACCTCATAGATGCTTCTCGGGTATCCTTCCTCGGTGACATACTCACTGTAGGCACTGTCAAAAATGATGATGCTCTTATGCTTGATTGCGTAGTCTACGAACGCCTTCAGCTGTGCATGGGTGGCTACTGCACCAGTTGGATTGTTAGGACTGCATAGATAAATCAGATCAACCTTCTTTTCAGGAGGACTGGGAATGAACCCATTTTCTTCCGTGCTTGAAAGATAGACGAACCCATCGTAGAGTCCCTTCTCCTTATTGAACAGACCAGTCCTTCCACCAACGACATTGCTGTCGACATATACCGGGTAGGCTGGGTCCTGGATGGCTACCACATTCTCCGCGGAAAAGAGATCCTGGATATTTGCAGCATCACTCTTGGCCCCATCACTCACAAAAAACTCCGTGCTCTTGAGATCTACTCCGTAGCGCTTATAATACCGAACCAAGGCTTCCCGAAGAGCAGTATCTCCCTGCTCATCACCATAGCCTGAATAGGTGGTACGGTCAGAGAGTTTTTCAATTTTCTCTTTCATTGCATCGCAAACCGCAGGAGGAAGGGCTTCGGTGGTGTTCCCGATACCAAGGCGTAGTACCTCTACACCCGGGTTTGATTCCTGCCATACCCTGGTCCTGCGGGCTATCTCAGGGAAGAGATATCCGCTCGACAACTTTTGGAAGTTTGTATTAATTGTCGCCATGTACACTTATCTCCTTATAATTGCACCCAGTGCTTCAAGCTTATCAAGCTCTTCGTAGAGGGCATTTCTATTCTCTTCTCGTTCAAAGGTGCAGATGGGAAGTCTGAATGACTCCTCGCACCAACCGTAGCGGGCCATTGCTGTCTTGATGGGAATCGGATTGGTTTCAAGGAAACATGCCTTGAAGAATCCACTAAGATGAGCTTCCATCTCCCTGGCCTGCTCCCACTTGCCCTCAAGTGCCAAGTGGATCATCTTTGAAATATACGCGGGAGCAATGTTAGAGCCTACCGACACGACTCCGTCTCCGCCACTCTCTACCAAGGGAATGGAGAGATTGTCATCTCCGCTGAGTACGTGGAACTTGCCATGCGTTGCATCAATGACGGAACGCATCTGTTCCAAGCTGCCACTGGCTTCCTTCACGCCAACTATGTTGGAGCAAGCATCGCTGAGTGCCTTTACTGTCTCTGTCTCGATGTTTACTCCAGTTCTCCCCTTGATATTATAGAGGATACAGGGAATGTCAACACTGTCTGCAATTGACTTGAAGTGGTAGTACAACCCCTTCTGGGTTGGCTTGTTGTAGTACGGATTAACCAGCAGAACTGCGTCTGCTCCGACCTGCTGTGCATGGCGTGAGAGTCTCACTGCCTCACTGGTTGCATTCGATCCCGTTCCAGCAATGACAGGGACCCTGCCATTGGCGAACTTGACGGTCATTGCAATCATCTGGTCATGTTCATCGTGACTGAGTGTTGGGCTCTCACCGGTGGTTCCACAGGGAACCAAACCATTCACGCCACTGGTGATCTGCGCTTCGATGAGCTCCTCGAGACGTTCCTCGTCCAGATTGTCCTTCTTGGTAAATGGGGTAATCAGGGCAGTATGTACCCCTTTGAAATTAATGTCTCTCATTGTGTCTTCTCCACTGATAAATATACGTCTTCGAGCATGTCATCAAGGGTAAAAAATCCCTTGCGACCTGATGCTATCCAGGCAGCTGCCTGTACAGCCCCCACGGCAAATCCTTCCCGTGAGCGGGCCCTATGTGTCAATTCGATTGTGTCCTGCGGGCTGTCAAAATAGACCGTGTGGGTGCCGGGGACCCAGCCACCCCTGACAGAAGCGAGATGAATGGATTCGTCCTCGCGTTTGTGGTGCAGGGTCTCCTTCTCCAGTGAGCGTTTACTGGGATAGTTTTGCAGTACCAGGGAACCCAACATCTCTGCAGTACCGGAGGGGCTGTCTGCCTTCTGTGCATGATGGATTTCCGTCAGGAATGGATCATAAATGCCACTTTTGGCAAAGAGCCTGGAGGCTTCTTTTACCACCTGCATGAAGAGCGCCACTCCCAAGGAATAGTTCCCGCTATAGATGATGGCTCCATCAGTCTGTGCCACGATTTCCTGAAGTTCAGGTATTCTTTCATACCAACCGGTAGTACCGATGACCGCAGGAATGCCGAGCTTGGCATACAGGATGATGTGGTCCACAACCACCGAGGGATGGGTGAAATCAATGACCACCTCACACTCGCCCAAGTGCTCACTACTGACCTGATTTGCAGTGACTTCGCTGTCCTGAGAGATCGGGTCAATAACAGCGGCAATCGTATGCCCCCGTTGCAAAGCTTCAGAGCGGATGAGTTTGCCCATCTTCCCAAATCCAATAATACCTACGCGCATACACTCCTCCTGTGATGCAAGAAGAGTAGCAGAAAGTTACAAATATGTCTACAACCTAACAGAATGTTTTTATTATAACATAAATATATCTATTTTTTCTTTTTATCTCGCTTTTTCCTTTCTTCACTGGCTTTCAGGAAATCGGCAAAGCTCCCTCCACTGGAAGGTATATCCTCCACGATATGTCTTGACTGGACAGGAGGTCTCCATCCTCCCCTGTCCTGATGCTCTTCTCTACGTGGACCACGGGAAACCAATTTGCTGGGTCGCACCACCTCGATGACAGTTTCCCACGTGAACTTGGGTCCTTGGTCATCGGGCAGAGAGAACGACTGGATGGCAGGTTTCTTGACTGTAGCTTTTTTCAGAACCACGCGTTTCTTGGTCCCATTAGTGGGTACGCTTTTTGCCTTCACCACCACCTTCGCTGGCTTCTCCTTCCCAGGAACCATTACCCGTTTCTTGATCTCCATCTCTTCATAGGAACAGGAAAGTCGCTGACACAGAAAGTGGTTCTGACCGATGTCGTCAACAACCTTCATCATGGGACCTTTGCAGAAGGGGCACTGTTTTGCATCGGAGAAGCGGGGTGAGAATACCTCGCTGCTTCGAACGACCTCATCAACCAGCTTCATCGCATGGTTCTTGATGTCCTCAAGGAATCGATGGTTGTCCTCCTTGCCGTCGGCAATGGCACCAAGGCGTTGTTCCCAGAGTCCTGTCAGCTCAGGGGAGCGCAGCTCCTCAGGAGCAAGACGGATCAGTTCCCTTCCCTTGGGAGTGGGAACCAGTTCTTTTCCCTGGCGTTCCACATAGTGGTTCTGGATCAACTTTTCGATGATGTCTGCACGGGTTGCAGGAGTTCCAATCCCTCCTCCCAGCTGTTTCTTCAGCTTTGCGTCCTCAACAAACCGTCCTGCATGTTCCATGGCAGAGAGCAACGTTGCCTCCGTGTAACGAGCAGGAGCAGGAGTGGTAAGCCTTCTAAGTTTCACACTGGCGATGGTCAAGGTATCACCCTCCTTCAGAGAAAGCAGGAAAGGACTGGCCTCTTCCTCATCAGTAAGCGATGGTTGGGCACTCCGTTTGCCGATTACGCGGGCAACATCCCTCCAGCCCTGTGCAACAGGAAGGGTGAGACGGGTCTTGAAACGCGATTTTCCCACTTCAGCAACCAGGGTGGTGGTACGATAGGTGTAATCTGGGCTGAGCACCTCAAGGAAACGCAGGACGATCAACTCCCAGAGCGCTCGCTCCCTCGCATTCAGCCTCCCAAGGTCTACGCGTTGCTCGGTGGGGATTATGGCATGGTGATCGCTTACCTTCAGATCCTGGACAAACCGTTCTTGGTCGACACGATACCCCTGACTCCTGTAGGAATTGGCAAGACTGCCAAACGGGGTTGTATCGAGAGCTTGCAGGCGCTTCTCCAGTGTGGCCACAATGTCGCTGGTAATGTAGCGGCTGTCAGTTCTTGGATAGGTTACAATCTTGTGCTGTTCATAGAGTGACTGAAGAGTATCGAGGGTCTCCTTAGCACTGAAATCGAGGAGATTGTTTGCGTCCCGTTGCAGTTCAGTCAGGTCATAAGCAAGAGGCGGTTGTTCTATGCGTTCAACCGTCTCCAAGGATACAACATGGCCGCTCTTTCCAGCGAGCATCGCTTCTTTCTGCTTGGCTGTTTTTTCATCAGCAATCCTGATGGAGTCCTCACTGGGATAATAGGAAGCAGTAAAATCAGTGAAGTCGGCCTTGAGTGTCCAGTAGAATTGACCACTAAACGCCTCTATCTCATCCTCTTTCTGGGTCATCAAGGCAAAGGGTGGGGGTTTGTACCCGTCCTGCTGAGAGCTTCGCATCATAGTGGCAGGTCAATGCCCTGGTAACGTTCATGCCGATGTACCAGTCAGCAGCAGCACGGCTTTCTGCAGCCCGCATACAAGTCGTCATAGAGTTTTGCATCCTTGAGGTTACGAAGCCCTCCTTATTCTGGCATGCCCTTCGGTCTGGCTGCTGATCCAAAGCCGTTTAGCTGTTCCTTGGTAGTCCGGCAGTTTCTGCATGATCCATCGAACAACCAATTCCCCTTCCCCTTCCTGCATCAGTAGCGATGATCACTGAACCAACATCCTTACGCTGGATGAGTGCTTGACCACGGAAAACTGATCCTTGCTCTGCTCGATTACTTCCTGCTTCAGGACTGGGGGCAACATTGGGAGGTCCCTCAACGACCATCTTCTGTAGCGGTCGCTATAGGCAGCAGGTTGGGCAAGCTCCACCAGGTGGCCAAGCGCCCAGGTTACGATATAATCGTCCCCTTCCCGGTATCCTTTCTCTGTTTTCCAGCAGTGCAACACGCCTAGTTCCCTTCCGACACTCGGTTTTTCAGCCCACCAGTTGTTTTTTTCAAGATTCACTCCTCCACGAGGCTGACTATATATCCAAGATATGCCTCTATGCAAGGGAAACTAGTTTTGGTTTTTGCCTTTCACAATATTTGCTAGTAACAACCATTTGACAGAATACCCTTTTTCAGCTACGGTTCTGAAACCAATAACTATACTGTATTATCAAGGAAGAAACCAATATGGCATTTGACCTCGCATCATTTTTGGATTGAAACCAGCTGGTCCCAAAGGGCAAAGTATTGACTGTACTCACCACAGGTGCCCCCAGAACCACCGCTGTCCTGCAGTTGGAATCTGTCCTTCCGGCGCATTAAGCCAGAAAGGATTTGCTGTACCAAAAAGTTGACAAAAGAAATGTACTGATTGTGGAAAATGTTCACGTTACTGCTTTCCTGGAGCCCTAAAGATGAAACGGAAAGGAGGGTGCATGATCAGGAATAACCAGGGATTACTCCCAGGTCTTTTTATAATAACGCTCATCTATTTTGCCTTGGGGTTTGTTTCATACTATTTGCAAACCTTGCAATCCTCTGTATAGCACTTCCTTTTATCTTACTCTCCCGAGCCAAGAAGAAAGTATGGTGCCAGAAGCTTTGCCCTCGGGCAAGCTATCTTAACCAGATAGGAAAAATCACAACTGGAGAACAAATCCTCGATTCATCACAAGCGGCAAAGCTAAGTACTACATGATTTGGCGGTACTGGATTGAATCTCCTGTTCATCGCTGGTTCGACAACCCAGATAGCCATGGGGAACATGGAAGCAATACCTTATATCCGTCTGTTCATTGCCATCCCACTGGTCCCTCTCCCGCAGCTGTTGCAGGTAAGTGTCCCTCCATTTCTCTTGCATCTCTCCTATCGATTTTATTCAATGATGCTTAGTACTACGATACTTGCCAGTGTTCTCGCCCTCATTTACCGGCCTCGTCTTTGGTGTGCCATCTGCCCGATCGGAACTCTTTCTGACAAGACTTTGTCCTGGATGAACGAGTAATAGCTCTAACTTCTGTATAAAGTAGGAGTTAGTGAATTTTTCGAAAATTACTGGCATTTGTTAGTTTTCCGTAACTTGTAACCCATAGCAGAATATCGTTTTATAAGCATCGCTTTCAGTACAAATATCTCATATTCCTTGACTTGTAAGGCAGGGAGGTATATAGTCAAAAGCAACGAAAACGATGTAAGGAGTCACTATTATGGCTTACAAAATCACAGATGCATGCATTGCATGTGGAACGTGTCTGCCGGAATGTCCTACCGGTGCGATTTCTGAAGGCGATATCTATGTAATAGATCCAGATGTATGCATTGATTGCGGTGCTTGCGCTGATGTTTGCCCAACCGGTGCCATCATTCAGGAGTAGGACAAAAATCAAGATTGAGAGACAGCGCATCTTGCTGTCTCTTTTTTTTTGAGAAGGAACATACATGCAAAGTGAAATAACGACCATCGGTGCTCCTGTGATGCTTTTAGGCCTTCTTGTAGGCTTCTTTCTCTGTTTCTACGGCTATGTGACCAAGAGCCTACTTGTTAGGCTTCGTAGCGTTGTCTCAGGGTCTATCGTTTTCCTATTTATAGCCTTGGTAAGTTATGACAGGGAATCTTTCATGCGTGTACTCCAGGAGGAGAATCCTCTTGGAGACCTTTGGAGGGTGCTTTTCAATACTTCTGATTATCGTGGCGTCCTTCTCTATCTGGTTGCATTTGCCGGTGGAGGACTGGTATTATTTCTGCTTGCAAGGAAAAAACAGAAGGTTGTTGAACTTATCGTTGCCCTGTTCACAGCTGTTTCCATGAGCCTGATCATCTTCTTCTTACTCCTCAGCTTTCTACCCCTTACCCCGAGTTTCATTGTCACAGCTATGGCATTGGTCGTTATCCTTGCACTCAGTATTACACGATTCGAATCCTATATGGCACTTGAAAGTGCCATCGCAGGGTCCTTGATTGTTGCCTGGTTGCTTTCCCGCTTCTGGTACCTCCAGTTCTGGCTTTTCTTTGTACTTTGGGCAATTTTAGCTTTCCTCGGTATTCTCAATCAGATGCATATGTTATCCAAGAGAAAGGAACCGGAGCATGCATGATCTGTTCCAAAATGAGTTGACTGTCAGTGAACTGACGAGCCTGGTAAAAAGAACCCTCGAAGAAGGATTTTACGGACTCAAGGTCACAGGAGAAATATCCAACTTTCGTCCTTCTTCAACCGGTCACTGGTTCTTCACGCTCAAGGATGCAAAGGCTCAGCTTAGCGCAGTAATGTTCAAAGGGAGTACGTGGAAGGTCAACTTTACTCCGTCTGAAGGGGATAAAGTCACGATAACCGGTAATCTTGATGTGTATGCGGCAAGAGGAACCTATCAGATCAAATGTGACAGCATGGAAAAAGCAGGACAGGGAGAAATCCTTGCACTGCTGGAAGCACGCAAGAGACTTTATGCAAACAAGGGGTACTTTGATGAATCATTGAAGAAACCTATTCCCAGTCAGCCTCTTCGGTTAGGCGTGGTAACCAGTGCAACCGGTGCTGCTTTGCAGGACATTCTCAATGTACTAAACCGTCGTGCCCCGTCCTTGGATATACTGGTTCTTCCTACAGTTGTACAGGGAGAAAATAGTGCCATTTCCATTGCCAACCGCATCATGCAGGCAAACAGCCTGCTGCTCTGCGATGTCTTGATCGTTGGACGTGGAGGAGGCTCCTTGGAAGATCTGCTTCCCTTCAGCGAGGATATAGTCTTGGAGGCAATGCACGAATCAGAAATACCCATCATCAGCGCAGTGGGACATGAGATAGATTGGGCACTCTCCGACTATGTTGCGGACCTGAGAGCCCCCACCCCCTCTGCAGCGGCAGAACTGGTCAGTCAGGGGTATCTCGATCTCAGACAGACTATTAAGGCTTATAAGGCAGAGATCAAAAAAGCCATGGAATATAGGCTGACGCTTGCCACCCATCAACTCGGCAAGCTTGAGGTGAGACAGATTCACGCAATTATAGACAACAGGGAATACCTTCTGGCAAACGCGAGTCAGAATCTTATCAATGCCGGCCAACAAAAAATACGGGAAACACAAGCAAGATACCAATCGGCAACGAGAGAGTTGCAAGCCCTTTCTCCCCTTGCTATACTTCACCGAGGCTATGCAACCGTCCAGAGTGAAAGCGGAACGCTCATCAAGAGCAAGGAACAAGCAACTATTGGAAAAGTCGTGCGTCTGACATTCATTGATGGTCAGCGAACGGCCGAGATAAAGGAGTAACTATGAGTTTTGAATCCGATGTTTCCAAAATCGAGGAGATAGCTCAGAAACTCAATAAGCCGGAGACCTCTCTTGAAGAGAGTCTTTCCTTGTTTGAGGAAGGCATGCGCCTATCCAAAGCATTGGAGAAAACACTCTCCGAGGCAAAACGTAAAGTAGAGGTCATTCTCTCAGAGGACCTTACGGAAGCAGAAACTACAGTACTCGAATAAAGGCAGACATCCATGGCGAACAAACAGAAGAAAATCATCTTCCTCATCCAGTGTGAGGATCGTAAGGGCATACTGAGCGCAACATCAACCTGGTTCTACCAGCGTTCCTATAACATCTTGAACTGTCAGCAGCATACCGACAACACTGAAGGCCGGTATTTCATGCGCATCGAACTTGATATGGCGGACCTGAAAACCACTCGTAAGCAATTGGAAGAGGATTTTTCAGTCTTCGCCAAGCAGCACAAACTGTCTTGGGAGTGTCACTACAGTGACTATAAAGCCAGAATGGCTATTTTGGTGAGCAAGACCAGTCACTGTCTCTATGACCTGATCGCAAGAAATAATGAAGGAGATCTTCAGTGTGACATCCCCTTGATCATCAGCAACCACCCAGACCTTGAAATCATTGCCAACCAATTCAGAATCCCTTTCTACTATCTTCCAGTAACACCAGAGACGAAGACAGAACAGGAGATAAAGGTTCGTACCCTGCTCAAACGCTTTGATGTCGATGTAGTCGTGCTCGCGCGGTACATGCAAATACTCTCATCAGAATTCATTAATGAGTGGCAGGGAAAGATTATCAACATCCATCATGGATTTCTTCCCGCCTTCCAAGGTGCTAATCCCTATCGAAGGGCTTATGAACGAGGGGTCAAAATGATTGGCGCAACAGCACACTATGCCAGTGAGGATCTGGACCAAGGACCTATCATCGAACAAGATGTAGTGAGAGTAAACCACGAGCTGGGACCATCCGGCCTCCGTGATGTTGGCAAGGATGTAGAGAGGAGAGTTCTGGCAAAAGGGGTGCAAGCGCACCTGGAGAGCCGAATCATTATCTTCAAGAACCGTACTATTGTATTTGGCTCCGAACAGTAGGAACTACTACAACCTTTCAGTGAGAGAAACGCACCAAGATTGGTGCGTTTCTTCATGGTAAGAAAAAAGCTTATTCGGGAACTACTTCATCCTGCAATGCATCGTACCCTTCTTCACCGGTACGTACTTTGATGGCATTGTCCACAGTATACACAAAGATTTTACCGTCTCCAACATGTCCAGTGTACAAGGCTTTCTTCGCAGTCTCGATCACATTACGTACCGGTACTTTGCTTACCACCGTCTCAACCTGCATCTTGGGAAGCAAGGTGGGAGAGACCGGCACCCCACGGTAGTACTCCTTCTGGCCTTTCTGCATTCCGCATCCCATCACTTGGGTCAGTGTCATCCCCATGACCCCGATATCATTCAATGCCTGTTTGAGTGCATTGAATTTGCTTTGGCGACTGACAATAACCACCTTGTACATCTCTGCCTCACGTGAAGGAGACGAAGAAGGAGGCATCTTTTTTACCACCGGTATTGCCTCATCAATTGAGGCTGTAGCCGTGAATCCTGCAACAACCGGCATAAAGTCAGCATAGCTGGATGCAAGACCATGTTCCTCGAGGTCCAAGCCTGCGATTTCCTCTTCCCTGCTGACACGGAGTCCTACTGTCTTCTTGATAAGGAAGAATACCAAGCCCATGGTCAAAGAGACCCACAGAATAACGGAGAGAACACCAACGCTCTGAATACCCAGGAGGCCAAGGCCTCCACCGTAGAAAAAACCTCCATCGAGGGCGAACAATCCTGTGAGGATGGTACCCAAGGCACCACAGACCCCATGTACTGAGATGGCTCCAACCGGATCATCGATGTGGACCACTTTCTCGAAGAATTCTACAGAGAAAACAACCACGATTCCGCTGATGATTCCAATGATGGCTGCACCTACCGGGGAGACTGCATCACATCCTGCGGTAATGGCAACCAAACCAGCAAGGGCACCATTGAGCGTCATCGAAACATCCGGTTTTTTGTACCGCAGCCAGGTCAAGACCATGGTGGCAATGGCTGCAAAGGCTGCAGCAAGATTGGTGGTAATCATGATGGTCGAAGTGGATACAATGGCCTCATCCCCAGTGAGGGAGAGGGAGGAACCACCATTGAAGCCGAACCAACAGAACCAGAGGATGAACACTCCTAGTGCACCAAGGGTCAAGCTATGCCCGGGAATTGCCTTTGCATTCCCTTTCTCATCGTACTTGTCAATTCTTGCCCCGATAATCTTGGCACCCCAGAAGGCTGCAACACCACCTACCATATGCACAGCCGTAGAGCCTGCGAAATCGTGGAAGCCCAAGGTCGAGAGCCAGCCTCCTCCCCATATCCAGTGCCCACTGATGGGATATATTACTGCACTGATCACGATGGAATACAGGCAGTAAGAGGAAAACTTGGTCCGCTCTGCCATTGCTCCACTCACGATTGTGGCTGCAGTGGCACAGAAAACTGTCT
>JAGYOG010000034.1 GCA_018399495.1 Sphaerochaeta sp.
GAGGCAACGCCTCCTGGGTTCAGGGCTTGCCCTGAGGTATTGATACCTTTCATTTGATCTGTATTCTCTTGGTGGGAAGTAAAGATTCTGAGAACGCCTGCCTGGCGACAAGGCAGGGTAGCGAGGAGAGCAATCCCTTGTCCTGCCTCTGAGGTTGTCAGAGGGACACCAGAATCACTTCCAGGATTTGAAAAATAAGCTTTGGAAAAAATACCTCCACACTACCTGTTCCTTTTCTAGGCTTAATAAAGATGGATGAGAGAGCTTGGTTGTGATTTTAGGAAGGGAAACCATGAAACGTTCAACCTATGAGAGGCTTTCAAGATGATGTAAGATGAAAAAACCTATTCATGGGAGCGAATAGCTTGATTTTTCCTTCTGAGAAGGGAGAGGGAGCGCATAAGGGAGTAATATTTCTTTTCTTGTGGGAGAGTAGCTGCTTGGACTTTTTCTTGCAACACCACAGGGTCTTCGAACCAGTCATTACAGACTCTGCCTTGGTTAAGCAGTACATCAAGGCCTATTGTGGAAGCATTTTTCTCTTCCATGGTACTGAATAGGGTATCTGCCAGTTCATCGTATGATGGATGGATGAAGTGGTTTGTGTACTGGAGATACCACTCTTGTATTGAATCAATCCCAACATCCAATAATTCGCTATCTTCAATGGTATGGGCTAGGGAGAGGTAGAACAGGCTTGCTTTTTCCTTGCCTTCTTGAAGTCGAAGAATCCTACCTAACCGTTGTATGCGTTGGCGTTGTTCAGAGGTGGTCGCAAGGAGGATACCTACATCTGCAGAGGGTATATCGAGGCCCTCATCCAAAGCCTTGCAAGAGACAAGGATTCGGGCCTCCCCTGTACGGTATCTTCTCAGTGCAAGGGTTTTTTCAGTCTCTCCCATCTCACTATGATACCGTGCTACCTTATTGGGGTAGTATCGCTTCAGCCTCTCATAGAGTGCTTCACTTTGACTAATCCGTTCCCCAAATATGATGATTTTACTTTGTGAGTCAAGCAAAGCAATAAGGTCAAACGCGCAGCTCAGTCTTTGTGGTGCTTCGTACACTAAAGCTCTTCGTTGGTAGAACAATGTGAGCAGAAGATGAGCTGTTTCAGCAATCGATGCAGTTTCACTTAAACAGAGTTGTTGAAGTTCGATAAAAAATGCTGAGCCTTTGAGCTTGATGAGGCTAGGGACCATCTTCTTGAGTTTTCTGAGTGTTGTCGTAATCCGCCCCGAAAGCTCATCATATTTGACTACTTGGAAATTGGTCATCTTCAAGGCAACATTGTAGATGACCACTTGGTTGATTACCCCTTCTGTCATTGCATCGGAGAACCCATAGGTGTAGAAGAGTGGACCAAGAGACGGAACCAGAAACTGGTCAAATCCGTTGCCTTGTGGTGTTGCTGAAAGGCCAAGGGAGTAGTAGTTTTTCTTTTGTCGCTCTTCCAGCGATTCAAGAAAAGAAAATATTTTTCTGTTCTCTACACTTGCATAGTGATGGCACTCATCTGCAATGAGCATTACAGGTATCCTGTTACTGAGTTGTTGATGCAGAATATAAGAAAGCTTGTATCGAGCAGAGTTGATAACATAGATCATGACAGGCTTGTCATGTTCTTGATGATGTGTACCACAGATCCACCCAATATCTTCTCTCGCTATTCCTAGGTCATCATGATGCGCAAGAATGGCTGATTTCCATTGTCCAACCAGGAAGGTTTTTGGGACGATGATTACGATATGTAGCTTGGTTCGCAGTTTCTCCTGCAAGGCTTTTGCAGCATACAGGGCAAAGATTGTTTTTCCGGCTCCTGTTACTACCTGCGCAACGCCACGTCCCTGCCTTTCCAGCCAGGATGCGATACACTGCTCTTGCCATGCATGAAGGGATATGCCCATCGAGTTGAAGCTCCTCAGCACAAGATACCACGAGAGGTCTTCCTCAAGCAATGTGATACGATAATAGTAAAAGGGATTGCATAGAACAGCACCATCATTTATGCTTTTTTTGTATGCCCGGAAAGGAGAAGTCATGGACTACGAAATTTTATATAACGAATATCTTGCGTACGAGAAGGCAATAAGAGAAAAGATCAAATTGGTAACCAAACTACAAAAAGCTATTGCAAAGAATATGAGTAGTGGTGACCTGTCTAAAAGTATCTCAGATACTGAGTTATTGCATCAAGCAAGTGATGAGCTGTCTGAATTGACCAGTAGTCTTAAAGCATTGCTCTCAAGCTTTGATGCCAGAGAGTATATGGAAAGTGGGCTTTTTGCCCAACAGCTTCTGAAGCAATGTGAAGAGAGCAAAGTTGATGTCATCGGCGATTTCCCAGTCTACGAGATGTTCCCCTACAAGGTACGTTTTGATGTAGAGAACCAGGAGACCTACCTCGACCGGAAGAAGGTCTCTTGTCTTCGTCCCTCCACCTTGGTGTTCCTTGTTAAGGCAGGACAAGAAAAGCTCTACAAGGCATCCTTCAGAGCAAACCAGTTTGCAAGTGAGCTAGCCGCTGCCTACGACCTTGCTTGCTTGAAGCTTAAGAAGGAAGCAGGATCAGACATATACCTGACCACGCTCTATAAATATCTGGTACCGATGAGCCGCTCACGCAAGGAGTATGATCAGCAGAGCTATGCATTCGATATCGCTCGACTCTTTGATGCCCAAGATGTGGAAGTAAAGGGAGGGAGGTCATTCCAGTTTGGTCCAAGCAGAAATAACTCCAAGGCACTGAGGATTCTTGACCAGACTGGAAGAGAGTACTATCTCGCAACCATACGATTCTATTAAAAGAGGTAGTTTGATGGAAATGCAGACCAATATGCGTGCAACCATTGCCCAGCTTTCTCAGGGAGAAGTCCCCGAGAGTGAACAGTTGCTCAATCAACTTTCAGTTGGAATCCAATTTCTCACTGACTTTTATCAGGAGAAATATCTTGATGAGTTCATCAAGGCAGGTGGGAGCAAGATCAAGTTCATCACAGGAAGGAAGGGAAGTGGAAAGACCCACACCCTTCACCTCTTGCAGTCCCTTGCAAAGCAAAGGAAGTATGTAACGGTCAGCATTTCTGCAAAAACACTCTGGTTGCATGATTTCAGGGAATTTTATCTCGAGGTGCTCCGGCAAGCCAATATCATGGATTTGCTTAATCAATGCAGTGAGAAGATTGTCCATGCAATGGGGTTTGAGAGCAAAGACATTTCCCCTGGGCTTACCTTCCTTGATTTCCTCGCCCAGCAAGGTCTAGCTGATGGAATAACCAGACGGGAGATGCGTAACCAGCTTAAAGAGATGTTCCTTGATAATCCGAAGATGGACAATAACTTTTCCCTAGCTTGCAGTCTGCTTTGCGGGTCCTTGCTTGGTCATCCTGTCTTGGAAGAGACAAACAAGGAACTTCTTCTGGCATGGATGCATGGAGACAAGAAGATTCGGATGACCCTGCTTAGGCCGTTGGGTTTGGCTCCTACCAGAATCACTAAGTATAATGCCCGTAATTTACTACGCAGTCTTGCAGAATTGGTGCATTTGAGTGGATATGCCGGGCTGTTGGTGACCGTTGACAATCTTGAAGTCTTGGTTGATAGGTCAGGTATGAATCCACTGCACTACACCAAGATGAAACGAGAAGATACATATGAAAGTATTCGCCAATTGATTGATGACATCGATACTTTCAACCACTTTATGGTGGTATATGCCTTCTCAGGAGAGTTGCTCGATAATGAGAATGCTGGATTGAAGTCCTACCAAGCACTCTGGATGCGAATTCAGAATGAGGTACGATCAAAGCGAGTGAACAAATTTACCGATATTGCCGATCTTGATGCGATTGCACTCCAGGAGTATTCGCCATCGTTGTTGGTAGAGATGAGCCAGAAGCTTGCACAACTGGTGCAGCATATCAATGTGCAGGCATCCCCATTGGATGAAGAGCATGCGAAACAGTTAATAACGCAGGCTAAACTGGGGGGGATATCACTTCCTCGTTTGGTCAATCAGGCGACGTTGGGGTTCCTTGCCCAACAAGATACTGCTGAGGAGGAAGAACATGGCTTGGGGTTATGAAGAGAGACATATGATCGAGGCCCTGCGCTCTGGGATTCCTTCCAAGGCAATAGGTCATCACTTTGCAGAAGCCAGACAGGATCTTTTGGATGATGTCATTGAGAAGCTTGACGGGGTGAGTGACTCCAAAATGAGTGACTCCATGATTATCAGTGGGAAATATGGTGAAGGGAAGACCCATCTTATCAACACAATCTATACACTGGCTCATCAGAGAAACATGGTTGTATCCCTGATTTCCTTGAGCAAAGAGACACCTCTGGACAAACTTTACTTGGTGTACCCAAAGTTGGTAAGCAATACCTACTTACCCAACCATGTACAGCCTGGGTTTACCCAGGAACTGAACAAGCTTTCGCCTAATTCCCCTTTGACCAACGACCTCTTGCTCTATGGAGCAACACAGCTTGAGACCGATCGTTTGTACTATTTGCTACGGTCCTACCTCAATACAGACGATATGGAAGAGCAGTTCCTGCTGCAGACAGATTTGGAAGGAGATTTTGTACCCAACCTCCAGATCAAGAAAATGTATCGTAGAATTTTCGGTGAAAAGGTAGTATTCAACCAGAATTTTGTGAAATCTCGTCACGCCCAAGACTATGTGGCATTCCTTAGCCATCTGTTTGTACAGCTAGGGTATAATGGGTGGGTGGTTCTCTTTGATGAATCTGAGCTCATTGGTCGTCTTAGCAAGAAGGCGAGGGCAAAGGCATACAATAATCTTGCTTCATTTCTTTTTCCTGCCAAACAGCTGGAAGCCACTTTCAGTCTTTTCGCCTTCAGTTCTTCCTACACGGAGGATATTATTGAAGCAAAGAATGAGTATCAGAATCTGGAAGAGTTGTATCCTGAAGGACAGGAGCCCATGAAATCAGTGCTGGATTCCATTGTGAAAGCTCCTCAACTTAAGCCGCTTAGCCATGAAGAGATGCAGCAGATCCTTGAGAAAATTGTGCGCTTTCACGCAAAGGCTTACGACTGGCAACCTGGGATTAAGTTGGAAGAACTCTTGTCCCGTGTAGACAAGAGCGGATATTTGTTGCGGTCGAAGATTCGTAGTGCGATTGAGTATCTTGATCAACTCTATTTGTACCAGACTGAAGCTGATAGCTCCATTGGACAACTTGAAGAGGGCCATTACGAGGAAGAGAGCGAGGATGTGGGTACCCCTACCTTTGAACAGTTGTTCGATGATTGACCCCTCATTTGTACATGTAGGAGTATGGAAATGACTAGCGATATCCCTTGGGTCAATCAACTATCCCACTATGCTTTGGCTCTTTCGCAGTTGGAGGGTGCTGTAGTATTGGCAAGACAACGTCCCCTCAGTGCATTGGAACAACTGGGTATGATCCACTCCTTTGAAAATACCCATGAGTTGAGCTGGAAAGTGCTCCATGACTATCTCAAGGATAAAGGCATTCAGAGCCTGTCTGGCCCAAAAGCTACTGTCACAGCAGCTTTTACTGTGGGATTGATAGAGGATGAGGATATCTGGATGGACATGATCAGGGACAGAAACCAAATCTACGACCTAGAAGTCACCGATGGAATTGTTACTCGCATCACTGGCTCTTACATTCATGCATTCAAAGAGCTTCAGGAAACATGGGAAAGACTTGCTCATGAATTAAAGGCATGAATTCTTTGTATCCGAACTGTAGTGGTACATCGATGCAGTATCCCAAATATATCTAGGCATAGCGTATGTAATGCTCAAGAAAGTGCCTATATTGGGGTGCTTTGCGTACGCTTATAAGTATCTGGAAATTATAAAATGGTTACCGGAGTAACCAAAAATTAAAGAAAATTGGTGGATGCAGTGTGCAAAATAACTCTTTTGGCAATATAGTTATGATTACTCCAATAAAACTACATAACAGAATCCTAGCCAAAATATAAATGAGAATCCATGAAAACTACAGAAGAGGATTTGTCGGGGTTATCGCTGATTGGTGCCGCTTTGAATCTGTCAACAAATAATTGTGCTTTATTGTGAGAATTGCTTTCGATTCCCAGTTTTGCCTTCACAAAATCCGAGTCTGAATCGGTGACAATTATTACTCCATCAGGGTATCCATCAGTCACATATTTTCGACAAGATATACAAAGATAGCTAGTAATTCCAATGGTTGCTTCTGCATCGCACCAATACAAGGCACCTGCCTACCTACCTCGAGAGTACAGTACTGCTCGTGCTAGTATTACAGTTGTTTCTTGACTACCCATTTCAGGAAAAATATCTGCAGACGCTTCTGCATGTCATGGTCACATTGATTGTCTGCAATCAATGATGGCATCAATAAACACTCTATTTTCAAGAACGGAGAAGACCGCCTTGTACCTTTTAGCGAAAACAACCCGTCTGTATTTTCCGCTAGGTAATCCAAGGTCCTCTTCCAGTTGGAATTGGAAGGGATTATCCTTCAACGTTACAAGAACAGAACAGAACTCATTTCTCAATACTTTGGCAGCAGGGATGCTCACTTGGGCAAGGAATCTTACGTGACTGACAAGCATTTCATCGGCTTTTCTGGAGACAATAACATCATACTCCATATTTGGCTTCAGCCTCTGCCACAATCAAGTCAAAATCCTTAAGTATTTCATCTCCACTTCTGCCGACATAACCGTTTATACGTTCATCTTCTGCAACAAGCAAATCTGCATACAATGAATTCTCGGAAGCCAGAGACAAACTCAATGGCACTGACTTTTCCCTCACAATCTGATGAAGAAGCATGTTGAAGGTTCCATTCAGTGTCATTCCAAGTTGATTGAGGATTTCCTCAGCCTGAGCCTTTAGTTCCGTATCCGTTCTCAAACTGATTGTTGTACTAGCCATATATTTTCTCCCTATTGAAATTCTATCATTTGGAAATGATGTAGGCAATACAATGCATATACATTGCATAGAGTAATCAGTCCATTCCCCAACGGAGCGAGAGGAAAGGAACCATCATGATGGTTCTTCTCCCGAGCGAGTGCAGGGAAAGCAAGGTGAGATACCCCGTCCCTTGGGGCGGAAAAGGAGGCAACGCCTCCTGGGTTCAGGGCTTGCCCTGAGGTATTGATACCTTTCATTCCTGAAATGATAAGAAAAGTCTTGACAGATATGGGTGTATGACTTGATAATTAATTCAATGAATGAATTAAAGAGGAGTAGTACATGAAGAAAACCGCATTGTTCGCACCTGTGCTCGTTTTGGCCATGTCGTTTGTTACGGCAGCTGGAACCAAGGAACAGAGTACTGATGGTACTGTAGTCTTGAGCGCGCCTACATGCAGATTGATCGGCAAATAATGATGTTATGCAGGTCCTGCTGCCTAATGATGGCAGCATTGAAGAAATATCCCAACATCAAACTGGACATCAGTATGCATCAGGGAAGCCTTCCACCAGAAATTCCAGTCAATGGCAGCCTCCAAACAGGTTCCTGATGTATTCACCTGCTACGGTGAATTTGCACGAACCGCCATGTTACAGAGATTCGCTTGACCTTGGACCTCACTCCATATTTGGATGATGCGTTCATGAGTGAGTTTGCTACTGCCATATGGCTTCCTCAAGGATCGGCAAGATGCATTGTATGATTCCACCTTCCTTTGCAGTCTGCCATAGTGTGTATGCAAATACTGCACTGCTTGAGGAATTAGGGCTTGAGTATCCAGAAACCTTTGAAGAACTGCTCACTCAGGTTCCTGCAATTCGTGCTGCTGGGTACTATCCTGTAAGCATGGGTAACAAAGATCAGCCCAGGTTGTCAACTCATATTGCTCGGAACTATTGAACGCTTTGGAGGTCGTGAGTGGATGCTGAGAGCAGCAAAAGGAGAGGCTTCGCTTCACCGAGGAACCATTCGTGAAGGCTCTTGAGGTAATCAAGACCATGAGCGAGAGAACGTATTCTCCACATGGAGTTAACCAGATGTCCAACACAGAGGCCATTAAGGGTTCTATCGGCAGAAATCCGTATATCTAATCGATGCAGCTTGGAGAACCAGTGCGATGGACGGACAGCTCCCTGCTGAACAGCGAGGAAGCTATTGAAATGCGTGTATTCCTGCCCTTATAGTGAGGAAGTATCACAACACCAGTGGTGCTGTAGCCTCCGAAGGTTTTGGTATTGCAAAGGCAGTGGAGAAAAATAGGCTAAACGATGCAGCTCTCACCTTTGTTAAGTTTTATGCAGGTGAAGAGGGTGCAAACATCCGTGCACAGTACGGTGAGGTTCCTTCCTACAACCTGAACCTAGACCAGATTGAGCTCGACATTATGCAGAAGAAATTTGTTGAGTTCAGTGCTGAGTACCCGATGGGTTACGTCTTTGACTCCATCATGGACGGCGAAGGTGTAGCTTTGCTCAACACCGATACACAGGCAATGATGATGGGTAATGGCGATCCTGCCAAGATTGCTGCAGAGTACGAAGCGGGTTGCAGAGAATGACTCAAATCGTGACTAATCAGTAGGTACGCAGTACCATCAGAGTTACTATTTCGTGCCGGTACGTATTTTCTGCCGGCACGATTCATCCTACAGGAGTATTTCTCATGCCAAGATTGAATAAACGAGCAAGTTTTTGACATTATTGCTCCCCGCCTTCATCATCTACATGGCAATTATCATATTTCCCATTTTCATGAGCTTGGGTTTGTCCTTTACTGAGTGGAGGCGGTTCCAGATGACCGGATTCAACGGGTTGGACAACTATGTAGAGATTGTCTTGGATCAGTGTTCCGTCGTTCTCTCTGGAACAATATACAGATTATGCTTATCAGCGTTTTTGGGCAAATACGCCCCGGTATTTTGCTTGCCCTACCTGTTGCACCGAAAATGGGTCAAAGGGAACCAAGTTCTTTGAGTTTATGATTTTTACCGATTACCATCTCATCGGTTGTAATTGCTCTTTTGTGGAACCATTGTATTCAGCGGTTGGTATCTATACGACATTTGTCCGTATGATAACCGGCAACCCCGATTATGTAGTGAAAATCTTCGAGTGAACAGTTTGCCATGATTCCCCTTCTAGTGGTTTTACTTTGGCAACACACCAGTTTGTACATGGTCATTTTCCTTGCAAATCTACAACGTATTCCCATTTCCGTGTTTGAAGCTGCTGTTATTGATGGGGCAAAAGAGTCGACGATTATTTTCAAGATCGTCTTACCGGCATTAAAGTGCTGTCATCTTTACAACAAGTGCCATAGCCATCAGTGGAAGCTTGAAGAGCTTTGATGCTTTGTCTATGCAATGACAGGAGGAGGGCCGGTGAATTACACCTACGTTATGGCCTTGTACCTGTATCAACAAACCTTTACCTTCCATAACTATGGAAAGGGAGTGCGGTATCCATCATCATCGTTCTTCTGAGTGTTGGTTTGATGCTCACATGGTTCGTGGAATCTACGGGAAAGCCCAGAAGAAGTATGAGTAGGAGAGGATAGCAATGAATGAACGAACCAAAACAATATCAACGGGATGGACGATTGCCTCCTATGTCTTTCTCATCCTTTTCACCCTTATTACCATTCTTCCTGTGGTCTGGATGATGTACTCATCCTTAAAACCAATGGGTGAGATCATGTTGCATCCACTTCGCCTTCCTACCGCTCCCACGATGGAGAACTACCAGAAGGCGTTTAAATATGGAAACCTTGTGGTTTCTTTCCTAAACAGTATTTTTTACGCTGGGATTGCAACAGTCTCCACGGTGTTGCTTGCTGTGGCTGCTGGGTTCTCTCTCACCAAGTTCGGATACCGTAGCAGTAAGTTTTATTTTGGAGTCTTTACCTTGGGCTTGTTGATTACGGTTAACTCAGTTATTACTCCATTGTTTATCATGGAGACGAATGTTGGCCTGTACAACACGCGATTAGGAGTAATTCTGCCTTATATTGCCTTCGGTCTCCCCATGGCAATTCTCTTATCAACAAGTTATATACGTGGGATTCCTGATGCTCTCATTGAGGCCGCAGTCATCGATGGAGCAAGCTATGTACAGATTTTTTGGAAGATTATCTTGATCGTTTCCACCCCTGTTATAGCAACCATGTCTATCCTCAACTTTCTGAACAACTGGAATGAGTTCTTGATGGTTTTTACCCTGACTAGTGGAGAAGATATGCGCAGTCTTCCAGTGGCCATCAATTCGTTCGCCGGGAGATTGAATGAGGATTATGGATTGCAATTTGCTGCGCTGGTTGTAGGTACCATCCCGATGTTCATCCTTTATCTTGTTGCCCATGAATCGGTTATCAAGGGATTTGGAGAAGGTGCACTGAAAGAGTAAAAATCTAGCGCTCTTATAGAAGAGCGTGTAATATAAACAGTTAGGAGTCTTATTGTGAATACTGAGGGGATAACCATAGAAATATGCCTTGATTCTGTAGAGTCAATCATCAACGCCGAGAAAGGTGGAGCTGGTCGAGTTGAGTTTTGTTCAGATCTCTTTGAGGGGGGGCTTACACCCACCCTTGGAACATTCCAGGTAGCAAAAGCACACGCTTCGATTCCAATGAATGTCATGATTAGACCTCGTGGTGGTGATTTTTCCTATTCTGATCTGGAATTTGAAACAATGCTCCATGATGCCAAAATCTTCAGGGAAGCTGGGGCAAACGCCCTGGTGTTCGGCATGCTGACCCCTGAGGGAAAAATCGACAAAGTGCGTTCAGCAAGATTCATTGAAGTAGCGGCTGGGCTTCCCGTGACCTTTCACCGAGCGTTTGATATGACACGCGACCCCTATGAAGCAATTGAGGATCTCATTTCATTGGGCGTGGATCGTGTTCTGACCAGTGGACAGGAAGCAACGGTCCCTGAAGGATTAGATCTCCTCTCCGAGTTGATCGAGCGATATGGAGATAAGATTGTTATTATGCCGGGGGCTGGTATTACTGAACGTAACTTCAAGAAGATTCATCAACAGCTTCAGGCAAAAGAGTACCATATGTACCTGCATAGCCCAGTGGCCAGTGCCATGCAGTATCGCCCGGACCACATCTATATGGGAGGCTTACTCCGTCAGGAAGAGTTCTTGTTACAGCATACTGACCAGGCAAGGGTTTCTTCCATGGTGGGGTCGATGAAGTCATGAAGAAAAAGGTCGTAGGGAACAGTCAATACCAGAAACTAGCCAATGCCCTTCTCATCCTGCAGCTTTTACGCAAGGGGCCTAATACTCGTGCTTCCATTGCCCGGGAGTTGGGGCTTCAACCTTCCACGGTAACCTATAATATCAATCGTCTCCTAGAAGCAGGCTTGGTTCGTCAAGCGAATACCCAAGAATTGTTCCAACACGGCAAAGAAGCTCCTATTTCCCTTGGCAGGAGGGCCATCGCGCTTGAGCTGAACAGGGACTTCGGTCGTGTCATTGGTCTTGAATTACTCGCTGATTTTGGTTGGGCTTCCATACTTGATCCTTCTGGTAGTGTGCTGTACTCCCAACAAGTTGACTATCCCGATCGCGACGGGAGAACAGCCCAAGAACGGTTTGAGCACCTTGTAAAGACCGTTGTGAATCAGATGGTGGAAAAATGCGGTGATTCCAAGGTACTGGGGGTTGGCATTGCTCTCCCAGGAATTGTTGAGTCCAATGGACAGGCAATCCGTGACTGCTGGACCCATGCCTTGAAGGGGACTGATCTTTCAGAATTCTTCAAGCGCACCTTCTCTTTTCCTGTAATCCTTGAGAATGATGCAAACTGTTGTGTACAGCGCTATCTCTTTGAGGGCGCTGCAGAGAGACAGGATAATTTCTGATTCCACCTCCTTTCACGAAGCTATCCTATGGGACATGTTCCAGAGGGAGTCTTCCTTTCGGAATCGGACTAGGTTGCGTTTGAAGGAAATCTGTATCGTGGCTCAGATTCAAGAGCCGGAGAGTTCTGGTGAGTAACATGCCGACCAAACAGACAGGAACCCGAAGCTTCTAGTGTCTATCGAGTGACGCCCATGATATTGCCACTGATGCCAGAATTGTTGGCAGTTTTACATTAAACTGGTAGCTAATATCAGAGTTTGGCTTCGGTATTGGACCCCATATCATTTATCTTGGTGATCTATCTCCGATTATTTTGATGAAGTGATAATGTTGCTTCCGGATGAACTCGCCCAGAAGGTGGTCTTTGCGAACGCCCATAATGACATCAGAGGGAGCTGCAGTAAATCTGCTCTCATCGTCAGCATCGTATTCCTTGCTAGGGATGACTCCGTACGGACACCCCTCTTCCCTCTTTCAAGAAAGTATCTAACAAGGAGTTTGTACAATGAAACGGAGTTGTTGTTGGTGGTATGCACCATGAATCAAATACGTTCAATCCCATTCTTGCTGACTGGCAGGATATCCGAATTCGTAGAGGACCCGCCATGCTCAGTCCTATCAACCAAGACAGTATTGGTGGTGATTTCCACCTCGCAACAAGCCGGATATGAAGTCATCCTGTACCTCTATTGCACGTGCGTTGTCCTCAATGTAGGAGTGGAAAGAGGGACGTATATACCACCCTCAAAGAAGAGTTGTTGGAAGCACGAGGCAATGCAGGAGAGGTTGATGGCCTTGTTTCCCCGCATGGCAGCATGCGTGTGGAAGGCATTGGGAAGCAGAGGGAGATTCCTCTTGTCTTCTATTAGGAAATACAACCAGACGTTCCTCTGATAACTTCACTGATATGCATGCCACCATCACTGATGTGATGCTAGCTCATGGTAAGATGGATTTGTTGGATACAAAATGTGCTCCGCATACTGACACGTTTGCGAGACCGGTGTTCATGCTAAGATGATCCTTCAAGTACTGGAGAAGGAGCAAACCTGTCAGTGGAAATGGTGCGTATTCCCAAGGATCGTTGCAGGAGAGCAATCAGACGAGTGTTGAGCCGATGGTTAGTCTGATGGATGAACCGAAGCAATTGGAACAGTCTTTCGCGACATCATGGCCGCTTTCTTACGACAATACTTTGGGCTGATGTTGACCCAACAGCATTGTCGTTGGTTGTTGCAGACAATGATAGAACGATCGCAAAAACAGTAGCAATGAAGCTCGCTCAGAACTTTTGGGCAAGGCGGAGTGACTTCCATTTTTACAATGAGACATACATGCCAGAGAAAGCTCTGGTGTATATAGTCTGCAACGTGAAGGACAGCGCACCTCTGTTGTGATCATGATAGTGGAGAGACAATCCAACTGCAGGAAGCAGTGGAGATGTAACTGGGTTCCTTAAACTGATGTATGCTGAACACCGAGGCGTCATCTCTAACCCTCCTGCAGACTCTACCAGTGTTTCATGATCCTGCCTTGGTTGAAAAGCAAAAGCATTCAAATGTGGGGGTAGGTTCTACGTTTGAAGGTTCACTCGGGGGCCGCCTTTTTGATGCACTCCAAGAGCACTCCAGTAGTAGGAGATATGACTATAAAAGCCCTCAAACGAGATTGGGATGGTAACCATAGCTTTGATATTGTCCTCATACATACCGGTGGCATCGATGTGGTGGTTTCAGTAAGCATGTAGGTGCATATGACCCAAATATGATGAGCTTTGGGGTGTGGTGCCAGAACTTGAAGCTAATTGTGGTAAAACTGGGCTACCTGGGAGCCGGAAATCAGGGCAGCACCAGCAACTACTCGGTCATGGCCCCTTACTGAGGGTCTACTAATGAGGTGTTGGCGAATCTTCCATATAACGTATTGCCTCGCCCGGTCTATCCGATTACGTAGACACCAGAGCTGACTGGAATAGGTTATTAAATAGCATCAAGAACCAAGTGTGGATGATAGAGCATAGGGTGATGTGACCATTTACGTAATACGGAGGATTTTCAATGCAGCAATTCAGAATTGAACATGATCTTTTAACGAGAAAAAGGTCCCGATTGAGGCGTATTGCGGTGCAGACTGTTATGGGCTATGGAAAATTTCGTGGTATCGAATAATTCTATTTCTCAGTTTCCTTTATTGATTAAGGCCTTGGCTTTCATTAAGAAGGCTGCTTGCGGTGAATTTGGATTAAGCAAGATTATCGACCCTGCATTGCACAGGCGATTATCACAGCCTGTGATGAGATCATCCAAGGAAAATTGCTTGATCAGTTTCCTGCTGATGTCATCCAAGGGGGTGCCGGTACCCCACCAACATGAATGCCAATGAGGTATCGCAAACAGAGCCTAGAATTGCTTGGGGAGAAGAAAGGTTCCACCGGGTGGTACATCCCAACAACCATGCAATCTTTTCGTAATCGACAAACGATGCTTTATCCTACATCCATTCGTATCGCTTCAATTTGGATGATTGATGGCTTGGTGGACTCTTTGGAATACTTCAAGCAAACATTGTACGAGAAGGGAAAGGAGTTCCATGATGTTTTGAACTGGGAAGAACTCAATTGCAGGATGCCATTCTATGACTCTTGGCTAGGAAGCCATGCTGCATACTCGGAAAACATCGGTGAAGATCTCGAACGATTACGAGTAAATGAAACATAGATCTGCAGCCTTCGTATGAAATCAATATAAAAGCAGCTGGCTGGGTGCACTGGGAAGCGAATGCCCCAAAATATATGCTGAGGGGCAGCAAGACACTTAGTCAGATTTGACAGATTTTGCTCTGGCTTTCACACAATCTGATCAAGGCAAATACAGGGCTGTGGGGGATTCATCGAACTCTCCGGGTACTCAAGGCATTGCTGTAAAGTTTCAAAATCTGTAATGACCTGCGTCTGCTTGCTTCAGGGCCGAGAGCAGGAATCCATGATTAATCTGCCTGCGCAGCCATATCCTCAATCATGCCGGGAAAGGTGAACCCCGTCATCTGTGAAGTGGTAAATCGCCTTTGATGTCATCGGCAATGATCTCTCCGCATTACCCTTGCTGCAGAGGCAGGCAGGTCAGTTGAAATTGAATGTCATGGGAGCCGCTGGATTGTGATGGAAGCTGTTTACTCTATTAGCCATCCACCAATGTGCCTGACTCTTCCGATCGTTGTATCGTTGGGATTACGGCCAACAAAGAGCGGTGTAGGGAATGGCTGAGAATAGTATTTCCTTAGTTACAGCCTTGGTTCCTGTTCTTGGGTATGAATTATGCTCAGAGATTGCTAAAGAGGCACTCAAAAACGATGATTCAGTCTACAGGATTGTCTTGGAGGAGGGATACCTTGAGAAAGATGAATTGGATCGCATCCTTTCTGTACAGTCAATCTTCTCCAATAATGAGAACTGAATACAAGATGAGCTCACCAACTGCTTGACCCTATTGATTCCCCAACGGAGCGAGAGGAAAGGAATCATCATGATGGTTCCTCCCAGGTTTGTCAAAAAGTCCTTATAGAACCGATAATTCTCAATACCGTTCCCAGAATGGTGGTTCATTGTGCTTACCTGGGATGTAGATTCTATCGGAGTGGAATGCGCTGATGACCAAGGGAATGAAGAGGATGTCACCGTAGCGGAAGGGGTAGAGCATCTCCCCGAGGAAGTATGCAGCGAGAATTACCATGAGGCTGAAGAGTAGGGCTGAGGTAGGCAACAGGCGATAGAGACTGAAGAGAATTGCCAAGAAGGGAATTACAGAGAAAACCCCGAACGTGGCAATCATCCACAGGTAGGAGTTGGGAAGCCCTCTGCTGGCTAAGAATGTCGGAGTGAATCCGGTGAGGAGTTTCCTTGGTGTCAGTTCATTCAAAAAACTTGTTGCTGCGCTCAGTCTTCCTGTATTGGTAAACCCTAATTTTCCAAACTGAGAGTAGCGGTAGAGGTGAGGAAGGAGAAGCGCAAGGGCTATGATGATCATGATCAAGGCGAGTAGGAGCGGAAGCCGATAATACTTCAACCAGTGGATTCCAGAATCGACATAGTAGTAAGCAATGAAGCGAATGTTGATTACGATGATTACCACCAAGAACAGCATTGATATGATGATTGCAGCCCGTCCCCTGGCACAGTAGGAGAGTACCACTGAAACAAGTGCCGGCCAGATGGCTGGACGATATCGATTGTTGTAGAAGTCTGAGATATAGAGCAATCCTTCTCCCAAGAACATAATACTTGCTATATAGGTAAGGGGAGCCTTCTTGATGCCACTCAATGTGGGCAGGTCTGTCATGATAGTCCAGACTGCGACGGCGAGAAGCGCAGAGGAAACAATGAAAAAGATTCTAAAAGTCTTCTTGGACCAGCTGGAGTAGATAAGCAAAACACCTATACTGTACCCAGCCAGGGTGTAACCCAATCCACTGAGGAGGGACACTCCCGGTCCTTGGGTAACTTTCCCGTAAATCAAGAGAGAAACCAGCACGCCACCGATGAGGTAATCTACCAATTCCATGGACTTTCGTTGGGTGAACACGGTGATGATGGTGCACACTGAAGCCAGCATAAAAGAAATAGCCGCGATGTTGGGGATGGAGTAAATTATATCAAACAATAGTAGCAATAGATACGAAGGAAGCAACACCTGTAGTAGCAAGGGAGTAGAGGGAAGTGTGTTCTCAGGTTCCTGCATCAACAGTCTGTATTTCATGCACGCTCTCCTGTTCCCTCCTCTTAGTATGAGGAGGGACAGTGTATCTTCACCGAGATGAGGCTTTCGTTAACAGTTTAACTTCGTGACCACTTCCATTTCCAGACATGAGTGCAGTCAAGGCCTTGTCGTGTGCCTTGATCGCCAGTCTCTCTTGGTAGGAAGGCTTTCCTGCAATATTGTTCAGGACAACACCGGCAAGTGGCAGGTTGCAGAGTCCAAAGGTGTGAAGCAACGCCTTAAGCATCTTACGTAATCCTACATAGCTACGGATGTTCAGTATCAATCCATTGGTGGCTCGAGAAACAGCGAGCAGATTCGATGCAGAGCGGAAGGTCGGTCCATCGATGAGTACAACATCGTAGAGCGCAGAAGCACTACCAAGATACTCGACAAACTGTGGACTGTTGAGAATCTGCCCCAGCTCCTTTGGGTCTGCATCTATCGATGCAATGACGAGTTCAGGGTCTTCTCCGGCAGGTTTGCAAGGGTTGTCGAGAGAGAACGTTTTTAGGTGGGCTGAGGAAGCGATTTCAACATGGCTCGTAATCTTTGCGTAGAGGCGTTGGTAGTTCATTCCCTCGTTCGCTGTGCCAATTACGAGAACCTTTTTTCCGCTCTTTACCATGGATAGTGCTGTATTGAGTGTGGTATAGGAAGTTCCTTCTCCATAACTCAAGCTTCCCAAGGTAAAGATATTGGTGTTTGGTGCATACATCATAATACCGGCAAGGTGAGTGTAGGCACTTCCTGCAGCCGAATCAGGGTGCTCGAGTATTTCCATCTCGGTGTTGATATCTTTGCTTCCCGAGGGAATGGTGGTAAGCAGCTTCCCTTCCTTGCCCAGTATCCTGGTGAGGGACTGTTCGTCATCAATGGTGTCAGAGAGGTACTCAGCAAGCAGGGTAGCAAGTAAGGCAAGTGCTGCTCCCAGCAGTATGCCAACTGCCAGGATGAGGAGGTTGTTGGATTCCCCGTCTTCATTTACCAGTTTTACTGGTTCCACTTCCTGCATGGCAGTACGCTCTGATGAAAGAAATGAGTCGAGGGAGCGTATCTGAGACGTCAAACTTACAGAAGTACTGGTCTCTCTAGAAACATCACTACGGAGTTCCGAGTATTCGAGCTGGAGGTCTGTAAATGTTTTTAATTTCTCTAAGTATTCTACTTCCAATCCAGCTAAAATTTCATATTCAACACTGGATGTTAGCTTCTGGGTAAGATCTAGGGCTAAATTTCAGTAAGTCCTTCGGAGAGTAAAACTTCATTGAATTGGGATTTCAGATTGGTCAATGCCAATTCAAGCTCTGGGTTACGGCGTATGGTCTCCGAGTTTCCACTGTACCAATAATCGTGAGATTTCATCAGAGGGTATCTGTCGGTAAGCATCTGAATATCGATTTTGTTAGGAGGATCACCTTTTTCACTTGTCACCCCAAGCGTTTTAAGGGCGTCGAGGCCTCAGGAGCAAATCCTGCCACTTCACCCAATTGGAGCTGGATGAGGAGAGAATCCGTTGGTATGCGATTTATTAGCTTCAAGGAGAGAATATCTGTTTCTTCCTGGAACGTGGCCAATGCTGCCTTACTTGTTTCCAAGAGGGTGGTGCTCTCTTTCCAGCTGTTTGCCAATGCATCATGTTGTAACGTAAGATCTTGTATTTGCAAAGGCAAGTAGGGATGCAGAGAACTCATTGGTCAATGCATTCAGGAAATCTTGGGCAAACACTGCATTGGAGTGTTCGAGGAGATGGTAACTGAATTGGTGTCCTTATCTCACTGGTTGTGATTGCTTCCTGTAGACCCTTGAACTTACTTCTTGTCAGTGAGTAGGTCCTCATAGGTGGAACCATCCTGCCTCTGGTAGGAGGCAAGGTTGAGCTTTCCTAAGGCACTGCGGGACTGTTCATCATAGAGTAAGAAATTGTAGTTCTGAAATGACGGAATTTGTGGAAGATCTGCCTCCAGACCAAGCAGAAAGATTCTTGATCGACTCCACGCTTACCGTGGTAGTTGCGGTATAGGTGGGATCATTCATTAAAATATATCCCACACATGCCAGGACGATGATGCCAAATACTATCAGAAGCAGTTTAAAATGCTTCAATACAATGCCAATAAGCTCACTTATGCTAATTCCTTCGTCCTCGTACAACGTCTCTTCCATACCTTGGTCCCCATTTCCCTATGCAAAATTTTTGAGACAATTTCGTTTTCCCAGCGAAATGTTCTCTTGTGCAAGAATTGCTCTGACAACAAGCATACTTGGGTGTAAGGTACGAAGGTGTGCATAGTAACCTGTTGTTAGAGTGATTCCTTAAACCATTAAACGATACCATGTACAGGGGTGAAAGTAAATATAGATTAGAAAAACGATTAGTTGCCGTAAGGCAACGAGTGTCCATTTTTGTATTGGAAAACCACCCATATAGGAAAGGAAACCTCTTCTTATCGATATGGGTGAAACTCTATTGACCGGCATGCTTTCTCACCTCACAATGCTACCCATGAAGAAGTGGAAAGCCCCGGAGAAGAAAACCTTCCGCCAGTCACTGAAGGATAAAGATAGTGCACGAATCGTGCACTACGTCTTGCGTCTTATTGTTGTCTTGGTACTGGTTGCCCAGATCTTCAATGGTAACTATGAGAACGTATTTCTCTGCGTGCTTACCCTTATACTGTTTGCTATTCCTTCCCTTATCGAAACCAACACCCGTATCGACATTCCGGACACCTTGGAGAATATCATCCTCTTCTTCATCTTCGCCGCCGAAATACTCGGTGAGATGCGCTCCTACTACGTGACCTTCCCTTTCTGGGATACCCTGTTGCATACGCTCAACGGATTTTTGGCCGCAGCCATTGGGTTTTCCCTGGTGGATATACTCAACAGGAATGAACGATTCTCCATTCGGCTCTCTCCCTTCTTTCTAGCCACTGTTGCTTTCTGCTTTTCCATGACCATCGGAGTAATCTGGGAGTTCTTTGAGTTCTTCATGGATGTGGTCTTCCGCTTGGACATGCAAAAGGATACTGTGCTTACCACCATACGGTCAGTCTCCCTCGATCCAACAAACAGTCAGAGGGTTATCACCCTAACTGGTATTGAAGAGGTGATGGTGAATGGGAAGCCGTTGGGGGTTGGTGGGTACTTGGACATTGGGCTCTATGACACCATGGAAGATCTGTTTGTCAATTTTATTGGAGCTCTCGCGTTCAGTATTGCCGGATATTTCTATGTGAAGTACCGCTCAAAAAAAGCTGGATTCCTTAGGCACTTTGTACCAACCTTGGTTGAGAAAGAAGAACCCAAGTAGAGAAACTATTCAGCTATTTCTCAGTTTCCTGATCGAACGGTTGAGCTTTGGCCGGAGAATTAGTTTGTAGGTTATGCAATGTGTTCTTCCCTCTGCCTCCCGATGGACGCTGAAGAATGCATCAGGGTCATTGAAGGTATGCAGGCTTTCCCTGATCGCCTTGCTCTGGATCTCTGTTTCCTCTTCTTCCCAACTGATCGGAGGGTTCCTGAAGTGGGTGACGGCAATTCCGTAGCCATAAAAGCTCCCGATGAAGTTGGCAAACTTCTGCTGGAGCTTCTCAAGGTATGGACGGTCAATAATGTGTCCCCCAATCTCAATCCACCTGTCTTGGTAATATACCTCCACCCATGCATGGTGCAGATGTCGTGGACTGAAAAGGAAAGAGACCTCGCCGAGTAATCCGCGGTGGATAACCTTGCTGATCATGGCCGCTTTCAGCCGACAAGGGGCCCCCACTGCACGAAGCAGTGCCATAAGAAGTGTGGTTTTTGTAAGGCAGTTGCCCATACCTTGGGCAAGTACCTGTGAAGCAGGCACTGCAAATTGCTCTGCATACCCAAATGGGATTGCATCACGAACAAAGGTATAGACTGCGGCGATACGACTGCCATAAGTAGGGAGGGAAAGCCATCCTTGCTTTTGGATGAGAGCTACGATAGTAGGGTGTGTATAATCAAGTAGTGTTGTATGCTCTGTATAATGTTGCTCATCCGATTCCATTGGTACCTCTCTATGATAACAGTATATGTCTATTAGCGAATTTTTACCAGACATGAGTAAATTATGAGTCTGGGGTATAATCATTAGACAGAAAGTTAAAGCTGTACTACGATACAGAATGAGGAGATGGTAATGGATACACTACATGCACTGATGAAGGGACCGCTCCCTTCACTGTTTTTCTGGCATTGGCAACCCGGTGGTCGGAAATCCCACCCAATATATGATGGAAGAAGCCTTTTGGACATGGACTTTCCTGGTCAATACATCACCTGCGAGGTGGAGAACGACCAGTTACAAACAGCATTGAAGGGTTGAAGGCTTTAAAGGTTGCCGGTGGTAATGTAACTGCACCCTTCAAGCAAATAGTTTTTCCTTACCTCGATAGTTTCACAGAGAGTGCACGTCTCAGTAATGCTAGTGAACTGCATTACCCTTCGCAGAAGACGTACCTACCAAGGAGACAATACCGATGGGAAAGGGTTTTGCAGTCACTGAAGGAGCAGGTCAGCCTCAGTGAGAGGCGAGTGGTGCTGGCTCCGGTGGAGCCGCATCAGCCATTGCCGTTGATTAGTCCTCTCTGGGGTGAAAGGTCATACTGGTAAACCGTACCAGAGAGAAAGCAGAAGCACTTGCTAAGCGTTTACGGGCGTCACGAAGACCAAGGTATCTACCCAAGCTTGGGAAGGCACCTATCAGATAGAAGATGATGGCTTGGTGGTGGTTCAGGCAACCAGTGTTGGTCTCTTCTGATGAGGAGAGCTGTATCGATGTAGCCTTTCTCAAGGAATTCGGGATGTCGCCGCCTGTGATGTGGTGTTTAACCCCACCGATACGGCTTTCTTGAAGCGTGCAAGGAAAGCGGGGCTGCTACCCTGATGGACTGGGAATGTTGGTGAATCAAGGAGTCCTTGACTACAGAATTGGACCGGATGGCCTCGATCCTCAGGTGATGAGGGCTGCACTGGAAAGCCTTCTCACCTGATGACAAACATATATCAAATATTGTACTATGGGCGACTATGAACTATTACTTCATTGCTTGCAGAACAGGACGAGAGGAGTATGTAAGGCACATCTGCTCAAATTCTTCAGTCGGGAACTGGAGGATGATGAGGTAACGGCCTCATTCCCATGCGTGCCGCATGATAGATCGACGCAAGGGAAAGAAGATCATGACTGACCATCCCATCCTTCCTGGGTATCTGCTGCCTCCAGTGAAGTCCTCTGCAGGATTATGGTCGGGATGTACTTGCTTCCCGGTTGCTATGGATTCCTGCGGAATCTAGATTAAGTCTATTGAGCTACAGGGCCCTGACTTTGAGTATGCTGCTTGATTATGCACAACCAAGGCACAATAAAGCCTTCCAAGGTAGTATACAAGAAGGGGTGAGCCGATCAAGATTATTGATGGGCCTATGCAGGATTTCATGGGTACGATCGTGAAGGTCGACTATCGACACAGCAGGGTTATGGTTGAGTTCCAGTTCGCTGAGGTAATCAGAAGGGTGAGCATGCCGGTGGAGTTTGTACAGTCCAGCAGGTAGCTGGCCAGAGCGTTTTCTGTACGATTCATTTACAGGGCATGAGCGGCATGGTATAGTAGCGCTACCCGAGCTCCTGTGTCACAAGAATATTGTGCTACTCGTTCTGCATAGGAGCAGAAGAAGATACAGACCAGGGTGATATTGCATGAGTGAAATGGTGAAGAGTCGTTATTTACGCTGGGTTGTCCTGATGGCAATGGATGCAGTGCTTTTGTTGCTTGCAGGTTTCTTGGCTTCTTGGGTGGTTTTTCCAAACACTGCCATTCAATTTTGACTCTCTCCTTTACTTCAATATCCTTGCAACCATCTTTCTTCTCTTTGCCGTTCGTTTTACCACATCAGAATCAGTGAAAGCTCCCTCGATCTGCTCGGTCGGGGTTTGACTGCATTTATCCCGGTAACCATCCTTGGTGTGCTGCTTACAGGTTTCTATATTGGCTTTCGAAGTGATCGGATCCCTTTCATGGTAAGTGCCGACATTTTTGGATTCCTCTTGGTGATGGGCTTTCGTGTTTTTTACCGGTCGGTCTTAGTCTTTTTAAACAAGCAGAGTAACAACCAACATCCACGTGCTGTCATTTATGGGGCAGGGGAGCTGGGAAACACTCTGGTAAGACAGTACCAAAAGGGGAAACTTCCCTACCACATTGTAGGATTCGTGGATGATGAGGTTCATCTCCATGCTACATACATGCTCGGGGTGAAGGTCTATGGGAGTGTAAGGGACTTGCCTCAGGTTCTCCAGAACCTGAAGGCCAAGACCCTAATCATTGCCATTACCCAGATTGATCAGGAGCGAATGCTTCTTGCCGTCGATGCTGCAAAAGAAGCAGACTGTGACATTAAAGTAATCCCTTCCCTTTTTGAGATGCAGGAGGGTCAGAAAGAGCTAGACCTCAGAAACCTAGACTATGCAGACCTTCTTGGGCGTCCCCTGATCAGCATCGATAAGGAGCCGATCAGGCAGATGGTCCGGGGAAAACGTGTCCTGGTTACCGGAGCCGGGGGGAGCATCGGAAGCGAGATTTGCCGCCAGTTGCTTACCTATGGTCCTGAGCAACTTCTCCTACTCGATATTGATGAGACAGAGCTCCATGATCTCTCCTTGCGGTTACACAACTACCAGAAGGAGTGGAGTGAACTTGTCATTCCCATTGTTTGTGATATCAAGAACCGAAAGAAGATTGACCGTATCATGACTCAGTACAGACCTCAGCTGGTCTTCCATGCAGCAGCCTACAAGCATGTGCCGCTTCAGGAGCTGTATCCAGAAGAGGCCATAACCACCAATATCAATGGTTCCTATGCAGTGCTTAAGAGCGCCAAGGAGCATCAGGTTGAGAAAGTAGTAATCATTTCCACTGACAAGGCAGTGAACCCGACCAATGTGATGGGCGCTACCAAGCGGGTGGTTGAGTTGATGGCCGGTATGCTCAACAGCAAGGAGACAGAAATTGTCTGTGTACGATTTGGCAATGTGCTGGGAAGCCGGGGAAGCATGCTTCCGCTCTTCATGGATCAGATAAAGGCAGGAGTTCCCATTACCGTTACCCACAAGGAAATTATCCGATACTTCATGGCAATTCCTGAGGCAGTTGGCTTGGTGTTCAAGGCAGCCAGTATGGCTAAGGGTGGAGAGGTGATGGTCCTGGATATGGGCCAGCCAGTCAAGATCTATGACTTTGCAGAGAAGTTGGTGAAGTACTATGGCGATAGCAGGAGCCAGGTTATCGTTACTGGTCTCCGCCCAGGAGAGAAGCTCTATGAGGAACTCCTTGCCAACAAGGACACCACCATTGCTACCGAGGAGAAGCTGGTCTTCAAAGCAAAGGTGAACAACCACACCATCAGTGAGCTCTCCTTCCTCAACCACTATCTTACTGCCTTCGATAAGAGCGCTCCTGAAGAGATGCTGAAAATGCTCCATGAATTGGTTCCTGAGTTCAAGGGTCCAAAGATGTAGGGTGTTAGGCTAAGAATGAAAAGGATCAATATATCAGGACAAGTTTTGAACTCAGGAGGCGTTGCCTCCTTTTTCACCCCAATGGACGGGGTATCTCACCTTGTTTTCCTCTCGCTTCGTTGGGGAATGAATATGTAAACTGTAACAGAATCTCAATTCTTGTGGAGCTGTATATACTCTTCTACAAAGCAAGTAGACCCAAGTCTTTAAGATCGTATGGGGAGTAGTGGGGAGTTCTCTGTAGCAGATTCTATCTAAGCAAGTCTGTTAAGCAGTACTCCTCTTTTGGAATTCTGCTTATTCGGCGATATTCCTGTATTGCGTATAGTAAGGTTTCGATGTCTTTAAAGTAGTGTTTTATAAAAGTTTTTGATTTTACATTATGGTAGTGTAAGTCTATGGAGCAAAACTCGCTTGGTTCTTCTGCTGCACCTTCACAAATGCAGGCAATAAGATTAGATAGTTTCATTTTCTCATCCTACACAAGTGTTCTTATTAAAATTCTTTTTAGGTTCATATAAGCGTCATACAAGGGGACCGTTCCTTCTAAGTATCCACTTTGGTATGCATCGCTTTTATTTATATCATTACGTGTAAGGATTTTTGAAAGATTCTCTACAGTAATCCCAGCTTTATTTCGCGCTATGTAGATAGTATCGTTACGAGAAAATTCATCAAGTAGCTCTGGATAGTGTGTAGAAAAGAGTAGTACAGCTCCTTTTGGGTTGCAATCCTGGTCCATAAAAAAACGGATTAGTGTGACCACAATTTCCTTATTGAAGTGGTTCTCTATTTCATCAACAAGTAAATATCCACCGACTTTAAGAATTTTTAGAGCGTTCAGGAATAGTGTAATACCTTTAATTGTGCCCGATGAAAGGTATCTGTTCAGTTCAGACAACTGATGGAAGATAAGTTCTTCTTTGTTCTTGAACTTAAGTCGGATTTCCTGATCTTTAAACTGTTTCTCAATAGTAAGGTATTCAATGCTAGGGTCGAAAAATTCAATCAATTCGTGTGGGATTTCTGCATTTAGACCTAATAGGTTGTTGTTGGTAAAGCGAAGCATGTCAACTATTGAGATTCGTTCGGCTTGGCGTTTATTAAAAGCAACCATGATACTGACGTCGTCAAGAAGATAAGCCTCTTGCTGATTTCTCATCTGTTCCTGTTTGAAAGAGGATACATCAAATAAGGCTTTTTTACTCTTGGCGCTGGTAATTGATTTAGAGTGTAAAGTCTCCTCAACGATGATGAATCTGTCATCTTGTTTTTTAATCACAGTATGAAGCATATGAATCGCATGATCATTTGCATAGAAAAAAATTGTGAATGATACGCTGGCTTGATCAAGGAGCCCATCAAATATTTCGATACTATCGATAGTACTTATGGGTTCATTATTCAACAATCGAAATGAGAAATTAACGACCTTCAGGATTGTTGTTTTTCCAGATGCATTTATACCAGTGATTGCAATTACATTGTTTTGATAATAGTTCGAGAATAGGCAGTGCATTGTTTCGGCAGATTCCGTAGAGACTCTTTGAAGTGCAAGAAAATCCACCTCTATATCAGAAGAGAATAAGGGTAATCCTGATGCTCGTATCTTAAGTATTTTCATACAACCCTCCGTCTATAATCGTAAACAGTGTTTTTACTTGCTATTATTATTGCATAATTGCGAAATTATTACAAATAAAAACGTAAAATATGTTTTTAAATGTATATTCTTCAAAAGAACTGCTTCTACTGATACTGCTCATACATTGCAATCTAATTCTTAGCATTCATTTCCAAAATTCGTTAGAGACGCAGACAAGAGGCTTCAATCCACACGTGCTGGGTTGAGCCTTGTTACAGAATTTT
>JAGYOG010000035.1 GCA_018399495.1 Sphaerochaeta sp.
GACAACCCCACTACCACTGGAGACCCAATCCCCTTCGATGGCACGGACCGGACTTGGAGACAAGGATTTCCCACCAACGCCAGATCGTATGAGTTGCTTGAAGTGTTCAAATTCAGCTTCCCTATCTATCGTGCCATCTGATAGATACACATTCCTATCAGGTGAAAGCTTGTCGACTATTGGATCGCCACAGTCCTTCGGGATCGGCAAACCGTTATAGAGAGCTATCTCCTTTGCTTCCCTGTATCGATAGATATCACCAACTCTTCCATATTCAGTATCCATAAAATCATATGGGGAGAACATCCTGAAAGCATATGGCACAAACAGGCAGGTATCCTTTGCCGTCTGTCTGGGGTTGTATTTTCTCCCCATCTTCTCCAACCGCTTCCTGAACTCAATCTCTGTATGTGGATCTTCCAATTTTTCAAGATTAGATTCACTACGTTTCACCTCAGTTGCAACCCACTCATAACCAGAGGGTATACACTCAACTGAAATAGAAAAAGTATATGATGTGGTTGGATAGAGCTGGTCATCAGTATGCAGAATACTATCAATATCCCTCATTTCATTGATCACGAATGAATATTCATAATTACAGGCTTGAAGAATTTTCTTTATCTGCTTGTTTGAGCTAGCGATGGAATCAGCCTGATCCAATGAAAAACCGGAGAATTCGTCGGAATGACTCTTTGGAACAGTAGTCGTCGAAGAAGTTATCCCCAGGGGCTTTGCTTTCACACCATAGAGAAGATACTCCTTGGTGGTATTGAACTTCTCAGCGATCAGATCGCAGAGAGCAGCAGATATGATTGCACCTTTTTCCACCCTGGAGAGATGCCCCTGAGACATATTCAGCCTATGGGCGAAATCTTTCTGACTGAGGTCATGAGAGACCCTCAATTCCTTGATCCTTTTACCTACTTCTTCATAGTTGGGACCTTGAGCATTACCAGTTTCCTGCATAAACGATTCTCCTTATAGAGTGACTTCAGTAATCTATAAGTTTATTTACGCATGCACTGATTATAATGTCAAGTATATTAACAATATTCCTTAGTAATATTATATTACCATACCTACCTTCTTTCCCAGCCCTCTCTTTCGTTTCACTTTGTACGTCCCTGCTCTATACAGTGCTGTTCATTAGCATAGATGTACGAAGTTTACAGTAGGTCACACCTATGTAAATTAAGCTATCTCATTTTCAGAACTATAATTGAAGCATGCCACCTATGCAGAACTCCACAATCAGAGAATGTAAAGACATTCAGAAGTGTGGGGAGTAGAGAAGAAGGGGTTCTTCTCTTGGGGAAGCAATTTTGGTGTCCGCATACTCTCTGTTCCTATTTCTCTTTCTTGGTTGCAAGGGAAACCAGAGGTATGCATGGTATTTTGCTGATTCTTGTGTGATGAATGGCAATGTACAGAACAAGTAAGGAACCTAGACAAGTCACCCTTCAACGTAGAAAGTAAAGACAAGTAGGATCAGCAAGTGATGGAAATGCTACTTTCATCCTGGTAGTTGATATGATTCCCGTACAAGCATACCAGAACGCAGTTATTTGATGTACTCTGTCCTGACGGGGGCAGAGGGCCGGCGGTTACGGTGCATTTGTCTTAGGAATAGCACGCTATATCCTTTTTTTAGTTTATCGAACCACACACCGGCCGTCGAACATCAAAATGGGAGGCGCTGTGTACTCTTTACTGACTCACAGCGCCATCCCGGTTAGAAGCATGACGTTTCCGCCATCTGGCCCCAATTCTACTACACTAGGAGGGGTTATGGAAGAGAAGAGAAAGCTGGATTGCTCATTGGCTGTTGAGTATCCCCAGTATTGCACACCGGTTGGCATCGCTGCCAGCGAACACTGCAAAGAAAAGCACAAGGGAGGGGCCAAGCGCTTTGTCGGCGTGGACCTGAGCAAGCAGAGCTGCTACATGTGCATCATCAATCCAGAAGGCAGGATTGTCCTACACGAAAAATTCTCTTTGCGTTCCACAAGGAGGGACAATCTCTATGAAGCGTTGGAGGAAGGCGACCTTGTTCTGATGGAAGCTTCCACCGGGACCTTCAACATAGCCAGGGCGATGAACAAACGACCCGGCGTGGTGGCCTGTGTGGTCAACCCACATTCCACCCGCATCAATGAGACAAAGAAGAAGACGGACAAGGAAGATTCCTTGTTCCTGGCTCGGCTTGTATTCAGGACTCCGGTGGAGGAGCTCAAGCTTGTAAGCATTCCCAGCGACCAGGAGATGGCCGACAGGGACACAGTCTCCCATTACCGCAAGATTGACGAAGTACACACCCAGATGGTGAACAGGGTTCATGCACTGTTTCTCGACAAGGGGTTTCCCGAGGTGGGGAAAGCACACAACCTGCATACCAAGGTCGGCAGGGCGTGTGCCATCGAGGCCTGCTTCGGTACCAACAGGACCCATGCCTCCGCCAAACACATTGCAAAGGAACTCTCGAAGGAACTCACCCTGCTTGAGGAATTGCAGGAATCCGGGAAAAAGCAACTGGCCAGGATCGTCATGCAGGACGAGCGCACGGCCACGCTGCTCGGCTCAATCCCTGGGGTTGGTCTGAAGACAATGGCATCATTCATAGCTTTCGTGGGTGATGTCAGCAGGTTCAGCAACGCAAAGCAACTTTCGGCATATTGTGGCCTGGTCCCCAGGGTATACCAATCGGGACAGAAGGATGCTGCACGCCGGATCACCAAGGAAGGGCAGGCTGCATTGCGGGAATACCTGATAGAATCGGTGTTTGCAATGACCAAGACCCGATTCGATTTCCCCCTGAAACACAAGTTCGATGAGCTGCGACAAAGGATGGGGGTACGAAAGGCTGCTGTCGCCATAGGCAGGAAACTGGTGGTCATGATATATTCCATGCTCAGGAACGGGACCCTTTTCACTGTCGAGGACGAAATGGATAGACAACAGGTTGCTGTCTATCAAGCCCGGAAACGGTTGCCGATCATTGGCCGATACAACAAAATCCGAAAATCCTGCAAGGGGTATACGAAAATGGTAAATCTTACCAATTCAATGAAAGTAAACGAATTAGGAATAATCAAATTCCTTAATCAAGGGGCTTGACGGGAATCATAGAAGTCAAAATAAACACTTTTATATCTGTGCACAATCGCCCAATGAATGTATTTTTCGTTTCACAGATATGGCAATATTGCCATTTTTTTGTAATATAAAATTTTTCATATTGTATTTCATACAATTTAATGCTAGTATTATGTAATAGATATGGCTATTTTGCCACTTATATTAAATGGAGCATATATGGAAATCCAGAGGTCAAAATATCTTTCAGCCCTCATAGCAAGGAGGCACAACGGATTTGTAAAGGTCATTACAGGAATCAGAAGAGCAGGGAAATCCTATCTCATGAATACCCTCTTCTACCGATATCTGATATCGGATGGTATAGACTCAAAACACATTATACGCTTTGCTTTCGATTCTGCAGACGACCTGGCATCCATCGGAGAAAATATTGAGGCATTTTCCATCAGAAAAGTCGATCCTATGAAATTCATGGATCACATAAAAAAAACCATGACGGATGATGGAATGTATTATCTTCTGCTTGACGAAGTACAGCGACTGGAGAGCTTTGAAGCAGTGCTTAATGGATATCTGAGAAAATCTAATATAGATATCTACGTTACTGGGAGCAACTCCAAGTTCCTTTCATCAGATATATTAACTGAGTTTGAAGGACGGGGAGATGAGATCCACGTGTTTCCCCTTGTATTCTCTGAATTCTTTAACGCAGGGGAGTCCTCCCCTGAAGAGGCCTTTGATGACTACATGACATATGGGGGTCTTCCGGCTATCGTTTTAATGAAAACAGAAGAACAGAAAGCTTCTTATCTGGAAGCCCAGATGAAGCGAGTATATTTGAAGGATATAATCGCACGATACAATCTTGATCCTGATTCTGAAATCAGTGAGTTGGTGGAGGTCCTTGCTTCAGGTATTTCATGTCTCACAAATCCAACAAAACTATCCAACACGTTCAAGTCAGTAAGAAAATCTTCATTGAGTGTTGCAACCATAGCAAAGTACATCTCCTATCTTCAGGATGCTTTCATCATCAACAAAGCCCTGCAATATGACATCAAAGGTAAGAGATACATAGCCACTCCATTCAAGATCTACTTTGAAGATGTCGGGCTGAGAAACGCGCTTCTTAATTTTAGACAGGTAGAACTAACCCATCTGATGGAAAACATACTATTCAACGAGTTACGATATCGTGGATATCGTGTCGACGTTGGAGTGGTAGAATATCGCGAAAAGGATAATGAAGGTAAGGATAGAAGAAAGCGCTTCGAAATTGACTTCGTTGCTAATCAAGGAAGTAAACGATATTACATTCAGTCTGCCTATGCCATACCTGATGAAACCAAATGGAGACAGGAAACCAACTCTTTCGACAAGACACACGATTCATTTAAAAAGCTTGTAATTGTGGATCGATATCAAAAACCCAAGCGGACTGAAAAGGGATATGTGACGATGGGGCTGACAGAATTTCTTCTGGATCCTAACAGCTTGGAAGCATAACAGCAATCTCGAATGAAAGGTATCAATACCTCAGGGCATGCCATGAACTCAGGAGGCGTTGCCTCCTTTTCCGCTCCAAGGGACGACGTATCTCACCTTGCTTTCCCTGCACTCGCTCGGGAGAGGAACCATCATGATGATTCCTTTCCTCTCGCTCCGTTGAGGAATGAAAACATAGGGTTTTGATGAGTTAATTCTCAACCGATACGAAAACGTTCTTGGGAAAATGAAAGGACGCAAGCCAAGGGACGATAACGTTTCTTAATGTCCTGAAGGTCAATGGCAGCAACTGTTGTTGATTACGCTGATATCAGGGTAATGAGTTCTGTAACTCCAAAATTTGCAAGGCTTCCTGGCCACCGTCCGGCTCACATCAAAGTGCTGTATGCGTTCTCGGTGTCTGCAATTTTTCTCCCCGATCTGAAACATACCAGAGGTAATCAAATCATAGGGTTTATACACTACATTTTGCGGTCAGGCGTTGGAAGCCATTCCTCTCTCTCTTTGGAATAGGCAGGGCTATGCTCCTTATGCAAAGTTTATGAAAACCACCTTAGGATGAAACTTATCCTAGGTGGTTCCGTATACTCTAGGAGAGAAGCTACATTTCTGGAAATGACTACCCAATTCTGATGACAGGAAACATGATAATACCTCTGATATGTAGCTAAAACCCAATCAGAAGAGGCCAATACGTGTCAAACCAGTGCGTCTTTGGTTGTGCTTCATCAAGCTGTACAGGAAGGAACGATAGAAATCGGTCCATGCTTATAGCATCAGTCTGTGCATGTTGGGTAATTACCTCGGGGGGAAGCTTACGAATCAACAACTCCAAATCCTGTCTCTGGATCAGGGTTGCAAGAAAGGAATCCTCTATACGCTTGAACAGCTCAAAAAGAATGGCAGTGAGGTCTTCGACACCTAAGGGTTGGTCTGTATTCTCTAGCGTAGTGATTAGGGAATCCTGGATTTCATCATGGAATTCCATGAGTACATCGAAGAACAACAATTCCTTGGAGGGATAGAACAGATAAAAGGTCCCTTTGGGGATATTCACCCGCCTCACCAGTTCATCGACAGTGGTTTTCTTTACTCCCAATGTCTGTAAACACTGGGCTGCCTCAGCCTTTAATCTGGTTTGTATCGATGTTCGTTCTTGTTGTGATAATGCCCTAGGCATGAAGCTCTCCCATTCCTATTTGACTATTTACTCTATTTTAGTCATATAGTATGTAACAGGGATGGAGTTGTCAAGATTACCAGTCTTCTCAGCAAATCTTATACGTTCTTCCGTTTTGATTGATCAATACTTTGCAGGTTGGCATCGCTTGGGCCAGCAACTGAGTCATCGCACGGTCGTTCATGACTGCAGGACTCGGTGGAAGGGGGGAAGGAAGAAACGACTGGTACGCCAATTCCCCATACAGCTTTGACGCAAACGACCCTGCCCTGTTCTCCATTGCTCGAATCTCCTCCACGATATATTGAAACAACACACCTTATTGCAACATTATTATTTCAATTTGCAAATCTATCTTGAAATAAGAAGCAAAATTTATGGTCGTTATTGCAAGATAGCCTTAGCATCGATCATGGGAATATACGAGTACACTGATCACCTTTTCACTCTTTCGTGTACTTTCTACAACTACACAACCATACAGGTACGTTGGTGCCCTAGTATCCCAAATTCCCTTTTATAGATACATCATGCTCTCAGCATCACTTCACGCCACTGTCTGGACAGTATGGGAAAATCCTATCTGGCACCTACGGTTCAATCGTATTTTAGCGGAGAATTCCACTCACTAGCTGCACAGCTCATCAGAAAGCCATCACAGGGCGTACCCAGTATTCCATATATCGATAGGCGAAGTCTTTGGACCCATAATAGAACATCTGTTGCCACACGGTAATCCCAGAATGCTCAGACGAACTCCAGTAGCTCGCGTCTCGTAACCCTCCCAGCTATGAATTTGAAGCCCATAGATTCTGGCGCATCAAGTTCAGCTCGTCCTTCGAGGACAGGAACCAGTCCGTATACCCTCCTCCGACATAATCGAAACATGCCTTCGCTGCATACATGCTTTCTCCGTTCCAGTAGTGGAACTGTATGCTATATTCCCCATCGCAGACACCAAGGCAGTGGTATTTGCTTCTCTTGTTCCAATCTCTGTACTTGTCCCCACTACTGTATTGGTACCACCAGAGGTAGTGCGGAAGTATCCAAATACATATGGTTTTTCAGGAGTTCCATTCCATCCTGCAGGGGCCGCCTCGAGATACCTCGCATCAGATAGAAAACCCTTCTCATAATTATCTATCATTCCATCTCCGCTAAAGTCATATCCGATTTCATCATCATAGAACACGTACCCGCCACCTGGGCCAATCTCCCCAACAGCAAACGTATTTTCTGTTACAGATAGCTCCTCATAGCTTCCAGCTAATGCAGTAGCAGTTTCTTTCACCCTGACTCTTACCTTTGTAGCAGTGGTAACACCACTTAGGCCAGCGAGCGTTGTCCCTCCCTCTGTATCAACACTCACATCAGCGTACGAGGCATAGGTGCTTCCATTCATCGCCACCGTTGCTTCCAAACCACTTGCACTCGCGGTAAACCGGTAAGTTCAATCGAGGTCGACGCAGAGGGAAATTTCCCTACAATCTGTTCACTTGGCGCAGGAGGACCGGCAGCCTTTTCGATGGTAAGCGTTCCCGTATCGGTGACCTCAAAGCTGTAGTTGCGGACACTTCCTCCTGTCATGCTGATCGTATAGGCTCCTGCAGCAGAGGTAGGGGTTGTTCCAGTTGTTGCAGTAGGAGGAGAATACAACGAGTCAGTGCCAGCGCTCTCTCCACCCACAAAGCCGGTGATATCAACCACAAAGGTAGGAGAAAGGCTACAGAATATGCATGAATCGTTGTCCAGAGAATTGAATGGATTGTACCTTGGCAAGCTCTGCTAGCAAAAAAAGTGTTACTACTTGGAATGCGCAGTTTTCTACTTATAAACCAAGACAAGATCTAGATGAGTAGTCTCACTCTGAATTGACCGTCCTGAATGCGGTAGAGCAGCTCTGCGTCGTGTTTGGCAGCAAACGCAACGATACTCTTGGTTCCGACCCCATGGCCTTCCTGCACTGAATACGGAAACCCATCTGAACCAAGGGTTACCGTTTCCATACAGGGGTTGGATATTTCAAGCAAGAGCCGTCCGGCTTGATGACAAGACAGCTTTATACTTCCTCGTTGTTCCTCGGGAAGAAGTGAGACTCCTTGGATGGCATTTTCCAATAGATTTGCCACGACCAGGGCCAATTCGAGGGAGTCGAAGGATAATTGGGCTGGTATTGCAAGACGTACATCCACCAAAAGACCCTTCTGCTCGGCTAATTCCAGGTAATAGCTGACTACAGCGTTTACAGCCTTGTTCTCACAATAGATCTTATCTGGATTTGTTTTGATCTCGTTCTGTTTGTGCAAACAGGTAATGGCCTCTTCAATCTCTCCTTGCTGCAGAAGTTCGAGGAGCATGTTGTTGAAATGCCTACGGTCATGGGAAACCAAGCTATGCTCATGGGCTACCTTGTCCATGAGATGCAAGCGCTCTGTCATGGTAGCGGCTGCTTGAGAGAGAAGCGTCCGCTCATGTTGGTTCTGTAGATGTTCAGTTTCAAGGGCATGCATAGCTGTAAGCCTTCTCAGTGAATAGAAAACGGTACCATAGGCTGCCAAGGACAGCATGACCAGAAGCAAGAGCGGCCACTTGGCCGAGAGCAAGGTGTTTTCGATGTCAGCTGTTACGTAGAAATAATAGCCTAGATTGAGAAATATGCAGATTACCAATAGTGAGAACATTCTCCAGTTGTTGGTGAAAGAGTTGTAGAACGGGAGCAGGTACCGCTTAAAAGAGAAGAGGATCAACAGATAGAGAAAGAGTCGGATCAGTGTATGTGCATACTGAGGATGGGGAAACAGTTTCCCCAGATGGAAGCTTAGGATGATGATCATCATCATGATGTTTACGGTGGTAAGAAAATTGAAGCTCCACTGCATGTACCCTGTTTTTGACAGAGGTTTCAGACAGACGCCCAATACGATGAACATTACAACATTGAAGCGTGAGAGAGCGGTAAGATCTCCAAACATATAGAACCAGAAAGTGCTGGCCAAGTTAATAAGAAAGAACGAAACAGCAATCAGGAGCGTGCTCCTGACTCCATATTTTGATTTGGTCAGGGTAAAAAGCAGCAGGACATTCATGGTGGAAGTTACGCTGCCTCGAAGGATGTTACTGATAAGATCCTGCACTATTTGTATACCTGCTTAGATAGGTAATTCATATAGGAATCCCGTACTGCAGGGTAGTTTTTGGCAGTAATTGGAACCATGTGTCCGCCACGCAGGGTAAACTTGGTTCTGGAGAAACCTTCGATGTATTCCATATTCACGACAAAAGCGACATGTGGCCGTAAAAACCGTTTGTTTTGCAATAAGTGTTCAACATGCTGAGCAAAAGACCCTTTGATGACCTTCGTGGAGATTTGTCTCGCTCCCACCAGCATATAGGTAACTGCGTGATTGCTATATTCACAATACAGAATTTCCGATAGTTTGAAGACTCTCATTCCCTCATGGGTCTTTATCATCCAGGAACTATCATCCGTTATGGCAAGTTTTTTCACTACAAGATGTAGCGTTTCGTGGAATAACTGCTTTTCAATCGGCTTGAGAAGATAGTCGAAGGGCTTTGCTGCAAACGATTGGAGCGCAAAACCAGGTTCAAACGTGGTATAGAGTATAAAGGCCTCCTGATCCTGTGTTCTGATGGCCTTTCCTACCTCAACGCCATTGCACATGGGCATTACTATGTCCAGGATATATATATGGAATCGCTGTATTTCAAAGCTTCGCAAGAGTGTATCAGGGTGAAGGAATTGTTGGACGGAAGCCTCAATGTGATGCTTTCTCATATACTCGGACGTATAGGTCGCTAGCAGTTCCAATTGGTTGGAATCATCATCACAAATAGCAATATGTAGCATATCTCATCCTTGTTGTACAAAACTAGTAAGCAGCGTTTATAGTTATACCGGATGAGCAGACTAAAGTCCATTAAGAATCTACAGTCAGATACCATGCGCGAGCAGTAACCTTACGAGTCCACCCCAAAAAAAAGAGAGGGGTAGAATAAGGGAAATCCCATGGTAAGCGTAATATTCTTGGTTTTACCGCAAATCAAAAGACATACGAAAGCATCATGGGACAAAGACAGATTACACGGGGAGAAGCTGATACATCCTTACATCTTCCAAGCAAATCCTTGAAAGAATGGATAAAGAGGCAGGGTATGGGTACTCTCATTTATTTCCCTGCCCTTCATCTCAACTACCTTGGATCAGTCGAACAAGCTTCTTTCTCCAGGAACGCTTCCAGTTGCCTGGAGACAAGACTTCCTTTCTTCATAAAGAACACAGGCTTGCCCAAGGGGGCAGGAACGGTGTGCCATCCTTTCACAAAAGCCTTATTATCATATGCAGAAGTGAAGGAATCATCAGGAATATAGACTTTGACCTTGGTTGCCCCTCGCTTCAAGACAGGAGCTACCAACACGTCAGGTCCATAGAGAAACTGCGTTCTCATCGGCTTGACCTCTGGATATGCAAGATTCATCACCCTTATGAAAGGAAGACCTGTTTTTTGGTACTCCGCTTCCAACGTTATCAGATAAGGGTGCAGGGCATTGTGCAAACGAACAAGGAATCCAATTATCTTGATAAGGGCTTCATCTTCATAGTACTGCACATTACGCTCTGGCTTATTCCCCTCATGACTACGCATGAAGGGAGAAAATACTGCTAATTCTGCCCATCGTATGGCAAGGTCCCTGCTGCGCTTAACCCAACCAAGTGTAGTATAACCACCCATGTCTGAGTGCCAATAGGGAATACCACACAGCCCCAGGCTGATGGCAGCAGGTACGACACTGGCAAGCCCATCATCTCTATCCCAATTGACCATCTGGTCTCCCGCCCAGCTCATGTCCATGATTGAGGCACTGCCAGAATAGCCACTACGGCTGAAAAAGAAACATTCCTCACGCTTTCCTGCTTCTTCAATAGCCTCTCTGTTGACCTGCGCCCAAAGAACAGGATAGAGGTTATGGGTAATTTCAGGGTCACTAGCGTCAGAGAGGATGCAATCAGTGGGTAGGAACTCTGCAAAGTCTGCCATCCAGCCAGAAAGCCCGATTCCGATCATATGCTCCTTGATAATCGACTTGATCCAGGTTCTTGCTTCGCTGTTGGTCAGGTCGATGATGGCAACATCGAAGGTTGTGATCCTGACTGCATAGTCCTCACCTTCCTGGTTCTTCACGCAATACCCATGTCTTGAAGCCTCCTGATACATGGGGCAATCCATGGCAAGGTAGGGGTTGATGTATCCCAATACCCGTATGCCTCGTTTGTTCATATCGCGGATAAACTGGGGAAAGGCGGGATAGGCTTCCTTGTGGTACTGCCAGTTCCAGAGCAGTTGAGAGCCAAAACTGGTAACCCTCTTTCCCACCCAATCCTGTATCCAAAGGGAAGTGATGGATCCGGGGGCATGGGTGTCGAATGCGGCAAGTTTTGCCATGACAGCCTCACGGCCTCCCTGAACGCCAAGGCTCATGCCTTCTCCCACCCAAGAGGGAAGCCTTCTTTGCCTGCCCAAGCCCTGACTCAGGGCACCTACCGATTCAGCAAGGCTAGAGGTACGTGTCAGCGAAAGCGTTTGAGGGATTTGCCAGAACTGGAGAATGCCTACACCTTTTTGCCTGAAGTCAAAGCGTGCATAGGAATAACTTGTAGCGGCTAAGACCCTGCTTTTGGTCACGAAGGCAGGCATTGAGAAGTAAGTGCTGTAACGGGAGCCTCCCGCCCCTGCTGCAATGTCACAACAGAGCTTCACGAGATTGGGCCCTCTCCCCAGTCCCTGCTCCTGCACCCAGATGGGAATGGCAAGGGTACGGAGATCGACAAAGGAGTACTGTTCCCCACACCCGTAGATGGGTTCTGTCTCGTCCAAGGCAAAGGCTATCTGGAATCTGTTGATGGGCTTGTCCGTTTCCAGGGAAAAGGAGAACTGCACGGTGTTCTCTGCATGCAGGGCAATGCGTAAGGTTCCATACCCTTCATATACCAGTGTGATCAGACGCGTATCGACGGTATGCAATATTGGCTGTGGCAATGGATACCAGAGAAGGTCCGATTCCTCTATGCGATAGGAACCATGGCTAGAAGAGAAGGAACCCTTAGCGGTACCCAACTTGAGCATAGGCTTCCCAACAGTATCGCTCAGGAGGCAGGTATTTTGCAGAAAGAGAGCGTACCCAAGCGTTGTCTTCCTTATTTCCAGCATTGCCAATACCCCTCCCAATGACAGTGATGTTTCTTTTACTTTCCATCTGAAAATTAACCTAGAACTGGCATGAAAGCAACCAGAGACCATTATTTTCTTTACAACTGTATAGGAAGCGCCTATTATTTTCAGTATGTAAGAAAATAAGGAGAGCCTATCATGCAAGAGAGAAAGGTAACTATGAAGACCCTGTTGGCCTATGGGAGTGGTGATATCTATGGGGGTGGTTCGTTTCTTATCATCAGCACCCTGTTTATCTTCTTCCTTTCCAATGTGGTGGGACTCTCCCCTGCCATGGCAGGGTTCATCATATTCGCGGGCAAGGCGTGGGATGCCATCAGTGATCCACTGTTCGGATGTATCAGTGACAGGACAAAAAGCAGATTTGGACGAAGAAGGGTTTTCTTTCTTATTGGTATTGTTCCCGTTGGCTTGAGCTTTTTCTTGTTGTGGATCTCCGTGCGGTTTGACCATACCTTTTTTACCGTTGCGTATTACTTCTTCGCGTACCTCTTCTTCTGCACGGTCTTTACGTCTGTAATGGTACCCTACAATGCCTTGGTTACCGAGATCAGCACAGACTACAGGACACGCACAAGGCTCTCGGGGGCAAAGATGCTTTTCTCTCAATTCTCTGCTCTCATTGCAGGGACTGTCCCCGGGTTCATGGTCAACAACCTCTATAAGCATGATCAGTCAAAAGGTTTCTTTTTGGTAGGTTTGTATTTTGGTATTTTCTATGCCCTTCCCTGGATCCTGGTCTTCAAGGGAACCTGGGAATCGGAAGAAGTGGCGAAGAACCAGAACCATTCGGTGAAGGAGTCGTTCAAGAACCTTTCTTCTCTGATGAAGAATAGGACCTACAAGATTCATATCACCATGTATCTGCTTGCCTACAGCGCAATGGACATCATGAGCGCGGCATTCATCTACTTCGTCACGTACTACTTTGGAAGACCCGAGATATACATCTTCTGCCTTGGTTCGATGTTACTTTCCCAAATACTGTTTCTGCCACTGTATCTGTATCTTGCAAACAAGATTGGCAAGGGAAAGAGCTACACCATCGGGGCGATCATTCTCAGTATGGCAATGTGTAGTTTCCTGTTCATTCCTTCCGATGTGACACTCTTTTTCTTGATCATCCTGTCCTGTGTCATGGGAGTTGGCTTCTCTGCCATCATAGCAATGCCTTGGGCAATGCTTCCCGAGTCTTCTGATGTGGATGAACTGCTTAATGGAGAAGCTCGATCAGGTGCGGTAGCTGGGATGTTCACCCTGATACGAAAACTCACACAGGCTTTTGTGCTCTGGTTGTTCGGGACCCTTCTCTCCCTTGTTGGTTTCAACGCTGCCTTGCCACAACAGACAGAGGGAACCATAACAGGCATCAGATTGATCTTCTGTATAGCCCCGCTGGTCTGCATGATTGCTGCTACCATTGTATCCTTGCGTTACCCGGTTACCCCTAAGACCTTCAAGATGGTCAGGGACGAGTTGGACAGGCTCCACTGCGGTGGATTGAGGGAGCATGCAGATATGGAGACGAAAAAGCTTTGCGAAAACCTGACAGGGCATGTGTACCGGTAGGTTTTTTCCTGGCAATAATCACGCATCGTATCCAGTACCTTGCCTAATCTTGCTCCCTCTGGGTATTGCTGTCATTGCGTTTCTCTTCCTCGAATACCTGATACAAATATGCACCAATAATTACACTTGGAGCAAAACTGTAATTACAGGTGCTAGTTTATATGAGGGTCGTTGACAGCTTGGGAAGAATAAGGAACATTGGATACAAGCGTAAATAAGCTATGGACATATGATTATCATCTTCGTCCTTCGTTACAAAGGGGGATGTGTTCATTTACAGGAGGATTAACCATGAAAACTAAAGATTCCTTCACGCCATGGGACAAGCTGTATCCGTATAAGGGTACGATGTACCATGCAACGTGGCCTACCCTCAAGGAACTTTTTGAGATAACGGTCGAACGCTTTGGCTCGCGGGTTTGTTGGAAAGAATTCGTACCAAAGCCTGTTTCCTATACATACAGCGAAGCCCATCTCATCGTGAAAAATATCGCCTCTTGGCTCATCAGTTCTGGTATCAAGAAGGGTGACAAGGTCATTGTCAGTGGAAAGAACAGCGTAGCATGGGGATTCGGATATTTTGCTGTCATATTCGCTGGAGCCATTGTCGTGCCTTTGGACAATGCATTAAGCGACGAGGATTTCATACGACTGGCAAAGTTCTCCGATTCCGCCGGGATGCTTGCCGACAGCAACAGACTGAAGAACATTGCTTCAAAACTTCCCATGAAGGCGGTTGCATGTCTTGAGGAGAACGGGCCAGCTGAATGGATCATGCACAAGAGCACCGAATATGTCGAGGCTGAACCATGCAGTGAGGATGATATTGCTCAAATACTCTTCACCTCCGGGACAACCGGGACTCCGAAGGGAGTCATGCTGACCCATAAGAATCTTGTCTCAGATGTATTCCTCTCACAAGCAAACATGAATATTTTCGAGACTGATGTATTCTATGCAATTCTGCCAATACACCATGCCTATACGCTCCTGTCTGTATTACTGGTTGCAATGGGCGTTGGTTCCTCCGTTGTATTCGGCAAGAAACTTGCTGTATCGCAGATACTCAAGGAACTCAAGGAAGGGGAAGTGACCATGTTCCTTGGCGTTCCGATGCTCTTCAACAAGATGTATGCTGCCGTTGTGGATGGGCTGAAGGAAAAAGGGTTACTTGTATACGGCTTAATACGGGGACTCATGGGCATCTCAGGATGGATCAAGAGAACGTTTGGCCTCAACGTGGGAAAGCATTGGTTCAAGTTCCTGCTCAAGAAGCTCTCACTCGACACCAACAGAATCTGTATCTGTGGAGGTGGGCCGCTTCCTAAATCGACATTCAGAGGATTCAACGAACTTGGCATCGATTTCGTACAAGGGTATGGGCTTACCGAGACCTCCCCTATCACGCATCTCAATCCCATCTATGCATTCAATGAATCCTCAGTCGGAAAGGCCGTTGCAAGTACCGAGTGTAAGATCGTCGATCCTGACGAAGACGGAAACGGCCTGATCTTCATTCGTGGTCCCCAGGTAATGAAAGGATACTACAAGAATCCCGAGGCTACAGCTGAGGTACTTGACCAGGATGGTTGGCTCAATACAGGGGATATTGGACAGGTGGATGAGAAGGACTACCTATACCTGAGCGGGAGGGCCAAGTCTGTTATCGTGAGCGAGGGAGGAAAGAATATTTTCCCAGAAGAGATTGAGGACAAATTCCAGCTCTACACAGAAATTGAGCAGCTGTGTGTAATTGGGTACATCAAGGATAAGCAAAGCGCCGGTGAGCATGTGAGGGTCATTATCTACCCCTCCCAGGCCTTTGCCGAAGGAAAGACTGACGAAGCGATACAGGAGAGAATGGAGCAGATAGTCAAAGAGGTCAACGCCACCCTTCTCTCCTACAAGAGGATAGAGATGGTCACGGTGGCTGATGAACCACTATCCATGACCTCTTCCAAGAAGGTCAGGCGTGCTGAGGTCTCTGGGCGATATGAGATTGCCTGAAGGTGAAGTGAGGAAAAACACAGAGATACTTTCTATCAGGGCATGGAAGATAGCCGAGGTTCTGGAGCAACGTTTTCCTGGTTGGGACTCCCGCCGATACATCATTGCAATGCTTATCTATCGGTATCTCTCCCAGGAAATGGAGCAGTTCGCAGAAGATCAACCGGAACTGGTGTTGCATCAGAAGCGATACAGAACCATGGATGACGAGGAGGCAGAAGCGCTTACTGGCGATGCTTCTTCCACGATTGGGTTCTTCATTCCTCCAAGCGGCCTCTTCTGTAATGTGTACCGGGATGCCCCAAGAGATGGGGATCTGGGGAAGACCCTGGAATGGGTTTTCTCCGATATTGAGGAATCAGCGGTCGGATACGCAAGTGAGAGCGTCTTCAGGAACCTCTCAAGTCATCTTGCTAAAGATGAAATTGAACTGGGTGCTGTTCCCAGAACAAGAAAGCAGAAGCTATACAGCTTGATGAAGGCCGTCTCAAGTATCAGTCCAGAGGCCATTTCCGATATGACGAGTACCTTTGAGCACCTGCTTGACCAGTATTCCAGGCCTCAGGCAACAGGAGACGGAAGGTTCGAAGCACAGATTATCCCTAATCTGCTTATTCTCCTTGTGAGCAGGGGAAGTAAGTCCATAGAGTCATTCTATGACCCCTACTGTGGAACAGGGGTGTTGTTATCCCATGCACGCTTCCGCCTTGCGAAAGGGGGCTGTCTATATGGCCAGAGCGAAACGATACCAGAGTATAATATGGCTCGCTTCTTCATGTTTCTCATCCATCTCGACCCAACTCGTTTCTCATTGGCCTATGGCGACTCACTGACGTCTTTCGAATCCTTTGGCGGACGTACGTTTGACGCAATCGCCAGCATACTCCCTGTGAGGAAGCGATGGATTGGAGATGAGGATTATCCTTGTTGAGGACAGCCGTTTCAGTCCTGCAGGAGTTCTGGCCCCGAAGGCAGGCTGACACAGCGCCAGTGATACTCAGTGTCGTGCCTCAGTGCGTGTGGAACTGCAGCCTTTTTGCCCTTTGTGAGGGCCCTGAGCCGGGAAAGGTCTGAGAAGGCGATACGAAGCTGGCTTCTGGAGAACAACCTTGTCGACTGTCATCAGAATTCCGGCTTATGGCCATCATTCGACTACCATGCATCGGTATATGCTTGTCCTACGAAAGGGAAGAAGGGAGAACACCATTCTCTTTATCGACGCGTCTTCGCAAACCAGAGACAAAAGGCCTTCACTTCATATTGATCAGTGAGATATCCCACATATACAACGAGCGAAGGGAAGTGCTTACTCACTATACTTGCCTTGTAGACAGGGAAGAGGTCATGGAAAACGGGTCATGATCTTAGGCCTTTTCACTATGTGGGGGCTTATCCATTGTAGAGGAAAATCAGGAACGTCGCTTGAAAAAGCCATTGAAAAAGACAAAAGTGAGCTTGCATCGGTGGCTGTCTCCCCTACCCTTGCTTGCTTCGCTTGGAAAAGAGCTTGATCAGGCTTCTTTCCTTCCCTGTTGGCAATGTGGCTGCCATCAAGGGGAAAAACATAAGGTCCCATGCATTCACAGATTCCCTGAAGGGATTGGGTATGTGAGGACATCAGATCTTGCATGCAAATCCAGTGATTGCCTCCTCGTCAGTTCAAGTCTGTGCTCAGGATCTCACCGGAGGTGACCACTGCAAGAAGGATGTTTGACAGGGATACGGTGCTTATTCCCAAAGCATGCCGCAGCATCAAATCGGGCAGGAGGGGAATCCTGGCAAAGAGGGTCGGCTGTAGATGGAAACCTGTTGTGTCTTGTTCCACAGGAAGGGGTACGAGAGAATTGCCTGCTACATGCATTCGGTTCCTGGGCCCGTGGGGTATGGCTCAAGAAGAACCGACCACAGGGAGGATACTGAGATGTTCCGATACTGTGGATGCCATGATCAGGGTTCCCTCTCTACGGGAATACAGAAGCAGGTAAGTGATAGAATACGTTCCTTGAATCGTCGAACGCTTGTTGCATAAGAGGATCTCCCTGTTGAGAAAGCGCTTGGCGATGCGTTTGGAGGAACTCATGGCTTCCATTCATGATGCGCCTCACTTCCCTGTTTCTGCTGTTGCGGAAGTCTCCAAGACTCCCCCTTACAAGTATAACAAGTTTGTGAGGTATGCTGATTCGGGAACGTGTGTTGCCCTGCGGGATGCAATGTGAAGAACGGTCGTCTCGATTTGTCAAATGCCAAACGTCTTGATGATACGGTCCTGCATGAGATCTGCACTTCTCCATGCAGGGAAATATCCTGTTCACTGTTGTCGGCTCTCCGGGCCATGCAACTGTGATAGATTGCGATGATCTCTACTATCTGGAGCCAGGTGTAGCCCTGATCAGGGTTGATAAGACAAAGGTGCTTCCTGCATATCTGTACTACTGGTACCTGCACAGCCCCGATTGCAGGGAGGGTTTCACCAGTGATGAGAGGCAGGTGGACAGAAGAAGCATTCCCTTCGACCGTATACGAAGTTTCAAGATCAGTCTTCCTCCGTTGGAACAGCAACGGGACATTGTCGAGGAGCTTGAGACAGGATACATGGCGAGGATTATTGAGTCGGAAAGAGCATTGTCAGAAGTTCATATGAGTCTTGAAATGCTTGTTTCAAAGCTGGCTCTGTGAATTGGAAGGTAAGCATATGGATATTGATGTCAATAATGTAGGGTATGGGAGCGACCGGATACGGGTTGTCGATTGTGATACGTTCTACCGTGTGAAGCCAGTGAAGTACTTTGCGATCAACCAGGAAATGTCTGCAATACATGCCGACATGTTTGGCTGTGGGCACAGGGCACTGTTGGACAAAGAGCATCGCGCATGGATGATCTTCAGGACCAGGATGTACATACACAACCTATCTGCCTGGAGGACTGGATTCGAGGCTGAGACGTGGTGTCAAGAAGGGCATAGGCTCTTCTTTCCCCGTGCTGTTACGGCGAAGGCGGTGGGTGGAGAGCCTCTGTTTGAGGCATACAATCATTGGATTGTCCTGAATATGGAACAGGGAAGACCCGAAAAGCCATCATACCTTGAGAGCAGGTTGCGCTATCCACCTACAACCGAGAGGTGGTTCGATCCTGCTTTTCCGAAGTTCCCTCGACAAGAGGATTTTTCCAAAGAGGTTGTGGGTAGGGACGAGGTGCATATGGACTACTATGACTATGATTACAACAGGCATGTGAACAACCTGAGCTATATTGACTGGATGATGGCCTCCTTTCCCTATGAGCATCTGGATACGTACTATCCTTCTTTCATCGATGTCGAGTGGAAAAGGCAGTGCCACCATGGGGATGCTCTCGTTGTGGAAACGAGAAGCAAGGATACAAATCAGTTTCTGACGAGTATCAAGAGAATTGATGCTACTGGTGTTGAGGAAGTGGTGTTCCATGCAGTCACGCACTGGAAGAAGAGGCAATCACTGGATTGATACATACCAAGGCAGTTCACCTTCCCTACTGCTTGCTGATCCTCCTCACGGTCTCATGGCTGACATGAAGAAAGCTGGCGATGTCCCTGAGGGCATGGCCGTCAGTGACTGCAGAATGAACAAATAGGTTTCTGAGTTCCCTAGAGAGTGGGGACTTGGCTCCTGAGACGATCATGGCACGTAGGTGCTCAATGTTCCGCTCTGAGAGTATCTGGTCGAGGAGACAGGAGAGTCGTTCCCTGGTTTCCTCTCTCTTGTCGATTATGGTGGCAAAGCCAACCTGTGGGGTCCATTTTTCATGTTCGGTGCACTGGATATAACGCTGCAGTGCAAGGGAGGGATCAGGAGAGAAGAGGGAGAGCAAGGTTGTCCTGGCGATTATATAGGTGTTACCAGTGCAGACTTCTGTATGGCCGCTCCATCGGTATGCAGAGGGGGTGGCAACCAGGCCGGCTTTGACAGGGTTCTGGACTATGTAGCGGATGATACTGAAGAGTTTATGGGTTTCCGTTACAAGGTAGCTCTTGTAACGGTCTCCATAGATGGTGCCGGTTCGGTTGTACCGGCCGTTGTAGTAGAGACTGTAATTACGGTTGAGAAACCAGATTATGGAGGACAAGGGTTCACTACCGACCTTGATGAGAAGGTGGTAGTGGTTGTCCATGAGGGCGTACTGGAGGAGGAGTGCATCATGGGTGGTCAGTGCTGTAGAGAGGAGACTGAGAAACTCCTTCTTGTCACGGGTGTTCTCATAGATGTAGTTCCTGTTGTTGCCCCGCTGGATTACGTGGTGGATGGTATCAGGTGTATCGTTCCTCTTCCTCCTGGGCATGTGATCAAATGCCTCCTACCAGGTGCCACCTGCCATCTGAGCGGAACACAATTTTCCCTGAGAGTTCCATGTCGGTAAGGCACTCCATGACAGAGAGGCTCAGATCAGGAACCATGTCTACAATTTCGGAGGTGGTAAGGGGGTTCTCATTCAGTACCTCGATGACGTCCTCCTCATCAGGATGAGAGCTGGGTATGCTGTCATAACAGCCACCGAATTGCAGTTGGTCGTCATAGTATGCCTTGGCTCCTTCAGTGAGCAGGAGGTTTGTTCCTGAGCTTTTTGGTTCAAGCAGGCTGTTGGGTACAGCCAGTACCTGTTTTCCCTTTTTCAGGGCACTGCGGGCAGTATGCATACTGCCACTCCGCTTCCGGGCTTCCACGACCAGGAGTGAGTCACACCAGGTGGCGAGTACGGCATTCCTACCTATGAAACGGAAGGGCAAGGCTTCCTTGCCATAGGCGTAGGGGGTGATGACAGCGCCGGTATCTGCAATCTGCTCCATGAGTGCACTGTGTGATGCCGGCTGGGCTTTATGCAGGCCGCAAGGGATGAAGGCGTAGGTGATACCGTTGTATTCGAGTGTGGTCTGGTGGGCAAGAGCATCAATGCCGAAAGAGAGTCCTGATGCTACGATGATCCCCTTTTCAACCAAGGTTGCTACCGCGGCCTTGGTCACCAGGTTGCCGTAGGATGAGCTTGCACGCGACCCGATGACACCAGTGATGGATATTTCAGGTGGGGAGAGTCTTCCTTTGTAGTAGAGAACCAGTGGTGCTTTATGGTCAGCTTCATAGAGGGTTTTATAGTGTGGATAATCAGGGGAGAGGAGATGGATGGAGTGCTGTTCATTGTTTGCAGGATGGTTTCAGCATCTGCAAGGTTGCGTGAATTCCAGATGGACCCATGGGATTCCTCGTGCTATCGCTAGCGGAACCAGTCCTTCCCTTCTTTGTTTCCAGTATGTCGGCAATGGTGAGGCCCCTCGTGGAAGATGTTCTCAGGACTGGAGAGAGCTGAAAGGAGTTTCCGCTTATCCCTGAGGTAATCCCCGCATTTCGTTGAGCCAGATCAGTAGATTGTTTGAGGGTCAGCATGATGGTTCATCTCCTTTTTCGAGGTCACGGGAAAGAGTGCGTGGATGAGATGGGCTCTCTCAATGGTGGCACTTCCCTGTATATCGGCGAGTCCTTGCCAGCTTGAGGTTTTGTAGCGGGCACGGACCGAGAGTTGGTCCTTCTCATAGGTTTTTGCAGGAGATCCGGCACATTTATCGTCGAGGTGCCAGTACCTCCTAAGCTGGAGCTGTTCATCTGGGGAGTTGGTGGTAATATGCTCCTCCCTTTCCGAAAGCGGTGTCTCTGGCGCTCACGCGCCCCTCCATCACCGAGTCCCTGAGGTCCTTGGAGCTGGTATTGCCTTTCATGAGGTGACCATCATGAACTCCACCCTACCGACGTACTTCTGCATGTCTATGCGGTCGAGGATGGGGCCTGTTATGCGTTGGCGGTAGGTCTGATGGCATAGGGGGTGCATTCACAACGCGAGGTGCCTGCGTATCCACGACGGGGGTTCATGGCTGGCGAGCATGAAGTCTAGGATAGCGGTTGGTTTGATTTGACCCGGCTTATGGTGACTCGCTTGTCTTCAAGAAAGGGAGACGGAGGGATTCGAAGGTTTTCAAAGTCCAAATTCGGGTAGTTCGTCGAGAAGAGGATACCCCGATGGGCAAGGGTCACTTCCCCGGGTTTTGCCTGGGGGCCTCCACCAATGAGGGCATGGGAGGACATGTTGTAGTGGGGGCACCTGAAGGGTCTATTTCTCTTGAGCTCATGGCCGTCAAGCTCTCCAGCTATGCTGTAAATGGAGGAGACTTCCAGTATTTCCTGTTCATTCATTGGGGAGAATGGTGGGGAGCAACCGGGCCATGAGCGTCTTTCCAGCTCCAGAGTATCCCTACCAAGAGAAGGTTGTGGTTTCCTGCTACGGCGGCTGCAAGGTAAGGAAGGATGTCGTCATGTCCGACGACGTCGGTGAAATCACCTTCCTTGCTGGCTCTTTCTTGAAAATATTGGTTCCTGGTCTGTTTGTAGGAGAGAGATGCAACCGGCCTTCAAGATGCTGGATTACCTCTGTGATGGTACCACAGGCGATGATCTCAGTCCCTTGACCAGGGAGGCCTCATTGGCACAGTCCTCTGGTACGATGAGTTTCTTCCATCCCATGCGGTGTGCCTGGATTGCCATGGGCAGCACGCCGTTGAAGCCGACAAGGGTTCCTGTGGTGCTGATACCACCGACACAGGCAATTTCCTGCCAGTCCTCGATCCTTGGCCTCACCTGCTTCGATTCAACCAGGAGGCCAAGGAGCATGGGGAGATCGAGATAGGCTCCCCTCTTGGGGATGTCACTGGGACTGAGATTGACTACGACCTTCTTTGATGGATAGGCATAGGAGAGTTCTTCTGTGCATGCTTCCATTCTGTCCTTTGCTTCCTTCACAGCAGCATCACCAAGACCGACGATGGTGGTTGCCTGCAGGCCTGCTATGATCGCTACCTCCACTGCAAGTGGATACCCTTCTATTCCGTTGATTCCGAGACTTCTAATGACCGTTGCCATTGTTGCGGCTCCTTATATACGGAAAAGAGCAGGAACGTGGGCTTTTGCTTCAGAAGGTGAGCGAAAAGTTAACAGAAGAAGAGAAAGTAGTAGAGAGCGTGGTTATTACTACACTGCAGAATGTGGGGTATGGGACAGTGATTCCTGGTACTGATAATGCCTGGTTGGGGTGCTTCTCTCCTGTTACATGACTTTGACCATGAACATCTGAAGGGGGATGACCAACACCAGGAGTGCTGTCGTTACCATCCATCCTGCATTTGCAAGGTCGACATCCAGATCATAGATTGAGGGAGGTACCAGCGCGGTAAATCCTACAGGCATTGAAGAGAGAATGAGGATTACCTTCAACGGTAGCCCGTTGTCGATATTTCCAAGACCGAGTAGATAGGCAGTTCCTGTCACCACAACCGGGACAAGCAGATATTTGATTGCAGATATAAGAAGAGCTGGCTTGAGATAGGCCTGTATCTTGCCGAATTTCATTGCCATTCCAATGGAGATGAGCAAGATCAGGCTTGCTGATGGGATGATCACTGCGTTGAGGTTGCTGTAAAATGCAGGTCTGGGTACCTCTAGGGTGTTGAGCACAAGACCTATGAGAATACTTGCAACGGTAACGAGAACGAAGGGGTCAGCGAGAATTTTCAGTGCTTTCCCTCTCTTTTCTTTTTGCTGCAAGTGAGGTGAATAGCTTTTTGCAGCGGGAAACCAGATGGTATAGGAGATGATTTGCTCAAACAACTTGTACATGGCTACCAGTGCAAAGGCAGCTTCTCCCAAGAAGACGAATACCAGAAGCGCTCCGATCGACCCTACGTTGGACATTGCCCCACAACTGAGGAAGGCTCCCTGTTGCCTTGGTTTCAGTCCCATTATTTTTCCAATGAAAAGGGCTGCAAGTCCTCCGGTTATCATTGCAAGGATTCCTATTGCAGGCATGAGTGTTATGCGTACATTGTCGAACGAAAGAATCCAGATTGCTCCTATCGTAGCAATTGGATTGAGGCAGAGCAGTGCCACTCTCTGAAGGATTTTCCGTTGTTTGGCGAGAGATGCTTCTGCTTTGATCTTGCCAGCGAGGGCAAGTCGTTGGCTGATGTACCCGATGACCAGTCCCATGGTAATTATTGACAGAGAGAATACGAGTTTCTGCATGACAACCTCATTGAGCTTTTATAAATATTTTGTATACAAACCTCATTGTCCACAAAGCCACTGTTTTGTCAAACAGGAGCCGCTCGTTACCCCTCGCTTCACGAATGATTGTACTGGCTCGTATCTACAAGGAAGTGTTATAAGGAAAGGAACCTTCCCTGTAGTGGGGTACTTTCAGGTGAGTCCGTGGGATTGATATATTTTCTTATTATTACTATTGCTATTTAGGAGAAGAGGCTAAGCATCGTAGGAACATGAGTATTGGCACCGATTCCATCTTGCACTTCCTGAAGTACGGTACATGTTGGTGAATACGTATATGCTGTTCTATACTTTCAAGGAAGATGCAGAAACAGTTCCGGCATCAGGACGAGACTGGGAACAGCTTCTGGGTGTGGTCTCACCGCAGCCTGTTGCTTGATAGGGAGGTAAACCATGACAGATCATTCTATACCAAGCTTATATCAACGATTCTTTATCGACAAACAGGATGAGAGGAAGCAACTATTCTTGATGCTGGCTCAAAAATTCCAACCTTCCAAGGGGCTGTATCCTGGGTCCTTTGTCCATATTACACCATCCTTGTGTATTCGGGATATGACCTATATTGATATGGACCGAAGGATGAAGTCCTTTTTCGAAGATGAGAAGGTCTCACAGTTTTTGGAAGAGCATAAAACCTATGCAGAGAGTCCCATAGTCTCTTGGTATATGGCTGATTATGCAAAACCTCTTCCAATCGAAGAGAACAGCTTCGATATCATGTTTTCCTTTTATGCAGGATTCATTTCCAGGGACTGCAAGAACTATCTGAAGCCTGAGGGTTTTCTCATATGCAACAATAGCCATGGTGACTCCACCTTGGCTTTTCTGGATGATGACTATGTATTGAAGGGTGTTATTAAGAGAAGAGGAGAAACGTTTACCATTTCTGAAAACGACCTTGATACCTATTTTATCAAGAAAGATGGTACGAGGATAAACACGGAAAAGGTTCTTGAGACGATGACTGGTGAGCATTATACCAAGAGTTGCTTTGCTTATATTTTTCAGTATCTCCCTTCATGAGGTTCTGATCTATGTACGGTTTGGTAGGTGCTTTCTGAGCAGGGCTAGAAAGTTCCCGATTTCAGCGCAAGGCTAACAATAAATACCTCGACTTTCCAGCAACAGATCCTGATGACATACCTTTCCCTCTTTTATATACTCCTTTCAAAAGGAGGCTACGATATGCTCTGCATTGCTTCATCTC
>JAGYOG010000036.1 GCA_018399495.1 Sphaerochaeta sp.
ACTGTTCTGATGACCCATCAGGTCAGCTCCATGGAACAGGAAGGTTCCCTGTTCACTGATCAGACCAGGACATACGGACTTGCGACCACCACTGACTCCTGCCATGAAGTGGCTTTCAACCAATCCTGTGAGTATTTTCAGATCAGCCTGCACATAGAGGTTGTTGATCTTAACCTCGCTTCCCCGCTCAGTTTTGCCGAGGTAGGTAAGGTTGTTATTCTCTTTGCAATCATGATTTACGATGGCAATATCATGCTTAAGTACCCAGGGATCGATGATCTGTTCAATCTCGTCATCGGTCATCGGACGGTGGGTACCTGTAGCAATAAGAACCGTGAGGTTCTCTCTCGCATACCCAGTTTCAAGAAGGATCTCCAAGAGAGGAACCAAAATATTTCCTTCTCCCTTGTAAGGTACAGGCCGGGTATTATCAGAGATGACAATTACAGCCTTTGCTTGTTGGTTGGCCGTAAGCTTGGCCTTGGCGATGCTCTGGAAGCTATCGGATGCAATGGGATTGGCAAGTGTATCAGAAACCGCCTGTTTGGGGTTACTGAGGGACTTTGGTGCCTGCATTGCATACACTGTGGTATGTTCAGGAAGTTCTAGTTTCTTTCCTTGGCTGTCTATTGGGTTATGTACCAGCATGGTTGACTCCTTCAGCAAAGAAAGACGAGCATTTGCCCGTCTTTCTTGATAATTGTATACAAAACGTGCATCCTCAGCTTATAGCTGTTGGCCCTTTGCGTCAACCGCTACCGGTTCAGTACTGGTAGTGGGGTGTTCATTTACAAGTCCCCGCTTCAAATCCCATTTGTAGAAGAAATCAACCAGGAACGGGACGAGCAAGGCTGTCACAATAATGGATGCAGCTACCTGTACGGTTGCCTTATCTGCAAATGGAGCCCATGCCGGATCTATCAAGGCAATGGCAGCAGGGGTGGCAATTGAGTTACCAGCAGAGGTACCGACAGCAGCCCCTACAGCAGCAGGCCTCCTCGACTTCTTGGGAACTAACCACTTGAAGATGAAGTAGGAAGGTATACCGATGCTGATAAGGGTCATGAGACCGAGGACGATACCAGGAAGACCTGCTTCAATAATCGTCTGAAGGCTCAGTCCTGCACCAAGAGGGAATGCGAAGGTAAAGATTGCAATGAACATACCGGGCTTGAGGAATTCTCTGATTCTCTCATCAAGGTTACCAAGAATCATACCAACGAAGATGGGAACGACGACTGCTACAAGGCTCATAAGAGGAATGTTTGCAACACCGGCAACACCCATGAATGCCATTTCGAAGAATGGTCCATCATTGGAGGAGATTACAGCGATAGCACCAACATCAGACTCATCACCATACTTGGAAGCAAGAGCAGTATAGAGTCCACCATTACTGTTGGACATGGCACTAATCATGGCAAGTGGGGTGACTCCGAGGAAGGTAGCCTCAGGACCAGCAATTTTTGCAAAGATAACGCCGAAGCTAACACCAAAGAGAACCTTGCTGAAATTAAGGACCACTCCTTTATAGAGTGACATACCAGCGGTTCTAAACTGAATCTGTGCACTGCTACATGAAGAAGAGCAAGGCAATCAAGGTAAGTGCACCTGACTTGAAGAATGCGGTAGTAAAACTACCAATCATCAATGCTTCAGGAAAGAATGTATTGGTCAATACACCAAGTACCAAAGGTACTACCATCAGTCCACCAAGGATCTTGTTGATCGTTTCGAGAATTGGGACTTTTCCCATCTTACCATGCATGTACAAAAAGTCTAGAAAAAAAGAAATCGTGTTGTAATACTTTGACAATGAGAAGAAAATGATTCATATACATAGTATGAAAGAATTCATTTTGCTCCTGATCATGTTAATCCTCTTCATCGTTCCCCTTACAGCAAATGAAGCCAAGTCGTTTCAAGAGGCGTATGAAGCTCAGCTTCCTAACGATGCAACAATAGGTCAAATTGTAAGAGGAGAGGTAGGGAGTGCTGAAGAGGTTACCAGACAGGCGTTGGGAGAATCCTATGGACCAGCATGGCTTGAGGATTATGTCAGTGAGGTGCTGAGAAAAGCGTTCACCAACACTTACGACCAACAGTTGGTCTCCCTGCTGCCTGCGAAGCACGTGCAGATTGGCAGGGCTGTGGTTCGCTCTGATCTCTATGAGGTACCGTTCTGTTTACAAACGCCAACATACCGATGGGGCACAATGGTATGGACCCGCAATGAGAATGATGGGTGGGTGCTTTTAGCTGTTAAAGTGGAACCGTTACTCTGAATCAGTATCCAGGTCCTGTTTTCTGATAAGCAGGATATAGGAATCCGATTCTTCCACAGTAAATGTCTGCTGTTTGGATTCCTGAGCGCGTAGATATTGCATGAGAACATCAGAATCTATATCAAGTTCATCAAGATTAATGACGATGGCTTTTTGTTGTGGTTTGATGGTGATCTGGACATCTTCCATTTCTTTTCCATCAAGGAGAGGGCCTTCCCAATGCTGTTCGTCTGGGTTGACGGCAGGGGTTTTGCTGTATACACCACAACTGGAGACCAGTGTAATGGTACCCAGAAGCAAGCATATACTCATAAACTGTACTAGACGAGAGCGCAGTTTCATCAATCCCCTCCAAAACAGAACCAGTGCATCCATAATGATAACAAAAAAAAAGGATAAAGATTACAAAAGAATTCGAATGGAATTTTTTTGTAAATTGGGATAGAGTACCTTTCAACAAGGAGTCCTTATGGCATTGCTAGACATCTCCCTTTTCTCAGACACCCTCCAGCTTGACGTTTCCCTTATGGTACTCTACCCCCAGCGATGCGACCGCTCGCCTGAGGTTCCTGAGGGGCCATATAAAGTACTCTATCTGTTGCATGGACTGAAGCAGAATGAACAGAGTTATGTGCGCAATTCAGCAATTGAGCGGTACGTACGAAACCTTCCCTTGGTTGTGGTGATGCCTTCGGTAGGCAGGAGTTTCTACACTGACCAAAAACAAGGATATCCCTATTTTACGTTTCTGACTGAGGAACTTCCCCGGTTCCTCTCTTCTGTTTTTACTATCAGCACCAAGCGTGAGGATACCTTTATTGCAGGACTATCCATGGGTGGGTATGGAGCATTCAAGGCCGCCCTCACACGACCAGATCTGTACAGTAGGGCTGCGAGTATGAGCGGAGCCCTGGACCTTGTATCCCTGTCCAGTATGCTCGAGGACATAGAGAAGGTATTTCCCTTTGAGTGGGAGAATACGTTCGGGTCCTATGATGTGGAAGGTAGCGAACATGATCTGTTGGCTTTGGCAAAGAAAGAGCTGTCCCCTAAACCATCGCTTTATGTAACCTGTGGAAATGAGGATGAACTGCTAGAGGATAATCTAAGAGCGGTAGAAGCCTTACGCGAGACCCATGAAGTGGCCTATGACCAGCACCCAGGTGGACATACCTGGAAATTCTGGGATAAAGCGTTGAAACGGGTGCTGAGGTGGCTACCTTCCTGATTAGGCTTTCTGTCCGGCGATGGCAAAGGGTGTCTGGTAGTCCACCCATCTGTCATCCAGGGTGAATACAATGTCAGTGTCACAGAAGTTTGAGTAGGAGTACATTGCCTTTATCATTTCAAACCTGATCGCATCAAGTTGCTTGACCGGTCGTTCCTCAGAGAGAAATACATAGATGACAACCATAAGGGAACGTCCACGCTTCAATGCATAGACCTCCGCTTTACGGAAAGCATGTTTTTTCACAAAACGGTTGGTGATCTTCTCCAGCGTGGTCTGAACGGTGAACGTTGGCGCTGCACCCAGCAGTTCCCGGCTGTAGACCACCAAGTCCTTGATAAGCACAGGACTGAGGAAAGCCAGGAAGAGAACAGTGAGAGCTGGGTCTATGTAGTTGCTCAAGAAAGCAAAACGGGTCTGTTTTATCAAGCCGATCATCCCAATTGCAAGTACAGAGGCGAGGGAGAGGAGGGTGTCAAGTAACCATGCATTGCTTTCTGAGCGGAGGGTCGGGCTACTCAGTTTTTTGGCCTTGTTTGCAATGGCAAGCCAAACAACAAAACAGACGATCAGGGAGAATACAGAGACTGGGAAGGCAATGGAGAAGGTAATGGCATAGCCGCCACGTGTCATAGCTATTCCTGCCATACTGCCAATGGTTACCACCATGGTAAGCAGGACGAGACTCCGCAATACCAGAAAGAAGGGTTCGAAGGCTCCGTATCCGAAGGGAAACCGGTCATCATCTTCCTTGAAGAGAAGTGTTACCACCCTTCCTGAACCGATGATGAACATGCTCTGGATCAAGGAGTACAGTCCATCGAGAAGCATGGAATTGGAATTGGCGACAATAGAGACAACCAAGCCGAGTATGCCAAATCCTAGGCAGACTATGGTTGTCACCCGTAGTAACAGTAGTTCTTGTTTTTTATTACTCATATAAGGTCATTTGTGATATCAATCATGGCGTTCATTCGCCCGGGACCACCGTTTATGGTCCTACGTATAGGACAGATACTAAGTATCAAATCAGGTGATATGCTGATATATTGTAAAGTAAGTATACAGGAATCCGAAAAAAACCGCAAGCAACGTCCATATTTCGAATTATGAAAAATATATTGTGCAAAACACTTGTCAGGTGATTGAGAAATGTACTATCATTTGGGACATATTCCTATATTTGATTTTAATGAGGTAGAACATGCGTACTGTACAGAAAGCACTTTTTTTATTCCTGATCTCTCTCACTATTCTGGTAAGCTTTATCGCTTGCAGTAAAGCGGAACAGGAGCAAGAAACGAGTGAACCACTCGAGGCTGTGAGTGCTGCAACCGACTATACCCAAGTTGTATCATCTTCTGTCGCCATCCAAGAGCGTGCACTACGTGATCGTGTCATTGGGAGTGGAACAGTGCAGGGACAGAGAGAGGTAAGTATCAAGGCTCGTGTGAGCGGGGAAATTGAAGAGATATCCATAGGTCTGGGAAGCACATTGACAGCGGGAGATACCCTACTCACCATCGATGACACTATTGCCTCCTTCAATCTCAGTCAATTGGAGAAACAGTACGAGAATGCGTTGAAGCAACAGTCAGTGAATGAGAAGTTGTTTGCAAGTGGTGCTATCTCCCTCTCCCAACTCAATCAAGGGACATCCAGTTTGGATGGGCTTTCAGCCCAGCTTGAACAGGCAAAAAACAATGTAACCAATTCCAGAGTCTCAACACCGATTTCAGGAAGTGTCGCTGAGATAACCAAGTTTGTTAAGGGTGACTTGTTGCAGGCTGGTACCCAGATTGCCCGTATCGTAGATCTTGAGCACCTGAGGGTGACCTTGGCTATAGGCCAAGCCCAACTCTTTCTCATCAAGGAAGGAGCTCAAGCTGAAATCACCATTCGTACTCCAAACGAAACAATTGTGGCAGAAGGGGTAGTGAGTGCCATCAGCGCATCATCGGACAGCAGGACAGGTAGTTGGACGGTCTATGTGGATTTTGATAATCCCAGACCTGATCTTCTGAAGGCAGGTATTACTGCGGATGTCACCATCTTTAACGCTGATGCACCTCTTTATACCGTGGTCCCCAATGGCGCCATGGTGAATCGTAATGGGAAGCAGTACATCTTTGTAGTAGAGGGGGACAATGCCAGCCTCCGGGAAGTTGCCGTGGTGGACCAATTTGGCGATCTCACTGCCATTGAAAGCAAGGATGCGTCTTCCTCGTTGGTAGGAGAGCGAGTACTGGTAAGCAGCCTTTCCCGCTTGATAGACGGTAGTGCCATCAGCACTCCGTTGCAGTAGGAGGGCAGTATGGATAATAATGATAGACAGTTCTCCATCGGCAGGTTCTCGGTAACCAAACCGGTTTTGGTAAATATTCTCATGATCACCGTTCTGGCCCTTGGAGTTTTCAGTTTGCTTACCCTTCCTCAGGAACAATTTGCAGAAGTCCCTTTTTATTGGGTCAATGTCATCGTTCCTTATCCCGGTGTGAGTGCACAGGATATGGAGTCATCGGTTACCATCCCTGTGGAAAATGCATTTGCCGGAATGGACCGACTCAAGCAAATTAGTTCAACCACCAGTGAGGGATTGAGCGTGGTCAGGGTTGAGTTTGATGATGGAATAGATGACACGCTCTTCCGCTCTCTCTACCAAGATGCACAGACACGTTTCAGTCAGGTAGACCTTCCAGATGGCACATTACAGCCGTTGCTGGATGATTTCTCCTCTTCAGACTTTCTTCCTGTCATCGAGGTTATTGTCAGTGGTAATCTCTCCTATCAAGATATGCGTGAACAAGCTCAGGAACTGCAAAACCGGTTTCTCAGCATTCCAGACGTCTCTGATGTGGAGATAGTTGGTCTTCCTGAACGTCAAATACAGGTAAAATTGAATCCGACACTGCTCTCCTCGATGGGATTGAGTGTCAATGAGGTTGTTCGTTCTCTCTCTGGTGAGAACCAACGGCTACCGAGTGGAAACCTCTCAACTGATAGCCGCCAATACCTTCTTCGTACCTTCGGTTCGGTGGAAGGAATAAGGGACATAGAATCAGTCATTGTCAGGCGTTCCAATCAGGGGGAAGGCCTGGTTCGCGTCTCAGATGTTGCTGCGGTCATGGATGGGTTTGACGGGGATGCACCGTTAAGCCGGTTCAATGGTGAGAGTGCTCTCAGCCTTCGGATTACCAAGGTAGTGAAGGGCGACTCAGTAGCCATCGTGGATTCGGTTAGGCAGATTGTGGATGAGACCCAGCCACGCTCAGGGGCAACCCTGACACTGTTCAACGATTCCACCGTGCAGATTGCGAGCAGTCTCGCTGTGCTCTCCACCAATGCCCTTATGGGCCTCTTGCTCCTGGTCATTATTCTCTCATTGTTTATTGGATTCAGAAATGCATTCATAACGGCACTAGGCATTCCTGTAACCTTCGCATTGACCTTCTTGGTCCTTGATCAGCTGGGCCAAACCGTCAATACCAATACCTTGTTTGGGTTGGTACTTGTATTAGGTCTTATTGTCGACCACGGTATTGTCATTGTTGAGAATTCATACCGTCTGCAACTCGCTGGTCTCTCTCGGCATGAGGCTGCGATCAAGGGAGTCAACCAGGTGGTGTGGCCAATCATTGCCGCCACCGGAACCACGGTTGCTGCATTCCTTCCACTCATGATCATTCCAGGGACTATCGGCAAGTTCCTCAGGGTAATTCCCTTGACCGTTACCATTGCCTTGATCGTAAGTACCTTTGAGGCGCTGTTCTTTCTGCCCAGTCACTATGCAGAGTGGGGCCCAAGGAAACTCAAGCAGGAGAAAGCAGGTAAACAGCGTTTTGAACGCTTCATTGGAGCCTATACTCGTGCTCTTGCCTGGACATTGGATCGGAAGGGGCGTTTCCTTATCCTTGCACTCCTCGTGACTGCCGGAATATTCTCCTTGGTAGGTGGCTTGCGCCAGGACTTGTTCAGTGCTGAGGATTACAGTTATTTCAATATTGAGATCACCACTCCACAAGGTTCTACCTTGCGGTCAACCAATACCATAGTATCTGAATATGAAAAAGTCCTTCTCGAAAAGGTCGGTAATGGAGAGGTTCTCTCCATCAGCGCCAATATTGGTGGAAATGTGGGTGGTTCTGAGAGTACTACCCAGGCAACCATCACAGTAGACCTGGCGGAGATGGATGAAGGTAGAATGAGAAGCATTGAGAAAATAATTGATGAAGTGAAGAAGGAGACCTACTATATCAGTGGTGCAGAGCAGGTGCTTTTCACCAAGGCTCAGACAGGTCCTCCAACCTCTGCAGATTTCAGCTTCCGCCTTTCAGGGAATGCCTATGAGCCCCTTATAGAGGCTGCCAACGTTTTGGGAAATACCCTCTCTTCCATCGAAGGGGTGGAAAATGTACAGAGTGACTTCATTGCTGGAAATCCAGCCCTACGTATTGAGGTGGACCAGAACCAGGCCACTCGCTTGGGAATTGGGGTTTCTACAATAGCCAGCTACCTTCGTGTCCGTTTTGAAGGACAGAAAATTGGAACCTTGTTCTTGGAAAATGAAGAAATAGATATTGTCGTACAGTTTGACAATGGGGGTTCGGAGCGCTTTGAGGATCTCCAACAGATTCTCATACCCACCGATGATGGAAGACTCGTCCCGTTGAGCAGTGTTGCAACCATCTCCTTGGAGAGTTCGATCGGTTCCATCAGGCGTGTTGAAGGGAAACGTGAGATAACCGTTACCGCGGATGCTTTGGGGGAGGTTGACCAGAACGTGGTTAATGACCAAATCGTGGAACTCTGGGATACTGATTTACGTAATCGGTTCCCCTCGGTTGAATTGCTGGTCGGAGGTGAGTTCAGTGACTTTGCCAATCTCTTGATCGATATCCTTCGTGTCTTTGTGCTCGGGATCTTCCTGATGTACTTGATCCTGGGTACACAGTTCAACAGTTACAGCCAACCCTTCCTGATACTGCTGAGTGTTCCCTTTGCCTTTATCGGGGTGGTACTTTTCCTCTTTGTCTCTGGAACACCACTCTCGACAACGGTAATCTACTCCGCAGTTGCCTTGGCCGGTATTGCAGTAAACGATGCCATTGTCCTGATAAGCTTCATCAACGATCTGCGTAAAGAAGGTAAATCTGTAGCTGAGGCAATTGTGGAGGCTGCGGGAACCCGTATCCGCCCGATACTCCTTACCAGTCTTACCACCATTGCTGGACTCTTGCCTACAGCAATTGGAATCGGTGGATACTCAGTAGTGTGGTCACCGATGGCAAGTACCATCATGGTCGGCTTGGTCTTCTCCACGCTGAGCGCCCTGTTCGTACTTCCCTTACTCTACGCCACATTCTACAAAGATGCACGGAGGAATGCATAATGAAACGACACCTATCTATCGCTATGCTCTTACTGTTTGCCCTCTCATCTCTTGCAGCCTCCTCCTATCCCGATCTCACGAAAGTGGGACTGGTGATGGACACTGTGCCTTCCTTGGAAGCTGAGGCTATAGACGCATTTTTTGCTACTTGGACAAATGAGGCGCAACCGACTACCTCCAGTTTGCTGGAACAGCTGGAAGCGAAGCTGCAGGCACAGGACTGGCAGTTGCAGCAACTCACCGATGTGGTGGGCATTCAGGAAGCACAGCTGGAGTTCTCCCTTTCCCAAGGGAGGCCGACTTGGGGGGTGAGTGCAACTCCCTATGCATACAATGACATGACAATACAGACTGCCCCTACCCGAACCAAGAGCCACTCCTTTCAGGTAGGAGGAACCTTGAGTGATACCCTCTCTACAGGGGCAACCGTGCAGCTCTCCGCTACTCAGAAGAGCTCGTACAGCATGACATCTTCAAAGGATACCTGGACCCAGACGCCTTCAGTCTCCGTCTCCCTTCGCCAGCCTCTTTGGATCGGGGAAGGGTTGGTTGACCTCTCCTACCAGGACAAGCAGGTGGAGAAACAGCGTATCGCACTCTCTGACGCCCAGTACTCCAAGGATGGTTTGAAGAAGGCTCTCATCCTGCAGAATATCCGTCTCCTCTTGCTCCGTCAGAGCCTACTGGAAAACCGGTATATACTCTCTGAACGTGTTAGCTTGGCAGATACCGCAAAAAAGAGGGCAAAAAATGATTTGGATGAGGGCCTGATAAGCCGTCAGGTGTATGAGAGCAACCAACTAGCTTACCAACAGAGTCTGAGTGCTTACCAGGCAGTGAATCGTGAGCTTGATAATCTTACGGTTACCTTGGAGCGGGTATGGCAGGAAGAACTTCCTGCGCAGGTATCTCTCTCAGCCTTCAACCCTGTTTCCCTTATGGAAAACGGGTATGACCTTGAAGCACTACTTTCACGATATCTTGCCCAGGATACTGCCTACCAGCAAGCCCTGTTGGAAATGCAGAAGGCAACCATCGAGAGTGGAATGTTCTCTGTACAGGATGCCCCGGCCTTCCAGCTGAGCTTCCAATTGAGTCCTTTCTATGCTCCAAGCGATGGCAATACGTTTTTCTCATCCTTCTCAGAGCTTTTCTCAGGGTCAGATCCTCAGGTGAGCTTCTCCATAGCCTTCAGTGCAACCGACTTATTCAGGAAATCCTCCTCATTGCAACAGTCTCTTGCACAGAAATCTCTGAGTTCAGCAAAGGCAGGTCTGGAGCTAGCATATGATGAAGCCGAGGATACTGTGAATACACTGAAGCATGAAATTTCTGGGTATCTCTTTGATTTGGGTGTACAACTTGCCGATTACCAGTTGAAAGAGGCAATGCTCTCCAGTGAGCAGATTAGGTTCGAGGCCTCGATATCAGACAAGCTGTCGCTTGCTCAAAGGGAGCTGGACTGGTACCAGGCAGCGTTCACGGTAATCGGAACACTCAGGGAGTTGGAATTCCTCTATCTGCAGATGAGCTTACAAGGACTCCTAGGATAGGGTGCTCTCCTTGAGCATTGCTTTATGGCGGTACATGGCCTTATCAGCTAGGGTGATGGCATCTTCATTGGAGATGCCTTCCTCGCTGATAGCCTCTGCATAACCCCAAGCAACATCGATGGGATGAGCAAGTTTTATATTGGTTTCCATCAGCATTAATGCAAAGCACTCCATCTTGGTTTTCCTTTTGCTCTTCGTTACCCTGGGAAGTAGGACACAGAACTCATCGCCTCCGATCCTGAATACTTTCCCATTGGGAGAAAAGGCTTTATTCAACAACTCTGCCAGGGTAGAGAGCAAGTAATCACCCTCTTGGTGACCCCAGGTATCATTGATTTGTTTCAGGTTATTCATATCAAAGAGTATAAAGGTCAAATCTTGGCCTTTATACTCTGATGTAGCTAGCATCCGCTCAAAAGCTATGCGGTTTCGTGCCTTGGTAGGCAGGTCAAAATCGAACTTTGCCTCCTGGACGATGAGGTAGTACAGCAATAGTGCCGTAGCAATGGAGCTGGTGATATAGGAATCCTCGAGATAGAAGTATTGGATAATCGTCGCAATGATAGGTAAACAATAGACAAGGACAACCAGCAACTTGCTAGGAGAGATTACTGTGTGGCGCATCTTGAACAGTTGGATAAGGACCAGGATGTAGTAGGAGTAGGAGAGGCAGGTAGTCCAATAGAAGAAGGACCCCCTGATATACTCATTCGAAGTATTCACTGTGAAGTACCAGCCGTTCTGTATGGAGAGGATTGCGAAAATTGCATTCAAGGCCAAGGGCATGAAGAGAATACCCTTAACCAGTGTTCCATATTCACTATAACCAAGGTACCAGAGGATGATGAGTGCTATCGCCGGAATAAGAATGAAATAGAGAGCGTTTGCCAGCAGATGGGCAACAAAGGCAAATGCAGAAGTATTGCCTGCCATGCTGTACCCCAACACTTCCACGGCCAGCAGTGCAAGGGTAATGTAGGACGCAAGGATGTAGTACCGATTCTGCCTGGATCCACTGAGATGCCGTGTGGCTAGGTAAATGGTGAAGAACAGAGGAACCATGCTGAAGATATCTACAATGATGAGTGGGTTCATGTCGGCTCCTTTGAAAAGGTGTCACCCAAATGGTATACGCTAGTGATGGTAGTTGCCTACAAAAAAAGCAGAAAGAAACAAAAAAACGCAAGAATTGTATACATCCTTGCGTTTAGTTCGTTTAGGCAGTGTGTTATTGCATCTGCCAAGCAAGTCCTGCAGAGAAAGTCAAGCTCGCGATATTGTTCTTGGTGTATTCCTCAACAGAATCAGTCCAGACATCTGCATCATTCTCGCCTTCACCCTTTGAGGTTCCACCGAAGAAGCGTGCATTGGCAAAAAGTGAGAATCCATTCTCAATCGCATAGGCCATGCGAAGGGATGCATCCAAAATTGACCCCTCAAACGCATAGTCAGCTCCATTGATATAGGCAAGATTTGCATATGAGCCGGCAATATCGGCACTGAGGGTCAACCCAAAGGGGAAGCGATACTCACTGTAGATCGCCAATGCAGGTACGAGTCCTACGTTCTGGCTGACAAAGTATTCAGGTGGGTTGGTGGTGCCATCATCATACATTTCCCTAAACTGAATGGAAGCGTTCCTGATCTGTAAGGCAAGACCAACGCCAAGATACGCCTCTTCATACGTTCCAAGCAGGTCATAGGTGTAGGTTGCTCGGTAGAAGGGGAAGCTGTAGGTCAGCTCCATGGGACCTGAAAAATCTTTATCCCCGATTTCTACTGCTGGCGAGTCAGGAAAATCTACAGCGGTATCAATTTGAAATGGCTGGTAGGTGAACCAGACGCGGTGGTTGTCTTCAATTGTAGCTCCTACGGTGTAGCGGCTGAAGGGGTAGAGGTTGTTCTGTCCACCTTGCTTGATGAAGTCGAAATCGTCTCCGGTTGTTCCATTCTGATAAGTGTGGTGCAACAGACCAATGGTTCCTTGCTCTGTTTCGACAAACGGGGTGAATGAGAATGCAAAGAGGGAGAGAGCAGAGAAGGAAAGTAGGGTAAGTGTCAAAATAAGTTTCTTATTCATAGTGACTCCTATTTAATAAAAATACTATATAACGAAACTGTGTTTAGGTCAATATAACTGCTGGTATGAATTTATTTAAATGTATCACAATTCAAATGCTTTGCTGCATAGACTCCTAGAAGCATATAACAACTAGTAATTATGAAAACCAGCGGGAAGCCCAGGGAGGGGAGTAAGAAACCTGCCAGCATAGGGTAGAGGATATTCATCAAAGCACCAGCACCGCCAATTCCAAAGTAGATAGGGCGGTTCTCATTATTGGATATTTCCAAGAGGATTCCTACGGTAAGGATGTGATACAGTGCACTGGTTGCCCCTCCGAGTAAGAATACAAGTGGGTAGAGCAATGGGGTTGCTACCAAAAAGAGTGCAATAAGCGGGGTAGATACGCCCAGAAAGATGAATAAGAAAAGCAGGGGACGATAGCGCTGTCCCTTGCTGAACAAGTTTGTCAAAATGGTTGCGAATAGAGAACCTGAGAGCTGGAACAGGAGGAATGTTCCCGTTCTCCCCCCATCAAATCCGTAGCGTTGATTTGCGAGTACTACCAAAAACGGTAGGGTAGAAAGAATAATACCTGAAGTATTTACCAGCACCAGATAGAGGCGAATATTACGGTCCCCCTTGATGGCATAGGCAAACATCCCAAGCTTTTCTTTTAGGCTCTGTCTCTTATGTTCTGGTCGCTCTCCCTCCTTCAACATCCAGAACCCACTGGTTGCTAAGAGCAACAAAAAACTTGCCATGAGGAACAGCAGGCTGTAGCTGTCTGGGTAGGAGAGATAGGAAAGCACCAGTTTTACGACAACAGAACTGATAATCAATCCAATGCTGGTGATGAGCTGTTTTTGGGTAAGCAATTTTTTTCTCAGGGGTTTCTCAATCGTACTTCCGAGGATATCGGTATAGGCAATATTTGCCCAAGCACCGCTGAAGGAGAAGACGGTTATCAAGAAGAGGATGAGCCAAATTTTCCAGGTAGCAGGTCCTCCCAGATTGCGTAAAAATATTCCCAGGCTTGCGAGAGCTGCAACTCTGAGGTAGATTCCACCTAGGAGAGCCGGTTTCCTATGCTTGAATCCCATGATGAACGTAGCAAACAGTAACTGCATGAAGCTGCCAAATCCCACCATGATTGCGGTAAGTAGCCCTAAGTGGAATGTGGTAGCCCCACTCTCAATGAGCATGGCCGGTGCAACAGTATTCACGTCGATGAAACTCATGGTCAGTGAGAGGAACAGAGCGTGAATCATGAAAGAGCGATAGTTAGTAATGCGCATCAATAAACCCCTTCTTATGTTGAATATAGCAAAGTAACCCGGCTTTGGGTATCAAAAATAAGGAAGTGGGGAAGCTTTTATGCTACGAACGAAGTAAATCAGGGATGGAAAATACGATGAGAGGCCTGTAACACTTCCTCAGTTGCCGAACTGATTTTCGTGTATACCTCTCGATTGATTCGTTCATACAGTACCACATGTGATTCAACTGGCTGGAATATATCCCGGCGTCTTACCATATGTTCTATTGCAGAAGATCTTTCAAGATAGACTCCCAAGGCGAGGGCCGTGCAGATGGCTGCACCCATGCTTGCTGACTCATTGACCTCATTTCGATGGGCTGGTACCCCAAATACGTCAGCGAAGATCTGCATGAATAAATCTCCATTTGATCCACCGCCACTTACAATAAGATGGCGTATGTCGACTCCCATCTCATCGCACATCGCCTGCGCATTGTTCTTCATGGTCAGAGCGATACCCTCAAGTACGGAGCGGAACATGTGTGGTCCCTTGTGGGAACCGTTGAAGCCAATCATGATGCCTCGCTCCCATTGCTGTGTGGGGCGTGCAAGCCAGTGCAAGATGGTGAAAAGGCCGTCACAACCAGCACTCACGTCCTTACCCAAGACATTCAGATACGCTTCAGGAGACAGATTGTGTTCCTTGGCTGCTTCTACCAGTCCTGTTCCCATCAGGTCCTTGATCCAGGTAACGGTTGCCATTCCCCTGCGAATTCCATTGCTTTCATAGAGGAATTCACCACTTACTGCCCCTGGATTGCTCCAGTAGAACTTTGCGTCATCCTGGTATGTGTTTCCTACCATCATACTGGTGATGTAGGTTCCAAGCGATACCAAGACAGTCCCCGTATCAGTCAATCCAGCACCAAGACCCTCAACTGCTTTGTCGTTTGCAGTTGAGACAACTGGGGTTCCCTTTGGGAGCCCTGTGGCTATACTCGCCTGTTCAGTCACATGGCCCAGGATAGTAGCGGGGTCAACCAAATCAAAGAGCATGGTTCTTGGTGTGGTATAGGAATCAAAGATATCTCCCTCTGGATACCACTCTAGTGTCTCAGGGTCAATTGGCCAAGGGCCGACATAGTTTGAGCGAGTATCCTTGGTCTCTCCTGTGATTCGATGGGTTAGATATCCCGTAGCAGTCGTAACATACCTCACTTCATCATTCTTGTGTTCGTAAGGGTAGGAGAGCCGGATATCCATCCAGCTCTGCAACGGGGAAGCCAAATTCCCATCTTCCTTGATGAGGGCACGACAACAACGGATGGAGCCCAAGCCAATGCCGATGATATCCTCTGTGTTGCCATGGAATGTATTGAGCATTCCCTTGCACGCCTGTTGCAAGGTATCCCAAAGATCATCATCAGGGTGTTCAGCCCTTGAATTTCCATACAGATGGATTTCCCTAAGCGGCACAGTATTCGAGCAAATCTCATGACCAAGGGTGTCAAACAATGCTACCTTGGTGCTCTGCGTACCGCCATCAATTGCCACAATGTACTGCTGTTTCATAGTTATTTCTTTTTCTCTCTATAATCCCTACAATCTAGCGTATTAGGAATCCACCATCAATAGTCAACACGGTTCCGTTTACATAGTTGGAAGCATTGCTTGACAGGTATACACAGGAACCCATCAAGTCAGTTACTGTGCCCCAACGATTTGCAGGAATATGGGAAACGATTGTTTCATTTCTTTTTTTGTCGCTACGGGTTTTTTCTGTCAACTTGGTTTCAAAGTAACCTGGGGCAATGGCATTCACCTGAATATTGAATTCTGCCAGTTCATCACTCATAGCCTTCGTCAATCCAACGATTCCGTGCTTAGATGCAGCATATGCTGGAGACCATCGCCCACCAAGAAATGCGTACAGTGATGCAATGTTGATGATCTTCCCACTATTCTGCTTGATCATATGAGGGCTGGCTTCATGTATCATCTCAAAGGCTGCAGTCAGATTTACTGCAATCATCTGGTCCCAATCGCTACGGTTGAATTCAGTGACATCCTCTTTGTTTATACTTATGCCTGCACAGTTGACCAGGATGTCTATGCTTCCCCACGTGTTGATACAGCTATCGACAACTCGCTTACACTCGCCCTCTTCGGTAATATTACTTTGAAGAAAACGATATTCAACTCCGCAGTCTTCAACCCACTGTTTAGTTTGGCTATCATCTTTTATGATGCTTGCTACCATGACATTTGCTCCAGCCTTTGCCAAAGCCACCGAGAGAGGTTGTCCCAAACCGCTGTTTCCGCCGGTGACGATAGCATTTTTTCCTTTCAAGGAAAAGAAGTCCATGGTGAAGTCAGGTATATTCATTCTCTCTCTCCTCTGTCGCTTGTGTATTGATCGGGAGTTGTATGCTCATTTTCCAAAGCAATCTTCTGTAGCAGTTTTTCAATAAAGATCTTTGCATCACCGACAACCACAACATCTGATATGCTGCAAATTGGCGCGTCTGGCCGTGTATTCACTGAGAGTATTGTCTCTACATTATGTAATCCTTCCACATGCTGAATCGCCCCATCGATACCGATAGCAACATACAGACGAGGGCTGACAATCTTTCCAGATTGTCCTACTTGGATGGTACGCTTGGCAATACCTTGATCAACAAGCTTCCGACTTGCAGAAACATCTCCACTCAGTGCCTCTGCCAAAGTTTCCAGCAGTGGATATGCTCTCTTTGCCCCACCACCTCCCGAGACAAGGACCTCACTGTCACGGATATCGTAGGAAACAGGACGTTGTTTTCTTTCCAAACAGGTCAAGGAGGATGGGGAAGTAATCTTTTTGTCGTAGTGCTGGATTATGGTTTTCGGCAGTGATTCTGGTTCCCAGGAAAATATTCCTGGTTTAATACTCAGGATAATGGGTGGGTTGCTTGTCATGGTAATACCGGCCAACACATTTCCCGAGTAGGCTGTACGAACAAACTCCAGGGTATCTTTATTTCTCTGGACATCGTTTATTTCTGCAACCAATCCAACATGCAACTGTTTTGCCAGTCGTGGTGCCACCATTCGCCCAAGCCATGTTCCTGGGATGAGGATTGTGTCAAAGGCATGGTGCGAATACAGGTCCATGATGATGGCACAGATATATCGGGCATCTTCAGTGAGGATTCCCTCATCTTGGACAAGGATGATTCTCTCAAAGCCCTCTGGCAAGTTCTCTCGATCGGAAGAGAATGCGAGCAGCCAAGCCTCATGATCCTCACTACCGTAAATCCGGTTGCACACTTCAAGGAGGTCATTGCTTCGCTTGGGGAGTTCAGTGTCTTGAAGAATCAAAATTCGTTTCATATTACACAAACCCCCTATCCTTGAGATAGGAGAATACAAATTCGATTCCTTCCTCATTTGTTTCCACCACGGTTTTTGCCCGTCTACGACTGTTTGCATCGTAGGTGTTCACAACCTTGGTCAAGGAGCCCTCCAAACCAACATGGGAAGGATCTAGTCCAAGTTCCTTATTGGTCAGGATGGTAAGTTTGTCTGAGACATCCCGTTGCAGGTCTGCATAGGAGGGATAGGGAAGTTTACAGGTGCTGCTCCTACCTAGGCTCAACACACCAGGGAGCTGCATTGACCAGGTAGTTGTTTCCCTCTCCCCCTCAACGGAGAACACTGCCTCCGTAGGTGAGATTTTCTCGACATCGATTTCGCTTATATCCAGCATGTGGTCAAGTGAGAGTATTTCGGCAATCTGGGGAGGAACTTGTGACGTTGCTCCATCAAGTGATCGACTTCCACTCAAGATACAATCAAAAGATTGGGTTTTGAGATAGGAACCCAGCACTTCACTGGTTGCATAGGTATCACTCCCAGCAAAGAGTGGGTCAGAAATCAGTGTTCCCTTGTCCACAGGAATCCGTAAGAGGTCATGCATATGCGGTACTACAGTTGTAGGGCCCATTGAAACCACTTGGATCTGTGAATCAGGATGTCTCTCCTTAACCTTGAAGGCAAAGGAGAGTGCACACACATCATCTGGGTTCAATACCATCCTGGTGTGGTTCCTTACCATGCTGCTGGCCTCGTAGTCATAGCCGAACCCTGTAATATCTGGAACGAACTTTACTAAGCAAATAATATTCATTCGAGCACCAACGCTATTGGTATTTTTTACCTTCTTCCTGCGGGAAGATGGTACCAAAGTTCATGATGCCGTTGGGATCAAATGCCTCTTTCAGTTTCTCCAACATGTAATAGGCCGAGCCATGTTCCTGTTTGGTCCATTCATTACGGAATTTTCCAATTCCATGATGGTGGCACATTGACCCACCAAGCCTAAGGGTTTCCTCTACGATGATCCGTTGCATTGGATGATGGTATACCCGCATCTCATCCTCTGGTGCGCAGTGAATATCATAGTTGTAGACGAAGTACATGTTTGTTCCGTTGATGTAGCTATGTGAGGAGTGACCACCGAGCATGGTCAGGTCATGGAAACGGGGATACTCTTCCTTCACACGCTTCATGACATTGTAGTAGATTTTTGTGATCGTACTCCAATCAGCAGAAATTTCGGTTGTGAAACCGGAATGGCTGTCATGTTCTTTCATCCCTTCAAATTCATCGTCGATATCTTGCTGGGACCAGTTGAGGTTGTTGAACCAGTTTTCGATATGTTTGCTGTCAACTTGTTCTATGATGCCGTCCTTGAATTTCTCAACCGCCTGCTCGATTGCCTCACCAGTAGCTTTCACGATTCCTTTAGGACCTTCTGCCATGAACAGCAGAACGCATTTATTCTTATGGAAGTGATAGAAGTGTTGTGCAGCATCCTCTTCACTGTAGGTGCGGGCAACTGAGGGACGAAAGCCGTTGGCCATTACTTCTCGTAAGATCTTGATACCGGTATCAACGTCCTTGATCAAATACCCATAGAATTTATTGTTTTCGGGATAAATCTTGAACATCTTAACCGTTACTTCAGTAATGTAGCACAGGGTGCCCTCATTACCGATGGCAATGTGGCGGATGTCTGGACCTCCTGAACGTCTGGGAACATTCTTGATTTTAGAAATATGTCCATCAGGAAATACACACTCCAGCCCGACAACCATGTCCTCTATTGCCCCATAGAGGGTAGAGAACTGTCCGATACTCCGAGTAGCCACCAATCCACCAAGTTTAGCAACAGGCTTTGATTGTGGTGAGTGCCCAGTGGTGAATCCCTCTTTTCTCAAGGCATCTTCCAACACTTGCAAGGGAACTCCTGCCTGGACCGTTGCTTGCATGTTGTAGGTATCAATGTTGATTATGCTATCCAGATGCAGTGCGTCTATGACGAGTGTTTGTTCCTTCCAGTTTTCCAAACCACCTTCGGTTGCCGTCTTCCCTGCACGAGGAATGACATTAATCAGGTTTGTATTACAGAATACAAGCAGGTCACGTACCTGCTCGGGAGTATATGGGTAGACAATTGCCAAAGGAGCAGGGACATCAAGCACGTTCCGTGCTTTTGCATACTTCTTATATCTATCTGCCGATGCATCATAGAGATCTTCACTGTTAGTGTTGATCTGTGTTGGTTCCAGCATTGTTTTCAGTTGCTCAATAATCTTTTCGTTATTCACAGGTTCCTCCAAGGTCTATATTGCAAGTTCAAATATATATCTGAACCACATGTTCTTATGGTAAGGGGCATGGTTTGTTATGTCAATAAAAATGGAAAATTTTCTGTAATATTATATTAGAAATTAAAAAAAAGGAAAATTTTCCAAATAAATAGTACTATTATAACGTATCTACCTTTACTCTCTTGCTCTGAGCAACTACACTGATATCAACTATGTGGATGAAGAAGGATACACTGTTTTGAATACCATTGACTTACGTACATTGAATCCCTTGGAGCGACATATCCATGAGGTCCTGCTTGCTCAGCGTGATACTTCTGGTACCATGCGTATTACCCAAGCGGCTGAAGTATGTAATTGCTCAGTATCAAAAATTTCGAAATTTGTGAAAAAGCTTGGGTTTCATAATTATAAACAATATATAGAATTTTTGAATGGAAAGGATGTGATTGGGTATACATCAACAAATGAAATCCAACGCATACGGGCATTTCTTGATACCTTTGATTCTAAACTGGTTGATGAATTATACACCATGATAGTGAATCACCACAAGCTGGTCCTTTTTGGGTATGGTCCATCATTGCTCTGCGCGGAATATTTTGCGTATCGGTTCAGGAATTGTTCTGATATCACCACCATGGCTGTTTCAGATCCTATAGCTGTCAAGAATATGGTTGATGAAATGACCTTGTTGATTATACTGACAGAAACAGGCCGATTTCACTCTTTTCAGGACGTCTATGCTGAAGCAAAGAAAAAACAGTGTGAAGTAATGCTTATTTCAGAAGAGTACAACACAGAACTGGTCACCCAATGTGACAAGATCTTCTGGTTGACACAACACCCGCAGCCCGATTATTTGAAGGCGTATGAGAAATCTCGCACTACATTCTTCATATTTTTAGAAGAGGTCATCCAGCGATTTTTTGCACATTAAGCATATGAGGCTAGTACTGTTTTACAGGAATTAGAATAGGAGGATGGCTTATGTATACAATACCAGAGACCATGAAAGCGGTTATGACCATTGGCAACGGAGGCTATGAGCAATTACAGTACCAAGATGTTGCAGTTCCCAAGGTGCTTCCTGGAACCGTTTTGCTGAAAGTACTCTCTGCTGGAATCAATACCACAGATGTCAACACCCGGTTGGGATGGTATGCTGCGAAGGTTACGAAAGGTACCCTTGAGGTATCATCTGACGAGATGGATTCTCAAAGTGATGGTGGTTGGAATCAAAAGACTCCTTTTCCTTTCATTCAGGGAACAGATTGTTGTGGATTGGTAGTTGCGATTGGTTCCCCTGAAGATGAGGCCATGCTTGCAAGACGGGTACTGGTTCGACCTTGTATGAGGACTTCTGGTTGGGGTTCTCTTGAAACCATGTGGTTTGGATCTGATTGTAATGGTGCGTTTGCAGAGTATGTACGAGTTCCTGCTAACGAGGTGTTTCCCATTGATTGTGAGTGGAGTGATTTGGAACTGGGAACTATTCCATGTGCCTATGGTACAGCCGAGAATATGTTGCAGCGGGCATCCGTAAATGACAATGATGTAGTGTTGGTGCAAGGAGCTTCTGGAGGGGTTGGCTCTGCTGCGGTTCAACTGGCTAAGCGTCGAGGAGCTCAGGTGATCGCTGTTACCAGCAGTGGAAAGCAGAGAGATGTTGCTTCCCTCGGGGCACAGAAGGTACTAACGCACGAGGAGCTTTCTCGTGGAGTCCTCCCATCCGGTTCGGTTGATGTGGTAGTTGACAATGTGGCTGGCCCAAGGTTTGGTGAGATGCTGAATCTGTTAAAAAGAGGAGGGCGTTTAGTAACCTCCGGGGCTATTGCTGGTGCTCACGTTACCATTGATTTGCGATCCCTGTATCTCAAGGATTTGCAGCTTATTGGTTGTACTGCATGGGATGAGCCTGTTTTCAGCAATCTTATATCCTATATCGAGCATGGGGAAATTCGTCCATTGCTTGCGGGGGTTTTCCCCTTGGAAAAGATAGCAGTAGCACAGCAAGAATTTTCCCAGAAGCAACATGTAGGAAAATTGGTATTGGTACCTCCTCAAGTGTAGACAGTACTATTGCTCCCTGCGTTCGCTAAAAATCGTTACAAATATGTTAAATTGACCTTATTCTATCGCTTTGTTTGCTAAATAACGTGTAGTACCATACAAGAAGATAAAGGAGGTTGTCCTATGAAACTATTGTTGGTACTGCTAGTAATAGCACTGATTATTGTCGTGGTGTTTCTTTTGTTTCGCCGAATTGAGAACAAGTTGTATGCGTTGCCAAGTCTTCCCGTTGCTGACATTGATTTCCGACAGGTTCCTGATGGTTCCTACGGCGGATCCTATGCTACCTTTCCAGTACGCGTTAAGCTTGAGGCCAAGGTTGAAGCTGGGAATCTAACCGACCTATCTTTGCTGGAACATCGAAATGGGCAAGGCAAGGAAGCAGAAAAAATTCTCAAGGATGTACTTTCCTCACAAAGTTTGCATGTCGATACTATTTCAGGTGCAACGTACAGCAGTGTTGTAATGCTCAAAGCTATTGAGTCGGCTCTTCAAGAGCAAGTTACTCCCTAATTTCTTCACGTATAACGGTAAATCATAGTCTGAACAGGAAAAAGATTGAGAATCGGCGTGGATTGGGGTATGCTTAGCATTGTAAATAGCTTATAAGTTCCCTCCTTGGGCAACGATATTATAGATAGGAGAAGGTATGAATACAAGCTACGAGAAAGAGCGTATGAAAAAAACTACTATCGTCTATGTAGTGGTTATGATACTCATCGTTGTGTTGATTCTGCTTGCTGTACAGGATACACAGGTCAAGACTATCGCTGTTATTTTAGTACTGTTGGTAGGAGCTGCTGCAATTATTGTGCAGTGGCTCTTGCTTGGGAAAAAGGATGTTTCAACAAAAATGCAAGAACCGGTAAAACCTATGCAGAAAGCTCCTCAACCGGCAAAGCCTGTACAGAAAGAACCACAACCAGTGCAGCCCAAGCAGGAAAAGAAAGAACAAGCACAAGAAGAGGCGGTTTCCACCCAAACTGGTGCCCAGTGTAAGGTTGCCGGCGTCTATCATTGCTCAGAGCATACTGACAAGACAGTCACCATGGAGGAAGGAAAACGATTTCCGCCCTGTAGAGGTGACAACAAGGGGCATTCAGCCACTTGGATCCTGGAGTCGTAGCCAATTTATATGCACTATTGTAGGAGAAATTCATGAACCCAATTCGCGCAGCATTGTTGGGCGGAGGAAGCAGGGGTCGGTATGTATATGCCGACTATGCAAAAACCCATCCGCAGGATCTTCATATAACTGCTATAGCAGAGCCAGATCCACAGAAGCGAGATGCAATTGCTTTGGAACAGGGAATCGTCTCCAGGTTAGCAGTCCCTGACTGGAAAGCGTTGTTTCCGTCCACACATCAGGATTTTGATGTTGTTATTATTGCTACCCAGGATTCGATGCATAGAGAGCCGCTTCTCAAGGCAATTGATGAGGGGTATCCTGTGCTCTGTGAAAAGCCGGTTGTCCCAAACCTAGATGAGCTCTCCCAGATTGCAGAACACGCGAAGCATACCAAGAGCCTGGTAAGCATCTCGCACGTTTTGCGTTATACTCCGTTCTTCATCAGGATTAAGCAGTTGATTGAAGATAAAACCATTGGCGATCTGGTCGGTATCGAGCTTGATGAGAATGTCGGGCATATACATATTTCCCACAGCTTTGTACGAGGTAACTGGAGGAAGAAGGAAACCTCAAGTCCTATGATATTGGCAAAGAGTTGTCACGATATGGACATTCTGCGCTATCTCGCCGGGAGCTCCTGCGAAACGCTCTCCAGTTATGGTGATCTGTTCCATTTTAAACAAGAGAATGCACCAGAAGGAGCTCCCCTACGCTGTACTGATGGTTGTCCTGTGCTGGAGCAGTGTCCCTATGCAGCTCAGAAGATTTATTTGGGAGAGAATACAGGGTGGCCGGTGAATGCTATCACCACTGACCTCTCCTTTGAAGGGAGAGAGAAGGCGTTGAGAGAGGGCCCCTATGGGAGATGCGTATATCACTGTGATAACAATGTGGTGGATCATCAAACAGTAAGCGCCAGGTTCTCCAATGGCGTTATTGCAAGTTTTACCATGTCGGGATTTACCATGGAGACACATCGGAATATCCGTGTGATGGGCAGTAAGGCAGAGCTGAAAGGGGACATGGAGACAGGTGAAATTACCTTGGACTTTTTCACAACCAAAGAACGTGTGACCTACCAACTCAATAGTAAAAAAGATGGCCATGGGGGAGGAGATGAGCACTTTATCAGTGATTTCATCAACCGAGTTCGTTCCTTGGACATCCACAGTACCAGCGATTTGTCATCTTCTCTGGAAAGCCATTTTATGGCTTTGGCAGCCGAGGAAAGCCGTTTGGATGGAGGAAAGACCATTAATCTTTCCTCATTCCAGAAGCAAGGTCGTATTCGTTTGCTCTTTTAGGTGCTCTATTCTTTGCGCTTCACATAAAACCATGGAAGTACTACCAGAACTGCCAAGGAAAAGCCGATGACATCCTGAGTCACGTTAGCAGAAATAAGAAGCAAAGCTCCTGATCAGGAGAATAAGGTGATTGCGGGTAGTTGTTTTTATCAAATGGTTAGGACTGCATAGCATTAGAATTCCTATGCAAGATACAATACTGCCAGGTTTATAAGAAAGTCAGAGGAACCTGGGAGAAGCATGGAAAAATTCCCATAAAAACACTATAATTTCCTTATGACAAAACGCCAGTTCCTAAATATCGTTGAAATGCGAACAAAGGTTATCAGCATGGGAACCTTTGCCTGTGCTTCCCTTTATGCAGTAAATATACTGAATAGCGTTCCCATTGTCCCTTGGTTAATCATGGGGTTCGCTACCTTGTTCGTTGATATGGGAACCACGGGCTTCAACACCTTTTTCGATTACCATCGAGGTACTGATAACAAAACCTATACCAAGGAGAAAGAGAAGGTCTTGGTCCATGAGCAGGTTGACCCGCTCTCCGCCTTTGTTGTTTCTTTTACGTTGTTTGGCCTTGCCGCAGTGCTGGGTCTCGTACTGGCTTC
>JAGYOG010000037.1 GCA_018399495.1 Sphaerochaeta sp.
TGGGCACTCCCGATATACCGCTGTCCAGTTACAGAGGAGAGTGTGAATTGCTTTGCCTTGCTCTCTCGTATTTGCTCGTTCAGCTGGCGGTATTGCATCATTCCTACATCGATTTGTTTCATTGTGCCCTCCCAAGCTGTTCACTTCGCACCTTCTGTGCGAACGCCATCAAGGCCGGTTGTTCGCTGATCATGGCAAAATCGAGTGTTCTGAGGTCTGTTCTGCTTCTGATCAGATCAGTGTAGATGCCACCCCTCAGGACCTGGTCCCCTATCAGGATGCATCCAACAAGGTGATGATCCTTGATGAAGAGCCGCTTGTACCCACTCTCTGTGGTAAAGCAAAGATCCTCACCCTGGTACACCCCAGCTGTGATGATATGTAAGCCGAAGAATCCAATCGCATTCATGGCAATGGCATTGTCAAAGCGTTGCTCATTTCCAGCCATCGAGTATCCTGCAGTCTCTCCCTGCATGTATGCATTCGGCAGCAGTGCAAGATTTCGTCTCTCCCCGCTTAAGAGTTCCCACCCTTCGCTGCAGTCCCCGCCTGCCCATATATGTGCATCGCTGGTCCGGCATGCCTGGTCGATGAGAATTCCCTTGTTTACCGCAAGCCCTGCCTCTTTCGCCAACTGTATGTTTGGCTTTACTCCAACAGCTACGACCAGGATATCGAATCCCACTACCTTGCCACTGGTCAGTAGTGCCTCCTGGCCACAGAACTCACGAACACTTTCACTGAGGTGGAAACGAATCCCTGTCTGTTCTAGATGGGTTTGTACCCGAAGGGAACCTTCCTCATCGAGAATGCTGGAGAGTATTCTGTCAGCCAAATCGACGACCGTTACCGATTGTACGCGCTTCAGGATTCCCTCTGCACACTTCAGCCCGATCAAACCAGCTCCAATGATAAGCACCCGGCTCGTTGGTTGCAGGTCTGCTTCAAGGTCCTTTGCATCAGATAAGGAGAGGAAGGTATGTCGCCTTTCCACCTCTTCGAGATTTTTCATCGGAGGAATGAAGGGAATCGAGCCGGTTGCGATCAGCAACTTGTCATATTGCATGGCCACCCCGTCATCCAATCTGAGCAGTTGTTCTTGTGCTTCAATCTTTTCCACCTTTCTTCCTGTGAGGACCTGCACGCCATGCTTCTGGTAGAACGCTTCATCCCGGTAGGTCATCTTCTGCTCGTCAGTCTTGCCTTGGAGCAGGTAGGAGATGAGGGGACGGGCATAGATGGGGTGTTTCTCTTCCCCGATGACCGTGATGGAGCCTTCGGGGTCGTGTTTCCTGATGGAGTCGATGCAACCTATACTGGTGATGGAGTTTCCTATAATGACATACTGCATGCTACCGCTCCTCATAAACGATGGCCTGGTTTGGGCATCCTTGTACACAGACAGGTAATCCATGGCTGTTTGTGGCACAGAGTTCACACTTTTGCATCACTCCACTTTCGCTTGGCATCAAGGCCCCGTAGGGGCATGCCATGATACAGCTGTAACAACCAACACATTTGTCCTGGTCGATGACGATCAGGCCATCCTTTTGGCTGATGGCTCCCGCAATGCAGCTTTTCAGGCAGAGTGGTTCACTGCAGTGGCGGCAGTTCACTGCAAAGCTGACGGTTCCCTTTTGTTCTACCTGTATCCTCGGGTGCAAGGGTTTATCCTTCAAAGCCTGCACCATATCCAAGAGCCCGCTGTTGGCGTAGGCACAGTAGTACTCGCAAAGATGGCAGGCTAAACACCACTGTTCATTGACGTAGATTCTCTTCATCGGTCCCTCCTATGCGCCGGCGTGCTTGATGCCGAGGATTTGCAGCTCTGTTTCGTTCAACCCAATGCCTCTGAGCATCAAACGGTTTCCTCTGAGCGCCTCGATGGAGTTTATCCCCATTCCCCCCATCATCTCCTTGAGTTCATGGTTCCATGCTGTGATGAGGTTAACCAATCGTTCACTACCAATTTCGGGATTGAGACGTTTGACCAGCTCAGGGTTCTGGGTTGCGATGCCCCAGTTGCATTTTCCGCTATGACAGGTGCGGCAAAGGTGGCATCCAAGGGCGATCAGGGCACTGGTAGCCACATAGACCGCGTCTGCCCCAAGGGCAACGGCCTTCAATACATCACTGCTGCTACGGATCGATCCTCCCACCACCAGACTGACATTGCCTCTGATACCTTCTTGGCGTAGTCGTTCATCAACACTGGCCAAGGCAAGTTCGATGGGAATTCCGACGTTGTCTCTTGTCCTGGCAGGAGCTGCCCCGGTTCCTCCACGGAACCCATCGATTGCGATGATGTCTGCACCACTACGGGCAATGCCACTGGCTATTGCGCTGATGTTGTGCACGGCAGCCACTTTTACGATGACCGGTTTGGTATAGGCAGTTGCTTCCTTGAGGGCAAAGACCAGCTGGCGGAGGTCCTCAATGGAGTAGATGTCATGATGGGGTGCTGGGCTGATCGCATCACTGTGGAGTGGGATCATCCGGGTCTTTGAGATATCCTCCCCAATCTTGGAGCCAGGGAGGTGTCCCCCGATACCGGGTTTTGCCCCTTGTCCCATCTTAATCTCTATTGCTGCTCCTGCATTCAGATACCCAGGATGTACCCCGAATCTTCCGCTGGCTACCTGGACGATGGTGTTCTTCCCATACTGGTAGAAGTCCTCATGCAAGCCGCCTTCGCCTGTGTTGTAGTAGATGCCAAGTTTCTGTGCTGCAAGGGCAAGGGATTTATGGGCGTTGTAGGAGATTGATCCATAGGACATGGCACTGAACATGATGGGAATTTCCAGTTTCAGCTGGGGAGCGGTCTTGGTGATGATTCTGCCGTTTGTATCCCTGGTTACAGCCGATGCTTTCTGACCTAGGTAGGTCCTGGTCTCCATTGGCTCGCGAAGCGGGTCGATGGAGGGGTTGGTTACCTGGCTTGCGTTGACCAGCATCTTGTCCCAGTAGACAGGGTAGTCCTTGGGCGTGCCCATCGAGGCTAGCAGTACCCCGCCGCTCTCTGCTTGGCGATAGATATCCTGGATGACCTCTCCCTTCCAGTTTGCATTTTCCTTGAAGATGTGGTCAGTCCTGACAATCTTCAGTGCATGAGTGGGGCAGAGGGAGACACAGCGATGGCAATTGACGCACTTGCTTTCATCAGCTTTCATGCGGCCAGTGGCCTCATCAAATGAGTGTACCTCATTTGCACATTGTCTCTCGCATACCCGGCAGGTGATGCATCTATCTTGGTTTCTTATTACCTCAAAGTCCGGATACAGGTAGTTGATGCCCATCTTGCCCTCCTTGCTGACTATCCAGGGTGACGATGACCGGCTTTCCTCCGCTTGGGTACCAGAGCCGGTCGGGTTCAGGGCAGATGACCCTGATAGCTGCTTCCTCACTGGCCAGGTAGACCCGGTCATCCTTCTCTGCAGCCACAAGGCTCCTGAGTTTGAGTCGGTCGTTGAGTGCCATCAACCCTCCGCTGAAGCCGAGGATGATGGAGAATGGTCCGGTAATAAGCATGCTTGCGAAGGTGTTTCTCAAGTAGGTGTACACCTCCCTCTCCTCTTGTGATTTTCCTTCAATGGTCGACCAGAAAGGAGCGGCAATGACATGGGCTACCTCTTCAAAACTCAACCCTTGTTTTCTGTTGAGGTAGTCGATCATATAGGTGATGACCTCGGTGTCGGTCATCAAGGTGCAGGCGTAGCCGAACATCTCAATGAAACGTCGGTTCGCGTCATAGCTCGATATTTCCCCGTTGTGTACCACACTGTAGTCGAGCAGGCTGAAGGGGTGTGCTCCTCCCCACCATCCGGGGGTATTGGTCGGGTAGCGACCGTGGACCGTCCAACTGTACCCTTCATAGTCATCGAGGCGATAAAACTCTCCTACATCTTCAGGATAGCCCACTGCCTTGAAGACACCCATGTTCTTTCCGGATGAAAAGACATAGGCACCGTCAATTTCCTTGTTTACCTTGATCACACACCTTGAGGTGTACTCTTTCTCATCCAGTTGGCTGGACGCTAGTTTGGTGGGAAGCGGGGTAACGAAGTAGCGCCAGATGAGCGGCTCATCAGTGATGGCGTGCTGTTTGGTGGTAGGGATCTTGGAGAGGTTGATGAGATCGAAGTGTTCTTCAAGGAACTCTTCACAGCTCCGTTTTGCCTCACTTGAGTAGTAGAAGACATGCAGGGCATAGAAATCAGCATATTCGGGGTAGATGCCATACCCGGCAAACCCCCCTCCGAGTCCGTTCGAGCGGTCGTGCATGACAGCGATGGAAGAGATGGCTTCACGTCCGGAAAACCGATTTCCACTCCGTGAGATAATGCCACTGATGGCACATCCACTGGGAATGCGGACCTCTCCCTCCAAAGGTGTTTTTTGATGGTAGCCGTTCATAGGGCGTCTCCTTGGATACGAAAAAAAGGCGCCCATCACAGACACCTCACGCATGCGAGGTACCTCTGATGGACGCCTTTGTCCAATTGAATATGCCTTATCATAGCGAAAATGCATTTGTTTGTCACGAGGGGAGGGGATAGTAAGGTGTTTTTGTAGATAAGTGCTTAATGGTACATACAATAACAAGAGAGTTAACAACATGATTTTAGCATCTGCTCCATGCAGAATACAATTTGAGTAGGCAAGCATAAACCCCTCAACAATATTGTGAAACTCGATTAGAATCGTTACAAGAAGAGGATAACGATGGGAACCATAGATGAGTTAGTCCAATTGGATTTGCAGGCAATGCAGGTGAAGGCACTCGCCGTCGATTTTGGAGGAGTCATGAGTGACTTCATTGATAGAGACACCCTTGGTCTCTTGGCAGATATGGCTCAGGTGCCACTTGCTATATTTGAAATCCCCTATTGGGAAAAACGAGATAAGCTTGATGCAGGTAAATATGATGCGCTTGCCTACTTTCATGAGGTGTTGGTTGATTGTCATAGTCCAGTCAGAGATGATAAAGAAACCTTGGAATTGCTCTTTACCATGGATCTCCTGGGTTTCTCTCACATCCGGCCTAGGATGGTGAGGTGGGTACACGATGCACGCAGAAGCGGGATCAAGACAGAACTGGTATCAAATATGGCCACGGAGACCTATGAGCGACTGGTGCATGGTAATTACTGGGCAGAATTGTGCTTTGACTGGTTTGTCATTTCTGGAATCCTGGGGATTAATAAGCCAGAGAGGCAAATTTTTCAACACGCCATACATCTCGTGCAGACTGACCCCCGACACATTCTGTTTATCGATGATTCAGAAAGCAATATAAGGACTGCGAAATCCATGGGGATGCAGACCTTTTCATATACTTGATACGTACTATTGAACTCACCATACCATGATACGGTATACGATGGGGTTCTGTGAAAATGAGGGAAAGCAAGATTCACTGATTGACAGAAGCCGCCACTCTGGTGTAAAAGGAACAATCAGCAAAGGCGCTGTGGTCCAGTTTGGGCTACGGCGCCTTTTTTGCGTTTCCGGCAGAAGGGTTCTTGTCGGATTGGGGCAAGTGGGCAGTCGGGGCAATGCCTCAGGCAAACGCCCGGCTGCTGTAGACCCCGTTTGGGAATTTAGAGTTGGAGGAATCATATGAAAGAGCGAGCAGATCAGTATTTTGGGAGCATGGTATTTGGGGATGAGAAGATGCGAGAGTATCTCTCGAAGGACACCTACCGCCAGCTGAAGGAGACCATCAGGGTAGGGAAGGAACTGAACCTGGAGATTGCCAACCAGGTTGCCCATGCCATGAAGGAGTGGGCCATGGCTGAAGGGGCTACCCACTACTGTCACTGGTTCCAGCCCATGACCAGCATCACCGCAGAAAAGCATGAGAGTTTTCTGGTTCCTTCCTCTGAAGGTCCTGCCCTCATGGAGTTCAGTGGAAAGGAGTTGATCAAGGGAGAGCCTGATGCATCCTCGTTTCCTTCCGGTGGCCTCAGGGCAACCTTTGAGGCTCGTGGGTATACCGCATGGGACCCCTCCAGTTACGCCTTCATCAAGGAGAATACTCTCTGCATTCCTACTGCGTTTTGCTCCTACAGCGGCGAAGTATTGGACAAAAAGACTCCTTTGCTCCGCTCCATGGAAGTAATAAGCCGTGAGGCCATCAGGATTCTAAAGCTTTTCGGGCGCAGTGATGTGAAGCGCGTGGTGACCACCGTAGGGCCGGAGCAAGAGTACTTCCTGGTTGATAAAGATCTGTATCTGCAGCGCAAGGACTTGATCCACACCGGCCGTACCCTTGTCGGGGCACGCCCTCCCAAGGGACAGGAGTTGGAGGACCACTACTTCGGCAATCTTAAGAGTCGTGTCTCTGCCTTCATGCAGGAACTGGATGAGGAGCTTTGGAAACTTGGAATCTTCGCAAAGACCGAGCATAACGAAGTTGCTCCCAGCCAGCATGAGCTTGCCCCTGTCTTTACTACAAGCAATCTTGCCGTCGACCAGAACCAGCTGACCATGGAGATGATGAAGAAGATTGCTGACAAGCATGGTCTTGTCTGTTTGCTACACGAGAAACCGTTTGCTGGGGTGAATGGATCAGGGAAACACAACAACTGGTCGATTTCAACCGACACCGGACTTAACCTTCTTGAACCTGGGGACAACCCTAAGGATAATGCGCAGTTCCTGCTCTTTCTGGTAGCGGTAATCGCTGCTGTGGATGAGTACCAGGACCTGCTCCGCGTCTCGGTTGCCAGTGCAGGGAATGACCATCGCCTTGGTGCGAATGAAGCACCTCCGGCCATTGTCAGTATGTTCCTCGGGGAAGAGCTGACGGAAATCCTCGATTCCCTTGCTGATGGAACCGATTGTCCGAACAAGGAGCGCTCATCCATGCTCCTTGGAGTAAATCTCCTGCCTCCATTTCCCAAGGATACCACCGATAGGAACCGAACCAGCCCGTTTGCTTTTACCGGTAATAAATTCGAGTTCCGTATGCTCGGCTCCTCGTTCTCGGTCTCTGGTCCAAACTTTGTCCTGAATACGATTATTGCAGAGCAGCTTTCCCGGTTTGCCGACCAGTTGGAGAAGGCCAAGGATTTCGCTTGTGATCTCTCTGCATTGGTGAAAGATACCTACAGCAAACACCGAAGAATCGTGTTCAATGGCAACAACTATGCATCTGAGTGGGTTGATGAGGCCAAGAGACGGGGGCTGTTGAATCTGGTAAGCACCCCTGAAGCCCTTCCTACCTTCATCCATGCGAAAAACATTGCACTCTTTGAGAAGTTTGGTGTGCTTTCCTCTTCAGAGATGCATAGCCGCTATGAGATTGTCCTGGAAAACTACTGCAAGACGCTCAATATCGAAGCACTCACGCTCGTAGACATGATGAGAAAGCAGGTGCTCCCCGCCTTGAGTGCTTTCAGTGGAACATTGGCGCGTAGCTTCCTGGACAAGAAAGCAGCAGTATCCTCTCTCTCCCTATCCTATGAGGCAGGGTTGATCACCGAATTGAGCAATATTGCCGATGGATTGGATAAGGAAGTATCACTGTTGGAACAGCAGCTTCTGGAAGCAAGGATGGTGGAAGATGTGAGCAGTGAGAGTCACTTCTATCATGATACGGTTCTCTCCCAGATGGCGCAGGTCCGCTCCTTATGCGATACTGCCGAGCTCCTCACCAACCAGCAGTATTGGCCGATTCCTACCTACGAGTCACTTCTGTATTCAGTGTAACACGTTGTGTTGCTTCGCTCTGGGGTCTTCTGAGTTATGTCGGGAAGCCCCCCTTTGAATTAATTCTTTGTCTGCTTTCTTGCAAATATCGGTACAAGCCAATTGAATTCCTTCCCTTTGCACACTACCATGAGGAGTATGAAAACGAAGGCAAAGCAAGGACAGGATATTCCTCTTCTTGATGACATCTCAAGATCATTGTTCAACACCATTCCAGACCCTTTTATCGTGGTGGGTGAGGATGGTACCTATCTTGAGGTGCTCGGAGGAACTGAGCGTTCGCTCTATGATGATGGGATTCCTCTTAAGGGTAAGAATATCTATTCGTTTATGCCCAAGGATTTTGCTGACTTTTTCATGGGCCAGGTACACCATACCCTGGAAGCAGGTATGCTCAACTCCTTCGACTACCAACTGGAAACCGAGGATGTAACCCTGACCACCAAGAATGGACCTGGTGGAACCCAGTGGTTTGAGGCTCGGATGTATCCGCTTGAGAAACCCTATCAGGGACAGCGGGCTGTGACGGTGATGATTATCAACATCACCGAGAGACGGAACCTACACAAGAGGCTCAGGGATCTTTCCAATGTAGATCCTCTTACCGGTTTATATAATCGTCGCTACTTCCTGCAACGTGTTTCCCTGCATCTGCAGGAAGCTGGGAAAGCCCATATCCTGATCTGTGATATCGACCACTTCAAGGAAATCAACGACACCCATGGACACTTGGCAGGGGATGCGGTGCTTCAGGAGTTTGCAGCCCGGTCCAAGGATGTTATCAAGCACAGCAAGGCAATTGCTCGATACGGTGGGGATGAGTTTGTCATTGCCGTGACAAACAAGAGCGATGAAGAGGCTGTTGCAATCGCTGAGGAACTGCGGCTCCGCGTTGCGTCAGAGGCATTCTTCTTTCAGGACCTTGCATTGAATATTCATATCTCGATCGGTGTTGCCCGGGTGGAAGGCCCGGATTTGGCTTCCCCCTCCCTAATCAGCAAAGCTGATATTGCCTTGTATAAGGCAAAAGAGTCGGGAAGAAACCAAGTGCGTCTCTTTACCCCTTCCAAGAGGGACTCATGATGGTTAATGTATTATTCAATATTGCTATACTTTTAACTCTCAGTGTGTTTTTTGCTACCTATCCATTCAAGAACCCAAGAAAACTTTATTCCTACCATATCTTGGTCGGGATTGTCATCGGTATTGTTGGCATCTTGGTGATGCTCAACCCGTTCATTCTCGAGGAAGGAATTCTTTTTGATTCTCGATCCATCCTTATCGTCGTCTCCGGTATGGTTTTTGGATTGATCCCGACGCTCATTGGAAGTGGGGTGATGGCTCTCTACAGGGTTTTGGTTGGAGGAGCTGGCCTCTATGCAGGGTTGGCAATCATCATTTCAAGTACGATTGTTGGAACTCTATGGCATCATTTTCGCTATACTACAGTGCTTGAAAAACGAGGTCATATCAATATCGAGTTCTATCTTGTTGGTTTGGTTGACCATGCAATCATGCTACTCTGCATGTTGCTTATACCCTCCTCGGTGAGAAGTCAGGTGTTTTCTGTAATGACCTTCCCCACCCTGGTTTTCTATCCGATTGAAACGTACTTGCTCTGTCTTCTTTTCTTTAGCCAAGCCTATCGCTTGGCCGATATTGCTGCCTTGAAAAAGAGTGAACATCAGTTCAAGACAATATTTGAAAGAGCACCGATCGGAATGTCCCTCACCAACCTCAAGACTGGAAGCATTGAGAGTATCAACCAGAGTTATCTTGATATTTTGGGATATACACGAGAGGAGATGCTTGGTCATACCTGGGCAGAATTCTCCCACCCTGAAGATGTGGAAATGAGTACTAGAGCCACACAAAGGATGTTCCTTGGGGAAGAGGACTCCTTTTCATTGGATAAACGATTCCTGAAAAAAGATGGCTCAACCATTTGGGCGAATCTGTCCCTTTGCATATTTCCTAAAGAGGGCCTTGAAGATCTAAACAGCCTCTGCATGACAGTCGATATCACCAAGCGAAAGCATGCTGAGCAACGGGTTCTCTATGCCTCGACCCACGATGCACTCACCGATCTATACGACCGGGTAGAGTTTGAGCGGGTAATCAGTACCATGCCCATGGAAGGGAATCTACCCTTGAGTGTTGTGTTTGCTGACATGAATCGGCTCAGGATCATAAACGAGGCATTTGGACGGGAACAAGGAAATCAAATCCTGAAGCGGGTCGCTACCATATTGCAGGAAACCTTTTCTGACTGTGCGAGTATCTTCAGGGTTGGAGGGGATGAGTTTGCTCTCTTGTTGCCTGGCTACACAGCAAAGGAGTGTGAGCCGTGTCTCGAGGCTGTCGTAGAGGAAGTGTCAACGCTCAGGGTAATGGGTGCTGTTGCTCCTTCGATCAGTTTTGGGCTCTATGTCGTGGAGGATGCCTCGTTTGACCTGAATGAGGCGGTAAAGTTGGCTGAGAAGCACCTTGCCACGCAGAAGTTGCTCGATAGTTCCCAAATGCAGGGAAAGGCAGTGTATGCCATTATCAATACCCTCCACGAGAAGAACAAACGGGAAGAGGCTCACTCTCGTCGAGTCAGTGAACTCAGTGAACAGTTGGGCAGAGCCTACGGTCTCAGTGACCGATCGTGTATTGAGCTGCGTCTGGTGGGATTACTGCATGATATCGGGAAGATTGCCATCGCTGAAAACATTCTCAATAAGGATGGAAAGTTATCTCCCTTGGAGTGGGAGGAGATGAAAAGACATGCGGAGATCGGTTTCCGAATCCTCAGCTCTGTAGAGGATATGCAGGCATTGGCTCCTTATGTGCTTGCCCATCATGAACATTATGATGGAACGGGATACCCCAAAGCCCTGCATGGGGAGTCAATTCCCCTGCAATCCAGGATGATCAGCATTGCCGATGCGTATGATGCGATGACCAGTGAGAGAGCCTACCGTAAGGCGGTCTCCGCTGGTGAAGCAGCAAAGGAGATCAAGCGTTGTGCTGGATCCCAATTTGATCCTGAGCTTGCAAAACTTTTTATTGAGCAGGTACTTACCATCTCCTATGACCACCTGTAATGGCAGTTCCTTGACAGCTGAGAGGTACTGACTTACCATGAAATTGCCAGAGGAGGTACTTATGGGAGTTATTACATTTTCCCGTCAGATTGGTAGTGAAGGGACCTTTATTGCCAAGCAAGTGGCCGAACAACTGGGGCTTTCCTTTGTGGATAAGCAAGATATTGAGAAAGTCATGCATGAGTATGGCTTCAGTGGGTTTGACGAAGTCTATGACAGTCTTCCCACGTTTTGGGAACGATTTGACCAACACCGGTATCGGACAGTCGATTTTCTGCTTGCTGTCATGCGTGCATTTGCAAAAGTTGGCAATGTAGTCATGCTCGGTCGAGGAGGGTTTGGCCTTCTGCAAGGATATACCGATGTCCTGAATGTACGAATCAAGGCTCCACTTGAGGTGAGGATCCAGAGGAAACAGAAAGAGCGGGGTGGGACTGATGAACAGACAAGGAAAGCACTCGTAGAGCAGGAGCTGGTGAGAACATCCTTTGTCCAGTCTGACCTGCAGTATAACCAATGCGATGCTTCTCTCTTTGATTTGGTTATAGATACCGGTATCGTGCCACCTGAAACAGCAACGCTTTGGATTGCTGATGCCTATCAGCAGTTGATGAAACAACCACGAATAGATGCCAAAACCAGCCGAGCAGATCTTGTGGTTGACGACGTATTGCTCAAGCTTGTTGAAAAGATGCTTGGGTCAGAGGCAACATGAGAGAACGTTCACCCAGTGCAATATTGATGGTGGTGGGAACCGCAATACTTCTGGTGTTGCTCTTTTCCCCTTTGTTGCTTGCTCTGTTTTCCGTGTTCGTTGCCAAAGAGTTTCTCTTTGATTACCTGCTCACCGCTGAGCTTGGGTTGGTAGCCTGCATTGGAGCACTGTCCCTTACCATCGGAACCATGACAAGGAGGATGAATGCAACGTTTTTGTTCATTTTTCTTCCTTTGATGCTTGTTACACTCTTTATGTTGATGGTTCTCAGGGATCCCCCGCCTGTTTTGGCTGGTGTTCTTCTGGTGCTCTATAACATCAGTCTTATTGGGCTGGCTTTCCATGGAATCAAGAGCCTAAGAGACTGACAGCAACACCATCTTGCGTTACAGTAGGGTATGGATGTAATCAAGACACTCTCCAGAAAGGGGAGAACTACCTATATCGATCTGATCGAGCCACTGGAAGAAGGTATAGCAGAAGTCCTCATTGCTGATGAGGATGGAGTTTTGTTGCATGTTCAAGATGCAACGTATGCGGTCGCGTTATTCAACCCAGCAGCAGCAGATACCTTTATTGAGGCTCTCTCTCATAGCAAGGACCCAATTTCTGTACATACGGGGCCGCTCGTTTCTGCGCTCAAGGAGAGAGGCCTCACTGTTTCTCTGGAGTGTGTCCAGGCTGTCTATCCCTCCACACAACCGCTTGCTGAAGATGAGTCCATCATCATCCGTCCTCTTGAGGAGAAAGATCTTCCTGTGGTGTTGCATCACTACAAATATGGTGATGAATCGTATATTCGTGAACGATTTCTCTCAGGGGTCATGCTAGCTGCGGAGATAGACGGCAACCTAGCGGGTTTCATGGGTCGACATATAGAGTGTGCAATGGGTATGTTGGAGGTACTGTCCCAATATCGGAGGAGGCATGTGGGTGAAGCGTTGGAGAGATCTTACATCAATACACTACTTGCTCAAGGGACTACCCCATACTGTCATGTTGAGGTAGCAAACAAAGCCTCTCTGTCTCTCCAGAAAAAGCTTGGATTAGTGTTTTCTCCTAAGTTGGTGTATTGGTTTAATTAATATTTATACATAAATATGTGAAAATATATGCAAAGACACTGGTCAAAGTAGAATATTTTTGTATAATTATACTAATATCGATTATTCGGAGGAACGTATGCTACAAGTTGGAGTCATTGGTGCCACAGGCTATGCAGGGTCACAATTAGTTGCCCTTTTAGTGGATCATCCCTCTGTGGAGATTGCCTATCTTGCCTCACACTCCTACAGCGGAAAGCGTTTCAGTGAGATATATCCCTCACTTGAGGGAGGGTGTGACCTGGTACTGGAAGAGGAAGACATAGAGCAGGCGAGTAAGCGGTGCTCTGTTCTGTTCCTCGCCCTTCCCCATGGGATGGCGAGTCATAAGGTAACCAAGGATATACTGGAGCGTTGTATCATCATCGACCTCGGTGCCGATTATCGTCTGAGTAACAGCAGCGTCTATGAAACCTGGTACAAGACTGGCCACGGAAGCAAGGATCTGCTTGGATCGGCAGTCTATGGGTTGTGCGAATTGCATCGTGAGCGCATTGAAACAACAAACCTGATCGCAAATCCCGGTTGCTATACCACTTGTAGTATTCTCACCCTTGCTCCCTTGGTTGCTGAGAAGCTTGTTGATCCAAATTCCCTGATCATAGACAGTGCCAGTGGTGTCAGTGGAGCTGGTCGCTCTGAGAAACTTGGCTCATTGTTCTGTGAGGTCAACGAGTCATACAAGGCCTATGGGGTGGCGACTCATCGCCATACCCCGGAGATTGAACAAGAGTTGAGCGAGCTGAGCGGCTGTGAGATTGTCGTGCAGTTTACCCCGCACTTGGTTCCTATGCACCGCGGGATTCTCTCTACCTGCTATGCCAATCTGAAGAAAGGTATTACAGAAGCAGAGGTAACCTCTGCATACCAGAAGTGGTACGCAGATGAACCGTTTGTTCGTTTAATGGGTTCCAATCTTCCTGAGACCCGATTCGTGAAAAACACGAATATGTGTGCCATCGGCTGGAAGATTGATGAAAGAACCAATCGAGTTATTGCTATTGGGGCTATTGATAATCTGGTCAAAGGAGCTGCCGGCCAAGCCGTGCAGAATATGAATATCCGGTGCAACCTGGGCGAAGAGACTGGTCTTGCCTCTACGGTTGCCAGCCCCCTGTAAGGAGGAATGAGTGATGCAAATAATAAACGGTGGTGTTACCGCTGCCTTGGGATTTTCAGCCAATGGTGTAGCCTGCGGCGTTAAGAAACGTAAAAAAGACCTTGCCTTGGTCTACAGTGAGATTCCCTGCAGTTTTGCAGGTTCTTTTACCACCAACCTTGTGAAAGCAGCCCCGGTTCTCTGGGACCAGAAGCTGGTTTCCTCTTCTTCCCAGGCACAGGCTATAGTGATCAACAGCGGGAATGCCAATGCGTGTACTGCAGAGCAAGGCGAGAAGGATGCCCAGGCCATGGCCGTACATACAGCAAAAACATTAGCATTGCAGCCTGAGGAAGTATTAGTCTGTTCTACCGGTGTTATCGGGCTTCCCTTGCCCATGAATAAGATCATCGCCGGAATTGATGACTGCGCGAAGGTCCTTGATGCTTCGAGGACGGGTGCTGAGGAAGCTGCAAAGGCAATACTTACAACCGATACCTTCACCAAGGAGGTAGCTGTCTCTCTTGAGATTGATGGAAAGTTGGTAACTATTGGCGGTATGGCAAAAGGCTCAGGGATGATTCATCCCAACATGGCGACCATGCTCAGCTTCATTACCACCGATGCAACCATCGATAAGGCGGTACTGCAAGAATTGCTTGGGTCCTCCATCCGTGACACCTACAACATGATCAGTGTGGATGGCGATACTTCAACCAATGATACCGTACTGGTCCTCGCCAATGCAAAGAGTGGATGTAATGCACTCTCTCCGTCCCACAGCGATTGGGAAGCCTTTACCCAAGCCTTCCTGTACGTGCATAAGGAACTCGCAAAGGCAATCGTACGCGATGGGGAAGGGGCTGGAAAGTTCCTCGAGGTAACGGTCAAGGGAGCAAAGGACAAAGAGACAGCACAGACGCTTGCTCGTTCAATCATCAGCAGTAATCTGGTCAAGACAGCCTTTTTTGGCAGTGATGCCAATTGGGGACGGGTTCTCTGTGCCATGGGGTACAGTGGGGCCACTTTCAGTCCAGAGGGTGTAGACCTCTTTTTCTCCTCTTCCAAGGGGACGATACAGGTGGTAGCCGGGGGCTCTCCCGTGGCTTTTGACGAGCATACGGCAAAGGGAATCCTGCTTGAGAGGGATGTGCAGACACTCGCGACTTTGACGGACGGAGAGGGGGAAGGCACCGCTTGGGGTTGTGATCTTTCCTACGAATATGTTCGGATCAATGGAGATTATAGAAGCTGATGAAACACAGAATGGCAAACGAGATCCTCAAGGCTGAGGTACTCATCGAGGCGATTCCCTACATAAGAACCTTCGCCGGTAGTATTGTCGTGGTCAAATATGGTGGTTCTGCCATGGTTGACGAGCAGCTGAAAAAATCGGTTATCCAAGATATCGCGATGCTCAAGTACATCGGTTTGAAACCAGTGGTTATCCATGGCGGGGGTAAGGAGATAACCAGCCTGCTCGACCGTCTGGGTAAAAAGAGCCAGTTCCTTGATGGACTGCGTGTAACCGATGCTGAGACAGCACAGGTTGCGGAGATGGTGCTTAGTGGTTCCATCGGAAAGAGTCTGGTCAGTGAGTTGGAGCAGGTAGGCATCAGTGCCGTTGGCATCAGTGGAAAGGACGGAAGGACCCTGCTTTGTTCAAAGAAATTGGATGATAAGGGTCGTGACCTCGGCTTTGTTGGAAATGTAGATACTGTCGATACCAGTCTCCTTGAGACTTTGCTCTCCAACAACTTTGTCCCGGTGGTCTCCCCTGTTGGGGTAGATGCGGAGGGGAATACCTACAACATCAATGCCGACTATGCGGCCAGTGCAATTGCTGGTTCCCTCGCTGCGCAGAAGTTGGTGTTCCTCACCGATGTGGAAGGGATTCTCAAGGACAAGGATGACTCTTCCTCCATCATACGTGCACTGAGTACCAGAGAGGCAGAGGCATACATACAGGACGGCACGATCAATGGTGGCATGATACCCAAGGTGCAGTGTTGTCTCGATGGATTGGAGAAAGGGGTGAGGAGTGTCCACGTACTTGATGGCAGGGTCCCTCATGCCATCCTGCTTGAGATATTCACCACACGGGGAATCGGGACCATGGTCACCAAGGAGGAACGCTCATGAGCATGCAAGAGACAATACAGACAGGAAAGCAGTACCTATTGGATACCTACAGCCAAGTACCAGTGGTTTTTACCGGTGGGAAGGGTATGTACCTCATCGATGAAGAGGGCAAGCACTATCTCGACTTTGTAGGTGGGATTGCCGTCAATGCCCTTGGCTATGGAGATCCCGGTCTCTCTGAGGCGATCAATAAGGTCGTCAGTGAAGGACTCTTGCACTGTTCAAACCTGTACTACAACAAGGTAGGGGTGGAAGCGGCAAAGGAGCTTTGCACACTTGCAGAGATGGAGCGGGTGTTCTTCTGCAATAGTGGAGCAGAAGCCACTGAGGCAGCACTCAAGATCGCCAGAAAATTCGGACACCAGAGTGAGACCCCTCGTAGTGAAATCATTTCCATGGTGCATTCGTTCCATGGCAGAACCTACGGTGCAATTACTGCAACAGGGCAGAAAAAGTACCATAAGAATTTTGCACCACTTCCCCAGGGGTTCAGCTACGCAGAGTTCAATAATCTTGAGAGTGTGAAATCCCTCATTAGTGAGAAGACCTGTGCCATCATTGTGGAGCCGATCCAGGGAGAGGGAGGCATTGTACCCGCCGAACCAGCATTCCTGCAGGGGCTACGCTCCCTCTGTGACGAGCACAATCTTCTGCTTATCTATGATGAGGTTCAGTGTGGGATGGGTCGCAGTGGAAAGCCTTTCGCTTACCAGGTCTATGAGGTGAAACCCGATGTGCTTACCTCAGCGAAGGCCCTCGCTGGTGGTGTCCCCTGTGGTGCAATGCTTACCACCGGGAAGGCAAGCCATATCTTCACTCCTGGTGACCACGCTTCCACCTTTGGAGGGAATGCCTTGGCAATGGCTGCAGTGAGAGAGATGGTCCGTCGTCTCAGCGATTCCTCCTTTACCTCGCATGTTCAGGAGATGGGGGAATACCTAAGGGAGAAACTTGATCAGTTGGTGGTTCGCTATCCTGACCTTTGTGTTGCTGTCAGAGGCAAGGGACTGATCAATGGATTGGTACTTACCGTTCCTCCCCGGCAGGTGGTGGATGCCTGTTTTGCCAAGGGTGTATTGGTGGCAAGCGCTGGAAGTGATGTCCTTCGTTTTGTTCCTCCCTTGGTGGTGGAGAAAAAAGATATTGATGCTGCACTCTCTGTAGTGGATGAGGCTCTTGCAACTTTGTAAAAGAGCAGGTAGTATCCTTCCAAGAACAAAGACGTTCCTACCCAAGTACTGGGCAAGGAGCGTCTTTTTTACGTTTGGAGGTATACGATGTGTGGATTTGTAGGAATGTTTGACATCCAGCGCAGCGCAAAGGCCTTTCGTTCCCAGATTCTTTCCATGTCAGGAAAGATCCGTCACCGTGGTCCCGATTGGTCGGGGGTGTATGAAGGGGAGAAGGCCATCATCAGTCACGAACGACTAGCTATTGTCGACCCACTCTCAGGAGGTCAGCCGCTGTATAGCGCAGACAGGAATGTGGTGTTGGCTGTCAATGGTGAAATCTACAACCACCAGCAGATCAGAAAGGAGTATGAGGGAGTCTATGAGTTCCAGACACAGAGTGACTGTGAAGTCATCCTTGCTCTCTACCAGGAGAAGGGTACTGACTTTCTTGAGGATCTGAATGGTATCTTTGCCTTCGCTCTCTATGACCAGGAGAAGGATGTCTACCTTATCGCTCGTGACCATATCGGTATTATTCCCCTCTACCAAGGTTGGGATGACCAGGGACATTACTATGTGGCAAGTGAGTTGAAAGCCTTGGAAGGAACTTGTAGCGCGATTGAGCTCTTTCCTCCTGGACACTCTTTTTATAGTCCTGAGAAAACGCTCAAGAAGTGGTATGAGCGTTCCTGGACCAGCTACGATGTGGTCAAGGAGCATGGGGGGACGATTGAGATGGTGAAAGAGGCTCTGGAAGCTGCGGTGAAGCGTCAGCTGATGAGTGACGTTCCCTACGGGGTATTGCTCTCTGGTGGCTTGGACAGTTCAATTATCGCAGCTGTCACCGCAAAATATGCCCAGAAGCGGGTGGAAAGTTCAGACACAGAGGAAGCTTGGTGGCCACGGCTTCACTCCTTCGCAATCGGGCTCGAAGGTTCTCCCGATCTGAAAGCTGCCCGTATTGCGGCTGCTCATCTGAAGACTGTGCATCATGAGGTGCATTTTACCATCCAGGAGGCACTCGATGCCCTCAGTGATGTCATCTACCATCTGGAGACCAGTGATATCACGACGGTCAGGGCAGCAACCCCGATGTACTTGCTGGCCCGCGTAATTCGTTCGATGGGGATCAAGATGGTACTCAGCGGCGAAGGGAGTGACGAGCTCTTCGGTGGGTATCTCTATTTCCATAAGGCTCCCAATGCCAGGGAGTTCCATGAGGAGACGGTCAGAAAGCTCTCCAAGCTCAACCTCTATGACTGCCTGAGGGCGAATAAGTCACTGGCTGCCTGGGGTGTTGAGGGACGCGTCCCGTTCCTGGACAAGGAGTTCATCGATGTAGCGATGAACCTGAATCCCGACATGAAGCTCTGCCCGGTTGTTGGAGAGAACAAGCGAATCGAGAAATGGATTCTCCGTGAAGCGTTCAAGGAGTATCTGCCGGATGAGATTGTCTGGAGGCAGAAGGAGCAGTTCAGTGACGGGGTAGGTTACAGCTGGATTGATACCCTGAAGCAGCTTACCAGCTCTCTGGTCAGTGATGAGCAGTTTGCCTTGGCGGCAAAGCGCTATCCGATCCACACACCCGCCACCAAGGAGGAGTACTACTACCGTACTCTTTTTGCTTCCCACTTCCCCAGTGAAAGTGCGGCGCGCTGTGTCCCCCGTGAAGATTCAGTTGCCTGTTCCACGGCAACGGCTCTGGAATGGGATCGGGCATTCAGGGCTATGAATGAACCGAGTGGAAGAGCGGTAGCCGGAGTACATGAGTCCGCCTACGAGAAATGAGGATGCTCAGTTGAGCAACGGCATTGGGTCTTGGTGTAAAAACCAGGGCCCTTTTTAGGGAGTCCTCACCTGAAATGTGGCAAAACTTTAGAAGAGAGCGAGTCCATTGGCACATTGACCGCTGTTTTGAGGTGTAATACCATAAGGCATGAGTCTAAAACCTGGGAATCATATTGAGAAGCAAGTACTTCCACGGAATACGTATGCCTATCGGATCATGGGAATCAGTGCGGTTGTTGCTGCACTACTGATTTCGATTGCTGATTACCTACTGGAATTCCATAAGGAATATGGAGTTTCTTCTACTATTGTAGAAACCGCTTGGGTTGATATGCCATCTTGGCGATTCTCTGTTTCCCTGTATTTGTGTGCGTTCATGATACCATTCTATCTATTGGGATTCTGGCTTCTCTATAAAGCATTATGTAAGAGCAACAAGGTCATTGCACGGGTTATCTTTATCTTGTTCTCCTATGGTGTGGTCATGGGAGCCCCCTTGATTCATGGTGTGATGAGTCTGAATGGTGTTATCTATGCATATGGGATAGATCAGGGATTGACTCATGAGTTTCTGGTTTCTCTTATCGAAGGGCGAATAACCGGTACAATCCTTCCTGTCTTTCTCTTTCATTATATTGTTACATGGGTGGTTGCACCCGTAATTGTCTTTATGCATATCATTAGCGGAAAGAGCGTGTTCAAGCGATGGACGGCATTCCTTAACCCGCTCGTGTTCCTGATTATCGGACTTGTTGGATTACAGGTATTCCCACAAGTATTTGTATATCTCGCACCAGGTTCGATTAACAAAGGTAATGCAGCGATGTTTTTATTGGTAACAATCTACATATGGAATCGAGATGATTAGTAAGGAAGGTAGGGAGGAGCGTTGCAATACGGTGAGATTGTCCTTTCATCCCACCCTACTTGTGGATACAGGCAATAATCCCATCACTATATTTCTTAAGAAAGGCATTGGTACCTATGCTCCAAGAAAAGAAAGTGTTCAGACAAGAGGATAGAGAACACTATTTTCCAGTAATCATACAATGAGTTTTCTTTGATTGTCAGATTTGCAAAGACTTCTATGAAAACCCCTTGCATAAATGTAACTAGTTACCTATAATGCGTAACTAGTTACCTATTAGGAGATGATGATGAATGATGATGAGATGAAGGCAAACGTTTTTGGCTCTCTTTTTCTTGTAGCCAACAAGTTGCAAGCATTGGGTGATTCCATCGATGAGCAGGTTTCCACCAAGCAGTGGTTGCTCTTGGCAGTATTGCTCTCCTGTGAGAATCAGAGATGTTCACTGACTGAGCTTTCAAAAAGAATAGGAAGCAGCAGGCAGAATATAAAAAAGATGGCGACGATTCTCGAAAAGCGGGGTTTCCTTGAGCTTACGAGATCAGAGTTGGACAAGAGAACAGTGGTGGTAGCACCGACACAGGCGTGTCTTTCCCATCTGAAGACACGGGAAGGGGCTGAGCGCACATTTGTTGACGCCTTCTTTACCGATTTTGATACTGAGATGCTTGCGGTAGTGCACAGGAGCATTACCCAATGGATGAAGAACTTGGCACGTATGGAGGATACGTATGAGAAGGAGGAGTAAGGTGGTATTGAGTATTATTACGGTGATTGTAGTGGTTCTATTGGTGTTATTGCTACCACCTTCTGTACTACAGAAGCGCTTTGCTGGTATTGAGCAGGAGTTCGTACAAAACCTGGAATCAACCGAAGAGGTGTTCACCCTCGAGGAATTGGAAGGGTATCCCCTTCCTGTCCAGCGGTTTTATACTGAGGGCGGATTTATTGGAAAGCAAAAGATGAGTGGACTCAAGGCTGTCTTCTCTGATGTTCCCTTTTCCCTTGGAAGGGATAAGCCCACCATTGCAATCGATTACACACAGATCAACGGTGCCAGTGAGCCTCTGAGGTTTGCGTATATTGATTCTCATATCTATGGACTTCCTTTCCAGGGACTGGATTCCTTCTCCGGTGGAAGAGGTTCCATGGAGGGGTATCTTGCAAAACGGATCAGGCTGTTCAACCAGCGGGGCGGTCATATGGATAAAGCTTGTTTGGTGACCTGTCTTGCAGAGGCTTTTTTCCTTCCCACTGTTGCACTCAGTGACATGGTATCGTGGGAGGCTATTGATGAAACCCATGCAAAGGCAACGATGAAAGCCTATGGAATGGAGGTGTCTGGTGTTTTCACCTTCTCGGAAACTGGTGAGATGTTGAGTTTCTCTACCGACGATAGAATGGCGGCCTCTATGGACGGGTCTCTTGAACAGGTTCCCTGGAGCGCCGAGTGCGGTGAGTATGTAATCCAGGATGGTCTGCGAGTTCCCACTCGGCTCAAGGCAACATGGCACTACCCTCAAGGTGATTTACTCTACTTCGATGGAAAGGGTGTCCAGATAACGTATTACTATTGATCATTTAGTGCATCAATCGAGTTGTTGATACTACTACATAGTAAATTGAGCCGATGGGAATCGCCCTATCGGCTCTCTCTTTAGGCTATGGTGTTGCGCAGCACTCCAAGTCCTTCGATCAGGATCTCCACCGTATCACCCTTGTGCATCCCGCTGATCCCTCCCGGGGTACCGGTAAGAATGATGTCTCCTGGGAGTAAGGTCATGATCTGGGAGAGGTAGCTTACCAGGAAAGGAACTGAGAAAATCAGGTTGCTGCTATTGGATTTCTGCATCGTTTTGCCGTTGACCCTGCTCTCAATACCTAGATTTGCTGGATCGACCTCATCACTGATAAATGGGCCAAAGGGACAGAAGGTGTCAAAACTCTTTGCAACGGTCCACTGTCCTTGCTTTGGTTGTAGGTCCCTTGCAGTAATATCATTGGCACAGGTGTAGCCAAGTATGTAGGAAGCAGCATCTTCCTCACTGACAAAACGGGCTTTCTTCCCGATTACCACAGCAAGCTCTGCCTCATAGTCAAGGCGGTTGCTTATCTCTGGGTAGAGGATTTCCTTGTTCGGAGCAAGAGCGGCCGTGGAAGGCTTCATGAAAACCACTGGTTCAGTAGGAATAGGAAGTTGTAACTCCTTTGCATGGTCACTGTAGTTCAAGCCAATGCAGATAGCTTTTGAATAATCACAGGGAGTAAGCAATTCGACCTCTTCCAAGGAGCGTTTTTCACTGGTTTCGGTATAGCTCGTGAAGGGTGAACCCTCGAGCACCTGGATGGTCGTATCGGATAGTAGGCCATAGGAGACCTCTTCTTGGTGTTTGAATCGTACGTATTTCATAGCATAAGCATACCAAAGAGATAGGACAAACACAATTGACAAACATTGTTTTTACCCGCACCGTAGGGAGTATGGAAACCTATGCCAAATGTCCCGCGCTTCGTGTTTGCGGTCACTGCCCACTCATGGAACACCCCTATGAAAAACAACTGGAGTTGCAGAGTACCTATTTGCATACACAGTTTGCGGAGCTTGCCTCTTGTGTGGAGCCAGTGATCGGGATGAAGGAGATGGAAGGGTTCCTGTACTATGTGGAAGTCCAATTTGGGCTGGACTGGCGTGGAAAGTTTGCATCAGGAGTAGTAAGTACAAGACAGAATCAATTCCTAGCCTTGCAGGCATGTATGCTGAGGAATCCCTTGGCTGAAAGAATACTAAAGACCATCAATCGTCTCGCTACCACCCATGGTATCGATACAGCCTTCCCGGCAACAAAGTTGACACTGCGTATCAGGAGCAATCTGGAGCAGGTGCTCCTGAGCTTTACCCTTCCTGAGCGGATAGATTCCACTTTTTCCTCTTTCCTCTATGCATTGAGACGGGAACATGCTGAGATATTTGGGATAGTACTGACCGATGGGGAGAGTAAACCCAATACATTCTGGGGCCGTCCAGCAATCGAGGATACTCTCTGCTCTCTGAAATTTTCCCTTCCCTCTTCCTCCGACTTTCCCGCCTCCCCCTCTCAGGCTGAGGTTTTTTATACGAAGGTAATGGAACTTGCCCAAGTACAGAATGGAGATATTGTAATCGACTGCTGTACCATGCATGGAATGCTTGCCCTCCTCTCAATGAGAGAGGGAGCAAGCCAGAGTTATTTGCTTCAGGAACATACCCCCTATTGTGATGAGGCTGCTTTGAATGGTCTTGAGCATGTAGAGCGTTTTGTGGGAAATAACGAGAAACATCTACGGCAACTTGCAAAACGGGGACAGTCCTGTGACATTCTCTTCCTCTCTCCATCAGAAGAGGGGTGTGATTGCTCTCTTCTGGATTCTGTTCTTACCATCAAGCCAGAGCGAATTATCTATCTCAGCAAACAAGAGCGTACCTTGAAACGGGACCTCCAGTACTTGGTGCAGCAAGGCTTCTACCAGGTTCAGGTCATCCAAGGGGTGGATATGCATCCCCATAGTGCAAACTTACAGGTAATAGCTTCCCTGAAATACGTACTTGCCATTCGTCCGCTATGGATAAGGGAGTATGCTCTGCTCAGGCATTTCTTATATGAAGCTATCTATGTGACCGAAGGTGAAGTGCCCCCACCGCTATCGGTTCTGGAAGATCCTTCACTAAGCCACTATATCCAGGATTTCGGCAGGGATGGCGATTACGCATTGGTAGCAGAAGTCCAGGATACGGTGGTTGGTGCTGTTTGGGTACGGTTGTTTGATTCCAAGGACCCTGGGTACGGTTACTTTAACAGCGAGACACCTGAGCTCTGCATTTCCATAGATTCTGTTTATCGCCACAAGGGCCTCGGAAGACAGCTTATCGAGGAGATGTGTACAGTTCTGGGTAATGCAGGATACCTAAGGGTGTCTCTCTCTGTACAGAAAGAGAACAGGGCCTGCAAGCTCTACCAACGTCTCAATTTTGCAATTGCTGAAGAGAGAGGTGATGCTTATGTCATGGTTAAGTTTCTTCAAGGAAAAGGTGAGTAGCTATGCAGATTGAATATATGACCAAGAACGGAATTGAAGTAGCCAAGGTGTACAGCGAAGAAAAGATATTCTCAGATGTTAGTTCAGCCTTGGATAGTATGGCTAACGTTCGGTATAAGACTGGATGTAGTAGAATGATTGTAAGCAGAGATGAAATTGATCCTATGTTCTTCGACCTGAGCACGAAGATTGCCGGAGATGT
>JAGYOG010000038.1 GCA_018399495.1 Sphaerochaeta sp.
TATTGTGACAGCTACTGGTAGGTCTGATTCTCAGCTCATACACAAAGCATATCTGGAAAAGCACTGGTCTGTGTAAAAAGGTAACCACCACTCTCGAGATCCTTGACGAGATGCGCTCGATACGCTGCATCGAGCACAACCACAAGGCTAAGTTCATCACCCCATTTGTAGGGAACCAACTTGTCATCTGTGAGGCGTTTGGGTTCGAAGTTCCTAAGGGGTGCAATATTGGTTACAAGTCTAAGAAACATGTCGAAAAAAAGAAAAGAGGCAGACCTCGCAAGGCTCAAAGTGGGAAGCCAAAGAGTTCTTAGTAGAAATAATTAAAAATTCACGTAGAAAGGCTTGCAGGGGTTGTTCCGTGGCTGGCCCTGCAGTGAAGTTGAAAATAGTAAAGTCAGTTTCCTTTTCCGTGCAGGGATGAGAGCCTATTGTTGTGCAATAGCAAGAAAGGCAATATGAGTATGCAGCGTTTTTCTTGTGAAGTCCAATATTATGTTTTTCAGCGTTTCCCATTTTCTCTACAAACTGAGTAGACTTTTGAGTGGACTCATTCATAAGTTCCAAAGGAAGGATAAAAAGAAAAATCCTTCCCTGCCTAATTTCTTAAGCAGAAAAGGATTAGTAAGTGCGGTAAACTGGACTTGAACCAGCACAACCTTTCGGTCACTAGCACCTCAAGCTAGCGTGTCTACCAAATTCCACCACTACCGCATTCTTGAAGTATTGTTCGCTCTTGAAGTGAACGAGCCAACAATACAACAAGGGCGGGGAGCTCGTCAAGCCCTCTTTTGAAAATTGAGGGCAACATTTATTAGAGCAGGCTTTCAGCCTGGTCAAGAAGGGATGAGAAGGTGGAAAGGGCATCCTTTACTGGGGCTTCCTCCTGCATATCAACACCAGCTTTCCGTAGTGATTCAATGGGGTAGAGGCTGCCTCCACTGCAAAGGAAGTTGAGGTACGACTGCCTGTCTTCCTCTGTCCCATTGAGAACTTTCTTGCTCAGGGCAATGGAAGCACTTAGTCCTGTCGCATACTTGTAGACATAGAACGGACTGTAGAAGTGAGGTATTCTCAATCCTTCCAGGTCGCTCTCTTCTGCAAAGGACACCGCGTCCCCGAAGTACAGCTCCAGTAGCTTACGGTATTCACTTCTCAGCAACTCGAGGGTGATCGGTACGCCTGCTTCTGCTTCCCGGTGGATGATCATCTCATACTCGGCAAACATCGTCTGCCTGAAGAGTGTGGCTACTATGTCATCAATCTGTTTACCGATAATATAGACCTTCATAGTGTCATCACTTGCGTGCTCGATCATGTGCTTTGCAAGAAGCTGCTCATTGAACGTTGAGGCAACTTCTGCCTCGAAGATGGTGTAGTCATAGTGGAAGTAAGGATTGTTCTTGGCACTGTAATAGCTGTGCATCGAGTGTCCGCCTTCGTGAGCTACGGTGAAGACGTCGCGTAGGACATCCTCCTTGTAGTTGAGAAGGATATATGGCTTGCTGGTAAACGTACCGCTGCTGAATGCACCACTGCGCTTACCCTTGTTTTCATAGCGGTCTACCCAACGATCTTTTGTAAGCCCGTTTGTGATGGTTTTGACATACTCATCACCAAGAGGAGCGAGTGCTTCTCCAATCATGGATACCGCATTTTCATATGACGTTTTACTTGTCACACCTTTCACCAGGGGGACATAGACATCCCAATGGGAAAGCTTATCCAAGCCGAGGAGTTTTGCCCGCATCCTATAGTAGCGATGGAGGGTCGGCAGTGCATCGTGCACGGCTTTGATCAGGTTGTCATACACTGAAACCGGTACATTATCTGGAAAAAGAGCCATTTCTCTGCAACTATCATATCCTCGCGCTTTTGCTCTGAAGATATCTTGCTTAACCTGTCCTTCATAGAGTCTGGCGATGGCATGTTTGCTCTTCTTATACACTCCATAGAACTGCTTGTAGGCTCGTTCTCTCAGACTTCGGTCCTCTTGCATCAGGAAGGAGCTCAAGGAGCTCTGGGTCAGTGGTTTCCCATCAATCTCTCCAAAGTCAAAATCAACATTGGTAAGATCACTGAATGTGGAACGAGGAGTGGAGGCTACTTCACTTTGCAGAGCGAGCAGGCGTTCTTCACCTTCACTGAGCACGTGTGCTTTGAACCGTCTGGCTTTCTCAATGTATACACGGTAGGGTGCAAAGTCCTCATCCTTGAGGTATCCCTCGATGGTCTTATCCTCGATACTGAGCAGCTCAGGGTCGAAGAATGCCATGGCTGCAGAGAGTTGACTCAAGAAATTGGCAGCAAGACTATATCGTTTGACGTTGGTGTTATCAGAAGCATCGGATGCATAGCCCAGGAATGCCCAGTTGTAAATACGTTCTACAAGAATGCCCGTCTCTTCATACCACTGCATGGTTTCCAGGAAAGATTCTTTGCCCTTTGTTAGGGAACCCTTCAAGCGGGGAGCATCTGTAATGCGTTGTTTCAGGGTTTCTGTTGCTGCTTCCCACTCAGCCGCGTCAGCGAATAGGCTTGTAAGGTCCCAGGTGTCCTTTTCCAGTTGTTCTGCTCGTTTCTGTATACTCATGAAATTTCTCCTAACAATGTAATCAAGTGACGGGAGGCTTTCCCGCGGTGGCTATAACGGTCTTTCTCTTGCTCAGAAAGCTCAGCCATGGTTCTTCCAACTTCCTTTACGACGAATACTGGATCGTATCCAAAACCACCTTCCCCATAGCTTTCTTTTGTGATGAATCCCTCTACTGCCTCACAGAAGGTGAACTCTCGTCGTTTATCCATCACAAATGCCAAGGCACATACAAACTGTGCTCCACGGTCTTTTCTTTTTTCAAGATGAACCAGGTTTTTCAACAGGAATTCGTTTCTCTCCTCACTTCCCAGCATTCTTCCAAACGTTTCCAGCCCATACCGTGCGGTTCTTACCCCTGGAAGACCTTCCAATGCATCAACACAAAGGCCTGAATCATCAGCAAGGACTTTGTACCCGTCAGGAGCTAGGGATGCAAGTGCTCTGGCTTTTCCCAGAGCATTTTCAGTAAAGGTTTCAGCTTCTTCTTCAAAGTCGAAGTCAATACCCAACTCCCTTGGCAGTATGATGGTATGACCGGTGAGGATTCTGGAGAATTCCTCTTTCTTATGCTCATTATTTGATGCCAACAGTATATTCATGTTCCTAAAGATACTCATTGTCTGAAATTTCGTCCATATACTGTGTGAGTACACTTTTCATGTAATGGACTGAGCTATCAATTGTTCCTTTAGGTATGTTCAATAATTTTCCCAATTGGTGATGACTCAGTCGGAACTCAATTTTTCTAATCCGGTTTATTTTTGCTTTATATACCCCAATGGTCCAGTTCCTAAGAGCTTCCAGTCGCTGAATTTTCTTTTCATCAATTTCTGTTTGCAAATTCTCCTCAATCTCCAGCAACCTTCTGAAATGCCGATTACTCGTAGAAATAAATTCCTGCTTGCAGCGTTCTTTCTCTTCCAGCATAAGGTTGGCAGTGTTGAGATATCGGTTCAGCAAGTGTGCATCAACCTCGAGCAGGTCTGCAAGCTCTTCCAGCAGGTATTGATTGGCAAGCCCGGGGGTGATGGTAAGTACGATGAGGAACCGTTTTCTGTTGACGGGATTCGAAATCTCCTGTTGAAGACGTTCAAGGTAGGGCTTCGTTAGTTCTTGACTTGCCTTTCTCTCGAAGAGTAACCGATTGAAAAGTTCGGGAAGTGATTCCATCTGTGAAACCATAAGGCCGTTGAATGCAGTATAGGATGCTGTTTCTGCAGACATTTCTAACTCTTTCCAGATTTGTGGGGTTTGGTATCGTTCACTTTCGTAGATCAGTCTTTCTCTGGTAAGTATCGTTCTTTTTTGGGTTATGAAGTACTTGGTGCGCTTACGTACTACTTGGGTAAGGTACCCAATATAAGAAAGTCTGCCAATTTTATAGGTGCTTAGATAGTAGTCGATGGTCTTGTAGCAGAACAAAAGGAATTCACTACAATCCTCTTCCTCAAGAAGACGAAGATAGTAGGGAAGGGTGTACAGGATTTGTTGTGTCTTGTGGTGAATTGTACGGTAAAGAGTAGTGTTTGACTGATCCTTCTGGTAGCGAACAACCTGATTAGTCAGTTTTATGCTCTCTTCATCGGAGAGCGGTAACCATTGCATGAGTAGCCTCCTTGGGGATGATGCACATACCCATGCAATGTGTATGCCAAGTTATGCTTTCAGCAATGCCTCGACAGCTTCCAGAAGCAATTTCTTAGCCTCTTTGATTGGTTTGTTAATAGTAGTTCCAGCAGCTTTTTTATGTCCACCACCACCAAAGCTTTCAGCCAAGGCGCCGACATTGAAATTGCTTTGATGTGAGGATCGAAATCCAACCTCCGTCTTTTCTTCTTCCAGTTCCTTAAAGAAAAGCACTATTTCAACTTTCTGTACTGAGAGCAGCATCGTGTAAAGGGAATCGCTTGGCTTATCGGTGGTGATGTACTGCTTGTTGTCATACAGATAACTGGAGGAGAGCATCAGCTTCCCGTCAAAGAAACTTTCACTACGATCGATGAGCTTGCCCAAGTACTTGATATATCCAAGGCTCTTTCCACCCGTCATGCGATCATTCATCATATTAGGGGATACTCCTAGGTCTACAAGTTCTGCGGCAAGCCGCAACGTTTCCCCCCGGTATGCATTGATGAAACGAAAAAATCCGGAATCGGTGGCAAACCCAAAGAATAAGTGTTCGGCTATCTCCTTGCTAATCTCAACATCCAACGCTTTATAGAGTTGCATGATGATCAATGTAGTGGATACCGAACGGGGAACGATGTAGCGGTAGGTACCAAATTGAACTCCACTACTGTGGTGGTCAAACACTACCGTGGTGAGTCCCTCAATCTCTTCAGCAAGGTGACCAATACGTTCTGGTGCACTGCAGTCCACTACCACAATCAAGGGATCCCTTTGCTTTAGATCCTTGTCGATGTGATTCAGAAAATCAGAGCGGAGATGGGAAATTTCGGAGCGGTCGAATGGGCCAGCATTAGCCATATGAACGGTTTTGCCCATTTTCATAAGCATGGAGCTCATTGCCATCTGACTACTCAGGCAATCTCCATCAGGACTAACATGTCCGATGACAACGAACTCTTCTCGATTTCTCAATAATGATAGAATTTCTTCCTCAAATGGGGGGTAGCTGAACATTTCACGCTCCACGAATGACCTCTGGTTGTTCTCCGTTTATGACACACTCACGACCGATGATAACCTGTTTAACCTGCTTGATGGAAGGGATATCGTACATAATTCCCACCATAACATTCTCTACTATTGAGCGAAGTCCTCGGGCACCAGTCTTTTGTTCAAAGGCTTTTTCAGCAACGGCTTCAACTGCATCACTCTTGAATACGAACTCAATTCCGTCCAAGCGGAAGGAAGCTTCATACTGTCGGATAATGGAGTTCTTCGGTTCAAGGATGATTCTCATCAAATCATTCTTGGTAAGGTTGTCCAATGCTACATGGATTGGAAGTCTTCCGATGAATTCTGGGATCAAGCCGAACTTCACCAAGTCGTCTGGAAGCAACTTGCTGTACAGCGTATGCAAGTCTTTATCCTGGGCATTCCTGATGCTTGCCCCGAATCCCATGGCATGGGAGGAAACACGTTTCTCGATGACTTTATCCAATCCCACAAACGCACCACCACAGATGAAGAGAATGTTTCTGGTATTGATCTTCAGCATTTCCTGGTTGGGGTGTTTACGCCCACCCTGGGGAGGAACCGAAGCGTCAGTGCCTTCGATGATCTTCAACAGAGCCTGTTGGACACCTTCTCCACTGACATCACGGGTGATGGAAGGGTTTTCTCCCTTTTTGGCAATTTTGTCGATTTCATCAATGAAGATGATTCCGTATTCAGCTGCCTTGATATTGTCATTTGCATTCTGGATGAGCTTGAGCAGGATGTTTTCCACATCTTCACCAACATATCCTGCCTCGGTGAGCGTAGTAGCGTCAGCGATTGCAAAAGGAACCTGCAGCTTCTTTGCAAGCGTGGAAGCGAGCAATGTCTTTCCTGTACCGGTGGGACCCACCATCAGGATATTGGACTTGTCTAATTCTACGCCTTGTTCAGATATCTGTTTCTGATATTTAACGCGCTTATAGTGGTTGTACACTGCAACCGCAAGTACCCGTTTTGCATCTTCCTGTCCGATGACGTACTCATCCATATACTCCTTCAATTCTTGAGGGGTGGGGATGTGTTCAGGAAGGCCGACTACTTCCTCCTGGAAGCTAGGGTCTCCTGCAAGCATATCATTACAGACCTTGATGCACTCATCACAAATGGCTACACCCGGTCCGCTTATCAATCGCTTGACTTCGTCTTGGCTTTTTCCACAGAACGAGCAGACTTTTGCATTTTTTGCCATTATTAACTCCTTCTCATAACGCTGTCGACAATGCCGTAGGAGACAGCATCATCACTACCGAGGAAGAAATCCCGTTCAACATCCTTGGAAATCTGCTCATAGGTTCTATGGGTATGACTTGCGATGATGTCAATTGTCAGATTCTTTATGCGACCAATCTCCTTGGCATGGATGGAGATATCGGATGATTGGCCTTCAACTCCGCCCCACGGTTGATGGATCATAACTCTTGCAGAGGGGAGAATAAAGCGTTTTCCTTCCTGACCGGCACAGAGGAGCAAAGCACCCATGCTTGCTGCTTGGCCCATACAGATGGTTTGGACATCACTATGCAGGTACTGCATGGTGTCATAGATAGCTAGACCAGCGGTAACTGATCCACCGGGGCTGTTGATGTACAGGCTGATATCCTTTGTTGGGTCCTCAGACTCAAGAAACAGCATCTGTGCTACAACCAGGTCGGCTGTTGCATCATTGATCTCACCATCGAGAAAGATGATGCGGTCTTTAAGCAAACGACTGAAAATATCATAGGCTCTCTCGCCTACACCTGACTGCTCAACGACCATCGGTATGTTGGATTGCATCCTTACTGGATGGGTATTCATGGTAAAAGCCCCCTTTGGTAGCTTGGATTGAAAAGGCGGAACCAGTGAGGAACCGCCTTTTCACACACTATGCACTCTTGAGTGTTTACGGCTTATACGCCGTAAGTATCACTCATAAACGTTTCGTAAGCAATTTCCTTGCCTTCTTCAAACGTGTTGTTCTCCTGCAAGAACGGTGCAATCTTCTGGAAACGCAAATCGTCCTCAATCATGGTACGGTAGTAATCCCACTGAGCCTGATCGATGACTTCCTTCAGCTGTTCTTCAGCAACTTTGTTCACCTCTTCCTCATCAAGCGGGAACGCTTCTGCTTCCTTGATCTTTTCCATAATCAGCTGGATGCGCAGTGACTTTGCAGCAGCCTCTCTCCAAGGGGCGGTGATGTCTTCCTTGGTTTGGTTCTGGAACTTGAGGAATTGCAGAATCTGCTCTTCACTTAAGCCAATCTGCTGGATGTATCGCTTCCAGTTCTGCTCGACTTCCATATCAATCATGCTTTCAGGAACAGCGATGGTAGCCTTCTCAAGAAGTGCCTCACTCAGCGCATCAAGCTTTTCATTTTCAAGTTTTGCATCGAGGGCAGCCTGCAATTTTTCGCGAGTTCCCGCAACCAGGTCGTCAACAGTCTTGTACTCTTCCTTGACGTCCTGTGCAAACTCATCATCGAGCTCAGGAATGTCGCGGAATTTCACGCTCTGGACATTTACCTTCAAGGTGATGGTCTTTCCTGCATATCCTTCAACGGTGGAGTCCTCAGCATAGGTTTGGGAGAATGTTTTTTCCTCTCCGCTCTTCATGCCGACAACATCCTCGTCAATCTGGTAGAAGTTGGTAGTACTGCCCAAGGTAAATACGAACTCTTTGCGTTCGGTTCCAGGAACCTCATTGTTCTCTTCATCGAGCTCAACGTAGTCAACAGTGACAATGTCTCCCATCGCAGCAGCGTCATCCTTGTCGATGACCATTGCATTTTGCTCACGAAGTTTGTCGAGTTCAGCAGTTACTGCTTCCTCACTCAATGCTACCTTGGGGTAGGTAACCTTCAAGCCCTTGTACTCTGGAGTCTCAAAAATGGGCATGATGTCGTATTTGACGGTGAAGGTGATGTCTTTGTTGGGCTCAAAGGGGAGGAGGCTCTCCTCGTCCTGGAGCTCAGGGGTGCTGAAGGAGAGAGGCTTGTACTTGTCTTCAACATCAGTCAAGGTTTCCTTCAATGCGTCTTCGATAGTGTTGAATGTACTTTCCTCACGAATCGCCTTACCAAACTTACCTTCCAGAACGGATACAGGAACTTTGCCCTTTCTAAAACCCTTAATCTGGACATCGGCAGCATACTTTTTCAAAGTTGCTTGGTAGTCATTTTCGATGGTGTCAGCGGTCACAGTGACCGTCAGTGCGACGGAGGAGTTTTCCAATTCTTTGATACTCTTATCAGCGATCATCCTATGTTCATCCTTTTCGGTCCTCACTTGGACCATGTATATCCTTAGGCAAAGCCCTTTAATGCAATGTAATCTTGCTAAGTATACATAAACAGTTGATTTTCGACCACCCTGTCAGCAAGATTCTTGCAAAAACCTTTTACCCGAAACACATTGTATATAGCAACTTTTCAGGCTTTGGTCTAGGGGAATAAGCGTATTTGTCCAATTGCCAGCATATACCTGCTCTGTTACCATGGCTATGAGGAGTCTAGGAATGACCATTATCTGTTACCCAACTTGTTCAACATGCAAAAAAGCAGTCGCGTTCCTTGATTCATGGAATGTGGCGTACACCTACCGGGATATCAAGAAAGAACGCCCGAGCAAAGAGGAGCTCCGTGATCTCTATACACGAAGCGATGTCCCCTTGAAACGCTTTTTCAATACCAGCGGTCAACTATACCGGTCCATGAACCTGAAAGAGCGACTCCCTGAGATGGATGAAGAAGAGATGCTCAACATCCTCTCTACTGATGAGATGCTGGTCAGACGACCGCTCTTGGTCTCAGAGCAGTTTGTATTGGTTGGATTCAGGGAACAGGAGTGGGAAAAACGTCTTACTTGATGTTCACAATTCCTTGACCATCAGAAATAGGTCCTCATAATAGCCTCCGCGGTAGCGGAAACCTCGGGGAATTGTACCCATTTCACGAAAACCATAGTGTCTGTAGAGCTGTACAGCTCTATTGTTGCTTCTCACTACTTCCAGCTCCATCTGTTCGTATCCTGTTTGCTTGGCAGCAGAGAGCAAGGTTTTCATCAACAGGGAGCCGATACCGTTCCCTTGTTGATTCGTGGCAACAGAAATCCCTAACTGACAGCGGTGTGCCATCTTGTAGGCTGATCCCAAGGGTGAGAAGTCACAGAGAGCGACCAACTCATCATCGATAAATCCTCCCAGCATCAGTTTGTTCGGGGATTGTCCAGCATTTTCAAGGAACATGGTCTCAGCTTCGATGTTGGTATTCCACTCATCACCATAACGGGCTAGATAGGGACTGTCAGTGTACATTGCCTTCATGTACTTCACCGCTTGGGCTGCATCACTTGGATCAAGGGATCTGATGGTGATCGTGCGAGAATCAAGAAGCTGGTACATTTCGGGTTCCCTGTTCATGGAGAAAGCATAGCAGTACCTCTCTTGACATGGCAAGGTGATCGGCCAGGTTTCCTAGGGATTGGAAAGCAAATTTTCAATGGTTTTGGCGGGAAGTGGAGTATAAAAAAGGAAGCCCTGAATGAGATCACATCCCTGTTCCTTGAGGAACTGGAGCTGTTCTTCCGTTTCAACGCCCTCGGCGAGTACTGCGAGCCCAAGATTTTTTGCAAGCTGGATGATACTTCGGATGATTGCCTGATCCTTGTGGAGATTACTGCTGATTGCTTGGACAAACTCAATATCGATCTTGATCAGATCGATGGGGAAATTCCGTAATCGGCTGAAGGATGAGTACCCGGTTCCAAAGTCATCGATTGCAATCGAGATTCCCAACTCCTTGATCTTTAGGAGACGTTCCATAATGAAGGGTTCATCTTGGAATGCAACGCTTTCGGTTATTTCCACCTCAATGATATGGGGTTGGGTGTGTGTTTTTTTGAGTATAGCAGCCATGTCTTCCACGATGGAATGAGACCGAAGCTGAACCAGGGAAAGGTTGATGCTGATGGTAAGCTCGGTTTCTGTACATTTTTGGAACTGCTTGATCTGCTGGCAGGCAGTATTCATCACCCATAGTCCAATTGGTCTGATCATCCCGGTCTGCTCTGCCATGGGGATGAACACCTCTGGATTGACTACTCCGTAATCGCTGTTGTGCCACCGCAGTAATGCCTCAAATCCTACAATCTGGTTGCTTCCCACTGAGATTTTAGGCTGATAGAGAAGTTGCAGTTCATCCCTCTCCAGCGCCCAGTATAGGTTGTTTACCAAGGTATGGTTCATCGTGGTATTGTCCTTGATGTCTTCAGTACAGAATATTGCCTGGTTTTTCCCTCTTCCCTTGGCTTCATACATTGCAATGTCAGCGTTCTTGATTAAGGTGTCAGGATCTACTCCGTCATGGGGATATACCGCAACCCCAATACTTGCCGACACATGATATTCGTCATCGCCGATCATTACCGGCTCTTCCAGCGTTTCCATGATGGAGTGGGTAATGGCGTGGATAGGCTCTTCTGTCTCGAGGTCTGGAATTTCCACCAAGAATTCATCTCCCCCAAATCTTGCCAAGGTTCCCTCTTTCCCAATTTGCTTGGCAAGCCTTTGGGCAACTAGTTGCAATACCAGATCACCTGTCATGTGACCAGCGGTATCGTTGATTGCCTTGAAGGAATCAAAATCGATGAAGACAATACCCAGATGTTTGTTTTGGGTGTGTGCTCTTTCCAACGATTGCTGAAGTTCTCCGATGAAATATTCCCGACTCGGCAATCCTGTGAGCGAGTCGTAATAGGCGAGTTTGTAGAGCTGCTTTTCCGACTCTTTGAGATCCTGTCGTTGGGTGTGTATCTTCTCTATGTATGTGGCAGACCGTTTTCTGAATGTTCTGATGATCACCAGCAGCACAATCACCCCGATATAGGAGATGATCCCGGGGATTGGGACATTGGAATCCATCCTAATCCAGAAAATAACCGAGCTGAACAGATTGATGAAGTTCATCAACATCGAGACGATAAATCCTAGTTTATCCTCCCGTAACACGAGATAGATGGAGATAAACATCTGCAATTGGGTAAGAATACCTCTAAAGGTGGATTCAGCAAGCTGGAGCTGTCCAATGGTAATCGTTCCTGGATAGAGGTTGACTTGCATAAATGTAATGAGGACGTAGAACACCACGCTGATGATGATGTGAACGTAGCTGATATTGAATCGCAAGGGATTCTCCCCGTCCTTTGGGTCTCTTCTCAAGGTGTTATACAGGATGGTCACCGGTACCAGCATCAGTATGGGCGCCATCTGGGGTAGATTGCCAATCAAGCTGCTCAAAATAATATCAGTGAAGGTGGCCGCTACGAGAATGGTGAGTATGGTGAAGAAAATAAAACGAGCCTGTTTTTTGATAACCACATCCTGGTTCTTCTTTCCCCAGATTGCAAGTAGTACCAATCCTGTAATGGTATAGCTTACATAATATAGATAAAACACGATATCCCAGATGTTGTGTTCGGCTCTATTGACCCAACCAAACTCTGTGTGCCTTAGCTGATAAGGTTCTGCATTCAGCCCGATAGGAATGGCGAAGGCTAGAACAGTCAGGAGTGCAGGGGCGTACAACCCCGCATAAAACCACCAGGGTTTGCGATTGCTCCGTTCGTTGGAAATGAGAATAATGAAATGCAAAAAAATTGCATACACAGAACCCCAGCCAACAGCTGAGATTCTTCGCCATAGTTCAACCATCTCTTTTGTAGGAGCAATAGTAGCAATGGCTAAACCTGCCGACCATATGATAATCGCTGTAATCAGGGCAAAAAAGAGACGGTTGGGGGTATTTTTGGGATTGTTTTGAAGCACAAGTATCCCACTAGCTAGTGCCAGTATGCACACGGTGATGAACAACATTGAGAAAACTATCGTACTAATCACTTTCTACTTCACCTTGCTTCTTTGAACCTATAGTATACCTCTTCTTCACGAAAGAGGGAGGTTTTTTTCGATATAAATAAGGTATATCTTTCCTGCATAAAAGAATACAAATCGATTAGAATCATGTACTGTTTCCTGAAAAGGCAAAAGAAAATTGTCATTATCTTTCTGACTGTCAAGAGCGAAAGACGGGATTTGAACTCGCGACATCCCCTGGCAAGGTGGAGCTCTACCACTGAGCTACTTTCGCAACTGTTTTGTCAGACAGTCCAACTTTTTGATTGTCCTTTGCGAGAGAGGGACTTGAACCCCTACACCGTAAGGCACCATCCATCTGGCGTGTTCGCCAATTTCACCACTCTCGCGGTGCATATCTTGCCCCTTAGCGAGGTTCGTCATGTATTGAGCCGCAAAGGGACCGGAACTGACCCGCAGATTAAGAGAGTCTGCTGCTCTACCAGCTGAGCTAGCGGCCCATGACAATAAATTTTCAAAAAATCACAAACTATTCACGGAAGGATCTGAACCTTCGACTCACACGATCAAATAAGTCCGGCGTTTCATCCATCGAGCCACGATATGCCCAACACCCGGTAAGGGTGGAAGACGGGGCTCGAACCTGCAACAGCCAGATCCACAATCTGGTGCTCTACCATTGAACTACTTCCACCATGGTAGCTGAATATGGTATTTCTATCACCAGTGCGTTTCAACGTTGCATACTATGCCCTAAACGCTTTTCTTGTCAACAACCCTCTACCAAACCCGTGAGGAAACAACTGCTTCAGCATGCAATCAAGTTATCATAATGCTTACATCTCTCCTCTGCTCAAGACCAGTTCTGAGAAGATTCCGTTTTTGTCTCTCCATTTCGATACCCATGAATGATAGCAAGATGGTGTTTCCATTCAAGAGGACGGTTGGCCAACTGTCCAACCAATGCACTTGAGTACACTATCAACCTCTATATTCATTTATTACATGCTGGTAGATAGACGAAGCAAGATATGTTCTATGTCTTGTTCATCCATTATCCTATGTTCAAACAAATTGAGTGGGCGAATCTCACAATCCATCCCTGTATTGCTGAATAGCGATTCTGAAGTCCGTCTCGTCCAGTTGGTCAAGGGATTCGAGGGGTCTCCATAGAGATGTGCTTCCAGCCCTCCAGCAACTGTCTTTTCTCTCCCCTTGATAAAAAGAGAGCCTCGAGCCTGAAACCGGCACGCTCTCTGCTAGGTGTAGGAGCCTGTTTTTGCCAAACGTGAATACACATCTCAACAATATTTGAAAGTTTTGCCCTGCTGAGCAAGTTTTTTTCCCATAATCACCTCGAAGCGCAAGCCATCTTCAAGGTGGACAGCAGCGTTTCCAGAGGCTCAGCATATACTTCAATGTCCGTTCAATGAGATGTTGCCGCATAGTGGTTGATGTGTTCTTCTTGGTTTTTGCTCCGTACTCTGTTTGTCCACTCAACTTCTTCTGGGGTTGTTCGATGATGTCCCGTAGAATAAAGAGCCCATGGCCTGCATTGCAAACCAACACCCGGTCATCCGCCAGGTACACTACGAAAAGAGGTCGCCCACTGATTCTTTGAGTAATATCCCCGTTCACTGATGGTCCGATTTACCCATCGTTGCCCTGGTTCTTGTCGCCTGAGTAGGTGAGGTTTTCCACGAAAGCATCGCTTTGAGCACTTTCCAGTTGTTCTTCCCTATGTCGCTGCACCTTTTCCTTGATCTTTCTCTCATACCCTTGATCGCTGGGTTCGTAATAAACCCTTCCTTGCAATGAAGAGGGGAGGTACTGCTGGGCAACCCAGTGGTCCTGATAGGCATGAGGATAGAGATATCCTTCTCCGTGTCCAAAGCCTTTTGCATCACGATTACCGTCACGAAGATGGTTCGGCACCTCATCCTGGGCTTGTTGTTCAACACCTTTAAGTGCATCAAAGAAAGCTAAGGTGGAGTTGCTCTTTTCAGTTGTAGCAAGGTAGAGTGCGGCATGGGTTAAGTGAAACCGTCCCTCAGGCAATCCGATACGCTCGAAGGCCTCAGTATCCGCCTGTACAACGACAATAGCCGATGGATCGGCCATTCCTACATCTTCGCAGGCACTGATGAGCATTCTTCTGAAAATGAACTTGGGATCTTCTCCCGCGCTGACCATACGAGCAAGCCAATAGAGTGTAGCATCAGGGTCACTGCCACGAATGCTCTTGATAAAGGCACTGATGACATCGAAGTGATAATCACCCTCCTTGTCATACAATACTGCTCTTTTCTGTATTGATTGTTCTGCAGAATCCTTGGGAATATAGATCTCGGTTCCTGATGCAGGAGGAAAGACATCAAGGGATGTTTCGACAGCAAGTTGCAATGCATTAAGCAAGCTTCTTGCATCTCCGTTTGCAATTTCTACCAAGTGCTCCAGAGCTCCTTCCTCAAATTGTACTGCATACTCACCATATCCTCGCTCTTTATCCTTCAGTGCTTGCCATGCAATGGCGAAGAGGTTTTCACTTGTCAGGCTCTTGAGCTGGAATATTCGTGATCTGCTTACCAGCGCTGCGTTTACCTCGAAATAAGGATTTTCCGTTGTGGCCCCAATAAGGATGACTGTTCCATTTTCTACCCAAGGAAGCAGGGCATCCTGCTGGCTCTTGTTCCAGCGGTGTACCTCGTCGATAAAGAGAATCGTGCCTTGACTGTATAACTCAAGACGTTGGCGTGCTTGTTCAATCTCATACCGGAGTTCTTTTACACCAGAGAGTACTGCGTTGAGGGTTGAAAAATGTCGTTTTGTGGTGTTTGCAATGACTCTTGCAAGGGTGGTCTTTCCCGTTCCTGGGGGGCCATAGAAGATAACTGAGGAAAGTTGATCGGCCTGGATTGCACGTCTGAGTAGCCGTCCTTTACCGATAATGGCATCCTGACCGAAATACTCATCCAAGTTGCGAGGACGCATCCGGTAGGCCAGAGGTTGGGTTTTCCTTTCTTCAGCTTCGTTTGCTGCAACAAATAGATTCATAACTATGCATCCTGCCAGAAGACTTCCAGGAAGGACCCACTTTCTTTGGGAACCGGGGTGGTTCTCAGGATTTCCTCCTGTCGTCCAAGTTCTTCTAAATAGATCTGTAGGAACTGCGTGGAGAGATGTTCGAACGGGTCATCTGTGACCTCGGCGAGCAATTCTTCTCCCCAGAGACTTGTTCCTTTTTGCCATATTCCATAGCGGTCAAGTATCAAGTTCCATGTATCATTGCTTGTTTGTAAGGCTTCCTGGAGCAGTTCCAAGACTTGAGCCCTAATTTCGTTTCCCCTTTGCTTGGTCAACTCCCTTGTTGCACTTCTGTCCCCTTGCAGCAAAGCCGCCCCCGGGTTTTCCCACACAACCGCTTGGGTATTCTCCTCAATGAGGAGGGTGGTTTGCACCAATACGCTGCGAAACGCTTGTTGGACCTGGGTCTGCCACCGCTGAAGATGGTCAAGAAAAAGTGGGATTCCTTTCATTTCTGTGAAGTGTGCAGCCTCCTGCGGCAACAGATTCTGCAAATCCATTTCACTGAAGAGATTTGCATCCACTGTTTGGCTTGCAAGTTTGGTAACTTCGCGAAGGGCATTTTCAGCCTCAAGCGCACTGACACGTTCACCACTATTTGTGGAAGTGCAGCCCATAAGCAGAACAATGATGATAAAAATGAGGGGTAGAAGAGGCTTGTTTGTCATAAACTTTACTATACCATCAGGAATTGGACTTGCATAGCAGGATGAACGCACACAAACACTTGACCTTTTCTTCAGGATTGGTGAAATTATGGTAAGATAGCTTAGGAGGCTGACAGAGATGGCAGAACACGACAGTTCAATACTTCAGAATGTACAAGTCCGTGAACGGACGATATTGAAGAACGTATACCTTTGGATGACCGCAGGACTGGGCCTTACGGCCTTGATCTCATTCTTCGTAGCAAGTAATCCTGCTTTATTGCAGGCTCTTGTCGGGAACATGATGGGCTTTTTCTTGCTCGTCATCGGGCAGTTTGCCTTGGTTTTCTACCTTACTGCACGACTGGATCGGATGAGTCAAGCAAGTGCAATAGGTGCATTTTTAGCCTATTCCGCACTCAACGGTATCATGCTGAGTACCATATTCATGGTGTACACGGGAGCGGTCATATACAAGAGCTTCCTCACAGCAGCGCTGATGTTTGCAGGGATGAGCCTGTATGCCATGACAACGAAGCGGGATCTCAACAGAATTGGCTCCTATCTGGTCATGGGAATGTGGGGACTGATCGGAACGATGGTCCTCAACATGTTCCTTGGTTCAAGTGGTCTTGACTACATAATCAGCTTTGCCGGCGTTGCGATTTTCCTTGGTCTCACCGCATGGGATACGCAGAAGATTGCACGGTGGAACCAGAGCTATGGAACAAATATCGACGAGGAGACCTTTACCAAGTTGAGTATTATCGGAGCGCTTTCCCTTTATCTCGATTTTCTCAATCTTTTCCTTTTCCTCTTACGGATTTTCGGTCGTTCAAACCGCTAGAGGCGACTCACTGGCCAAATGACGCAGGTACCGTTCCACTATGAACGGTATGCAACCAAGTTTCTTTTGGCCAGTGCCTTTTTGAGTGATTCATAGGAACAGTCTTTCATTTCCAACGAGCAGGTTCTTCTTCCCACCTGTTCTAGTGCATGTGCATCAGAACCGGTGAGTACCACCAAGCCGTGGGTATCGGCATGCACAGGTGGGTGCATCGCTTCCAATGCGCTGTAGGGTAGATTGGGAAGAAACCCCAGATTTGCCAGGACACTGTTCGCAAATCGGTCAATGTGGGCAGGAATGACCAATGCATCCCGGCTTAAGGCTTCCTCCACCACGTCAGAAAAGGAGAGGGATGTAGCGGAAGCAAGCATCGCATCCACTTCTTCCAGTATTTCCCCTTCCAGATTTACCACCAACTGCCTGCCGAACAATCGCTTGTTATTCTTGATCGGGGGCAGGAGAAACTCTACAAATGATCCGAATGCAAGTGCATCCTCCAATTTTGGAAAGAGGGTGAGCACATGTACTTCCTCACTGGTGGTTACTTCCAGTCCAAAGAGGGGAAGGATACAGCAGAGTTCACATGCCTCAGCAAATGCTGGAAGATTTCTTGCACTGTTGTGGTCAGTCAGCGCAAGAATCTCTATACCCTGTTCCATTGCCTCAACGGCCAGAAGGGAAGGGGTGAGATCATCATTTCCACAGGGTGAAAGACAGCTATGGTTGTGTAAGTCAATCGGTACCAGCATCAAGTCTCCCCAAAGCCCTTGCAATCTTACAACTTGCCTCAAACTGGGTATCCTTGGTAGTAAAGATGGAAATATCCTCTTCCTTTGCTGCTTCCAGCATGTCGGAAGGAACACTGCGATTGTTGCAGATCACCAGTGCTCGAATCCCTGCCAGGGATGCAACAGCTACGGTATTCTTGTGTGCCTGAATGGTAACGAGAACACTCTCAGAAGGAGCATTTCCCATCACATCACTGAGCAGATCCCCACAATAGGCATCGTTAATCTCCCAGTTCTCCAACTCACTATGTTCTGCTTTGAAGCCTTCCAAGGCTGCAAGGTCTTGTACATGCATCTATGTTTCCTCCTGATTTGGGTGCAATTCAATAATACAGACAACGGTTGTGCCGTTGAGTGTGCTTTCTATGGTGAAGTCATCTGCAACTGATTTGACATTGGGCAGTCCCATACCGGCACCAAAGCCGAGGGACCGTATCCATTCGCTGGCAGTACTCCAACCCGCCGTCATCGCCAATTCCACGTCGCTGATACCCGGTCCACTGTCACGGGCGGTAATCTGGATGGTTTGGGGAGAGTACTCAGCGATCAACTCACCTCCATCAGAGTGCACCACCAGATTCATCTCAAGCTCATAGCTTGCGATAGCGGCGCGACGAATGACATGAGGGGCAATTCCCGCACTCTTGAGTCGTTTCTTGATTTCGGTACTGGCATACCCTGCATTCTCAAAGTCATGCTTGAGGATTGAATAGGTGTGGATTTCTCCACTCATCTCCTCACTAAGGCTGGTAGTACGGGTTCTCTGCTCAAGATTCTCAATCTCCCGGTTGATCTCAACCAACAGGGTACTGGTGATATCCCTGCTGGTGATCATTCCCACCAGCTCTTTATGCTTGCTCAAGACCGGGAAGCGATGGTAGCTGAATCGGTCAAAATAGCTGATAGCAAAAGAGATTGGCATGTCATCCTCAAGGACGATGAGGTTGCGTGTCATGTAGTCTTGGGCTTTTTCATTGATATACCCCTTGTCGAGTGCCTTGATAATGTCATCCATGCTGACAATGCCGATAAGACGTTTGCCAAGCACGATTGGTAGCCCTGTTACCTGCCTCTCTCTCATAATGTGTTGTATTTCACGAAGCGGCGTATCCTTGGTAGCGGTAACCAAGTCCGTCGTCATGACATCCTTGATTTTCAGTTTGTAAATCAGCTCCAGAATGACATTTGGCGAATTGTAGGTATTTATGGGTATCTCTTGCATAGGCAGAGTATACAACAGCTTTCCTCCAGTGCAAAGCAACCCGTTTTATCTCTTTACAGTTTTTCAGGTGCCGAACGTCAGAAAATTTGCTATATTGGGGATGTATGAATAATACTATGCAATTGGAACTTGTTTATGAGGACCACGATATTCTGGTGGTGAACAAACAGGCAAATCTGCCCACCGTACCGTTGAAGGCCGATCCCAAGGACAAGCTGACATTGCTTGGCCTTGTAGCTCGTGCATTCCCGGAGGTTCTGGAAGTTTTGGGAACCAACGCTTGGGAAGGTGGGGTGTTGCATCGCTTGGATACCGCAACCAGTGGCTTGGTCGTCATTGCACGGACAAAGGAAGCATATGCTTCTTTGCAGGCTATCCAGAAGGCAGATCTCTTCATTAAGGAATACCATGCTCTTTCCCATTCGTATCAAACTACCTTGCTTCCTGGTTTTCCCCCATATCCCTATGAGGACCCCTTCATCTGCAAAGGCAAGGAAATTTCCATCGGCAGCCTTTTCAGGCGCTATGGAGACCATCGAAAGGAAGTCCGGCCGGTGCTCTCTGACAGTCCCCGGCATCTGCTCGACAAGACAACCGGTACATGGTACCTCACAAAGGTTTGGTACAGTGGACCGGTGGGGGAATCTCAACAGTTTACTTGCCGCCTGAGCTCCGGCTTCCGACACCAGGTCAGGTCCCATCTAGCCTGGAGTGGGTGGCCTTTAGATGGGGATACCGTATACAAAGGGATAGAAGCAGAGAATATGGCACTCAAGGCTGTGGTGTTGGAGTTCCCCCATCCTATCACAACAGATCCAATGGAAATTAGAATTTAAAAATGAAGGAGTCATATAATGGCAGATCCTAGAGAAGGGAAGCTTGCGAAGCTTCTGGTGGAGTATTCAGTAAAAGTACAAAAGGGTGAATCCTGCTTGATTAATGCAGTGGATGTTCCCACGAGCATGACTGAGGCCTTGGTCAAGGCTGTCTATGATGCAGGTGGGTATCCTGTAGTCAACCTTTGGAACCAGAGAATAGAACGTGCAGTAGTGGAGCATGCCAGCAAAGAGTCCTTGCAGGCTTGGGCTGATGTTGATACCTATCGGATGAAGCAGATGGACGCTTTCATCGGCATTAGGGGCATCGCAAATGTTCGTGAACTTGCAACCATTCCTGCTCAGACCAACTTGGCTAGTACCTATTACAACATCCCGGTACATATGAAGACTCGTCTTCCCCATACCAAGTGGGTAGTGCTTCGTTATCCCACTGAGATTATGGCAATGCAGGGCGGTATGGGAACGAGGGAGTTTGAGGATTTCTTCTACAAGGTCTGTACCGAAGTGGACTATGAGGCCATGGCAAAGGCAATGGCAGAAGCGAAGACCTTCCTTGATACAGTTGATCAGGTATATATCAAGGCACCGGGAACCGATTTGAAATTCTCGGTGAAGGGTATGGGCTGGATTCCTTGTGCCGGGGAGATGAACATCCCCGATGGAGAGATATATTCCTGCCCGATCAAGGATTCAGTGAATGGAACGATTGCCTACAATACTGCGAGCACCTACCATGGGCATCAGTTCAAGGATGTCAGTTTCACCTTCAAGGAAGGCAAGATTGTTGATGCACACAGTGATGACGATGCCTTGATCAATGAAATCCTTGATATCGATGAAGGAGCGCGTTACATCGGGGAGTTTGCACTTGGATGCAATCCCGGAATCATGAACCCGATGGATAATATCCTGTTTGATGAGAAAATCTATGGCTCAATCCACTTTACCCCGGGGAATGCCTATGAAGATTGTGACAACGGGAACAAGTCAGCAGTTCACTGGGATTTGGTGCAGATCCAGAGGAGTGAGTATGGCGGGGGAGAGATGTACTTCGATGGGGAGCTGGTCAGGAAGGATGGGGTTTTTGTACACCCAAAACTTACCTGCTTGAATCTTTCCCTCTAGAAGTGCTTGACAGCGTTGGTGGTAATTCGCTATAAAGGGTCAAACGTCAAGGGCGATGTGGAGTAATCCGCATCGCCCTTTCTTCGTTGTGCTGTCCGTTGGACAGGCGTACAAGGGTGTACGGTGGATTTCCATCGTGCACCCTTTCGGCATTTTTAGGGGGTAGCGTATGTTTGTATCGGTAGACACCTTGTGGGTGTTGTTGGGCGCTGTATTGGTGTTTTTCATGCAGGCCGGATTTGCCATGGTTGAGACTGGTTTCACCAGGGCGAAAAATGCAGGGAATATCATCATGAAGAACCTGATGGACTTCAGTCTGGGAAGTGCAGTGTTCTGGATTCTTGGATTCTCATTGATGTTCGGGGGAAGCAATCCCTTTATAGGGTCCCTTGATTTGTTTGTCCGTGGTTCATACGACTCAAATATCCCCACCGCAGCGTTCCTGATCTTCCAGACAGTATTCTGTGCCACTGCAGCCACTATCGTGAGTGGAGCAATGGCAGAGCGGACCAAGTTTTCCTCTTACTGCTTGTATTCCATCGTGATCAGTGCAGTAATATATCCCATCAGTGGCCATTGGATCTGGGGAGGAGGCTGGCTCTCGACCTTGGGCTTCCACGATTTCGCAGGCTCTACGGCT
>JAGYOG010000039.1 GCA_018399495.1 Sphaerochaeta sp.
AGGATCTTCTGGGTTATTCAGTATTCTCAACAACTCAGCATATCCATACCGCCCCCCTACATCCTCTGGTGGAGCTTCCCCCTCCCAGTCCAGACAAACGGCATAATTCTTATCGTAGTCATCAATAATTTCATGGAGACGGATATGGGCTATCCAAAAATCGCCAAAGTCATAGTTGTAGATAATTTCCCTGTACTGCGGAAATATCTCATGAAGGAATACCAAGCTGTCATCCTTTGTAGTCTCCCCTTCCTCTTCAAACTCCCTGGGGAAACCGGTCAATGTATATTTCAGTCTTCCGTTGGGATGTCGCTCTATCCAAAAATCATGCAGGTGTCGATTCCACCAGCCAAACAGTGTCTGCAACACATCATGGAACTCACGGAATGTACAATTAAGGGGAACGACAACGCGACGGCGACAGGTACTATCAATCTCCAGATCTACGTCAAAGACAGCAGCCTTGCATCGAAAGAGAGGTTGCCCATATTTCCGCTCAATATCACTGGAGAATTTTTCGGAAATATTAACATAGTCGCTTCCTTCTGGGGTCTTTACAGTAAGATAGTCCATATTGAGATGTCGGATCATCTGCTTTTGCAGTAATACCTCGGTTGAGTACCGGTCAAAAAAGAAGTGGGTACGAGCACAGACATTGTTCAGCCCTGCAACTACCGAACGATTTGCAGTCTTACTAAACGTGATACCTTCTCCACAATCCTGCAGGTACTGATCGATGATAGTTGGAGCGAAACACATGGTCTCAAGGCAGGCTCTCACGCCCTCAAGGATCAAAGTCTCGATATTTTTCACATCGCCTCGTTTGATGCCATAGAGAATGAACGCATAGCGGGAGGCATCATTGCTTACCACAATCGTTCTTCTATGGTTTACCATAATCATATTGGCACTCCACGAAAAGAGTGGATCAATTGCTGTATCTGCCGGGGCTGTCTGTATCCTCAGGTATTCTGCGAGTTTCTTCGTACATCCTATTTGCATTGGTTACCCCATCGATGGTTATCTTTCTCTTTGTATTTGAACTTACTGATCCTCACGCCCAAAGAACTGGGCATCAGGTGGGGGGAGCCTCGATTCAGTTAGATAGATGAAATTGCTTCCACGATAATCCTGCAACAGCTCAAGGAAATCTTCACTATCATATCGCTCACCATCAATGATAAAGACCATCTCATCGAGAGCATCTTCATCATACTCGATGCCAAACACTCCCATGGGAGCAAGGAAGAACTCGTTTATCAAGGTTGGGGTAATCAGAAATCTGCTCACTCGCTCCTTGAGTTCCTCCATGGCAGTTTTACCATCCATCTCCAAGGGAGCCATGAAGGAGATGGTCTTTAGTGCATTTCCCTTCCCTTTGTAGGCATAGTAGGTAACCCCGTCCTCATAAACCTCTGCCTTTACCTTGAAACGCTGCCCATCCACTGCAATGGTCTTTGGATGAGCATATTTGGTAACATCCAACCCCATCCGTTCACAAAGATAGGCATTGTAACAATCCCAACAGAGATGCAACACCTTTTTATCAGCTTTCTCAATATGATGGTCCGCTTCCTGAGTACAGCGATCACATGTATGCAATAACATCATAACTGGTTCCCCCCTTAGGCAAAGCATAGGGGAAACCATGTAATGAGACAAGAAAAAACTCTGAATTGTTACGCTTTTCTACTCTTGTATCTTATCCAACCAATCGGAATGCTTATCCCAAAACAAAGGGGTTGGCTTTTCGCATACTACTGGAGGTACTCGTAGAGCCCATGGCATCCTGGAAAAGGGTCGCTCTGGGGACTCCTTATGTGCTTGGTAAGGCTCACTTCTTAGATGATTCTCTGCGTCTAGATGAAACTCTTCCCCTCCTTGTTCCTGGATATAGGTCTCGGCCCACTGTTTCATCTCTTGCTTAACATCAGTGTAAGCAGGGTCGGAGGCAAGATTCTTCAATTCTTTTGGATCATCCTCGACATTAAAAAGTTGTTCAAATCCACCATTTTGATAATAAAGATACTTATAGTTGTTGGTACGCACATGCCACATTGTATAAGGAGGAAACATCACCTCACTCAAGACTGCTTCATGCTGGGTTTCCCCAGAAATCTGTATAGAATGGAATGCCATTTCCATCAAGTATACCTTCCCCATATACATGAACACCTTCGATATCTTGTGCATTGAGCAACGCAAGTGGCCATTGACAAGTTCTGCCTTCAAATCTGGTATCGGCAATTACGTAATCATCAAGGCATGTTGAACCGAGTAAGACAGCTCCCTTTTGCAGCTCCAGAGCCATCCCTTTTTTCAGAAAAAGAGATCCACAGAGATATGTCCCAGGAGGGACAATCACAGTTGCAGCTTGCTTTGCAGCATCATCGATTGCTTGCTGAATTTCCTTGGTGGTAAGTGTACAACCATCCCCAATAGCACCGTATTCCTTGATGTTCAGTCTCATGCTCCCTCCTTACAATCCCAGATAGCATACCATAAGAAGAAGGCTGATGCACGGCAAGAGTGTTTTCAAAGGGGCATATGATGATTATATACCAGTCCAATCAAATATGGGGGAGATGTATAGGAATAGAAACCTTTAAGAATTGAGAAGTGTTCTTCACATCAACTTGTAATCTATAAGACTACTTGAATTGCCGATAGGGTTTTGCAATTTCATTAAAAAGTGGTACTTCAAATTTGCACCGGTCACCTCGCACTACCGATCTTGTAATTTCATATACTTCACCATTTTCCAATGCCGCCACACGCTCTACAGAAAAAGCTAATGTTCCTACAGAACACTCCAACAATTCAGCGTCAGGCTTTTCAATTTGGATAACCTCATATGATTCCAACCCATGATGAGGTATAACACCACATTCTGAGTGAAGAATGGTATAAAGCGATTCGTTCTCCAACCGTTTTGCAGTCAACACAGGGCAGATAGCATAGGGTATATAGGTTCTTTCAAGAATCAACGGAATGCCATCTGCTTTCCTAATACGATAAATTTCGTACACTTTAAATTGAAGAATAGTAGTTTGGAATAGCTGCCTTAAATCTGAATCAGCATCAATAATGGAAAATTTTAGTACTGTAGAACTTGGCACCATACCTACCATGTTGGTCTGGGCTGTGAAACTATAGAGAGTACTTACATTCTTCTTTACTTTCGGATTAGCCACAAAGGTACCTAATCCTCTTCGTCGATACACCAAACCTTCCTTTTCCAAACTAGAAAGTGCTTGACGAACCGTTGAACGACTAACATCAAAGACCTCACACAATTCGGATTCGGGCGGCAATGCATCTCCGGTGTTCAGCTGGCCTGAATGAATACACTGTTTTATAATCAGTATCAACTGAGCATACAGCGGATTCTCCTGCATCTTGTCTAAAGCATAAGAAAAAATTGGGCTTGCTTTCACCGTATTACTCGTATTCTCTTTTTCAATAGTAACCAAATACTGCCCTCCTTTTCATGTACTAGATTGAAGATACCATGAATATTCCTTGGCATACTGATTCATATCATAAAAAAACGTATTCATCAATGAAAAACAACTATACCGACAGCACAGAGAACGTATTACTCAGACAGGAATCAATCAACTGAATTCCCTGGATTAGTAATCGCGGTATGTGAAGCGTTCCCTTCCAATGAGATCCCTTGTTTGGGAGGCTCACCGATCCATCTCTATGTAAATAGCCATACCATTCACCGAACTCATAGTCTGGGAAGTGGGCCAATGTCCAAGCATGCACATCATCATACCATGCTAAGTACATGTCCTCTTTAGTAATCACATATGCCAGAAGCAACGCATACATAGCCTCCGTATGTGGCCACCAATATTTCATATCCCATTCCACATGGTCTGAAGGTTTATCAGAAAGGTCTACAAATGAAAAAAGTCCTCCATATGTTTCATCCCATCCGCGATGCAATGACCACATGAGTATCTGCAGTGCTTCTTCCACCAACATCCTATCTCCTCTATGGAGCCCCTCGTGCATCATAAACCAAGAAGTCTCAATAGCATGCCCAGGATTGATGGTTCTCCCCTCAGGGGTATCAAGAATGCTACCGTCATGAGCAACCATTTCCAACAAGACTTGATGTTCACGATGGAGAAAATTTGAACGTATTTCTTCAAGACAGGAGGTGATCACTTGGTCATAGAGTTTCTCGTCAGTACCATTGGTTTTGAGTTGACGCATCACCTGGGTTGTTGACATCAACAGCATCGGCGTTGCCAATGATTTTGCTTGCCTTGTCTCCGTAAACACCTTTGAATCCCGTTTCTGAGGGTGATAATACAGGTCAGTAATAACGTCATAGGTGCGCGAAGCAAGGTGTTCCGCTTCTGTATTCTGAGTAGCTCTTGCGTATTCACTTAATCCCAATACACCAAAAGTTTCTGTATACCAGTATCTGCGTTTTCTCAGCTTATTACCAATTCGGTCAACTTGAAAAAACATACTTCCATCTGAATCAAAACAATGTTCTTTGACGAACTGATATCCTAATGTTGCTGCTTCCAAGTATTCTTGTTTTTGCTCAATTTCTTGGTACATCTTCGAGAAAAACCATATTCCACGATTCTGTAGCCATACATCCTTGTCTGTTGATAAGACACTCCCATCCCGGTCGAGATAGTTCAAATATCCACCTGCCTCCTTGTCCAAAGAATAATCCAACCAGAAAGGAGCGATATCATGTAAGAGAATTTTTTCATACGTATTTCGTATCTGAAGCAATCGATCTTTTTTCAACATAGCTCTCCTCACTTTTTCTTGTTTGCTACATCGAACCAGACAGCTGAGAGGAGAATCAGACCTTTTACAACATCCTGCCAAGCAGCAGTCATATTCATCAGACTCATACCATTCTCCAAGCTCGTCATAACCAAAGTACCAACAATTGCACCAAACAAGGCTCCCCTTCCACCAGCAAGACTAATTCCACCGATAACGCATGAAGCAATGGTATCAAGCTCGAAACCATTTCCTGCATTTGGCGTGGCTGTAGCCAAACGTGAAGTAAGAAGGTTTCCTGCCAAAGCAGATAGCAATCCCATAATAATAAACACCTTCATATAGATTTTCTTGATGTCTATACCTGAGAGTTTAGCTGCTACTTGATTCCCACCCACTGCATACACATAACGGCCATATTGTGTCTTGTTGTAAATGAAAGCAAAAAGCAGATAAAAAATAATGAGAATAACGACCGAATAAGGAATACCTTGGTATGAATTCAAACTAAACACAAAGACTGCAACAATTACCAGCATTGCTATGTATTTGAGCATCATAAGAAGTGAAGACTGTAATGCAAAATTATACGATTTTCGCTTATTTCTATGTTGTTGGTCAAAAAGGATGAAAGCAATAACACCAAACACCCCAATCACAATATTTAGCCATTGCGGCATATAACCTTGGCCGAATACAGCAAAAGGCCTATTGGAGATGGGGATTGAACAGCCATTGGTAACCAAAACGGTTATTCCGCGGAAGATCATCATTCCGCCCAATGTTACAATAAACGCTGGTACACCTCGATATGCAATCCAAAACCCTTGCCAAACACCAATAGCTACACCTACCAATAATGAAATTGAAAACGCAACAAGATAGTGCATACCCATCTGTTCGAGTAATATCCCAGTGATTGCTCCAGTCAAGCCAACAACCGATCCAATGGAAAGGTCAAACACTCCTGAGACAAGGCAACCCACCATGCCAATAACCAGGATCCCCATGATACCGGTAAGACGGAACAGATTAGAGAGATTCCTTACCGAAATGAATGTACCGTCAGTAAGAATCGTGAAGAGCACCCAGATAATAATCAATGCTCCTACCATAGCGAATGATCTAATTCCCAAGCTCTCAATATGTATTCTATTGAGGAGAGGTGTCTTTTGCTCCTTCATGCATTACTCCTTGATTTTTGTTGCATACTCCATGATTTTTTCTTGTGTAGCATCATGATAAAATACTTCACCTGTCAGTTTCCCTTCACACATGACCATAATACGATCAGACATACCCAATATCTCAGGTAATTCGGAAGAGACCATAACAATTGCCACCCCTTCGTCGATGAGCTTATTCATGATGTTGTAAATATCGAATTTCGCCTTCACATCAATACCACGTGTAGGTTCATCCATGATCAAAACCGTTGGATTAGGCATCAGAGATTTGGAGATAACCACCTTTTGTTGGTTACCTCCACTAAGACTGCCCACCAACTGTTCGAGTGAGGAGTATCTAAGTGAAAACTCTTGTGCATACGTTTCAGTTTGTTTTATAGCAAGATTCTCATCGATTGTGCCAAAGGAAGATACCATATTAGGAATATTGGCCAAGATGGAATTATTAATAATATGCATACACGAAACCAATCCATGTTCCTTCCGATTTTCAACAACAAGTCCAATACCCCGTTTTATTGCATCTCTTGGTGTTTTAATAGAAAGCAACGTTCCATTCAGATATACTTCACCTGTAATATCATAATCATCGTAGGCGCCAAAAAGAGCCATAAACAGTTCGGTACGCCCTGCTCCCATGAGGCCTGCAAACCCAAGGATTTCTCCTGTACGAACAGAAAAACTTACATGATCGACCAATGTTTTGGGGATGGATGGATCGATGACCGTAAAATCCCGTACTTCCAACACTACATCTCCCGCAGTATGGGAACATCGTGGGTATTTCTTCTCCAGTTCACGACCTACCATGTGGGTAATCAGTGCTTGTTCATCAAAATCGTCTCTGGGACCGCTGATGATACTCTTTCCATCCCGTAAAACCGTGATGGATTCACTGATTTCCAATATTCTGTTTAGTTTATGAGATATATAGATGCAGGTTACACCCTGCTCCTTAAGGTTTCTAATTATTGAAAAAAGAATATTAACTTCGGAATCGGAAAGAGCTGAGGTAGGCTCATCAAAGATAATAATCTTTGCATGCTTTGAGAGGGCCCTACATATTGCCACAATCTGTTGCTTACCAACACTTAAACGCTCCACAAGGGTTTCCGGGTGAATCGTAGCAGCATTCAACTGATCGAGTAATATAGCTGCATCACGATACATTCTGTCATGATCAATTATCCCGTGGTTCTTGGGCTCATACCCAAGGAATATATTCTCTGAAACAGACATTGAAGGAATTAGCTCTAATTCCTGGTAAATTATACATACCCCTGCTTCCTCAGCATGACGGATATTCTTGAAATCACAGGGATTTCCTTCCAAATATATAGTTCCGGAGTATTCTGGTGTTGGATACACTCCTGCCAATATCTTTACAAGTGTTGACTTACCAGCACCATTCTCACCAACCAAAGCATGAACCTCACCTTTTTTAATAGTGCAATTCACCTGGTCAAGAACCTTCACACTAGAAAAATACTTTGTGATGTTTTCAAAAACAAGAAAGTCTTTTTCGTTCACAATAGTTTCCTCATCTTTACTGTTCATGATGAGAGCCGCCGACTATGACGGCTCTCAATCATGATTCATTGTTTTTGTTTTACTTAGATGGCCATTGGGATTTGGGAACGTTTTTGTACACATCTTCCATGCTCTGTAAGTTCTTCCCTATCACAATCTCAAAAAGTGAATCTGGGGTTATCTTACTTGCAGAAAGCAGTACAGCTGGCACTTCTTCACCTCCTGCTGTTACACTACCATTGACTGCTTTATGGTCGATACCCATCGCAACATCAACAGCAGCATCAACAGCTGCTCTTGCAATTACATCATGCTCAAAGAGCATTGTCATGCTTTGGGTACCTTCTGCAATTCTCTGTAAAGCCGCAAGATCTCCATCCATACCAGTAACGTATACCTTGCCAGCTAATCTCTGTGCTTTCAAAGCCTGGATACATGCTCCTGCCATGGTATCGTTTTCAACCAACACTGCTTGGATATCATTGTTATGATTCGTCAATGCATTTTCCATGTTTGCCATGGCTCTCTCTGCAGCCCAAGTATCAATGTGCTGCTCAAACACTACCTTAATGTCTCCACTATCAATCTTGGGTTGGATGATATTGTAGAAACCTTCCTTAAGCTGGTAAGAAACGTTATCTCCTGAATCACCGGCAATGATGACATACTTACCTTTAGGCACTGCTTCCACGGCACATTTAGCCATGTCCTCGCCAACCAACACAAAATCATTTCCGACAAACATCGTCAGTCCTGGATTGTTGATCAACCGTAGATAAGAAATAACTGGAATACCTGCTTCTTCAGCAGCATCCAAGCCTGCTGAACAGGCATTTACATCTTGTGGCCCAACAATCAAACAATCAACACCTTGTGTAATAAGGTTGTCAATCTGCTGATTCTGCACATTGACATCAGTATTGGCGTCCTGGACAATCAGGGTAATACCAATTTCCTTTGCATACTCGATGGCAATATCTTTCTCGATAGCCCAACGCTCTTCACGAAGCGTAGGGAACGAGAAACCGATTACCACATCCTCTTTCGCTTTGGCTCCTGTCTTCTGTTCCTCAACCCCTGCACCAAACAAAGGTAGGGTAAGAAGCAATACCAAAATACTTACGAACCATACGATCTTTTTCATCACAAACCTCCTTGTGATACTTGTTGTTTTTGCTGATCCTTAAACCAGTTTTTCCTCCAACAAAATCTCAGCTGCCCAGCGAGCAGCATTACCAACAACACTAGGACATCCTAATTCATGCGCTCCAGCAGTGGAAAAAGCCTGTTTCTGAATAGGATCTCTTAAGAAATACCATGTTTTAAACAAAGCTTTATGGACATCCATTCCACGTACGCCACCATACGTTTCAACAAACTTGTCATGGAGACGTTGGGCCATCGAAAAAGAGTGATATTGATCGGTCTTATCGCCTCCAAGCTGTTCTAAACTTCGACCCATGAAGAGCCCCATATACATAATTGCCCCACTATAGGCACCACATGCACCATCTCCACATTGAGCAATTCCACCGGAAAGTGAAGTTGCAGACTTGAATACGTTTTGGGGGACATCCTTGAACGTAGCTCCAAGCCCAAGCAACACACATTGACTGCAACCATGGAAATCAACTTCTGCTTTGAAAGCCTTCGTATAGGCTTCTTTTATCTTCATCACATAGTGATGATCTACAGGAATTGGCGTACCATCTTTGAGAGATACATACTGCTCACAGATCAGTTGCGTGATATCTACTTCACGATCAAGCTTTGTATAATGATGAAGCGCATGGAATATCCCTACTTGAGCAACAAACGCCACGATTTCTTGAAGAAAAGAATCTTCCGAGTGCTCTTGCAGAAAGAACAAGGCAATCAAACGGGCAGTATAGAAGGGGAAGACCCCGATTTTCCGAATGTACAAGATGGTATCAATACAAACTTCCAGTTTTCTTGCAGTAGTGAGATCTGAGAAGTCATCAGGCAAGCAATACTCATCTCCCCACTCCTCAAGTACATACGTGATACGTAGGGATGGTTGTTCTTGCATACTTGAGAGACCAAGTAAATCAAAGCAGTTCTGTAATTGTTGTTTCGTTTTTTTCATTGGTCTTTCCATTGTAATTATTCAACCAACGTGCCGTTCTCTTCTCGATTTTTACATTCATCAAGAATAGCTTTGGTTGCCGTTGCTCCAAATCGTACTACACCTACTCTACGTACATCCAACGCAGCATCGAGTGTCCTAACTCCGCCAGCGGCCTTTACTTGCACCTTTTTGCTACAACTCTTTCGCATAAGGGCTAGATCATGCAGGGTAGCCCCAGATGTCCCAAACCCCGTTGATGTTTTCACAAAATCAGCTCCAGCTTCTTCAGAAAACTGGCATGCTTTTACAATCAGCTCATCGGTAAGGTAGCAATTCTCAAAGATAACTTTTACCAGTGCGCCTTTCTCATGGGAAACAGCAACAACTTCAGCAATTTCCTGCTTGATATACTCATATTCCCCACTTAGCAAACGGCCAATATTCAGTACCATATCCAACTCTACGGCCCCATCGGCCAATGCTTCCTTTGCTTCAAATACCTTGGTGGCAGTAGTGTGTGCACCATGAGGAAAGCCTATTACTGTGGTGACCTTTACGCCAGTAGACCCAAGAATCTCACACGCCAGAGGGACATCACAGGGATGCACACATACAGATACGGTCTGATACTCCTTGGCGAGTTCCAGTCCATCACGTATTTGTTGAGTAGTAAGGTTCGGCCGCAATAACGAATGGTCTATCATCTGGGCGATATCACGTGTTTTAATCATCTTATACCTCCGATATATTTCAAATGTATGTAACATTTGATTCAAATAAAGTATAGGCGGTATTTTTTGTACTGTCAATATTTTTTGCAAGATATCTATGAATACTGCCAGGAGGCCTCTAGTGATTCTGATACAATGTGAACAGAGAACCCCGCAAGACAGGTTTTGAGGAGACAACTATTTGACGAGTGGGCCCACCACGATGCTGAAGTCGTAGTTGAATGCAGGAAACAACAGCGTCAACCAATGCATTCCAAGGTACCGCAATAGTTGAGAATCCCATTGACTCAGAAACAGGAAGATTGTCAAATCCAATGATATAAGGCACTTGCTTATCCTGTTCTTTGCAATACGTAGTCAGAGCAGCCGCCAGCTTGTCATTACAACAAAAAACAGCTTCAGGTATTGACTTAAACAACTGTGGTATTTGCACACGAGCAACATCCTCATGCCAAGTATTGGCAGATAGGATAGAAGCATTCTTTTGGATAGAGAGATATCCTTCAATTCTTGCGCGACTCCGCCAATCATCTTGAGGACCTGCAAACACTGCCGTTGGTACTCCTGGAAGCAGGGTATGAAATAGTTCAGCAGCGGCTACTCCGCCTGAGTAATTATCACAATACACACTATCAACCCAGACAGAGGATAACCCAGGTGCTGGCTTATCATTCAAGAACAATCCAAACATATCGTTTGCATAGAGTTGATCTTGCAAACAAGGGAGATCAATCATAACTGGATACCGTGAAGAATCCAATTGAGTAGTACAATCTGAAACCACTACTTCATAAGGAATTGCAAGCGCATCCAACCGATTGGACACCAAAGAGAAAAGATAGTGGCTATAACTATTGGGGTCATGAATACGATCAGGAGCATATATTGCAACTCCTGAAACTATTGCTCGGGCCCCTGAAACAAACGACCCCGATTGCTCTTTTCTTTCCAGGTAGCCTTCTTCCTCAAGTTCCTTAAGCAACTGGTGAGCTGTCATATAACTAACAGAATACTGGTTTGCGATGTGCCGATTTGAGAAGAATCGATCTCCGCCTATGAAGTATCCTGACTGAAGCCGCTCAATAAGCTTCTGCTTTATTTCCTCTATTCTTTTTGTTCTTGCCTTTGGCATCTACTATCACCTTCTCATGGAGTAAGAAATGTCTGCAGGAACGCATTGTCAATATCATACGCCCTACATGAAGATTCAACCATGGGGTGCTGCTGCATGAAAGCACGTACTTCTTTAGGGAAGATAAAGCCTGAGGCGATTCCGTGTTCTGCATAGTAGCTGATGTCTGCAAATTCGTATATGCCTGTACAAATATCCACAGCAAGATGTTGTGCATCAATGATTCGTTGTAGGCGGAAGATCTCCTCAACCTTTGTTGCTATTCCAATTTTCTGTACTTCTCTGCTGTAGGGAGCAATAGCAATGGCTCCTGCAGCAATGGCAAGCACCATAAGAGGAGCAGTTGGGACAACTGTTGCCATCGGTTCAATTCCTTGGTCGGCAAATGTACGAATTACCTTAAGACCATTAGGAGTTGCAGGTATTTTGGGTCGTACTTTCTGAGGATCCACATTAACCATAATTTCTGCTTCTCTCAGCATATCTTCATAGGATCCATCAGCTACTTGATAATACAATCTGTCTACCAAAGGACAGAGCCGAGAAAATAGCAGGCGTGGGTCTTCTTGCTCTTTTGCCACAACTGTGGGATTGGTAATGATTCCAGCAAAGAATCCGTAGGGTAGTAATTCCTCTGCTTCTTCAAGATTTGCCGTAGCTAACCAAAATTTCATAGCATCCTCCTACAGCTGTTATAGCTGTGATATTAAATTTTTGTATTGTGTAAAAACAGCCTCTTCCTGATCCAGCATTGCCTCAAGATTCTGTGAGACATTATGGCTAGGATACATCATTAACGGATATCCCCGTTTCCTTAGTGTGAGGGCACATTCAGTAACAATGGTATCCATGATGATCATAGAAATTACAGTGGAGGCTCCTCCACTTAACACACCATCACCAATATCTACAACTGCATCATGTGCTGGGACAGTAGTGTCGATTACACAAGTAACAACTTCATCCAATCTTTTTCCAGAGGGAGCTTTGGAGGTTTGAGATCGAGCATGCGCTAAAGACAGTACCCCAATAGTGGGCATCCCAATACGGTGGGCTTCTTCTGCCATTTCAACTGGGAGTGCATTGATTCCTGAGTGAGAGAAGATAATCAAAGAATCCTTATCAGTAAAACGATAATTTTTAAAAATATGTGCAGCATATCCTGTGGTTTGCTCTATGAATGACATCTGTCGTTGCCCACCTTTGCCAACAACAAACCCATTAAACCCTAACACAGGCTCAGTAATCTGATGAAACCCTACAAATGAACCAATCCGTGGAAAAGCCTCCATACAAGGAAGTGCACTATGTCCAGCTCCAAACAAGTTCACCACCCGCTTATTCTCAATGGTGGTAGAACAAATCTCAACAGCTTGTTGAATTTGTTTCTTACTGGTTTCTTTGAGATCAATTAATAAAGTCTCAATCGCTGCAATATAACCTAATTCCATTCTATCCTTACTCCTTTGTAATCAGATAAGAATTGCTCTCTTCCATCTTTACAATAGTAGACTTATACAATATTGTAAAGTATAACATATCAATTAGACATGATATCTGATATGTTTTATAAGGAGAGACCCATCATGAAACCATACGTTGTAGGATTTGACTTGGGAGGAACAAACCTAAAGGGTGCAGTTCTAGATAAAAATCAAGAAGTGCTCGACACGTTTTTCTGTCCGGACGAGAACGGAAAAACAATACGTGACATGAACCGGTTTGATTGGAAAAGATTGATGAACCGACATCTCTCCCTTCTACGCGAAACCTATGGAGACTTGCCTAGCGCTATTGGAGTGTGTTCTGCTGGAATTCCTTTGCGGGATTATTCAGTAATTGGGCACATGCCACAACGACTTACAGAAATCCAAGGACTTAACTGGGCAGAACTTTTGGAATACTCTGGGAATACCTATGTAATCAATGATGCAAAAGCAGCGTTCATTGCCGAACTGCAAGATCCTGCATTATGTGATGTTAAAAACATCATGATGCTCACCTTGGGCACTGGAGTGGGTGGTGCAATGAAAGTAGATGGACATATACTCGAGGGAGAAATAGGAAGAGCTGGTCATTTGGGAAATATTAGTGTTGATGCTGACGGACCACTTGCCTTGACGGGAATTCCTGGAGGTTTAGATAATCTGGTAGGCAACTGTCAACTGGCTGAACGTACTCATGGACTCTATACAGATTACATTACTCTGGAACGAGATTATGTTGCTAAGAACCCAGTTGCAACTGAATATTGGCTTCGAATGATAAAACAACTTGCTGTGGGGATTGCAAGCCTAGTGAATGTCCTTGATCCTGAAATTGTCATTATAGGTGGCGGGATTGCAAATGCAGGAGAAAATCTTTTCACCCCACTGCAATCATATCTTGATCTGTATGAATGGCGACCATATGGGAAAGGTGTAAAGATTATTCGTGCAAAGGGCGGCGATTTCTCTGGGGCGATAGGAACAACACTCTTTGTGAGTAAAAAAATCTGGTAGTGCTTTGCTTAAAATTACTACTGCTACAATACCAACAAGGATATTAAATGCTCTGTAGATTGAACAAGCAATATCCCACGTGTTTGCAGAAGCTATAGTCCTTATGCAAAGAAATTCCCGATAGAAACATTGAGACATAATCATTTCTGATTAATACATACAAGGGTACCGATTCAGAGCCTTTCCCTTCAATTAGTTTCAGATTTCTTCACACGGATTCCACGATGTATATTTTCAGTTCTTCCCAACTGAGCAGTGGTACCAGGAAAATTTCCATCTCCTCCCAAACCCAGATTGGGTAGAAGGCAAAATTTTCCTTTATGCAAGATTCGAACTTGGCATCTCGAGCTTTGTTTGTCATAAATTGGTCTATGAAAAGGTCCATGACCAAAGGCCCAGCCTCTCCTGCGTGAGGAGAGTAACACCCATCAGGGCCACTTAACAACTGAAATATTCTTCCCTCAGGAAGAAAAGCATGTTTCCTGGCTGGCAGTACAGTATGCACCTCCCCTCCTCATGCTTTGAGTCAAGGTTGATGCATTAAGACATCTCCCGTGGGACGAAGCCTCTACCTGGATGACCTGTTCATTCTTGACCGTTACCTAGATATGTTCCAAATCAGATGATAGCAACGATATACACCTTTCTAAGAAACTTCCAACAGTGAAGTAACCCATGAATCGAAGCAGTTACATTTCTCGCGAATTCGCTGGATTCCTATGGATTTTGCAATCCTACACCCATCTAGTATCTTTTTGTATGAAGTATGCTTTTTTGAAAGGATCATAGATGGTGCTTTAGAAGGATTAGTATTGATTTTCTCAGGATCATCTCCATACACCAACATAGTTGAATCTAATGTATGCTCGGGCAGAGAAAGAATAGCTTCGATTGCTGAAATATCTGAGAACAACAATGCTTCAAATTCATGCATTGAAAAATAGGGGATAAAACGATTATTCACATCAAAAACTGGAAAGTAACAGTTTAGAGCCTCTTTAGTAGCACTTGTTAGGATATCTTCGATATCTGAAGGAACAAGTACCCTGCCTGTATGTGTTGCTTGCCTAAGCATATCCATCCCAGGCCAAGCTGTGTCAAGCCGAAAATAATCCAGCATTGTTGAAATATGGTGATAGTGATTCTGCCGTAAGAGAATCTCAGCATCATGTACAAACCGAGAAAACGTTACAGAACCACCCTTATGACCAGGAGAACCAATAAGTCGTGCTTGGAGATAACAATCCATATCTCCTAAAAACGGAGCAAGAACATCACGAATAAACGTCTGCTCAGTTTGCCCCTCTACAATACAACAGATATTACTCATGTACGGGTCCTCCGGAAAGAACTTGTTTTTTCCAGAGATCTCCAAGAGAGTATGATCTCAGCCATTCTGATACCGAATCGTTAGCAATTCGGGTAAAATGGGACTGTCCATTTTGCCTGTCACAAACAATGACATCCTCAGGCTCAAACTGGCTAATAAGTTCTGCTGACTGTGTCGCAACAATAAGCTGAGTATCTTTACTTCTTGCCTTCATGAGTTCTGCTAGAACAGCGATCGCATAAGGATGTAACCCCAATTCAGGCTCATCAATGAGAATGGTATCTGGAGGATTAGGCTGCAAGAGCACTGTAGCAAGGCAGATAAAGCGGAGCGTCCCATCTGAAAGGGCCTGTGGCTTCATCGGATAGTCTACTCCCTTCTGCTTCCAAAGCAAACGTATCTTGTCATCTGAGAACGGTGTCAACGTGAAGTCTTCAAAAAAAGGAGCAACCAATTGGACTGCAGAAATAATCTCATTATATACTGCTTCCCCTGATGGATCATGTTTCAAGTAGTGAAGATAACTGGCTATGTTTGAACCATCAAAGCGGAGATAGGCAGTATCAAACAAATCCTGGGTTCGTTTTGCAGGGGAAAGGCGTCCCGTATCATGGAAGTGATACATCTGCCAATTCTTGATTGAAGTATAAATATAATATCCAACACCATGTTCTGACAGTACTCCTGGAGTATCTTTCTTCGCCAGTAAACCTGGTGTGAACCCATCACCCGAATAAAGCGGATACCATTTGCCAGTGCCACTGTAAAACATGAATTCACTCTCAATACGCAGCAAATCATCTTGCGTTGGAACCAATGATAGCTTATACCCATTCAAACCAAAATGCATGGTGATGCTTATCTGTTCAGAGACTAGTTTTCCCTTATGGAGTAAGTCTGTTGCTGTCCCAGCATCAAGCACATACTTCTTGATATCTGCATTCTGTATACCAGGGAGAGGAAGCTGCATAAAGGCCCTGACAAATTTGAAAAGTTCTAAAAAATTGCTTTTTCCTGATCCATTAGCCCCAATAAGAAGGTTTGTGTTTGTCAGCGAAAATGCATCAAGTTTTCGTATTGACCTAAAACCTTCTACTGAGAGTCTATCCAATCTTGCCATGGTCATGGTTCCTTTTGCATCAAAGCCTATCATACTAACCACCTCCCTGCAATAAAAGGTACGGGAGCAGAGGTTTTGCTTCAGTTAATTATTACTCCATTTGTACGGGCATAGACAGGTTTGGATTTATTTTGTAACTCCTATTCAAATCCCTAGAATACAAACACTATTGAGCTACCTTACCAAGGAAATATTAGGAGGAATGTTATGGAAACCTATTGTGTGAACACTGAAATTAATGAATATTGCTATCATGAAGTTCACCGAAGTAGTTACAACCATTTGAACACCAACGAGATTTGGGTATTGTTACACTTGCTTCAAGATTCTCAACAAAGCGCGTACCTTTTATCAGCCTGTAGAGGGTTGTGCTTACTGTTGCCCTTCCTCCCATAATCACTGATGTAATGCCAAGGAAACAGTCCACTCCCAAAAGAGACCACCCATACTTCCTTCGTCAGAGTACTCCAGCAGTAATGATTGAGAGATTTTTACTTGGATAGCGAGAGATGTTGAAGCAAATCAAGCCCGAACTTGTACTATGTTTTGACATGCCATTCCTTGAAATGGAAGGTGCTCGTTTTCCTCACAAGGAGGAAACAACATGGAAGAGAGAGAATCTGGTTCAAGGTTCTTGGGCCTGAACAATTGAACTTTAATTTCAAACAACAAGATTTTGTAGCAAAAGGAAGAACTGAAACAGTTGGCCATATAGGCAAAGAAACTGGAAAAATCATTGCCTTTCGTGCATGTCCTTGCTGTAAACACTATACCATCCTATCGATTCGGAATAATAGATATGGCCTATCTTCAGCTGGATTAATGATCGGTATCAAAACACGCATCCTGATAGCACTAAAGGGAAAAATTCAATCAGCTTGAATGAAGCAAAGAACTAACTATTTCTGATTCGTATAAAATGAAGAACCAACGATTTTCAATAAAAACTAGTTATATAAGATTGAAAACCAAGATTTCAACCTGTGAAAGCCACCATACCAAGATTGATTTACAATTGAGAGGCAACATATCCATATAGTCATAATGGTATTCCCAATACTTCTTATTAATGATTCTTGATTTTTTACCCCAGACTCCCATGCTGATAGTCAAACCAGGCAAAGTCTGCTGCCTTTTGGTGCATTCTGAAATCTTCGCAAGCCATACCAACGAATGTTCCGGTAAACTCTCCATATTCACTGAACTCATCCGAAAGCTCAGATGTATCAAAGGACTTCTCATATTTTTGCCATGTTTGTTCTTCATATAAAGGTTTTCCTCTACCCTCTGCCCAGTAGAAACACAAGACCCGCTCTTGCACTACCAGACCAAGACGGATTGGTATTGCCTTCTTGAGCTCAACCCATCGGAGTTCCTTTCTCACTCCATTGGTCAAGCAAGTAATCATAAGGACCGGATTGCTCTGCTCTTGGTCATAGGTGATGCGCAGAAACCGGTAATTCATATGATCATGATAGATAACCAATCCAGCGCTCTCTCTCCAATCATCAGGAGTGAACTCAACCTGTGTTGAGATCACAAGTGAGAGGGATTGCATTCTTCTTGCCACAAAAGCCACTACATCAAGAGAACACAAGGACTGCTTGCCTGTTAAGCGCAGGAATCCTGGTCGCTCGGATAGGGAAGCAAAACGATCCAAGGGATATCTTGGTGTGATGAAGTGTTCCGGCAAGGGCTCTGTAAATAACGTAGTTGCACAATCAGGAAGCGGGCGGAGTACTGTTTTTTTGGTGTGAATAGGCGGAGATTCGATTTCCAACCGTGGAATCTTCTGGTTATCCTCCAGCATAAGCCAACCATCTTCTGTCCAATAGACCCGTTCCAATGAGGATTCCCGCCCCAAGGTACTGCGAAGTTCAGGAACAAAGGGGCGACTACAGAGAAATGCTATATACCAATAATCCTCAGCAACGTGTACCAGCGAAGCATGGCCGGTCTTCTGAAGAGGTGAATCTGGATTAAACCTGTGAGGTTTCAAATACTCAGCATTATTTGACTCATCAAAATCTGAGGCTGCACTGAGCAGTGGATTGCTTGGAGCTCCTTCATAAGGCCCCCAAACTGATTTGCTTCGAGCTATAGTTACCGAATGCCCATAACCGGTTCCTCCCTCTGCGGTAAAAAGATAGTAATACCCGTTATATTTGTAGAGATGTGGACCCTCGAGACAACCTCGTTTTGTCCCCCCTCGCCAAATCTCACGGAGTTCGCCCACAAGTGCATGCTCCTTACGGTCATATTCCTGTATAACGATGGAGTCGGGGCGGCCATCCCCATTCCTGAGTTCCCACTGCAAACAAACCACATAGCTCCTTCCATCCTCATCATGCAGGAAGGAAGGGTCAAATCCGACTGCGTGAAGAAAAGTCGGTGTTGACCAAGGACCTGTGATCGAGGGAGAGGTAACCACAAAATTATCCAGATCAAAATATCGTGCATTATGTGAATACATGAGGGAGTATGCCAAATAGAATTGCTTCTCCTGATCATTATACGTGAGTGAAGGAGCCCATACCCCCTTGGCGGAAGGCAAACGCGATAAGTCCACATGTTGCTCATCGACCAAGGCGTGCCCAACCAACTCCCACTGCTCTAAATCGTATGAATGATAGAGAGCAATTCCTGGAAACCATTCAAATGTTGAGGTAGCAATGTAAAACTCACCGTCGACACAAAGAATGGAAGGGTCAGGATTGAAACCTGGGAGAATGGGGTTGGTGATCATAGGCTCTGCACCTTCACTACATTGGTTCTGGCAACACCAGCAAGGAAATATGCACTATCCTTGGGTATGCGTCTGAGATCATCCTCATAGTCAACATAGACAATGCCGAACCGCTTCGAGAACCCAAACCCCCACTCGTAGTTATCCAAGAGTGACCAAACAAAATATCCTCTTACATCACATCCTTCTGCAATGGCTTGATGGACAGCAGCGAAATGGTCATGCAAGTACGCTACCCTTGCTGGATCATGCACACATCCATCTGCTGAGAGAGTATCCTTAAGCGTTGTACCATTTTCAGAGATATAGATGGGAATATCCCCATACTTCTCTTTTACGGATGTCAGTACCTTGTACAGCCCTTCGGGCCAGACCTCAAACTCCTCAAACTCCGCTCGAGGGGCATACGTCCGATAGGTCTGTTTTGCCTCAATGAATTGATCTTGGGAATCGTGGGCGACCAATCGACGGGTATAGTAGTTAACTCCCAAGAAATCAAGGGGGGTTGCCATCGCTTCCAAATCACCTTCTTGCATCTCTGGCATACGGCTACCATAGTAGGACACCATATCTTTGGGATAGCTCCCTTTGAAAATTGGGTCAGTGAACCAACGGTTGTAGGCCCCATCCCAGCGCGTTGCAGCAAGTATGTCCGCATCCTTCTGGGTTGCAGGCTCCACCCAAGCAAGATTCTGCACAATGCCAACCCTTGCCTTGGGAGCGATACTTCTAATGATGGGAACTACCTTCCCATGTGCAAGCAACATATGGTGAGCCACTTGCAATGCTGATGGGACATCTTTCTTTCCTGGCGCATGGGCCCCATTAAGGTTTCCACAGAAGGAAGCAACCCAAGGTTCATTGAACGTCATCCAGTTCTCTACGCGGTCAGAGAAATGTCGTACCGCAACCTCTGCATAGCGAAGGAATGCATCCACCGTTTTTCTATTCTCCCAACCACCAATATCCTGCAGATACTGAGGCAAATCCCAGTGGTAGAGTGTCACATAAGGGGTAATCCCTGCTTCCAGAAGTGCATCTATTAAACGATCATAAAAGGCCAGTCCATGTGGCTCGACGGTACCTTTTTCATCGACTATGATCCTTGGCCAAGCAAGAGAGAATCGGTAGTGCTTAAGACCGAGTTGTTTCATCAACGCAATGTCCTCTGGATAGCGATGAAAATGATCTACTGCGACATCACCGGTTTTCCCATCCTCAATCTTGTGCGGAGTATGACTGAATGTGTCCCAGATGGAGGGAACACGTCCACCCTCTTTCACCCCGCCTTCAATCTGATAACTGGCTGTTGCAGTTCCCCAAGCAAAATCTTTCGGAAATTGTAATATTTCTGAATACATATCCTACCTCTTAT
>JAGYOG010000004.1 GCA_018399495.1 Sphaerochaeta sp.
ATGTTGTAAAGGTTGTAGCCTTGATGGAGTTGTAGCATGGATCCTGCTACCGCAGGAAGAATGAACCCGGCAGCAAGGCCTGCAATGATTCCCAGAGGAACAGAGAAAAACAAGCTCAGGTTTATTGAGAACATAAGATAGGTCACTAAGGGCCCGAGAGCAGTGCCAAAGAGGGCAATCAGACTGTAGGAACCGAAGGTCTTACGCGCAAGCTTGCTTGCAAGCCAGACTCCCGCTATGAGGGGGATGCTGTTGAGCAATGTATTACCGAAGAAGGAGAAACCCATCATGGTCAATATTGCTGAAACTGTCGGACCAGAGAGACTTACCGACGCATGGAAGATAAGCACCATTGCCAGCAGTCCTACCGTGGCTGCATTGAACATGGCAGTTCCTACTCCATGCAGCGTGAAGTCGCTGATCAGGCGAGCGGCCTGAGTCTGCAGGTGGAGTGTATTCTGTAAGACAGTGAGCGGACCCTCAAGTATCATGGCTATAAGCATGAGGGAGCAGATGAGTACAATGAGTAGAGCATAGAGGATGCGTTCACTTCGTTCCACGGTGCCTCCTTGATAGCAGTATGCTACCTATAGATATGGAAGAATAGCAAGTAAGTAAGCTATGAAAGTTAAGAAGAAACAAGAGGGGCTGCCACCTCCAAGGTAGCAGCCCAATTATACAAAGTAATTTTAACGGTTGATATCAACCCCAGCAATATCGCTGAAGCGAAGGTTTCCAAGGCTTGGAGAGGATTGGTCCAGAATCAAGATTCCGTCTCCCTCGCTGTGGCTTATTTCCCCATCCTTGAATAAGGGAGATGCATTGCCCAGTGTAATGACGGCTGCATTTCTCCAGACGCCATCAACCACAGATTGCTGGCCAGCGTACATGATACTGCCAGAGTCAAAGGTGCCACCAGAGCCAGATTTGTAGACAATTCCTACCCAATCTCCTGCTGTAGGTTTTGTAGCTCCATCGTCAGCATTCGTATCACCTCCAAGATCATCCTTGTAACTGGTGATGATGGATGGAGTGCCTCCAGTTCCCTCGATGTTTAATGAACCCTCATTGGTGATGACGCTTCCTCCTTGCATCTTCAGGATGCCAAGTATATTGACTTTGGCACCACTTCTGATTGTCATGTTGCTTGAAACCACAGGGAGGAAGTCTTCACTGATAATATTGACCGTCAAGCCAGAAGGTATTTCCTTCGCATCAATCTTGATCCCCTCATGGACAATATCCTTGTAGGTATTGTTGCTCAAGGAATTGTCCATTGCCGTGTAATCAGCAACGCGCAGTACCCAATCAGTATTGCTGAGGGTGCTTGATGAGACAGAGAGCGAACCCTTTCCAAAGGATTGGAGTGCTGTGTTGTTGCTGTTGGCTATGATACTCCTGACCATTGTCATGCTTGCATTGTCACCCACAACAATTGATCCTTCTCTCCATCCTCCACCTGCAACTCTCTGTGCTCCTGCATAGAAGAAGCGAGCATACTCAAACTCTCCGTTTCCTTCTCCAATGAAGGTTAATCCAGCCCAGGATCCATTCTCTGGTTTCGTTGCCTCTCCATCTCCGTTGCTGTCCCCCACAATATCGTGATGATAACTGGTAAAGGTAATAGGTGCATTCTCATTTCCCTTACCGATGAGTGTTCCCTCAATGTTCAACTGGTTGCCAGTGCGGAACTTAAGCGTGGAGCCTGCCTCAATAGTGAGTTTTGCTCCCTGCTCGATATTCATCGAATCAAGAATATACGGAAGGTTGTCCCAATTCTGCAGGGTTGCAGAAGTATTGCTCTTTAGTCCACGGATGGTAAGTTCAGCAACTGTTCTCTCCATGTCGATGTATGAGTTTTCAGCTAATTTTGCAGCAAGTGCACCTGCACTTTGTACTACTACAGGAACCGTGGATCCTTTGAATGTGTTTTGGGTGATGCTGGGATTGGCCTTGTCAAAAAGCGTGAGGGCGCTTTTTGCGCTCTGGATGATTTCACTGTTCCTGATTACAGGATTCGCAGACCCTCCAATCAAGACGGCTCCTTCTCTCCAGCTACCGGAGGCGACACGCTGGCTTCCAGCATAGCGGATACTCACGTACTCCAGCGTTCCTCCTGCTTCCCCTTCGAAGAGGATTCCTCCCCAGATTCCTGAGGAAGGCACACTGTTCTCCCCATCACTATTGGTGTCGAATCCCACATCATCATAGTAGCTGGTGAATATGACTGGGTGAGAGGCTTGTCCACTCGCATTCAGCGTGCCTCGCACGATCATTTGGCTGTCGCGTGCGAACTTCAGCGAGGTAAATCGCTCTATATCCAACGTTGCTCCAGCTTCAATCGTGAAGTTTCCTGAAAAGATATAGGGGAGATTGTTCACATACCTGAGCGTTGCATGAGAGCCCTTCGCAAGGCCCCTGTCCTGTACCCTTGCCCCATATTCACTCAGATTCAAGAATCTATTCCCTGTCATACTCTGTGGTATGGCTGTAAGATTATAGAGGTTCAAGGGCAGGGAAAGGTTGGTGAATGTAGTACTGTTGATGTTTGCCTTAGCTTGTTTTCCCAGACCGATACCACCTCCATTTCCATTTGCAATTTCGCTATCACTGATTGTGACCTGAGCGTTATCGGAAGCAATGATGGCCTCTGTTCTCCATGCACCCTGTACCACATTTTGCTGTCCTGCACCAATGATGCGGGTGCTCTGGAGCGTTGCGGTACTATCCCCTAGGAAGTATAGGCCTCCCCATGATCCAGGTTCAGAAGATTTCTCGCCAACAAAGACGACTTCAGAGCCAGGCTTGCCTTGTGACTCAAAATTTCCCTTGACTTCCAAGAAGCTTCCTGGTGTCATACGGATTATTACTCCATCTTCAACAACCAAGGAAGCTCCGCTCGCTACAGAAACTCCACCTTTTAGGAGGTATGGACTGTTCTCTCTCGTGAGTACTCCGCTGATCGAGCCAGAGAGAATATTCTTCGCTTCCTGGGATGTGTCCTGGAAAGGAGACATCTCCCGTGCGGTGATCTCTGGATTCGTAGGATCTTCGAAGGAAACAGTAGCTGTACTGGAGGCTTCCGGAATCTCCCCAAATTGAACGGGTGTTGGCACAGGTACCGGTTCAGTTGCAGGGGGAGGGGTAATCTCTTGCTCGACTCTCTGGAGCAGGAATTCGGCATCGGTCCCGATATGTTCTTCATCGAAGGCTCCGATTCCAACCAAGTAGGACTCTCCTCCCACCAGTGTTGCGCTAAGACGATCCATCAGTTCATCACCTGTAATATTGAGGGCGAGTGGATCATCTTCCTCCATGCTGAACAATGCCATATAGAGTGAAATCTCCGGGTGGTCGAGATTGATGAATTCGTAGGTACCTGTGGTGGATACTGGAATCTCGAATACGAAAGTCTCGGCAACGGTACCGGAGAATGGCTTTTCAGGATTTTGTATGTAGATTGCACTGGGTTCTTTTTCAGTGGAGAGGGGGTCTTCTATGACCCGCTTGAGTTGGAAACGAGCCTCACGGCCTTCGCTTCCTCCCAAACCTCCGATTCCCACCAGGTAAGTCTTCCCGCCTTCGAGGAAGTAGGTCAATCTATCTTGGGGGTTGTCGCCAAGAACATTCTCTGCAAGGATATCATCCTTGTCTTCTTCCATGCTGAAGAGAGCCATGTAAAGCAGGACTTCTGGGTGATCGAGATTGATGAAATCATATATTCCCGATTGTGCAATGGGAATTTCGAAGACCAAGTCATCAGTCACGGTGGCAGAAAACTGCTCTTTAGGGTTGGAGATGTATGTGGTAGGCCTTTCCATTGGTTCCGGCGCAGGGATGTCTATTGTTGGTTGTTCTTCAGGTAGTGGGACGATTTTCTTAGGAGCAGGTGTTTCTGCCGGTTTCGTCAAGACAGGTTCAACACTTGTCGGGCCTGAGACCTGCTTGAGCTGGAAGTAACCATAACGACCGAGCAGGTTATCTGCCAAGGTTCCGATGCCTACCAAGTAGGATTCACCGGCTTCCAGATAGGCGGATACTCTATCCAATGGTTTGTCCCCAATAATATTCTCGGCAATGATATCTTTCTTGTTGATATTCTTGCTGTAGAGACCCATGTAGAGGAGGATATCTGGGTGTTCCATATTGATGAACTCATAGTGTCCAGATCGGGTGATGGGTATTTCCAAGATTAACGGATCGGAAATTTTTACCGTAAAGACTTGTTCTGGATTCGATACATACGCAATCCCTTGCTCGTCAGTAAAATATTGGGGGAAGAGCGGTGTTTCCAGAATAGCAAGAACCGTTTCACATCCAGTCAAGCTGATGATGAGCAAGATGAACAGTGCAAGCAACAAAATTGGTTTTCGGTTTGTTCCCATGATTTCTCCTCCAGTTATGATGGTATACTCATGGTACAGTAGGAATTGTCTCAAAAAAAGAAAAAATGTGATATATTGCCAAAAATGTCAAAAAAAATAGGCAGAGTTTTTAGAATTCTGCCTATTTGTATTCACTATATAGTGTTTAATATAACAAATCTATTTCCCCACTTACCGATGAAAGTTTGACAAGGTTGATGCCTTCACCCGTCTGTAGGCTTGCTCTATTTCCTGTCTGTCGATCGTCGTTGAATTCAATTGAACCACTGACCGTTGACGCATTTACCTTGAGATTCTCACTTGATCGGAGGTTCAATTCAATCGCTCCACTTGTGGTCTTTGCTTCCACAGAACCACGTTCTGGAAGATGAATTTCTCCTTCAATCTTGGAACTCACTGTCTTGAGGGCGGTCTTTGGTCCAGAAACCTGTTGGATCTCAACCGTACCGCTTGTTGAGGAGATATCTATCTCTCCATTGGCAGAGACTTCTTTTCCAGAGATGTCTCCGCTGACAGTGCGCAGCTGAAGATGTTCAGCTGCCACGAGCGTGAGGAAGTCAACCTCGCCACTTACTCCAGAAACCTTTGTTGTATTGGTCTTCAAGGGGTGCATCAGGGTGATATCCCCACTGGTGGAAGTCACTTCCAAACGCTCCAGGCTCTCACTTGGAAGAATTATTACCAAGGGGGAGGCGGTGTAGGAGAAGAAACGAAGGAACCAACGTTTGATCGGGCTGACCGAAACAGTGACCAGGGAACCACGTTTAGAAACTTTTAGCTCTTCATTGTCATGTTTTCCAAGGGAAATGCTGGCTTGTTTTTGGCTCTCATCCACCTCAATGATGATGTCATTGCTGATGGTTGATACCTGCAAGGAGTTTCCCCCCTGGAAGTCTATCTGCTGATCTCTACGCTGTTCGATGCCCTGCTTCTCCCATCCCTTGTAGAGGGAGAAGGAGAGAGCGAGTATGACCACTAGGATGATCAAGAAAATTTTGTTGGCCTTGGTATCCTTCAGCATATCAGCTTCCTTGGTGGAATCGGTCGTCCCAGTCACGTTCCTTGTTGAACATCTCACTTTCCATTTTTTCCACTTTCCGCTTTAGCCGCTCATACTCAGCCTTCAATTCCTCTTCACTCGTATCAGGTGTACTTTCTGTGTAGATGGTCGAGTTGTAAGTGCCTTCAGGATTCATCGGTATGATAAGTGCAGCAAGCAGGTAGATGAGTGCTCCGGGAAATATTCCGGTTGCCAGTACCACAAGAAATACAATCAGGCGGACCGGGTCTGGGGGGAGGTCCCTCCACTCAGCAAGACCGGTGCAAACCCCGAAAATCTTTCCCCGAGGGGATCTGTACAATCGTTTGGTAGCCATAGTAGTCATTCCTTTCATTCCTTATCTTCAAAGCCTTCAGATGAGTTTTTCCGGCTCTTTGTAATCGTCTCAAGGTTTGCAAGCCGCTCCTGCAGCTCATCAATTCCTTTTTTCAGCTCTGCACGGTTGGTACCCTGTCGCCACTCGGTAAAGCTGGCTTCAGAGGCAGTACCTTTCTTATGCTTTTTATACTTTGTGTCGCTATAAGTACCAGGTGGGTATCCCATCTCCATCTCACGCATCCGAAGGGCTGCCTCGATCTTCTTCTTTCTCAGGTTGTACCGATGATCAAGGGTAGATACGGCTATGATGAAGGTAAATATTACGGTTAAGATCCAGATTGCTTCCATGTCTTACCCCTTTGCTCACAGGCCGGCGTTTTTGCGCAATTCCTCGATCTCAGCATCGATGTCATCCATCTCCTCGAGGTCTCGGAACTTTTCGTCCAAGGTAGAGCCATTGCGGTTAAGGGTGTTGCCAGCCTGCATCCGGTCTATCTTCTCTTCCATGTCATTGAAGTGGTAGAGGGTGTTTCCTTCGCTGGCCCGTCTGAGGGTTTCCTGGGCAGCTTGTTCTTCTTTTGCCCGTTTCGCCCTCTCAACCATTATTTGGTACTTTTGCTTCACGGTGGATAGCTTATCCTCAATCTGGTTGATTTCACTCTTTGCGGTTTTGATTACTTCATCATAAGTAATAAGTTCCTCTTTGAGGCGATCAAGTGTTGCTTTGGCCTGCTTCTTCTCAAGTAGTGCCTCCCGTGCCAAATCTTCGCGTCCCTTGCTGATGGCTAGTTCTGCTCGGCTTTGCCAGCGCTCTACAGAGTTGAGTGCTTCCTTATAGGTACGGTCGGTCTTTGCCCTGCTGGCCATTTTTGCAGCGCAGGAACTCTTGAGTTCAATTAGGGTATCTTCCATCTCCTGCATCATCAACTTGATCATCTTTTCGGGATCTTCTGCTTTATCCAGCAGCGAGTTGATGTTTGCATTCACAATATCCAAGAATCTTGAAAAAACTCCCATAGTTTCTCTCCTTAGGTAGTAGTACCACCTCTGTTTCTATAAGTCTAGTTGCACGATTCGTGCCAACTCCAAGATATCCAAGAAAAATCTGATAAATCGTCATTTTACCTAGGATTGGGGCTACCCTGCTTTTCTTGTCTGCTAAGCTATGATACCCTGTTTCTGGCAAATCATACCAAGGATGGCAAAATTTACCAATAAAGGAGCACAGAATGGAATCCCCACAGGGAGGTGGATACAACCAGCAACCACTTGGCGAAAGCGAAGTCTTTCTGGATTTTCAGAGCAAACTAAGCCGTGCTGCTACCGTGAACCGTTCTGTCCTATTGGTAGGGGAGCGTGGAAGCGGTAAGGAGATTGCAGCCAGAAGATTACACTTTCTCTCTCCTCGATGGCAGCAGAGTTTGGTAACCGTCAACTGTGCAGCGCTTCCTCCCACCTTGATTGAGACTGAACTCTTCGGCCATGAGCAAGGTGCTTTCACCGGGGCCCAGAAGACCCGAAAGGGGCGGTTTGAAGAGGCTGAGGGAGGCACGCTCTTCCTGGATGAAATCGGGCTCATCCCGCTGGAGGTCCAAGAGAAGATCCTTCGTGTAGTGGAATACGGAACATATGAGCGAGTTGGCTCTTCTGTTACCCATGAGGTGGATGTAAAAATTATCGGGGCGACCAACGCTGATCTTCCTACCCTATGCAAGGAGGGTAAGTTCAAGGAAGACCTCCTAGACCGTCTCTCTTTTGAGGTGTTATTTCTTCCTCCGCTACGAGAACGGGGTGAGGATATCCTGTTGCTGGCCTCCTACTTTGCATCCAAGATGGCTCTAGAGTGTGGGAGAGAGAAAATGTCGTTTTTCTCTGAGGAAGTGGAAGCTTCCTTGCAATCCTATCCGTGGCCTGGGAATGTGCGTGAATTGAAAAATGTCGTGGAGCGGGCTGTCTATCGTAGTGATACACCAGAAATTATGCAGCTCGATTTCAATCCTTTTAATAATCCTTATACTCCGCCAGAGATGAAGAGAGATGAAGGCCCCATCACAGAAGAGCAGAAACACTTGGATTTGTCACAGTTTGGACAGGCTCGTATTTCCCTCGATGTCTCCTATCTTGCAGAAGCCTTGAAACAGGCGGGTGGAAACCAGAGGGAGGCAGCTAAACTCCTGGGCCTTACCTATGACCAGCTCAGGGGATTGTACAGAAAATACCAAGAACTGCTGTAAGGTGATTTACCTATAATTCAAAAAATTCGCTATACACACTGTGTTGGTCAAATTTATATTTAAAAACAAGATATAAAAAATATGAGCTGCTTCTCTTTCTGATTTTCAGTCAGACATTTGAAGCAGCCCCAAGGAAGAAATACAATCTATGTCATGAAAAAACTATCGTGAGGGGAGGATGAGGGCAGTGCCCAGGTAGGCGATTACCATTGGGACGAACCCCACAGAGAAAAGTAGGATGATTCCTATGATTCTCAGCAGAAGTACGGGAAGCCCTGACCATGTTGCCAGTCCCTGGAAGACTCCCAGAATCATACCTCTTCGCTCACGGTAGAGCGTCCTGTGGTAGTAGTCCATTACTTCTGCTCCTTCTCTTTCTTCTTGCTCATCGATGCCTTCAATTGTTCCATCTCTGCATCAATTTCATTTTCACTTTCCATTTTGCTGAATTCGTCCGCTGCACTGGTGGTCCCATGGTAGCCGGCCATTTCTGCGTCTGCTTCCATGCGTTCAATCTTGCTCTCCAGTTCACTGAACTTTCGGGCCAAGTCCGTACTGTCGCTGCTCTTCAAGGTATCAGCAACCTGCTTCTTCTCCTTGGCGCTTCTTGCTCTCTGGACAAGAATCTGTTGCTTATCCTTTACTTCCTTGAGCTTGTCGGCAATCTGGGTAAGCTGGCTGTTCTGGCTGGCAAGAATGGTCTGCAGGTTTGCTTCAAGCTCTTCGATACGCTTGATTCGTGCTTTTGCGTTAGTCTTCTCAACCAATGCTTCACGGGCAAGGTCTTCCCTACCATTGGTGATAGCCAGTTTGGCGCGATCTTCCCAGCGGAGAAGCGACTTTTCCAATTCTGCCTTCTCACGCTCCAGACTTACCTGCTCAGCTTTTCTTGCTGCCATTGAAGAGCGGGCTTTGCTCTGGGTTTCCTCAAGTTCAGTGATCATCAGGTTGATCATCTTTGCTGGATCTTCGAGTTTATCCAAAGCACTGTTTACGTGGGAATTGAAGATATCGGCGATTCTTTTGAACATCTGCATCATTGTCTCCTTTCGCCACTAGGTGGCTGTTATTTGCGTTTGTTTGTACGTAGACTATTGTGCATAAGGCGTGCCAACTTTGAAAATATGGGAATTATCCATGAAAAAACGTTGTATATTAGCTGCATTGCCACCCAATTTGGTAAATTATACCAACTCCTTTGGCCAATACTACCATCCTCATTGGCTTGTAAGGGGTACTAAGAGCGTGTAGACTGCATCCATGAGTACCTTGTATATGGTGGCAACACCCATTGGAAACCTCGAAGATATTACGTACAGGGCTGTTGAGACGCTTAAAAGTGTTGAGGTGATTGCCTGTGAAGATACCAGGCATACACAACAGCTACTGACCCATTGGGGGATCAGCAAGCGCTTGATCGCCTGTCATGCACATAATGAAATCAATTCAGCTAAGGGCATTGTAGGCTTGCTCGCTGAAGGCAAGGATGTCGCATTTGTCAGTGACGCAGGGACACCGGGTATCAGCGACCCGGGAGCTCGCGTGGTCAGTACCGTGCGTCAGGCTGGATTCCCTGTTGTCCCCATTCCTGGTGTTTCGGCACAATCGGCTCTTGTCAGTGTTGCCGGCTATGTAGGAAAGACGTTCACGTTCGAAGGCTTTCTCAGCCCGAAGAAGGGAAGAAGAAAGAAACGTCTGGAAGAATTGCTTAACCGGAAAGAGGCGTTCATTATCTATGAGTCACCCTATAGAATTCTCAAGACGCTTGCTGAATTGGCTGAACTCGATGGTGAGCGTCAGCTTGTATTGGGAAGAGAGATGACCAAGAAATTTGAGGAGTTCCTACAGGGAAACGCCTCCCAGATGATGGAAGTGCTTGCCGCAAAACCATCGATCAAGGGGGAGTTTGCCTTGTTGGTTGCTCCCACCCAGGCACAGGAACGCGATGATCACTCTGAAGAAACTTAAAAGCTTGAAAAGTCGGACCTGTGTAAGAAAATGCGCAAGTCTGTTCCATCAATTGTCACAAGAACAGGAGTTGAACACCTCTTATCTGAGAGGACTACTCTCACTCTTCGAGGAGAAGCAGTTTGCTGAGGTATTGGATAAAGCCGAGCGGGAACACCTGCTGTCCTTGGCAAGCAAGGTTACCTTGGCCCAGGGAAGAGATTTGACGATCCTTCTCGAGGATATTCACTACTTCCTGCTTGGTGTCTTGGACAGTGACCCTTCTGACTGGGATCTTACCGATGAGAGGGGGCAGCTTGATGCTTCTGCTCGTCTTGTCCTTCCCCATATTCTGGTACTCGACCGGATTCGCTCTCCCTATAATATTGGTTCCATATTCCGTAGTGCAGACTCCTTCGGTGTGCAGAAAATCTACTTGATTGAAGGGTGTGCGAGGCTCGACCACCCGCGTACCAGAAAGACCAGCAGGGGATGCATCGATACAGTGGACCATGAGGTTTTGCCCGAAGATGTGGTGTTGCAGCGAATACAATCGCTTCCTGTCTTTGCTCTGGAGACAGGCGGAAAAGATCTCTCGCTGTTTCCCTTTCCAAGGGAAGGGGTGGGAATCATCGGCGGGGAGGAACTGGGAGTCAGCCCTTCCTTACTGAAGGCAAGTGAAGCCTATCTTGGCAGGCTGACTCTCCCGATGGGAGGGACCAAGGGGTCCCTGAATGTGGCAGTAGCCACAGGTATTATGCTCTGTAGTTGGTATGTGAGTAGCTTGTAGCTTCTTAGCCCCGGTTTGAGGTAACCGCTACATACATTCGTTTCAGCTTATCTTCGATATCGAAGTTGAAATTGCCTGCACTCCAGTTGCCCTTAGGATTACGTACCCCGACACTTCTTCCGGTGAGTAGTTGCATCGCTTCATCAATGGTGCTGACCGGATAAATGAAGAATTGCTTTTCCTTGATGGCGTTCAGTACCTCATAGGGAAGGATGAGGTTGCGTACATTCTGTTTCGGAATGATGACCCCCTGTTTTCCGGTGAGCCCTGTTGCCAAACAGGTTCGGAAGAATCCCTCAATCTTTTCATTGATACCACCGACGGGTTGGATCAATCCCATTTGGTTGACCGATCCGGTCACAGCGATGTCCTGACGGATGGGCAGTTCCCCGATTGCTGAGAGTAGGGCAAGTAATTCACTGGAGGAGGCACTATCCCCGTCCACCTCTGCATAGGATTGCTCAAAGGCAATGCCAGCGTATATGGAGAGCGGGAAGGTACGGGCGTAATGTTTACGAAGGTATCCTTCGAGAATGAGAAGACCCTTGTCATGGATCTCTCCACTGAGTCCGGCCTCATGTTCGATATTTACAATGCCCTCATTTCCTGGGCTTGCTGTACAGGATATAACCGTAGGGGTTCCAAAGGAAGCACTCCCACGGTCCATCACCGCCAAACCATTCACCACCCCGATTTTTGTACCGGAGAGACTGATGATCATATCACCGCTGAGAATCTCTTCATTGATTTTACTTTCACTGATACCGTTGATGTATCCACGTTCCTTATTAACATGGAGAATGAGATCGCCATCTATGAACGTTTGGTTTTGGTGTTTTGCCCACCATTGGGCCTCCTCAATGACATCATACAAGGAGGAAAGGTGTGTGGTCAGATGGGTACGGGACTCCACATACCAACACGAATATCGCAGTAACTGGCTGTAAGCGCTGTCCTGAAGGGGGAGCATGTAATGGTTTTTTGCATACGTTTCCAAGATTGTGATGCTCTGGGCAATCGTCGTCTTGGAGAGCTCCATAGAATAATCAAGCTGAGCGCAGATCTTGAAGAGGGTCAAAAATCGTTCATCCTCATCAGAAAGCATATCGTAGACCTCTTCGCTGCCGATAAGGATGACCTTGATCGGGAGAGGGACCACCTGGGGCCTGATCATTTTGCTTTTCAGCTCCCCTTTAGTGACAAGCCTTGCTTCATAGGCCAATGCGTTAGCATCGAGATATCGTTTCAAGGCTTCCCAGAGCCCACTTTCTCCAAGCAGTTTTTCAGCCTCTATGACGATGAATCCACCCGCTGCCTCAAGCAACGATCCTGCATGCAGGCTGAGGTGGGGAATCTTCTCATCTGAATCGACTGAGCCAAAAAGGTTGTTGAATGTTGGATAAGATTCAATGATAAGGGGGCGTTGTTTTGTTTGTGCATGATTGACAAGCAGGTTTGCTTGGTATTTCCGTGCTATTGGGTGGTTCTTGACCGTTTCCGCATCAAGATGCTGGATATGGAAGTTCTCCCTGGCAAGGTCAGCCTTGAGATGAGCAAAATATGAAGATAATTGTCGATTGTCAGGAAATTGTTGCTCCAGTTGGTTCACAAGAAGCTCTGCGTTCTCCAAGAAGTGCTCTTTGTCCTGGACAAGGCTGAGAAGTTCCTGGTTGAATGCGCTGCAAGCATCGCAGAAGCGTTCCCCTTCTCCTGGCTTGAACGTCAGTGCGCTGGGACTGTCAGGTTGTTTGAAATTACACACATAGACTATGTCCCTGATAGCATCAACATTGTTTCTTTGGTGCTCAGCACAGTAGCGTACCGCTTCATGTCGTCCACTCGTAGCTTCTCCGCTGACAAAGATGTTGTATCCACATTTCTGCAAGCTGAGTCCGATCTCCAAGCTGCGAAGTGCCCTTGGTTGGCCAACAATGTGTTCATTGCTGTCCAGGTTCCGGCATTCGTTTATGAGTAGGGGATCAAAATCAAAAGAAGCTTCTTCATAAGTGAGCGGTTGAACCCGCTTTTTTGTATCGGTCATGAAGGAACTATAGGTGGTGGAACAAAAGGTGTCAACTCTATATACTGGGGACATGAAACGAAGCGAACTTGTTGCCTATCTTGATGTATATCTGGAACTTGAATCTTTTGAGGGCTTGGATTGTTCTCTCAATGGATTGGTTGTAGGGGGACCTGACAAAGAGGTCCATAAGGTTGCCTTCGCGGTCGATGCCTGCCAGGCTACCTTTGAGAAAGCTATCAGCGAGGATGCCGATTTTCTTATTGTGCACCATGGACTCTATTGGGGTACCCCTCTATCCATTACGGGAGCTCACTTTACGCGTATCAGCACATTATTGAAGGGGAATCTGGATTTGTATGCGGCTCATCTTCCCCTCGATGCACACTCTTTGGTGGGTAATAATGTTGTCATGGCTGAAAAGCTTGGTCTTCGGAATATTGAGCCATTTGCTCCCTATAAAGGGACCATGCTTGGGTTCAAGGGAAAACTTAAAGAAGGTAGAGATGCAAGGTGGATTGCTGACCAGCTCGGTTTTGAGAATCCAGTAGTGCTCGCCTTTGGTAAAAATCCCATTACAACGGTGGGGATTGTAAGTGGAGGGGCCAGCAGTGATGTCTACGCAGCGCTTGCCGATGAACTGGACTGCTTCATCACCGGGGAAGTGGAACACCAAATCTATCATGATGCACAGGAATCTGGTATTACGGTTATTGGTGGAGGACATTACCAGACGGAAATTTTCGGGGTGCAGGCGCTCTCAGAACATATAAGGGATACGTTCGACCTTGAAGTTTGTTTTATTGCCAACCCAACCGGCTTATAGTATAGTCAACACCATGGCACAGAAATACACCAGCAGATTCATCCCACTCATCCTCACCCTCCTTATTATTGTTTCAGACCAACTCAGCAAGGCATGGGTGGTTGCCACAATTCCAGAGAACACCGTGGGTTTTCGCTATCTTGGAGATTTTCTGGCGATTGTACATGTCCGCAATACTGCCATTGCGTTCAGCATGGGCGATGGACTTCCGATTGGTGTGAAGTTGCTGTTCTTCATCATAGTTCCCGTCCTTTTGGTTATAGCGGTATGTGTAGTATACTTTTCACGAAGGATTCATCTTTCCACGTTCCAGAGGTGGGTGCTTGCGCTTTTCCTGGGGGGCGGAATCGGGAATTTGATCGACCGTATTTTTAGGAGTTTTCGGGTAGTGGATTTTATCAGCGTAAAGGTCTATGGCTTCCTGGGGTTTGAGCGATGGCCAACCTGGAATATTGCCGATGCCTCGCTGGTGATCAGTGGAATTCTTCTTGCAGTGAGTCTACTGTTTGAACACTCTGAAACGAAGGAAGATAACAATGTCTAAGAAAATGAACACCGTTTGGTTTATGTTGGCAGCAACCGTACTGAACATTGTACTGATGATGGTCCTCTTCATCATCTGTTTTGTACTCATTACCCGCTTTGTCGACCCGAACAGCTCCCTGATTCCGCTTTGGTTGGGCCTTACCTTCCTGGTGAGTATCGGCGGGAGTTTCTGGGTGTACTCACGAATCATCAAGTGGATGAACAACAAGTTCAACCTTGAGGATAACCTCAGCCCACTTTTCAATAGAAAGAGAAAACCAAAGCGTCGAGAGGACTGATACCATGAACCAGCTCCTCTCCACATTCTCAAGAATTTCTTGGTACCCATTCAGTGATGAACCGGTCATCAGGAGCCGTTGGTACATGCCGAGGCTTTGTGACCCTTTCTTCCTGTTTCCTGAGGAGAGTCCTGATGGAAAATGGCATCTCTTTGGTCACACATGGGTGGGCATTGAACACTTCATCAGTGAGAATGGGATCAGCTGGGAACCAAGGAAGATGGTCGCCTTACGGGGACACTCACCCTCAATCTACCAAGAAAATGGTGTGTATTACCTCCTCTACGAGAAACACAATGCCTCATTGCCTAATCTAAAGAAAGGAAGACTGAAGCGTAGAGAGCAGGAAAAGGTCAGCTATAGCCGATTTGAAATGTGTTCTTCCACAGACTTGATACTCTTTAGCGAGCCTAAGATTATACTCGATAGTCGTGAGATACCCTTCTCTGCAGATGGCTTGAAGAAACCAAGGATCTCACGACCACAGATTATCAAGAATGGGGCGGGTTACAGGATCTATTTCGGAGCCTCCCATCTGCTGCTTCCGGACACGAAACAAAAGACCAGCCGCTATTTTGCCCTTGCACTTGCCTCAGCCATTGAAGGCCCTTATGCCCTCGCAAATGAGAGAGAACCATTGCTCTCTCCGGACCCGGATGATCCGAATCGCAGTATGGCAGTAGGAAGCATCAAGGTGTTACGTGCAGAGGACGGGTATATCGGTTTTGAATGTGCAATGTACTGGGACAAGGAGCGTGCAAAAACTGCATCCGTGCTGTTGCAATTGGAGAGCAGCGACGGCGTGTCTTTCAGACCGTCCTATCGCTCACCACTCTTGGTCCCTCCCCAGATGGGTTGGGCTAGCCGGTATATTGTCAGTTGTGATGTGCACTATAAGAAAGGAGAAGCCTGCTGGTATTGTTACTACAGTGCAAACTCCAAGCATGGATATTATCCTGTACGGGAGTCCATCGGTTTGCTTTTGGGTAAAGAGCCCTCCTTGCGGAAGGTTTTTATCTAAGATCTTCCCGTTTTTTCCACTGTGTGGATCCTACCCATACTATTGTTTCACTTCCATCTGATTCTCTTCTGATAATCCTGTGATGCAGCAGTGGTTCGTCCTTCTGTAATGCATCGGGGTCCTTGCTCTCGGTGTATACGACAACAGCATCCTCAAGAAAGGTCTGTCGAAGATACGATACGTCCACTTCCGCGACCTTGCAACGGTTTCGGAAGGCGGAAGGAAGACTTTCCAACGCCCATGTGAGGTAGGAAATGTTGTTCACATGTAAGTTTCGGTCAGTATCGAGGTAGGTGATCTTGGGGGTATGGACAGTCAATCGGTGAAGATTCTCATCTTCCCCATGACGGTTGTTCTCTAGATGCATATCCACTGAGTGTTCGGTATCTTCCTCTGGGGGGAGGCCGATACGCAAGGACATATCCTTCGGTCTGCAAGGCCGTCCACGTTCCAGATCAAGAATAGCCCAGTAGGTCTTGGCAATGAAAAGCAGATTGCCTTCTGCGTCGAATGCCCTGACAACGCGGGGAAGATGCAGCCTGATCGGGTCCTGTGCCCAGGTTTCCACCTGCAAAACTTCCGGCCAATGGGTATAGCGGAATACTTCCATCTGGCTTCGAGTGATTACCCAGGTTTTGCCTTCTTTGTGCATTTCGGGAATCGAGCATCCCCTGCTCGCTGCATGGGTCCCGGCTGCTTCCTGTACAACCTTAAAATAGAAAGCCAGTCGCGCATCGGTGAAGCAATCGGTCTCGTAGCTGTAGGTGGCGAACGTGCTGTGTGCCACATTCTGTTCATCTATGGTAATCAGTTCATCATACATCTGCTTGTTCCTTGTCTTGTGAGTTTCGATAGAATCGAAGCGTACTTCTTCCATATTTGCGCTCATCATAACAGACCAAGGAACCTACCTCCTCTGGCCACTGTTTCTTCTCTTCAGATGGGTAGTGGATAATGAACAAACCTCCGGGGGTAAGTAGTTTTCGTTTATCAATGGCCTTTGCCAGGTCAACTTTTCCTTGCATTGGGAAGGGAGGATCAGCATATATGATGTCATACTGCATTTTTGCTGTAGGGATGAAGCGCCTGACGTCAGCCATGAAAAGCTTGATTTCGCTCTCCACCATGCTGATGTTGTTCATAATGGTAGCCTTTTTCTGTCGGTCTTTTTCCACCAAGTGGACCAAGCTCGCTTCCCGGCTTGCTGCCTCGATGCCGACGCAACCGCTCCCGGTGAATAGGTCCAGCCAGGTCTTTCCTTCCAGACTTCCAAGGATGGAGAAGAGAGACTCTCTCATCATATCCATGGCAGGTCTGATAATCCCTGGCGGGCATGCGACAGTCCTTCCCCGATAGATTCCTCCGGTAATTCTCATATTCTGTGCCTCATGGAATTGATGATAGGTAATTGTGATAAAATGTGCAAGTTACGCCTCACTTCCTTCCGCGGTGAAGGGTGGAGCATAGCGAAGTACTTCCCTGATGACTGCAAGAGGAGGGGCCAAGAGCCCTGGATCGGTTGCAAGGATCCGGTCTGCCTCCTCTCGTGCAATTTCGATAAGGGGTAGGTCATCAGTCAAGGATGCATAGGCGAGCTTGAGGTAACCGGACTGCTTGGTACCTGTCAGCTCCCCAGGTCCCCTGATCAAGAGGTCTTGCTCTGCTATATAGAACCCATCATTCGATTCCTTCATAACCTTGAGCCGTTGCTTGGCTTCATCGGTCAACTCATTTGAGAAGACGAGGAAACAATAGGATTGCAACGCTGATCGGCCGACCCTTCCTCGTAGCTGGTGAAGGGCAGAGAGCCCGAAACGCTCGGCATGTTCAATGATCATGCAGGTTGCATTGGGTATGTCGATTCCGACCTCGACAACACTGGTGGAGACCAGGTACCCAAGCTTTCCAGCTTGGTAGTCCTTGAGGATGGTGACTTTCTCTTCCTCGTCCAGTTTGCTGTGGATCAGGGCAGAGGGAACGTCTGGATACTCTTGTTTGAGGAAATCATACATTGAGATGACATCCCTCAGGTCACTGTGACCACTGTCATCAATCCTCGGGTAGACGAAGTATGCTTGATGTCCCCGTTTGAACTCGACCCCTACAGCTGCGTACATCCGCCTCCGGCTCTGTTCATTGACTAAGTGGGTGATCACCGGCTTTCTTCCTGGTGGCATGGTTCTCAAGGTGGAAACGTTGAGGTTTCCAAAAACCGTAAGTGAGAGGGTGCGGGGAATTGGTGTGGCTGTCATCAGCAATACGTCCGGGACTGTGCCTTTCTGGGTCAACGCAAGCCGCTGTTCCACCCCGAATCGGTGCTGCTCATCGATGATTACATATGCCAAGTTCTTGAAGCTGACCTCAGCAGAGAAGAGGGCATGGGTGCCGATGATGATATCTACCTGTCCCTCAGCAATTGCCTTGAGCAACAGGCGTCTCTCCTTGTTCTTCACTGAACCGGTGAGAAAGGCTAGGCGGATTCCCAGCTCCCCAAGCAGGGTTGCTGCTGACTCTGCGTGTTGGCGTGCCAATAGTTCTGTGGGGGCCATGAAAGCAACTTGGGCTCCATGTGAAAGCACATGCAGGGCACTGACCCAAGCTACAAGAGTCTTTCCACTGCCAACATCTCCTTGGAGTAGTCGGTTCATTGGTAACTCCCCATCAAGATCTTCCCGGATCTCCTTCAAACTGGTCATCTGGTCTTTGGTCAGACTGAAGGGGAGCTTCTCCATGAAGTGCAGCTCAAGTTTGGTAGGGATGCTTGGTCCTTGGTTGACGAGTCGTTGTTGCAGGCCCTTGTGCCTGCGTGCTATCAGCTGTAGGTAGAAGAGTTCAGTTAATGCTAGGGTCTTTCGTGCTTGTTTCAGGATCTCAATGGTTGGTGGGAAGTGGTAGCTTCGAATTGCATCATCAGTAGAGAGCAACCGGTATTTCTCTTTCAGGGCCGCAGGTATTTCATCTTGAAAGTGGGTAACACTTCTCAAAATCTCTTGTACATTCTTCCTGATCAGACGCTGACTCAAGGAACCTCGCAAGGGATAGATGGGAAGAATTTTGCCGAACTGCCTGGGAAAGTCGCCATCTTCGGTTGTAGGATACAGCTCAAACTGGGAGCATTGCAGCTCCCCATGATGCCTACCTACATTTCCATAGAGGTAATAAATTCTGCCGATTCTAATCGTCTTTTCCAAGAAATTCCGACCGAAACAGAGCAAACTCAAGCGACCATCCCCTTGGCCGGAGACATCCCTTACAATAATTTTCAGGGTCCGTTTCTTTCCACTTCGCATTCCGAAATATGAATGGGAGAGTACTTCCACCAAGGTGTTTGCCATCTGGTTGTCTTCTATGCCTCCCAATGGTTGAACCTGGCTACGGTCCTCCCAGGTTCTTGGAGAGAGTAACAAAAGGTCGCTGAAGGTGGTAATTCCCAGTTCAGTATAGGAGGTCTTTGCAGCAAGTCCCACTCCACTCAAAGTATTGATTGGTTGATGCAGATTCCTCAAATAATCCATAGCTTAAAAAGATAAATTCCCAAAGAAGTTCACAAGGAATCGAAGTACGAATGATGCGGCAATATACAGGACGATAAAAAAGACCAGTCCAGTGGTAACAAGCTGTCGGTCATTGATTGTACGCTTGGAATAGAAGAATCTCTGTACCCAGTTTAAGATACCACCGATCAAGGAATCCAACATGGTGATGTAGCTGATGGTTTTTGCACTGCGTTTGTAACAGAAAAAGAGTCGGAACCCCAGAAGAATGATCAAGAACCAGAAGACAGGACTTACCAGATAGGACCAGAGTGTCTGGAAAATCAAGGCAACAACCATTCCCACGGTAATGGTTCCGGACGCACCGTAGAAGCGAAGCATGGACTGCACTACCGAAAGGACTGCCAAGGCAACCAACGGGGTAAGATCGATATGACTGCGCTTCAGGCTTGAGATTCCCCTAAACCATGAGAGATAGGGATCAACTACCTTGCCAATGTAGTAGGCAAGTGGGTTTTCCTGTGTCTGACCAGGTACCCTAAGCCAGGTGAGGATAATCCTAAGCCAGATCAACAAGGAGTAGAATGAGAGCAAGCTTGCAACAATCGAAGCAATGCTCATCAAGACATTCCCCGCGCCTGTTGCTGTTATTCCGCTTTCATAATAGGTTTGGTTCATCGCGTTCCTCCACCTAGTAAGATACCGAATTTTTTGTCGTTAGTCGAACCAAATATGCAAGATAGCCGGATTTTCCTTTGTTGCTTCCACTAATTCATCACAATAACGCACACTAAATTCTCTCCCACAGGCCACACTGAATGGGGACTTCTCTCCCTCTTCCTTGAAGTGGAGCAGGAGGGAGCAGGACCCTCCATAGGATAGGCAGAGGTCCTTGAGCTGTGTGATGTGTTCATTGTTGCAGAAAGATTTCTCCAGTTCAATATGGCATCTGCTTACCGCCACAGGCGCAAGTTGGTTTGGGTCTACCAGAATCTGTTCGATGAGATAAGAAATTTTGTCATTGCCTCGGGAGTTGTCAAATTTCCCCACAAATCCATAGATGCCATCCACCTTGAGAATGTCCCGATACTGCTCGTAGGTTTTTGGGAAGAGCGTTGCATCGAAGGTTGCGTTTTTGTCAGTGAGCTGTAAAAATCCCATGACACTGCCCTTCTGGGTAGTGAATGGCCTGATTCCTGTGACCATGGCAATAATGTTTACCTGTCGGCCAAAGGGCATTTGTTCCAGCTTTGCGGTATTTACTGTCACCCGTTGTGCGATTGCTTGGTTGAAGGCATCCAGTGGGTGTCCAGAGATATAGAACCCGAGCAATCCCTTCTCCATTTCCAGCTTTTCGGGAAGGTTCCAGTCTGGTACCTCACGCATGGAGAATGTCTCCATGGATGCTTCTGTCTCTTCATCGAAGAGGGATATCTGCCCGAATGCAGTTGCTTCTTTTCGTTTCTGCACATAGGTGATGGCATCGCTGAGATTTTCAAGCAGGGTGGGGCGATTGGTCCCCAGTGTATCAAAAGCTCCTGCCTTGATCAGTGATTCCAGAAGCTTGGTATTCATCGCCTTGGTATCCAGGCGGGTGAGGAAGTCAAGCAAGTCCTTATACGGCCCGTTTCCTTCCCGTTCCTTTACGATAAGTTCAACGATTCCTTCTCCAACATTCTTGATGCCTGCAAGCCCATAGACAATTTTGCCATCAACAACGGAGAAGTGTTTGTCAGAGTAGTTGATCGATGGAGGTAGGATATCCAGCCCATTATCTTTTGCAACCTGCAAATACTCACTGAACTTATCTGGACTTCCCATCTCATTGGTGAGATTGGCAGCCCAGAATTCAGAGGGATAGTTTGCCTTCAGGTAGGCGGTCTGGTAGGCAATCACAGAGTAAGCCACAGCATGGCTTTTGTTGAATCCATAACCTGCAAATGGCTCCAGCATCTCAAAAATCTCGATGGCATGTTTTTCCGTTCGTCCAAGGGCTTTTGCCCCTTCAATAAATTTCACCTTCTCTTTTTCCAAGGCTGCAACTTTCTTCTTGCCCATGATACGTCTGAGGATATCAGCGTTACCGAGCGAGTACCCAGCAATGATCTGGGCTACCTTCATTACCTGTTCCTGGTAGACGATGACGCCGTAGGTGGTTTTCAGTTCCTCTTCCAGCTCAGGGTTTGCATAGGTAATGGGCTGTTTCCCGAGCTTGGAGTTGATGAACTGCGGTATGTAGGCCATTGGTCCAGGCCGGTAGAGCGCGTTCAAGGCAACCAAGTCTTCTATGTCATTGGGTTTTGCTTCCTTGAGGATGTTCTGCATTCCCTGGCTTTCAAACTGGAATACTGCGTTGCTCTCTCCTCTACCGAGCATGGCGAAGGTTTTTTCGTCTTGTTCATCTATTTCACCTGCACTGAAAGAGGGATCTTTCTTCTTGATCAAGTCCTCGGTATGTTTTACCAAGGTGAGTGTCTTGAGCCCTAAGAAGTCCATCTTTACCAATCCGCACTCCTCAATAAGGTCCATTGAGTACTGGGTGGAGATGGCACCGGTCTTTGCATCACGGTACAGTGGGACATAGTTGAGCAGGTTTTCTTTGCCTATGACTACCCCTGCTGCGTGAGTGGATGTGTGACGGTTCAAACCCTCAAGACGACGAGCTGCATCAAAGAGTTCTGCGTAGACGCCTCCCTTTTTCTCCAGTTCAACCAATTCCTTGTTCTGGTCAAAAGCCTTCGTCAAATTCATCTTTGGGTCATCGGGAATGAGCTTGCAAATATTGTTTGATTCCTCGAAGGGGATGTCCAGCACCCGGGCGACGTCCTTCACCACAGCTTTTGCTTTCAAGGTACCGAAGGTGGCAATTTGGGCAACCCGTTCGGTTCCGTAGTGCTCTGTGACATAGTTGATGACTTCCTGCCTTCGCTCGTAGCAGAAGTCAATATCGAAGTCAGGCATGCTTACCCGTTCAGGGTTGAGGAATCGTTCGAACAGCAGATTGTATTTAATTGGATCGACATCGGTGATACCAAGGGAGTATGCAACAAGCGATCCTGCACCTGAACCGCGTCCAGGCCCAACAGGGATATCGTGGTTCTTTGCCCACTGGATGTAGTCCATGACAATGAGGAAATAGCCTTCGAACTGCATTTTGGTGATGATATCAAGTTCATAGTCTAGACGTTTTTGCAGGTCCTTGGTGATGGTATCATAGTGTGATCTCAATCCCTCATTGGAGAGATGACGCAGATAATCTGCAGTATCACTGAAATCAGAAGGAACTTCAAAGTTGGGCAGCAGTGGACCTGGGAAGTGGATCTCAAGATTGCAGCGTTCTGCAATCTTGGTGGTATTTTCGATTGCCTCAGGGCACCAGCTGAAGAGTTTAGTCATTTCTTGTTCACTCTTCATGTAAAATTCTTGGTTGGGGAAACGCATCCGGTTTGGATCGTTCTTCTTGGAGTTCGTGCCAACACAGAGCAAAAGATCCTGTGCGTTGGCATCACTCTTTTCGATATAGTGGTTATCGTTTGTACAAACAAAGGGGATGCCTGTCTCTTCACTGATCTGTTTCAGAAGGGGATTGGTTTTTTTCTGTTCCGGCAGACCATGGTCCTGCATTTCCAGATAGTAGCGCCCATCATCGAAGACAGAGGCAAACCACTGGGCTCGTTCCTTTGCCAAGTCATATTGGTCATTGAGCAAATGTTGCAGAATCTCACCACCAAGACAGGCCGAGAGGCAAATCAAACCTTCATTATGATTGAGAAGTAATTCGTCATCGATTCGAGGCTTGAAATAAAATCCTTCAGTGTAGGAAATCGAGTTAAGTTCCATTAGGTTATGGTATCCTGTCTCATTCATTGCAAGAAGGATCAGATGGTACTGGTTGGGTTTCTTTCCCCCTGGAAGAGGGCGTTCGGTATGATCCTTTGGATTGCAGTAGAACTCACAGCCTATGATTGGGTTGATTCCTGCTTCCTTGGCAGCATAGTAGAATCGTAGGGCTCCAAACATGTTTCCGTGGTCAGTGATGGCAAGGCTCTTCATCCCCAATTCTTTAGCCTTTTCCATATACCGAGGGATTGGGGCTGCTCCATCAAGCAAAGAAAAATCAGTATGGTTGTGCAGGTGAATGAAATTACTCTGCATCTCGGTGGGTTCTCGTTCAGACTCAGCCATGTATATATGCTCCAAGCATTAGGAGGAGAGCGTTTGGGCATTGAGTTCATGTAAGAAGGATTCAAAAATTCTTCTGGCACGCTCAAGCTGGAGTTCGCTAATCGCTCCATGCATTTTTCTCAATTCAGATACCAGCTCATAGGAGAGCGTATTGACCCGTTCTGGATGAATCGGGAGGGTCTGCCCCGACAATTTTGAAACAAGGTCCTTGCTGATATGATAGGCCTTGTTTGGGAAGGTCGTGCAAAATTGTACCTTGGAAATGGTGTTCTGTGCACGGGTTGCTTGAAACGCAACTATAACACATTCGTCAGTATTTCGGATAGGGTCTTCAACAATGATGAACCGTTGAAAATCACCATGTTCCAGGCCGATGCGAATTCTTGTCAGTAGGGCTTTCTGTGGGCCAAGCAATAGTTTCCCGTCTTTGTCGTAGAGCTTTGCTATTGGAATCCAATGGGTGGTTACCTTTCCCCCTTGGTAGTACTTTACTTCGGCATTTGCGTCGAGGATGGCGAGGGTGGTGGATAACCCAAAGCGAATGTCCGGAACGCAGAGACTTCCCCCTATGGTGGTCTGTCTTCTCACAATCTGGGAGGCTTGGCTCTGCAGTGTTTTCTGGAGAATTTCAGGGAGGACCAGTTTTCCTGCATACAGTAATTGGCTTGCGGTGACCATGGCACCGATTTCGACAAACCGGTCATTTCTGGTGATTCGCTTCAGCTCTTCCAGATCGCCAAGATTAATGATGCCATCCTTGATTTCACTGGGATAGTAGTCCTTTTGACTCATCAAATACGTGCCGCCTCCCCAGATGACGGCTTGTGGATAGCGATAGGCGATGGTAGCAAATTCATTCAATGTCTTGGGGGTATGAATTACCGGAGACCTAATGCCTTCGTACACGTTTTCGCCTCCTATAGGTAAGGGCTATCTCAACAATCTGTAGTAACTCAGCCATATCCATGCATTGGCATGTATTCAGGCTGAGTTCCTGGATAATCGCTTCTTTGTTCAAAGGAGTCTCCTCATTTTGAGCTCTTGCAGGCGGCAGATTGTTTCTTCCAAATGTCCGGTTACGGGTGCTGTTGGTCAGTTCTTGCAGGATGGATTCTATGATCAGCGTCTTGGAAGCATAACAATTGGGGCAGGGGGTATTTCCTGTAGCCTTGTAGGCACGCTCAATATCTCGGTACAAACGCGTTTTCTGGTAACTGTCGAATGTTTTTATGGTTGCATCCTTCAGTCGAAACGCTGGGATAACACAGGAAAGCGTAGCCTCATCATTAAGCAAGACGATACAGTTCCCACATGCTTTCCCCCTGCAATGGCTATTGATACTCTTGATTCCCACATCCTCCATTAGGATAAGAGAGAGTGGTTTGTTTGAGTTGACTGAAAGTGAGAGGGCTTTCCCATCTATGGTACATTCTATCTTCATATGTTACCTCGCAGTGCCCCAAGAAGTGTGTCACCATCTACAGGGATTTTCCCAACCGGGGAACCGAGGGCTTGGTCCAAGGCTGAGATGAACGTGCTGGTGATTACTCCTTTCAAAGCGCTTGTAATTGAAGAAGAGATTTGTTGGCCCTCATCTTTTATGGTGATTTCAATATGGAACGTATCGCTATGGCTCAAGAGCGCCCCTGCTTCTCTGAGGGTGGTGACAATCGTGTGACGGATCTTGCTTCTTAGACTTTGTTCATCGAACACCCTGGAGAGAGATACTGCACACCATACCCTGCGTACGAGAGGTTGCAGGGTGACCGAGTTGATTTCCAGCTCCAATACGGCAGCTACCCAGCTATTGCTAAGAAACATGGAACCTTTCATTCCTGGTTGTTTTGGGGAGAGTACACTCTCGCAGATAGGCAATGGTTGGACAAACCGTTTTTCCTTGATCAGATTGCAGGCCTTTTGGATCTGTTGAGGCATTCTTCCACTATTGGCGGTGAGCACAGAGGGGCCGCTGTCGAGTATTTCTTTCTGCTCCTCAACGAAGGAAATATCACTTTTTGCGACCTGGAGTTCCTCACTTATTATCTGTCTCCAGATCTCGGCACTGGAGCCGACGGTGTAGAATGATGTGTTCACTTCCACTTTGTTGTTTGGATTGAGAGTTATCTGTACAGGTTGTGGTGGCAGTGAACGGCACTCACTGCTGAATCCGCTGATACCTGCACCACAGGCAAGGGCAACGCCCCTGCTGTAATTGAAGAAGGTTGAGAGTTTGACGCGCATCTGGGCCTGCATCTCATAGGCAGCATTTTTTCTTTGGAAATCACTTGAGTCACTGACTGATGTAATCAGTTCCTTGAGTTTTGCGTACTTGTCTGAGCGGATCACTTGGCTGTGGGAGGAACTCTCAGAAGCAAATTTCAACCGCCAGGTAAGGGGATTGTACCCACTGAGTTTTGCCAAGGCACTATAGTGGGTTTCCGTTGAGCAGAGTGCCTCGCTGTAGCCTAAATCCCCAAAGAAGTGTGCAGGTCTTCTACGAGAAGTAGCAAACGTAATGGTGATGGCCAGCGAAATCAAGGTATACAGCGGTACCAATCCAGCAATGAGTTGATTTGCCATCTCATCGCTGAACATCGTGACACTACCTTGGTCAACTACTACCTCGATTGATTCAGCTTGAATACGGCCGTCGCTGAAGTACCATGTTTTTCTCTTGATGGTGAGATCGGGGCGGAAGCTTTCTGCATTAAGGAGTATTTCAACGGGACAGTTGCCTTTAAGGCAGGCAATAGAAGCAATGGCACACAGGGTGCTTGGTGTAATGAGCATCTCATCATGCGGTGCAAAAAAAGGTTCGCGATGGATCACAATACGGCGTTTGGGTATTCCTGTTACATCACTTACGGTTTCCCTTACATGGCTTGGCCACTGTGTTGGGGTGGAAATATACAAAATGTCATCTTCAAGCACTACACTGATGCGTGAAAGTGTATTACTTTCATAATTGCTACCACTATAGCGGTATGTACGTTCCATAACCTCCAGACCTTTTTCCTTGATTGCTTCTTCTAGGTTGCCAAATTGGTAGGAGAATGGTTTTGCTTCCTGTGGGGGACCGGGTTCTTCTTCACTGGGAAGTTGGTAGGAAATATTGATCTCCTTGCTCTTAAGTTGGACAGACTCTGTGTCGTAGCCAAATAGTGCAAGGATGGGTTGTTGATAGTAGGAGATGACAGAGGAGGTGAGCAAGGGTGTGGATGCATCTAGGACTCGTACACGGTTTGTACCAGGGATATCCCTGGTTGTGACCAGTACAAAGTTATTGTCCAATACAGGTAAGGAGATTTCCTCTATTCGGCCGGCTTCGACCGATGAAGTGACGATGTAGCCATGAAGGGTGGTCACCTTGCCTGTCGATGATCGTTTTTCTGCCATGCAATGTTCCTCTCTCGAGTATGAAAGATACCATGTCCCGCTCTCGAGGGCAATGAGAGAAACCCCCTACTCCGCTTGCAAGGCAAGGGTGCAAGCCGTACAATTAGGGTTATGAATACCCATGAAGCATCACACCTTGACGAGGTTCGTTCCTTGATAGAACAGCTTTCACACTATCAGAAAGCATATTATGTCGATAACCAGCCCTTGGTAAGCGACACAGAATATGACCGTCTCTTTGACCGGCTGCTAAACTTGGAGAGTCGGTATCCCTCGCTACGTTTTCCAGATTCACCCACCCAAAGGGTTGGAAGTGATCTGGATGCAACGTTTCCAGAGGTGCGTCATACCATTCCGGTACTGAGCCTTGATAAAGCATATGCTGATGGTGAGTTGCTCTCCTGGATTGAGCGAACCGGAACAAAAGTCTCCCGGGATTTGGGGATTGTCATCGAGGAAAAAATAGACGGTATCTCCATCGTGCTCTACTACGAGGGAGGCTATCTTGTGAGAGCCGTGACTCGTGGAAATGGGACAATCGGCAATGATGTTACGGCTAATGTAAAGACCATTGCTTCCATTCCTCTGCGCTTGAATGAGCCGGTAACCATAGCTGTCAGGGGAGAGGTTTACCTTCCGAAAGACAAGTTTGAAACACTCAATTCCCAGATGGAGATCCCCTATGCAAATCCACGGAACCTTGCTGCGGGAACCATCAGAAGGATCAAGAGCAGCGAGGTGGCAAAGGTGCCTCTCCAGATATTTGTGTATGAAGGATTCTGGGAGGGGGAGACAGATCTCAAGGATCATCTTTCCATCCTCAGCAAGCTCTCCTTATATGGCTTTAGGATCAACAGTAATTTTGCCTACTTTACAAAAGATGCAGAGCAGGCAAAACGCCAGCTTGGAGAAGCAAATCTCAAAGGGTATGCCGGTGCCTATACAGATATTGCTTCCTATATCCGGGAACACACCAGTAAACGAGCTTCGCTTGGCTATGAAATAGATGGTTTGGTTGCCAAGGTCAATGAACTTGAAGTTCGCCAGCAGCTCGGTTATACGGCTCATCATCCACGGTGGGCGATGGCCTACAAGTTCGAGTCTCCCCAAGCACAGACCACGTTGCTTACCATAGATTTGCAGGTCGGGAGAACCGGACGGGTCACCCCGGTTGCACGGGTCAAGCCTGTGCAGGTAGCTGGTTCCACCATCAGCAACATTACCCTCCACAACCAGGATTACATCAACATGCTGGAACTTGCTTTGGGGGATGTCGTGGAAATTTCGCGCAGGGGAGATGTTATCCCTGCTGTGGAGCGAGTTATCGAAAAGAATGAGGACTCTGAGGGAGTATATAAGATGGACCCCTTCTGTCCTGTATGCGGGACGGCGTTGGTGGAAAAGGGGGCTCATACCTTTTGTCCCAATTCCCAGTGTCCTGCGCAAGTAAGGGGACGAATCGAATTTTTCATCTCCAAGGATGGTATGGATATTGATAACTTCGGTCCTGAGACCGCCGCTGTCCTGATAGAGCAAGGGGTGTTGCAGGATGTCCCTGATATCTATTGGATTGATTATCGAAAAGTACTGGGTGAGTTGAGTGGGTTTGGAGAGAAGAAGATTCGTTTGCTTGAAAAGGGTGTTAAACAGTCCAAGAAACGGAGTTTCAGAAAAGTTCTCATCTCCTTGGGAATTCCTGAACTGGGTAAGAAAGGGGCTCAGATCTTGATTGAATCTGGTTTGGACAGCATGGAAAAGCTCCTTGATGTAGCCAAACGTCAGGATGTGGAGAGGCTTACCAGTATCAAGCAGATTGGGGAGAAAAGTGCGAAGCTCTACATAGACGCATTGAATAATCCCGCCATGCAAGAGCGGATTACGGCGTTGGCAAATCTAGGTTTGGCAATGGAAGAGAAGGAAGAGGAACATGACTTGGTGGACGAGAGTTTTTCAGGTCAGGTGTGGTGCGTTACTGGTTCTTTTGAACACTTTAATCCTCGTTCCAAGGCAATGGATGAGGTGCTTAGGCGGGGAGGGAGGACTGTCAGTACAGTGACGAACAAGACAACCCACCTACTTGCAGGGAGCGGAGGAGGGAGTAAGCTTAACAAGGCACAAGAAATCGGGATAACGATTGTAGATGAACAAACCTTCCTTACATTGTTGGGTGGAATGGAAAAACGAGGAGAAGAAAGACAAGGCGAACTCTTTTTTTAGCGTCGTTTTAGTGACATTTCTCCAGAAAACGTATATACATACCCATGACTGGAGGACAGATTATGCATGTACTAGCTAAAGAACTGAATGAGACGTTGCAGGGTACCATCGTGGGCGCAATGCTCTCCGACGTAGGACGAAGGATGTTTTTCCCCAAGGGAATCGTCGCCCAAAGCGCCGAAGCCGGCAAAAAAGCCACTCGGTTCAACGCCACTATCGGGATGGCTACATCCCATGGGCAACCGATGTATTTGTCGGATATTTATCATCAATTTACTGAAAACGCCTTCAAGCCCTCCGAATTGTTTTCCTATGCACCTGGTGGTGGGGATCCCAACCTTAGGGTTCTGTGGAAAGAGCAAATGATTATCAAGAATCCCAGCCTTCAGGGAAAGACTTTCAGTCTCCCGGTTGTTACCGCTGGGCTGACACATGGGTTACAGATGATGGCTCAGCTTTTTGTCCAGGAATGCGACACGTTGGTAATGCCGAACCTTGCTTGGGATAACTATGAGTTGATCTTTTTCCATCAGATGAATGCTTCTATCAAGACTTTCGATCTCTATACCCCCGAAGGTGGGTTCAATGTGGAAGGGATGAGAGAAGTCCTTGCTGCAATTCCAGAGAGAAAGGCACACATTTTGCTCAACTTTCCCAACAACCCGACCGGATACACACCAAATAAGGTCCAAATGCAGGCCATAGCGGACACCCTTATTTCGCTTGCAGAAGAGGGAATGCAGTTGATGGTCCTCAGTGATGATGCCTACTATGGCCTCTTCTACGAGGAAGAAACAGCTACAGAGAGCTTGTTCTCATTGATTTGTGATGCTCATCCCAATATTTTTGCAATCAAGTGTGATGCTGCGACCAAGGAAGAGATGGCCTGGGGTTTTCGTATTGGATTTATCACGTATGGGAGCAAGAGCCTGAATGAAGAACACTATGATGCCTTGAACAAGAAGACCTTGGGCATCATCAGGAGTACCGTCTCAAACAGCGGCCGTCCGGCACAGAGCTTGCTTCTCAAGGCAATTCGGAATACTAAGCAGCATGAGACAGACAAACAAGCTGCCAAGATGGAAATGGAGAAACGTTACCACACACTCAAGGAAGCATTGAAGAAACATGAGGGTAATGATTTGCTCAAACCGTATCCATTCAACAGTGGGTACTTCATGGCCTTTGATTGCAAAGGGAGTGCAGAACAACTGCGCAGGCATTTACTTGATACCTACCAGATTGGAAGTATCAATATTGCCGATGTTACCCTGAGGATTGCCTATTGTTCGGTAGAGTGTGATAGAATAGGAGAACTAGTGGATTTCGTGTACCAGGCGGCAGGAGAGGCATGGAACTAAAAGCGAAGCTCTACCTCGTCGATGAGGAAGGCAATAAATTCATGGGAATCGGAGTGATGTGGTTGCTGGAACAAGTTGAGCAGCAGAATTCATTGCGCAAGGCAGCTTCTTTTTTGGGCATCTCCTACTCCAAGGCATTTGCCATGGTCCAGAACTTGGAAAGAAGTCTTGGGGTTCCTGTTCTGAATCGACGAAAAGGTGGAGCGAATCGTGAAGGTGCGACATTAACGGAGTTTGCTGTACAGTTTATTGGACTATATCGGCAATTCAACAAGCAGGCCAAAGGGAATCTTTCTTCTCCGTTTTCTCGGTTCAAGAAAGAACTGGGTTCGTTGCTTGAGGAATATGATGAGCATGGAGGCGAGATGTAATGAATAAGAAAATGGATTTTTCCATACCTAATCTGGGAGTTGCTAAAATTTCTTCCCCTATTATCATGAGTACATCCCAGAACGATGGGCAGGCAGATTATGTGGATGATAGTGATCACATTCTGTTTGGTATCGATACGGATATTAATAAAGATGGGCATCCAGTTCCACGCCATGAGGAGACTGTCGAACTTGCAGGGCCTCGTTCTAAAATCTACTTCAATCCTGCCCATGTGCACGCGGCCATCGCGACCTGTGGCGGTATTTGCCCAGGCTTGAATAATGTGATCAGAGCTGTGGTACGCTGTTTTTGGTACCGCTATGGGGTAAGGAGGATCAGTGGTATTCAGTTTGGCTATCAGGGTCTGCTCGAGAATAGTCCCTGGCCTTTGATTCCCCTCGATCCGGATGTCGTAGACGATATTCAGGAGAAAGGTGGGACCATCCTTGGGTCCTCCCGTGGTGGAGGCAAGCAGATCGAAGAGATTGTTGATTCCCTTGAACGACTGAACATCAATATTCTTGTAACCGTTGGTGGTGATGGAACCCTCCGTGGGGCGTGGGAAATCTATGAGGAAGTCAAGAAGCGAGGATTGAAGATTTCCATCATTGGTATTCCAAAAACCATAGACAATGACCTTTCTTTTATCCAAAGTTCGTTTGGGGTGGATACTGCAGTTCAGATGGCGGTTCCTGTAGTACGTAGTGCCCACGTGGAAGCGAAGAATTCCATCCATGGTATTGGCTTGGTGAAGGTGATGGGACGTGAGTCTGGCTTCATTGCCGCTCAGACGGCCCTAGCTCAAAGTGATGTGAACTTTTGTCTGATTCCCGAGAATCCGTTTGACCTGGATGGTCCTAATGGATTGCTTGAGCATCTCAGGAGAAGAGTGCTTGATCGTGGACATGCGGTCATTCTGGTCAGTGAAGGAGCAGGGCAGGATTTGGTTCCTGAAACTGGGGAGAAGGATGCATCTGGGAATGTGAAATATCATGATATTGGGGTATTCCTCAAGGATAAGATCATTGAGTATTTCAGGAAAGAGGGTATTGAGACTAATGTTAAGTACATTGATCCTTCCTATATCATCCGCAGTGCTTCTGCTGATTCCTATGATTCGATTTATTGTGCTCGTCTCGGCGCACACGCCGCGCATGCAGCAATGGCAGGCAAGACCCAGTCCTTGATTGGATTGATTCATAACCGGTTTGTGCACTTACCGATCAGCTTGGCTGTTTCCAGCCGTAATCATGTAGACCTGGAAGGTTCCTTGTGGAGAGACGTACTGGAAAATACACGCCAACCCCTGTCGATGAAGAATTTTAACTTCGACTAAGCAGGAAAATTGTACTAAGAGAGGGAGGCTTTCAATGGCTTCCCTTTTTTGCATTTTAAAACTGTACGTGTTCCATCTAACAGATTTCCAAGACAGTATGTAAAGGATTTTAGGAAACCTTGGATGATTTTTAGAAAAAATGAATGTCTGTGATATAACTTGCTATCCAGTAATTAAAAAGAATATTAAAAAAATGTAAAAACTTCAAAAACCCTCTTGATTAAAATATTAGTTATGTACTATTGTCTGTCTCAGAAAGAGAACGACATGCTTCTGTACCCGTTGGGTCTGTTAGCAACAAAATCGGATTTTTTCTAACCTCCTTTTGTTCCCTCCAGGGTTTAACCTCCTTTTCCCTGGGGGGTTTTTCTATTTGTTGACGCCTTCTAGTAAAGAGCGTATCATCTGCGAACAATGACAACACAACCTATCAATACAATACTCTTTGATCTTGATGGTACTTTGCTACCGCTTGATCAAGATCAATTCATTCCCGACTACTTCTCTCGTTTTGTGGTAAAGGGACAAGAGCTAGGGTATTCCCCTGGATTGCTCGCAACTGCATTGCAGAGCGGTATTAACGCCATGGTCCAGAATGATGGATCCCTGACAAACAAGGAACGATTCGACCAGGTGTTCGAAAAGGTTTGTGGAATCAATGCAGCAGAATTTAATGAGCGCTTTGCTCCATTCTATGAATATGAGTTTGGTCTCTTGAAGCGGCATGCAACTCCTTCACCATTGGCAAGGGAGATAGTGCATGAGGTGAAGGAGAAGGGGTATACGGTGGTACTTGCCACAAATCCACTCTTTCCTTGGCAGGGAACCAAGGCACGTCTTGGTTGGGCACATCTGGAATCTTCTCAATTCTCTTTGGTTACCACGTATGAAGATTTTCACCATGCCAAGCCAAATCTTGGCTATTACCGTCAGATACTGCAGCAAATAGGCAAGGACGCATCCTCCTGTCTCATGGTTGGCAACGACGTTGAAGAGGATATGGTTGCCCAAGTCTTGGGTATGGAGGTGTATCTGGTTACTGACTACTTGATCAACAGAAAAGACAAGAGTGTTGCCAGCTATCGTACTGGTTCTCTTCAGGACTTGGCGACCTTTTGCGAGGAGCTTCCCCCATGCAACCATTGAAACCTTCTCCGTTAAGTCGTCCTTTGATTGCCTCGCTTCTTGCAAGCCTCTGCGCAATGCTCTGGGGTAGTGCCTATCCCTCAATCAAATTGGGATATGAGTTGTTCTTGGTTGGTCCCGATGATACTGCTGCAAAGATGGCATTTGCCGGACTTCGGTTCACGTTTGCTGGACTACTGGTACTATTCTTCAGATTTTTCCAACAGGGGGAGAAACAACGCTTCAGAACCTTGGATAGCAAGGCTTGGATCCAGATTCTGATGCTCGGATTATTGCAGACCACCATCCACTATGCTTTTTTCTACATCGGAGTTTCATACACCACAGGCGCCAAGAGTTCGATTCTGAACTCCTCATCAGTCTTCTTTAGTGCATTGCTTGCACACTGGGTGTATACAAATGACCATATCAGTATGCGGAAGGGACTAGGTATCCTGTTGGGATTCATCTCGGTGGTCATGGTAAACTTTGAGCCCAATCTAGGGATTACGTTTTCTTTGAAAGGGGAGGGGTTTGTGGTAATTGCTGCTTTTCTCACCAGTGCAAGTGCACTGTACAGTAAACGGGTAAGTAGGAAGATAGATCCAGTTCTTCTTACCAGTATGCAGCTCTTCCTAGGCGGTCTCATCTTGCTCGCACTAGCTTTAGCACAGGGAGCAGCCTTCCCCACCAGTACCCTGGCGGGATATGCTCTGTTGCTCTACATGGCCTCGCTAAGTGCAGTTGCCTTCTCTATCTGGACGACCTTGCTCAAGCACAACAAGGTGAGTTCCATCACGGTATTCAACTTTCTTATACCTGTGGTAGGAACATTCCTCTCTGCGTTGCTCTTGGGGGAATCGATCTTCCGGTTGCAGTATCTTCTGGCACTCCCCTTGGTAGTGGCAGGTATTGTCCTGGTAACCTACTCCAGTTCAAAAACACCGGTATAGAGACGGTAGTACTGACCCCCAAGAGCCATCAGCTCTGCATGGGTTCCCCTCTCGATGATCTCTCCCATTTGCAACACCATGATTACATCGGCGTTGTGAATGGTGGAGAGCCGGTGGGCGATGACAAATACCGTTCTGCCTTCCATCAGGGCATCCATCCCTTTCTGGACGACTTCCTCTGTATGGGTATCGATACTGCTGGTTGCCTCATCAAGTACCAATACCGGAGGGCCTGCCACAATGGCACGTGCAATGGAGATCAGCTGTCGCTGTCCTTGTGAGAGGGTGGACCCATCTCCACTGAGCTGGGTCTGATACCCTTGTGGAAGGTGTGCGATGAAGGGGTCTGCATTGGCCAGCTTGGCTGCCTTGATGACTTCTTCATCACTTGCTTCCAAGTTGCCGTAGCGGATGTTGTCCATAACCGTTCCACTGAACAGATGCACATCCTGAAGAACAACCCCCAGAGAGCGACGTAGGTCAGCCTTGCATATCTTGTTGATGTTGATTCCATCGTAGCGGATTTTCCCATCCGCAAGATCGTAGAAGCGATTAATCAGATTGGTGATGGTGGTCTTTCCTGCACCGGTAGCACCGACCAAGGCGATCTTCTGCCCAAGTTCCGCGTGAATGGTGATATTCTTGAGCACCAAGGTCTCCTCACTGTATCCAAAGTCTACATCGGTGAGGGAGACCCGACCTTGTAACTCGGTGAGATTTCCTGTTCGGGTATCTTTCCAAGCCCAACGTTCAGTTCTCTCTGCCGTTTCTTCTCCTGATTCGGAGAGATTGACCAAGGTAATATATCCTTCATCACCTTCGATTTCCTCATCGAGCAGGGCAAAGATTCGTTTGGTTCCTGCAAGCGCCATTACGACGGCATTCAACTGGTTAGCCATTTGGTTGATCGGCATGTTGATCGTCCTGCTCAGTTGGAGGAAGGCAGCGATGATGCCCAGAGTCAATGCAGCCATGCCGTTGATTGCCAACATTCCTCCGGCAATCGCAACCAGGACGTACTGGATATAACTGATATTGCCCATGATCGGCATGAGTATATTGGCAAACCGGTTTGCATTGAAGGCATGGTTGTTCAGCTCATCATTCAACACATCAAATCGTTCCTTTGCCTTTTGCTCGTAAGTGAATACCTTGATGATCTTCTGTCCGTTGATCATCTCTTCGATATAACCGTTGGTTTTTCCGATTGACTTCTGTTGCTCAACGAAGTATGACCCACTTTTCCCTGCCACAAAGGAGGTGATGCGCAGCATGATGGCAAGTGAGACAAGGACAACCAATGTCAGCTGCCAGCTAGTAAAAAGCATGGCAAAGAAGATTGCCAGCACTGTGATTATTGAGTTGACAAAGTTCGGGATTGATTGACTCACCATTTGCCTAAGCGTGTCAGTGTCGTTGGTATAGAGACTCATCAAGTCCCCGTGGGAGTTGGTGTCAAAAAACTTGATTGAAAGCTTCTGCATATGCGTGAACATCCCGTCGCGAAGGGTTTTCAATGTTCCCTGTGCAATGGTGATCATCAGGCGGTTGTACATGAATGTTGCAATGACACCTGCAGCGTATATTGCAGCCATCACCAGAAGCGCTTGTATCAACGGGGTGAAGGAAGCTGTTTCTGGGTTTTGTGCCATTGGAACAATATAGGTGTCAATCAAGAGGCGCAGGAACAGTGAGCCTGCAACTGAGGCAAGCGCACTGACAAGGATACAACACAGGACAACAAGGAATCGTAGCTTGTAGGGTACGAAGATGTAGGTGAAGAGGCGCTTCAGGGTTGACCAGTCGAACTTGGGCATCTTGGAGTGGGTTTTGTTCATGCTCGCTCCTCCTTGTGCATCTGGCTACTATACATCTCCCTGTAGCGGGAACAACGATCCATCAGTTCTTGGTGGGTTCCCACATCGTGTATTTTCCCATCATCAAGCATAATGATTCTGTGAGCCTCCATTACCGAGGTCACTCGCTGTGCAATAATGATCTTCGTGGTTTCTGGTAGCTCTTTTAGCAATCCTTCCCTGATAGCGGCATCTGTTTTGGTGTCGACAGCGCTGGTTGAGTCGTCAAAGATGAGGATTTTTGGATGCTTGAGCAATGCCCGTGCGATGCACAGTCTCTGTTTCTGCCCTCCCGAGACATTGGAACCATCCTGCTCGATGTAGGTGTCATAGCCTTTAGGGAATTGTTGAATGAATCCATCTGCCTGGGCAATACGGCAAGCCCATCTCAGCTCCTCATCACTGGCATGCTCATTACCCCATCGGAGGTTTTCTGCTATTGTTCCACTGAAAAGAAGGTTCTTTTGCAGCACCATGCCAACCTCCTCTCTTAGGCTTTCCAGCGTATATTCGCGTACATCCACTCCTCCAACCTTCACGGAACCGCTGAAGGTATCATAGAGGCGCGGAATAAGCTGCACGAGAGAACTTTTTGCACTACCGGTAGGCCCCAAGATACCGATGGTCTGGCCACTGGCGATATCGAGGTTGATGTCATAGAGACAACGCTTTTCCTCGGTCTTGGTATAACTGAAGTCAACATGGAAAAAAGTGATTGAGCCATCTACAACGGTGGTGATGGCATCCTGCTTTTCAGCTAGGTCGCTCTGTTCGGTGAGAACCTCCTCAATTCGTACTGCTGAGGCTCTACTTATGGTAATCATAACCACAACCATGGAGAACATCATCAGACTCATCAATATTTGAGAGGTATAGGTAATGAAACTCACCAGCTCACCTGTCGTCATGGAGGAGGCGACAATCAACCGAGCTGCAATATAGCTTATTGAGAGTAGACTGAGATACATCATTCCCTGCATCAGAGGACTGGTGAAGGCAATGATTTTCTCTGCCTTGCTGAAATCATCGTAGATGTCGGTGGATACAACACCGAATTTCTTAACTTCATGTGCTTCCCTGACAAACGACTTGACCACCCTGATTCCACGGATATTTTCCTGAACCACAGTATTGAGTCGATCATAGGTCTTGAACACCCGGGTAAAGATGGGGTAGGCGGCCCTGATTAGGAAGAACAGACCAATACCCAGAAGGGGAAGTGCAACGAGGTACACCAAGCTCAATGTCTTGTTTATGGAAACTGCCATGAAAAAGGCAAATACAAGCATCCCTGGGCTGCGTACAGCTATACGGATGAGCATCTGATACGCACGCTGTACGTTGGTGACATCGGTGGTGAGCCGGGTCACCAGGCTACTGGTGGAAAACTTGTCGATATTGGAAAAAGAAAAATCCTGTGTGTGATGGTACAGTTTTCTCCGTACATTCTTCGCGAAGCCGGTAGAGGCTTTTGCAGCATAATAGCCTGAAAGTACGCCAAACAGGAGAGCAATTGATGCACAAAGGAGGAGCAAGAGCCCCCATTTGAGGATTTCATCAAAATTCCCTGCATCGATACCGCGGTCTATAAGGAATGCCATGAGGAAGGGAATGATGACATCCATAACTACTTCCAAGGTGACAAATACCATGGTGAGGATGGTTGGACGCCGATATCCTACTGTTTGTTTTCGTAGTTCTGTAAACATATTGTTTCCAAATTCCTTCTGATTTGATCAGTGATTCCGAAGAACTGCTGTAGTTGCTCTTTACTGAGGCCTGCTGTCATCGCTGCCTCGAAATCTTGTACCAGATGAAAGTGTTCTGCACACTTCTGTTCAGCCAGTTCCGTCAGAACCACCCACTTCTGTCGTTTGTCTTCTTCTGTTTCTTCTCTTAAGATTAATCCATCCCTTTCCATTCCCTTGAGAATGTTGGTCATGGTTGACCGGCGGATACCCAGGTGTTGCTGTAGTTCACTTTGTAGGAAGCGAGTTTTCTTATGATGAGCAAAGTAACCAAGAAGGTGACTTTGCACCACTGAGTGGCTGGACTCATGTTCGAGTTTCAGCATCGTGGCCATGCTCCGTTGGAGGAGATGGGAGAGTGTTTTTATGGTATGTCCAATGTGTTGTGGTGCTTCTTTCAATCGTCTGTCTCTTTTGTTAGTTTGCTAACAATAATACTTATCTCTTCCATCATAAGCAAGCAGGATATGTGAAGAAGTGTGGAGAATAATCAGGCCCCCAACCGGGGGCCTGAGAGAAAGAAGGATTAGAGAAGGCTGATGAAGGATTCGAGCACCTCATCTCCTCCACAGCCATTGAGGACTTTGGTTGCGAGTACCTTTCCCAATTGCACCCCTTCCTGATCGAAACTATTGAGATTCCAGATGAAGCCTTGGAACATCACCTTGTTCTCATAGTGTGCCAGCAGGGAGCCCAGGACTACAGGATCAAGCTGTTTTGCATAGAGCAAGCTGCTTGGTCGGTTTCCACAGAACTGCTTATTCGAATTTGAATCATCTTTTCCACGGGCAAAGGCAACAATCTGAGCGACGAGATTGGCATTAAGCTTCTCCTGGCTGCTCGAGTCTTCCACTTGGACATCCTTTTCATACTGGGAAACGGAGAATCCGATGAATTGCAGGGGAACGATATCGGTCCCTTGGTGAAGCAATTGGTAGAAGGAGTGTTGCCCATTGGTTCCAGGTTCTCCAAAGATAACTGGTCCAGTGGGATAGGAGAGAGCCTCTCCATCTCGGTTCACATGTTTACCATTACTCTCCATATCCAATTGTTGCAGGTGCGCCGGGAAACGGCTCAATGCCTGTGAGTAAGGCAGAATGGCAGTACTGGGATAGTGAAGGACATTGCGCAGATAGACTCCGAGAAGGGCATCAAGGAGGGCAGCATTTTCTGTGATCCTTGGCGAGCGTGCAGCTAAGTCGCCTTGGTGGGCGCCCTCTAGGAACATTTTAACGGTTTCAAAGCCATAGGCCAAGGAGAGGATGACTGCCCCCACAGCACTGGTGGAGCTATACCTTCCCCCGATATAGTCGTCGATGAAAAAGGCATCGAGGACAGAGGAGGAGGAAGCAAGAGGACTGCTCTTGCTGGTTACTGCAACCAGATGGTCAGCACTATTAATTCCTTTGATACCACTTTTCTTGATGGCCTCAATAACCAAGTCTCGATTGGTTAGGGTTTCAAGTGTCGTCCCGCTCTTGGAAACCAAGATAAAGAGCGTTCGCTCCAGATCTAGTTGTTCGATTACAGCCTGGGCGTCATCTGGGTCGACATTGCTGATGAACTGGGCGTTCATTTGCTCAACGCCTTCTTTGGTGCACCAACCCTTCAAGGCCAGATAGATGGCTCTTGGCCCTAGGTCACTTCCCCCGATTCCTATCTGCACAACAGTGTTGAATCGTTTTCCTGTTGAACCGACGATTTTACCACTGCGAACTGCATTGGAAAAGGTCTTGATCCTGGAAAGCTGTTCTTCATAGAAAGCACCTTTGTCTTCACCGTCAGCCTCTACGGTTTTCCCAGCTTGGCCTCGTGTGAGGTGATGTAGTACCAGTCGCTTCTCCCCGGTATTCATGACTTCTCCATCGAGGAGAGCTTGGTACTTCTGGGTAAGTTGGAGTTCGTCACTCAGTTGCTGAAGTACCAAAAGATGGTTTTCTTCAATTGGCATGGCTGCATAGTTGTATATGAGTTGTTCACTGGCTTTAACCTGGTAGGTTTTGATACGTTCAGGTTGAAGGACTTGTTTCAAGTCACTTGCCCTCAATGCTTGTAACGATTGAAAAGTGGTGCTTGTATCGAGATTCTTGAATGTCATGGTGGTTGCTCCTTATGGTAGATAAACGCCCCTCCATTGTAAGCGGAGGGGCGTATCTGGACAAGGTATGATTACTCTTCTATGTCGGGGATGCGTGTCTTGAAGCTCTCTTGCAGATCTTCCTTGGTCATCCCTTCGCGGAGGATGACAAAGATGGTGTCATCACCGGCCAAGGTTCCAAGGATCTCGGGGATGGCTAGCACGTCCAAGGCAATACCGACCGAATTTGCATGTCCCGGTCTGGTCTTGATGACACCGAAGTTTCCTGAAAATTCTATGGACAGGATTCCTCTTCGTACATCTTGGATATAGCTCTTCTCTGATTCACTGATTAAGTCATTTTCCGGCAAGCTATAGTAGTAGCCGGACCAACCGTCGGAAATTTTACCGACCTTGAGCATCTTCAAATCGCGGGACAGCGTAGCCTGTGTGACCGTATATCCCTCGGTTTTAAGCATCTCCAGCAGCGTATCCTGGTTGTCGATCCTATTGTTCTTGATAAGTTCCTTGACGACCGCCAACCGGTTGTGTCGTTCCCTCATGGTTTGGATTCTCCTGGAATGGAATATTTATGCGTTTTACACGAATAAAGATACAGTACAATCGTATCCATTGCAAGCTTCATAGCTTCTTTTTGTTGAACTCTTGACCGGAGACGTCGCTTATAGCATGCTACACAATAGTATGTAATAAAGGGAGGATTATATGCCAATTGTCTATATCTTGATTGTATTGGTGCTTTTGCTTGCCCTCTATGGGATTAGTGTCTATAACCGGTATGTCCGGTTGCGAAATCAGGCTGAAGAAGCAGAATCGGCAATTGACGCCCATCTGAAACAGCGCTATGACCTGGTTCCCAACCTTGTGGAGACGGTAAAGGGGTACGCAAAGCATGAGGAAGAGACCTTGAGAAAGGTCGTCGAGGCTAGAAATATGGCTATGAATGCAACGAGTATGGTAGATAAGAACGAGGCAAATAATGCATTCAGTTCCACCCTTAAATCTCTTTTTGCACTTAGTGAGGCATATCCTGACTTGAAGGCAAACCAAGGATTTCTGGATCTGCAAGCCCAGTTGCAAAAGATAGAAGAACAGTTACTGGGTGCACGCAAGTACTACAATGCCATCATCAAGCAATTGAACACCATTTGCGAAGTATTTCCTTCTTCGATTATCGCTTCAATGGCTCATTTCTCCAAGAAACCTTATTTGGAAATCGAGGAGGAGGCCAGAGCTCGCGTAGAGGTGAAGTTTTAATGACAAAAAGAACACTCCTGGTACTTTTGGTTCTTGTGATCAGTCTGGCAATGCTGTCTGCTGAGGACTATCAATTTGAGTCCTATGAGTTGCAGGCAGATGTACAGCTGGATAACAGCTACGCAATGAGGGAACACATCGTTGTCGATTTCTCATCTCCCCGGCATGGTATCTACCGAGAAATTCCGATTCTCTTTGGTCGGCAGAAAGTGAAACTCACAGGCTTGGAAGCCAATGTTCCGATAATCAAGGACTCGGTTTCCTCTGGGTATGCCACATTCCGTCTTGGCTCTGAGAACAGGACGGTCTCAGGTGTCCAGGAGTACCAAATCAGATATGACTACGCCATTGGAGACGACAGAAACGATGAATATGATGAGTTCTACTACAATATTGTAGGGGTAGGGTGGCAAGCTCCAATACAGCATGTTTCCTTTACCGTGAACTTTCCCAAGCCTATTGACCGCTCCATGGTATTTCTCACCGGGGGAGCATATGGCTCTACTGCACAACGTGGAAGTTTTGTAATCAGTGCTGATGGGAAGACCATAACCGGTGAAGCGGAGGACTTGTATCCAGGAGAAGCACTTACGTTGCGGGTCCAGATGGATGAGGGATACTTTTCTGATGTGCGCCCTTTTATAGACTTTACCATTCCTGCATCAATTTTTGCCCTCTTGGTTGCTTTTGCTGCCTCAGTGCATGCCACGCTCCTCTTCCGTCGCTACGGAAAGGAGGAACTCTTTATACCTGTTGTGCGTTTTGACCCTCCTGAAGACCTCTCCCCGTTGCAAGTGGGGTATCTTGCCGATGGGGTAGTTGATAACAAAGACCTTACCAGTATGATTTTCTATTGGGCTGACCAAGGTTGTCTGACCATCAGCGAACTCAGCAAGAAGGAGTTCACCTTCACCAAGATTAAGGAGCCATCTACCATCAAGGCACATGAGAAACACCTGTTCTCTGCTCTGTTTGCCTGTGGGGATGGTACAGAAGTAACGCTTAAGCAGTTGGAGAAGAGCTCTTTCAGCAAAGATCTTGAGAAGGCAAAGGCTGAGGTTCGGGCCTATTATAAGGGAGAGCGGGAGCTCAAGGATAAAGAGGCAGAGCGCAAGCGCGTTGCAGCTATGCTCTATGGTGCTCTCTCGGTGGTTTTGTTGGCAATTGCCTCAACTATATCCTACATTGGCGCTGAAACGGTTGTGTTCTTGGTAGTCGGATTCTTCAGCCTTGGTACGTTCGCTCTGGTTGCCAGTCGCCTTGATGCCGTCTGGGAGACTTCTTCCACTTTCAAGAAGGGATTCAAGTTTTTCCTGCTTGGCCTCTCGGCTATATTCTTCTTTGGGTTTGCCTTTCTGTTCATGAACCCAGTATTCGGTCACGGGGTCTTCTACTCGTTGGTCATGGCGTTTTTCCTTGTGGCCATTCCTGCTTATCTTGGATTCCTTGCTATTGTTACAGGAAAACGTAGTGCGTATGCCCAGAAGAAGCTTGAGGAGATAGTGGGGTATCGTGAATTCATCAGTAAGGTGGAAATGGATAAGCTGAAGATGATGATTGACAGTGATCCTTCACTGTTCTATCACGTACTCAGCTATGCTATCGTACTCGGTCTAGAAGATGTCTGGGCGAAGAAGTTCGCAAAAATCGCATTAGCGGAACCACAGTGGTATATAGGGAACCGACCGATCAGAAATGCATTGTTCTATAGTGCGCTTAGCCATAGGATGCATACCAGTGTCATGGAAAAAGCGGTGTATACACAGGCAAAAAGTGGGTCTCGATCCCCAATACACTCCTCGTTTGGATCCAGTGGATTCTCCGGTGGCGGTTTCGGTGGTGGAGGTGGTGGGGCATGGTAGTTCCCCAGCAGATACAGAAGGGTTGGTATCGTCATTTCAAGGGTGGACTGTACCAAGTGGTGGATACGGTCATAGAAAGTGAATCGCTCTCCACCATGGTGTTGTATCGCCCAAAGGATAGTATTTATTTGTGGGTCCGTCCCTACCAGATGTTCACTTCAAGCATTACACGTGATGGGGTAACCTATACACGATTCACATACATCGGGGAAATCCTGCCAGACTAAAAAACGGAGCCTTTTTGGCTCCGTTCCCGTTACTGAATCATGGTGGGTTTGCTTAGTGGTGATAACTGCCGTGTGCTGGTTTGGGTTTGGCGATTGCTTCGTTTACACGAAGGTTTCGCCCACCGAAATCCTTGCCATCCAGCTCGGAGATCGCAGCATCGGCAGATGCATCCTCTTCCATTTCCACGAAGGCGAACCCTTTGGGACGTCGGGTTTCGCGGTCAATGATGATATTGGCACTGAGTACAGTACCGTACTGAGCGAACAGGTCCCGAAGTTCTTCTTCGGTTGTCCGGTAACTCATGTTTCCGACATAAATTTTCTTGGCCATTCAAAGCATCCTTCACAGGCAGTGCCTGTCATTCAATATTGCTTAATGTGGCGCAGTCTTGAACTCTTACCTGTCTGCGGGAGCGATTCAGTAACGCGCGCTTGCGAACATTTAGGAATTACGTATCAGCTGCAACACAAAAACGAAATCAATCAAACGGTATCACGGCCCATTTTAGCTGTCAATTGTCACACTCGCCCAAAAAGATGAATTGCCTCAAGCTAGTCGGGGGGTTCTTGCATTTATCGAGCAATCTCAGCATTATGTCGGGTATGAATAGCAATATACTTGGGTTGGCATTGTCTTTTCCCTTTTTAGCGCTCGTCATTGCGATAGGAATAATCTTGAAGCGATACGCTTCAATCTCCAGTGAGGCGATGCGTAAGTTCGTGCATATTGGCGTTTCAAATTGGTGGTTCATTGAAGTAAATTTCTTTACTTCACTTTCCTATGCTCTTGTGGGTCCAATTCTCTTTATCATTTTAAACAGTCTGTTCACCTTCCTCAATTGGGGTAAAGCCCTTGGGATGGATGACAAAAAACGAAACTATGGGCTGATATATTTCCCCATCACACTCTTGATTCTGGTTGTTTTGCAATATCAGGGGGTTGTTTCTGATTTAACCTGTAGTATTGCCGTGTTTGTCATGGGCTATGGAGATGGGTTGGCTGCACTGGTAGGTTCCAAGTGGGGAAAAAAGAAGTTACCGGTACCTGGTATCATTAAAAGCTGGGCCGGGACATTAACCATGGTCTCTGTAAGTACATTGGTCGCTCTTATCGGTTTGGGTTTTTTCTCTGTACTTTCTTTTCCTGCCGTTCTAGGGATATCTCTGGTGGTGGGTTTTCTTGCAGCATTTATGGAGGCACTTACCCCACTTGGCTTGGATAATATTACAGTTCCCTTTTCGGTAGTACTGATTCTAGGAGTATTCCTATGACCCACTACGCGAACCTTGTTCCCCTTAGTGGGTCGCTAGCATCGCTGTTCAATACGTTCTTTTTTTCGCTTCCCTATGCTTTCTGGCTTCTCGTTGGCATCATGGGCGTGGTGGCAACGGCAAGTTATTTTACCAGACAGCTTACTCCTGGAGGGGCTGTTGCTGCGTTCTTGGTTGGTTTTGGTACCACCTGGATATTGGGCTTTGGTGCGTTGGCAACTTTGTTACTTTTCTTTCTTTCTGCTGGAGTGTTGGGGAAGATTGCAAAGCGTGCGTTAGCCTTTGATGTGATGAAAATTCAGAAGAAAGGGGGAAGGCGTGATGCTTCCCAAGTCTATGCTAATGGACTGATGGCTCTCGTCAGTGCTTTGCTCTATGCCTTGAATCCCTCAATCTCCTTCCTGGTAATGTTTGGTGCCTCTGTAGGGGAGGCTGCAAGTGACACCTTTGCAAGTGAGGTTGGGATTCTTTCAAAGACCAACCCTGTATCTATCATCACTGGGCGGCCCATGACCCCTGGTCTCAGCGGTGCGGTAAGTCCTCTCGGCCTTGCTAGTGGGTTGTTGGGTGCAATATTGGTTGCCCTTTGTGTATGGGGGTGTTTCCTTCCTGTCACAGGGAAGAGTGCTCTCTATGTTTCCGTTATGGCATTGAGTGCCTTCTTTGGATGTTTGCTCGATAGCATACTTGGAGCAACTGTCCAAGCCCACTACTATGATGAGGTCAATAATCGTATTACCGAATATTCAGTTGTGGATGGAAGAATTCTCCCTCTCGAACGGGGGATTCGATGGGTCGATAATGATGTTGTGAATCTGTTGAGCAATGTGGCTTCCGCTTTGTTTGGCATGTCTTTGACCCTTATAATAGGGTAATCTGAATTTTTCACTTGCTTATTCGTATTTTTTTTTGTATTTTACATGTCGGTAGGCCTAAAAGGGTCTGCTATGTGTTATCGCACCACATATTCTTTAAGTGAGGATATATAGTATGGCAAAACAATTGCAGTTCAATGAAGAGGCACGTAAGTCACTAGTGGCTGGTGTCGAAAAGATCTCCCGCGCAGTAATGGCAACACTCGGTCCGAAAGGCCGCCTGGTTGTTCTCGACAAGAAATTCGGTGCTCCGACTGTCACGAAGGATGGTGTTTCTGTAGCACGCGAAATTGATTTGGAGAACCCGTATGAGAATATGGGCGCTCAGCTTCTCAAGGAAGTTGCAACCAAGACCAATGATGTTGCAGGTGATGGTACCACCACTGCAACCGTGCTTGCTTGGTCCATCATCAAGGAAGGCATGAAAGGTGTAGCCGCAGGTGTTAACCCGATGGGAATCCGCCGTGGTATCGACAAGGCTGTCGCTGACGCCGTTGCCGAGATCAAGAAACAGGCCAAGATGATCAAGGACAAGGAAGAGATTTCGCAGGTGGCTTCCATCAGTGCAAACAATGATCGCACCATTGGTGATGAGATTGCCAATGCAATGGAGAAAGTTGGTCTGGACGGAGTAATCACCGTTGAAGAGTCAAAGAACATTGAAACCACCACTGATTTCGTTGAAGGAATGCAGTTCGATCGTGGCTATCTTTCTGCATATTTCTGCAACAATCGTGATACCATGACCGCTCTTCTTGATGATCCCTTCATTCTTATCTATGACAAGAAAATCAGCAACATGAAAGAGTTGCTCCCGGTGCTCGAGAAAGTTGCCCAGGCAAGCAAGCCTTTGCTCATCATCGCAGAGGATGTGGATGGAGAAGCTCTTGCAACGTTGGTTGTTAACAGCGTTCGAGGCATCTTGAATGTGGTTGCTGTTAAGGCACCTGGCTTCGGTGACCGCCGTAAAGCAATGCTTGAGGATATTGCTATCCTTACCGGAGGAGAAGTCATCAGTGAAGAGCTTGGCCTGAAGCTTGAGAATGCTGATCTTTCCCAACTTGGACGCGCAAAGAGCATCAAGGTTGAGAAGGAGAACACCACGATCATCAACGGAAACGGCAAGCAGAGCGACATCAAAGATCGTATTGCCCAGATCAAGGCCCAGATTGGTGACACAACCAGTGATTATGACCGCGAGAAGCTTCAGGAACGCTTGGCTAAACTTGCCGGTGGCGTTGCAGTCTTGAATGTTGGTGCTGCTACCGAAGTTGAGTTGAAGGAAAAGAAGCACCGTGTTGAGGATGCTCTTTCCGCCACACGCGCAGCGATTGAAGAAGGCGTCATCCCCGGTGGTGGTGTTGCACTCATCCAGGCAGTCAAGGTAATGGATAAGGTGGATCTCTCCAAGCTCACTGAAGATGAGAGGGTTGGATACAAGATTGTCCGTCGTGCCCTTGAGGAACCGATTCGCCAGATTGCCCAGAATGCAGGACTGGACGGATCTCTTATTGCTGACAAGTGCAAGCATGAAAAGCCGGGTATCGGCTATGATGCTGAAAATGATAAGTGGGTTAATATGTCAGAATGTGGTATTATTGATCCGGTTAAGGTCACCAGAAGTGCATTGCAGAATGCTGCATCCATCGCTTCCTTGATCCTTACCACCGAGTGTGTCGTAACGGATATCCCCGAACCCGCAGCTCCTGTAGCCCCAGGACCTGAGGGAATGGGTGGAATGATGTAATCTCGTACTTTGCATGAGGGGTCGCCTACAAGCGACCCCTTTTGCCGTCTTATGGCTTCTGATACTGAAACTTGACTAGCAGATAGCGAACGTGCTACTTTAATCGATACTTGGGAAATTGGATGCGAAGTTTTCTTCCGCCTCTTTTCTGCATCCGATTTTATGCAAAGTGAGGATTACCAATGCTTTCATTGATTAGTGCTATGGCAGCCCCTGAAACGGCCGGCTCCGCAGGTTCAACCGGTTCAATGATGACGACCTTTGTTACGTTTGGTCTCATCATTGTTATCTTTTATTTCTTGATTATCCGTCCGCAGAAAAAGCGGGACAAGGAGACCAAGGAGATGCTCTCTTCTATTAAGAAGGGGGATAAGGTAGTCTCCATTGGAGGTATACATGGAACCGTATTGGCGGTGAAAGAAACTACCGTGGTGGTCAAAGTTGACGACAACACACGTATGGAGTTCTCCAGAAATGCCATCAGCAGCATTGTAAACAGAAAGGGCGATGGTGCAACTTCTTCCAGCAAGAAAAAGAACAAGAAGGAAGAGCAAGTTACTGCTCCTGAAAAAAGTGTTGAGACTCCCGTTGAGGAAGTTCCTGCTGAAGCTGAAGCTGAGAAGAAAGACAAATAATACAATAAAAGACATCTGGAGAGAATCATGAAAAAACGGAGTCGTCTGGTGATCGTTCTGGTGGTCGTCTTGTTGTGCGGATTTTTCCTATATCCCACGATTGCATGGTATGGGTTCGTACCGCAAGACACCAAAGAATTAGCAACAGGCTCAAATGTACAGATTAAGGAGTATTCCCGTGGACAGGCTTCACGTGATCTCCGTGCCCTCAAAGAGTTGGTCGCTGATGACCCGCAAGCAGCTATACCTTCCGAATTCTCCTATTTGAAGGAGTATGCGAAGGAAAACTACAAGGCAATGAAGCGCTCAGTCCCCCGAAATTGGACTCTTGAGTCGTTGTTTGCTGGGTTCTACAATGAGCAGGATATGTTCGATTTATCCGAGTCTTACTACCGCACTTCATTGCTCGATTTGAAGGTTTTGGGAAACAAGGCCTTGCAATTGGGCTTGGACCTTAAAGGTGGTATGAGTATTCTGTTGGAAGCTGATGTTGCTTCCTATGAAGCTAAGATTGGCAAGGACGCATCTTCAAGTGAGATTTCTGCGATGATTCGCCAGGATATCGAGATTCTTGAGAAGCGTATTGACCAATTTGGTGTTAGCGAGCCTGTCATCCGTTTGCAAGGTGACGACCAGATTCTCATCGAGATTCCAGGTGCTGCAGATCCAGAGCGCGTAAATTCATTCCTTCGTGGCAAGGGGTCTCTTGTCTTTAAGATGGTTGATGACACGCTAACCTCTGAGTTGAACGCCTACTATGCTGAGAACCCTTCTGAGGTTTATACCGATGCAGGTGTTCTGAGGCAACCGTCCTTCCTGCCTGCTGGCAAGATTGCCGCTGGCTACTATGTCAGTGACGAATATGGTATTGATGAGTTGCAGAGGTATGTGGTCATTGAGGACGAAATCGGACTTGATGGAATTCACCTCGAGAGTGCAACCACCGCAACCGATGGCATCACCGGTCGTCCGGTTGTCAACTTTCAGTTGGACAGTCTTGGAGGAGATATCTTCTACAAGCTTACCTCTAACCATGTTGGAGACACCATGGCAGTAGTGATGGACGGTAAGGTAAAGGCCATGGCTACCATCAATGAGGGAATCAGAAGCAATGTGCAAATTTCCGGTTTCAATACCGAGGAAGCAGCTGATCTTGCTATTGTTCTCCGTACTGCTGCGCTTCCCATCGAGTTAATTGTCAGCAGCCAGCAGGCTGTTGGTGCCACACTAGGGGAGGATGCCGTATCCGCAGGTTTGAAAGCTATTGCTGTTGGACTTGTGTTGGTAATCATTCTGATGTTTGCCTACTACCACGTAAGTGGTCTTGTAGCTAACCTTGCATTGTTGCTTAACATGTTCTTCATGATCAGTATTCTGTCTGCTTTCAATTTCACCTTGACCTTAACCAGTGTCGCAGGTCTTATCCTAACCTTGGGTATGGCTGTTGATACCAATGTCATCATCTTTGAACGTATCAAGGAAGAGAGAAGGTTGGGCAAGAGTGATGTTGCAGCAATCAAGGCAGGATTCGATAAAGCTTTCTGGACTGTTATGGATGCAAACATAACTACAATCATTGCAGCTTTGGTTCTCTCCCAGCTCGGAAGTAGTGCTGTGAAGGGCTTTGCGAATACCCTTGCTATCGGTATTGTGAGCTCGGTATTTACTGCTCTGTTTGTTTCGCATCTCATCTTTGATGCGACCGTCGCCCAACGCGAGGGCAAGAAGCTACACATCAGCTGGAGGAAAAACTAAATGCTTAAGAAAGATATTGCTGTTATCAAACTTCGCTGGTTCGCCTGGGCTTTGGCTGTAGTCCTCCTGCTCGCTGGAGGTATCTCCTTTACTGTGATGGGTGGTTTCAACCTAGGTGTTGATTTTGAAAGTGGATTGAGCCAGAGAATCCAGATAGCTCCCATTGGTTTGGAAGTTACTTATACTGGAAACAAAGATGCAGTCCTTGCTGTCTCTGGTTCTGGCATTAATCTAGAAGTTCGAGGTGATGAAGGGGTTTCCAGTACTAATTTCAGTGCATCTGAGTATCCCACAGCACAAGACATGGCAACAGCTCTTGATGCAGTGCAAAACATCAGTGTGATTGTCAGGGACGGTTCCTTGGATACTTCCCAACTGCTTAGTGGGTACGGATTTCCTGCAACCCTCTCAGCTGAACCCACCAAACTGAATTTCCAGAGTAGTGGAGATGCCAACATCGAAGATGTGCGCTCTGCCTTGGATTCATTGGGTAATGTACGGGTACAGACTGTCGGGATGGATGGAAGCCAGACCTTCCAGGTCCGTCTTGGAATTAAGGAAGGCGCAACACAAGACTCAATGGAAACTGAGGTGAAAAATGCACTGAATGCAGCCTTTGGTTCGGGTAATGTTGTGGTACTCCAGAGTGATTACATTGGACCCAAGTTTAGTGCAACGTTGCTCTCCAGTTCCATCCTTGCTATCGTAGTTGCAATGGCTTTGATCCTGCTTTATATCTGGGTTAGGTTCCGTTTTGCCTATGCAGTATCATCCTTGATTGCTTTGGTGCATGATATTTTGATGATGCTCACGGTAATCACGCTTTTCCGCTTTGAGTTCTCTGGAATTACTGTTGCAGCACTGCTGACCATTATCGGTTACTCGCTGAACAATACGATTGTCATCTTCGACCGTATTCGTGAGAATGTGGCTTTAGCACCAAACACTTCGTTGGGTGATACTATCAACCACAGTGTCACACAGTCGTTGAGTAGAACGATTATGAGTGCGATTACTACCTTGATTGCAATCATCCCGCTCGCAGTCTTTGCCTCTGGGGACATCCAACTCTTTGCAGTGAAGATGGGCTTCGGTATCCTGTTTGGAACCTACTCATCCAACCTGCTGGCACCTGCGATGCTTTATTGGATCAGCAAGGCCCAGGCTAAGAGAAAAGCGAAGAAAGCAGAGTAACCCGTTTCTTCTCATAAGTCATACGCTGCCGCACTCTTACCCTGTGGCAGCGTTTTTGTCATAATGGAGGCATATGAAACTGATTCTTTCCCGGACCATGGGGTATTGCAAAGGAGTATCCAGGGCACTAGACCTTGCCTCATCAGCCTTGCAGAGTGCAAGGGAAGCTGGCAAGCCTGTATATTCATTGGGTAAACTCATTCATAATAATGAAACTTGTGCATTTTTTGCTGATCAGGGGATGGAGGTTATCACGGAAGCAGAAGGGCACAAGCCTGGGGTGGTTGTGCTTCGTGCACACGGTGTACCTGACAATGTACGCTCTTCTTTCCAAGAAGCTGGATATGATTTGATTGATGCGACTTGCCCAGTGGTGAAGCATAATCTCTCGAGGATTGCTGGATATGCCTCTACCCATACCATCTTGATCGTAGGACATCCAGGTCATCCTGAGACACTTGCCATGAGAGGGGTTGAGCATGAAGGCCATCTTTGCAAGACAGTCTTGATCACTAATGCTGAGGAGGTTGGTCTTCCGTCTCCTGGCACCTCCTATGTGGTGTTCGTCCAAACAACGTTTGACCAAGGGTTGTGGAATGAGATCCAAACAGCCTTGAGAGCTTGGAAAACGTACGGATGTGAGGTAGTTTTTGCCAATGAAGTATGTCCAAGTTCAACCAACCGCCGACAGGCAGCTCTTGAATTGGCTGATGCATGTGATGCTGTGGTGGTAATTGGAGGTAAGGAAAGTGCCAACACCCGTGCTCTCTATCAATTGGTATGTGGGAACGGAAAGAAGGCATGGCATATTGAGAATGAAATGGAAATTACCGACGAAATGCGTAGCTATGATATACTAGGAATCACGGCAGGGGCTTCAACCCCTTCTGAGGTGATCCAACGTGTAATCGATAGGTTGCAACAGGAGTAATACATGGAGACAGGTTATCGGGGAATTCCTATTCCCACCATAAAGAGGCTTCCTTCCTACCTTAGGCTTTTGCAGGGATACCGGGAGCAAGGGATGGAGATGGTCAGCGCAACAACCTTGGCTGAAGAGCTTGGATTGAAGCCAATTCAAGTGCGCAAGGATATTTCCTGCACAGGGATTGAGGGCAAACCCAAGGTAGGGTTCGCTGTTGTAAAACTCATTGAAGCGATTATCCATACCTTAGGGTGGGACAATGCTACCGATGCAATCGTGGTAGGTGCTGGCCACCTAGGTTCGGCACTCGCTCGTTATGAGGGTTTTGAAAGCTACGGACTCAAGATTGTCGCTGCATTTGATGTTGATTCAAATAAGTGGGATACTTGGCTTGGAGACGTTCCTGTCTTTCCTTTCAGCAAGGTCAAGGAGTACATCGATCGGCACCATGTCAATATTGGAGTGCTTGCCGTTCCTGCTGACCAAGCTCAAGAGACAGCGGAGTTGCTCATGGAGTGTGGTTTACTCGCCATCTGGAACTTTGCACCCAAGGACTTGAGACTTCCAGAGGATGTGGTGGTGCAGCGTACCGATCTGGCCACAAGCTTTGCAGTGCTCTCTGCTAAGGTGCGACAGAAGATGAACAAGAAGGATTTGAGTAGCGAAGTGGATGTCTGGTAATATTTAGTGCACGGATATAAGGGGTATCTTTATGATACCCCTTATTAATGTGAATAATATAATATTATTAAGCTTTATGTCTCTGTTTATGTGCATAATTAAAAGTAATATCTTAATTAAAAAAACCTTTCGATCAAATATTCGTTGACTTTGACGCTCTTTTCTCGCTACCATTGCGGCAAGAGAAAAGATAATGAGGTCACTAATGAAGAAACTGGTCGTTGAGCTATGCATGGGGAGTTCTTGCTTCGCTCGGGGCAACTCCCAGACACTTGTAGCACTGGAGTCCTATTTACAAGATTCTGGGTACGCAGATTGTGTGGATTTGGTAGGACATCTGTGCATGGGGGACTGCTCCAAAGGTCCGAATATCCGTATCGCCGATACAACGTACCAGGGGCTTGTTGCTGAAGAGGTGCTCCAGTTGGTTGTAGATGCCTTGGCAGAGAGGAAAGACTTATAATGATACATCCCATCTATACTGAACTGACTGAATGTCGTGACTGTTACAAATGTGTCCGTGGTTGTCCGGTAAAGGCTATTCAAGTGAAGGATGGCTCAGCTGTTGTGGTTAAGGATCGATGTATCTATTGTGGTCACTGTGTTGATATTTGTCCCTCTCATGCAAAAAAGATACGTGATGACTTGGCAAGGGTAAGGCAGTTTGTCCAGAGTGGAAGAAAAATCTTTTGCTCGCTTGCACCTTCCAGTGCGGCGGAATTTCCCTTCAGCACAGATTGCTTGGTCGTTGCACTTACCCGTCTGGGGTTCAGTGGAGTAAGTGAGACAGCTATTGGAGCACATCTGGTAAACCAGGCAATCGAGATGTATGCAGAATCTCATGATGGAATGTGCCCATGGATTTCTACTGCCTGTCCAACGGTGGTTCAGACCGTTAAAAAATACTACCCCTCACTAGTGGGACAACTAAGCAAGGTGCCTTCCCCTTTACAATGTCATAGCGCATATTTGAGAGCGCTTTATGGAGAAGAGATTGGAGTGGTCTTCATTGGTCCGTGCATTGCAAAAAAAGTGGAAGCAGACCAGACTCCCGGCTATCCGGATTTTGCCCTGACCTATGAGGAGCTCAATGACTGGCTGAAGATTGAACAAATTGACTTGGAACTGGTTGAGGCAGAAGTTTCATCTGATCCTTCCATTGTATCCCCGCTGATCCCCTGTCGTGCTGGAAAGTCGACCCTCTATCCTGTGGAGGGTGGTATGATTGCCTCCTTGGATTGGGGCAGTGACCCTTTTCAAACCCATGCGGTAGCCATTAGTGGTATGAATCAAGTGCTTGAGACTCTCTCCGGTATGAAGAAGGAAGAACAGAATACTACATTTCTTGAGCTCCTTGCCTGCGAGGGAGGGTGTATCAATGGACCGGTGTGTAACCAAGGTCGATCCTCTGCTACCAAGAAGAGCTTAAGCTCACGCTATACTCGCAATCGTATTACCGACCAAGGACCTGTATTTGAAGGAGATTCCACATTCGTTGCTAAACTTCTGGAGCAGGGATATTCACTTATTGAGCATGGTAATGGAGAAAAGGAAAAGCCTGTATCGAGTTTCATTTCTTTCCATAGTGAACAGGAGATTGGCCAAGCGCTCAAGCTTTTGGGCAAGCGCGATAAGTCGGATGAGTTGAACTGTGGTGGGTGTGGTTACAACAGTTGCCGGGAGATGGCTATTGCCTATCTTGATGGTATGGCTGAACCAGAAATGTGTGTAACCAAAATGAGAAAGGAAGCACAGAGCAAGATGGATGTATTGCTCAGGACCATTCCTGTGGGAGTGGTAATTGTCGATGACCAGCTTCAGATAGTGGACTGCAACAGCAACTTTCTCAAACTGTTCGGTGATCTTGACTTCCCTTTGGGAGCATCCCAGCTAAATCTGGTCTTTGGATTGCCTGTGAAACGGTTTGTGCCGTTTCATGAGAAGTTCATGAGCCAGTTCATAGCTTCCTCGGTACAGCAGTACCGACTGCATTACAAGGATACCTTTCTCAAGGTGACATTCTTTTCTGTAGAGAAGCAACATCTGGTAGGTGCTTTGTTTGAAGATATCACAACCCCCACGGTTCGTCGTGAGACAGTGGTAAAGAAAGCTGAGGATGTAATCCAGAAGAGCTTGGAGACTGTTCAGCAAATTGCATCCCTACTGGGAGAGAATGCAGCAGAGACAGAGATTATGCTCAATAGTCTCATTGATGCCTTCAAGGTTCCTCCTAGCGGAGAGAAAGATGGTTACACGCGAGAAGGCTCATGAACGACGTTTTCATTGATGTAGATTATGCACAGATTTATAAACATGGTCAGAAGATCGGAGGGGATGTGTTCCTACTATCCAGACAAGATGCATCAGCTCAGATTGTCTGTACCCTCAGTGATGGACTTGGCAGTGGGGTGAAGGCAAATGTATTGGCAAGCCTTACTGCCCGTATGGCACATAAGCTTAGCTTTAGCCCGATGGATTTGACGCATTCTGCTAAGATCATCATGAATACACTTCCTGTCTGCAAGGAGAGAAAGATCAGTTATGCAACGTTTACCATTGCGGATCTAAGAAGAAGCAATGAAGATGAAGTGCTGGTAAATCTTGTTGAGTACGACAATCCTTCAGCGCTCATGTTTCAAGGGAGCATTCCTATACAGTGGGAACGGGATAAGATAGATCTCCGGCGGGATGGAGCGTTTAAGCAGGAGGTATTGGGGCATTCTCAATTCAAGCTTTCCATTGGAAGCCGTCTTTTGATCTTCAGTGATGGGGTTACCCAAGCTGGGATGGGGAAATCACTTCCTTTGGGTTGGCGTCTTGAAGGAGTGAGGTCGTTTGCCCAAAAGGTAATCGAACGAGATCCTGATATTTCCAGCCATGATCTTGCACGGGAGGTTGTCTCCCGCGCTCATACGCTGGATCGTCTTACCGCTAAGGATGACATTACCTGCATGGTTGTATATGTGAGAAAACCCAGGAGAACGCTGGTAGTAACGGGGCCTCCTTTCAAGCAAGAACAGGATTCATTACTGGTGGATAAAATCCAGAGTTTTGAAGGGAAGCGGATTGTCAGTGGGGGAACAACTGCCCAGATTGTCAGCAGAATTATGAATCGACAGCTGAAGGTAGATATGAGCTGTTGGTCGCCGCAAGTGCCTCCTTGTTCAAAGATGGAAGGTCTGGAACTGGTGACTGAAGGAATGTTGACACTGAGCAAGGTGGCCACTGCCCTGGAACAGAAAAGACCAGCCTATACATTGCCCAATGATGCAGTAAAGAAGTTCATACAGATCATGCAAGAGAGTGATCAAGTACATTTCATTGTGGGTACAAAAATCAATGAAGCACATCAAGATCCCAGTATTCCGGTGGAAATTGGGATTCGTAGGACCTTGATTGGTAGATTGCAACGGGCATTGGAAGACAACTATTTAAAAGAGACTTCTTTGGAATATATATAGGAGATTCGGTCATGGAAAAGAAAGAGAAGGTGAGTGTTAAAATCTGTGTGGGGACTGCATGTTTTGTACAAGGTGGGGCCGATTTATTGCTTTACCAAGACTTTTTAGATCCGGTCGTACTTGCAGGATGTGATATCCAAGGTGTTTCCTGCATTGGTGGTTGTAAAGATGATGCGATGCAGGTTCGTCCTCCCTATGTTGAAATTGCTGGACAGGTGTTTGGGGAAATGACGCAAGAGAAGCTCTGCAAATTGCTTCAGGAGGCCATCCATGCTTGAATTGAACAATCAGTACACAACAATCAAACGACAGGTACACACTGCGGTGCTCAAGCAATTTTTCCAAGACACATTGGTCGAGAATGTGGACAAGATTCCCATACAGCTTATACCTAAGCAACGTACATCCAACCGGTGCTGCATTTACAAGGAGCGGGCAATGGTACGCTATCGAATCATGGCATTGCTTGGTTTTGATATAGAGACCGAAGATGATGAAATGAAGAGTCTCTCATCTTACGTACAAGAGATTATGGAAGAAGATAAGCCACTCTCCCCCCTGTTGACAACAATCAGCACTGCTTGTTCTTCCTGTCCTCCCGATCGGTACATGATCAGTGAGGCCTGTCGTGGATGTTTTGCACGTCCTTGTCTTGCCAATTGTCCAAAAGACTGTATTACCTTCTCAGGTGGTAAGGCGCACATTGATGAGAGTAGGTGCATTCGTTGTGGAAAATGCATGGAGGTCTGTCCCTTCCATGCCGTGGTGCACATTCCTGTCCCCTGCGAGCAGGCTTGTCCTGTCGATGCAGTGAAAAAGAATGCCGATGGCTATGTAGAGATTGATTGGGACAAATGTATCAGTTGTGGGAAATGTGCAATGAGTTGTCCCTTTGGGGCTATTGTGGAACGTTCCTCAATCATGACAGTAGCAAAAAAAATCAAGAACAAAGACCATATGACCGCCATCATCGCCCCTGCTATTGAGGGACAATTTCCCGGTACCCTTACCCAAATCAAAGGCGCATTGCTCGCTGCTGGATTCAGTTCAGTTATAGAGGTCAGTGAAGGGGCCCATGAAACGTGTTTGCATGAGGCTGATGAATTGGCTGCCAGAAAGAGGGAAGGAACAGGATTCATGACTACAAGTTGTTGCCCAGCATACATGAACCTAGTGGACAAACATCTTCCATTCCTTGGAGGTCGTCGTTCTTCTGCGCTGTCACCCATGGCATACACAGCAATGTTGGCCAAAAAGCGAAACAAGGAAACGAGTGTAATTTTCATCGGTCCCTGTTTGGCGAAGAAGGATGAGGCTTCTGCCCTTGGTACCATTGATGGAGTATTGACCTTCAGTGAGCTGGCGTCCCTCTTTGTTGCTAAGGGAATCGATGTGCGTGAGATGGATACCACTGATAGTGAGGATGTCTCCTACTTTGAAGATTGCAGGGAATTTGCCCTTTCAGGAGGTGTTGCTGCCTGCGTGAGCAAGCGTGCTGCTGTAGGAGATGAGATTTCGCTGTTCCAAGTGAATGGAATAGACAGAAAGATGGTCCGTGTGATGAAAACCTGGGAGAAAAGACCTGTGGATGCCGATTTGGTTGAAATCATGTGTTGTGAAGGTGGTTGTATAAACGGTCCGGGTGTAGTCGCTAAACCTTCAGTTGCACTACGGCTCAGGGGTGGTAATAAAGCCTCTAGGCCAGTAGAAGCGATGCGTGCAATACTGAAGCAGAAGGAGTAATGACCATGCAGGTACAGACAAGCAATTCATTCCTTGAACAACTTTCTGCTGTAACAGAAGGATGGGATGGGAGTGTAGAAAGACGCTATTGCCATCTTTCCAATATTTCAGCTCTGCTCAACCAACATCTGGAGAGGATTAACTGGGTGGGGTTCTATGTAATGAAGGAAGACAGAACGGCTTTGGTGCTCGGGCCATTCCAGGGAAAGGTTGCCTGTACAGATATCAGTCTGGACCGCGGAGTATGTGGACTTGCTGCATGCACAAAAGGGAGTGTGAGAGTAGACGATGTACACACCTTTCCAGGCCATATTGCCTGTGACAGTGCTTCCAAGAGTGAATTGGGGGTTCCCTTGATTAGTAGAAGTGGGGATGTAGTAGGCGTATTGGATGTGGACAGTGCCCAAATAGGGCGTTTTTCTGAAGATGACCAACTTCTGTTGGAACGTGTTGCGAAGATTATTTCTGAGGCACTTTGGACTTGACTAATTGCTTCGATGTGAGCATTCTATAGGACAAGGCGATGAGAAAGAAGAGTAGTCGGTAGCGGACCCACAGAGAGGGCTTCCTTGGTTGAGAGAAGTTTGGATTGCGCCCGATGAAAACCCCTTTTGAGCTGCAGGTCGAACGCATCAGCTAGTAGGCCGTGCCGCATACCTGGCGATACAGGTGCAATGAGTGTCTTTCCTGGAGTGAATAAGCCGGGAAGGGAAGCAAGGTGGAACCGCGGAACATGAGAGCTTTCATGTCTTCGTCCTTGCCGGGAGTGGAATATGCCACCCGGTAGGGTTGATGGCATGAAGGCTTTTTTCTATTGAAATGGTTATGAGTGAGGAGATAGTATGGCAAAGTTAGAAGCAGGAGAGAAACTCTCCAAGATACGGCATTCAATGGCACATGTGATGGCCGAGGCCGTGCTCGAGATGTTCCCTGATGCACAGATTGCTATCGGTCCCGCGATCGATAATGGATTCTATTATGATTTTGATCTTCCAAGACAGTTGGTCACAGAGGACCTTGATGAGATTTCCGAGCGTATGCGCGCGATCATCAAGGAGGATAAGCCGTTTGTAAGAACGGTGGTCAGCCGAAATGAAGCAAAGCAACGCTTTGCAGGCCAGACATACAAGCTGGAACTGCTCGAGGCAATTCCTGAGAATGAGGAGGTAAGCCTCTACAACCAAGGTGGCTTTACCGACCTCTGCCGTGGCCCCCATGTGGATTCCACCAAGGAGCTTAAAGGTGATGCCTTCAAATTAATGAGCATTGCTGGAGCATATTGGAGAGGTAAGGAAACCAATCCTATGCTGACTCGTATCTATGGTACAGCTTGGTCCAATGCCAAGGAACTTCGTATCTATTTGCAACATCTTGAAGATGTTGAGAAACGTGACCACCGCAAGCTCGGCAAGGAACTTGATTTGTTCAGTTTGCATGAGGAAGCAGGCCCTGGGCTTGTTTATTGGCATCCAATGGGTGCCCGCATCAGACTGGCAATTGAGGATTTCTGGCGTAAGGAGCACTATGCCAACGGGTATGAAATGGTGTACACCCCTCATCTCGGGCGTTCATGGCTTTGGGAAACCAGTGGTCACCTTGGTTTCTACAAGGAAGGGATGTACCCTCCCATGGAGATGGACAAGAGCGATTACTATATAAAACCTATGAACTGTCCATTCCACATCATGATCTACAAAAACAGTAAGCACTCCTACCGCGATCTGCCTTTCAGATGGGCAGAGTTGGGTACGGTGTATCGTTATGAGAAGGCTGGAGCAATGCATGGGCTGATGCGTGTACGTGGATTTACCCAGGATGATGCTCACCTATTTGTCACCCCAGACCAGATGAACGACGAGATTCTGGAAGTACTTAGGTTTTCGCTGCATATGTTGCACTCCTTCGGTTTTACCGAGATCAATGCATACCTTTCCACGATGCCTGAGAAGGCAGTCGGGGATCCTCAGCGTTGGGCAGATGCAACCGAAGCTCTCAGGAAAGCTATAGAGACAGAAGGCTTGGAGTATGAGGTTGACGAGGGTGGTGGTGCATTCTATGGTCCGAAGATTGATCTGAAGATCAAGGATGCCATCGGCCGCGAGTGGCAACTTTCCACAGTGCAGTTCGATTTCAACGAGCCTGAACGTTTTGATATGACTTTTGTGGACAAGGATGGGGTGGAAAAACGTCCGTATATGATCCACCGTGCTCTCCTTGGTTCCATTGAGCGGTTCTTCGGTGTACTCATTGAGCACTACGCAGGGGCCTTCCCCCCTTGGCTTGCACCAGAACAGATTAAGGTCATTCCGGTAGGAGAGGCTTTCTTTGATTATGCAAAGACCTTGGAGAAACAACTTCGCAGCGAAGGTTTCCGTGTCTCTGCTGATCTTGGGGACGATCGGATGAATGCAAAAATCCGTAACGCCCAGAAGCAGAAGATTCCCTACATGGTGATCATTGGTGAACGTGAGATGGAGAATGAACAGGTTTCTGTACGCCTCAGAAGCGGTAAGCAGGAGAATGGACTTGCTACCCAAGCTTTCATCGATATGGTGAGACAGAAGGTTGAAAGTAAGGAACAGCTGTAATACAGGAGAGAATGTAACACAGAGAGCCGGAGTCTTCCGGCTCTCGATTTCAGTTGGAGGTATCCATGACACAGAGAGAAGCATATACACATTTGGTTGAACTCGATCGCCAGATTGTGTTGATAGATCATATGGAAGCAACGCTATCCTGGGACCAGGAAATATCACTATCTCCTCTAGGTTTGGAAGAGCGGTCGGTGCAACTGGGCTATCTTGCCCAACTTCGGCATGACCTGGCTTGTTCCTCCGAAATGGGGGAAGTGCTGGCACATCTTGAGGGATTGAATGATGCATCGGATGTTGAGCGAGGGCTCATCAGGATCAGGAGACGAGAGTATGAGAAAATGAAAAAACTCCCTGTCCCCTTGGTACGTTCAATATCTGAACAAGGTGCAAGAGCGCATGCTAGTTGGGTTGCTGCACGTAAGGCAGGCGACTGGTCGCTCTTTTCTGCTGATCTCAATTCCATGGTCACACTGGTTAGAGAGAAAGCTGCATTACTGAAACAGGAGGGGATGTGTCTCTATGATGGATTGCTTCAGGAGTTTGAGGAGGGGATGCGTACTGACCAGGTCGCCAAGCTCTTCAGTGAGATCAAGGCTCCTTTGATCTCGCTGGTGGACCGGCTTGCTTCAAAGACTGTCGATACTGGATTCCTCTATAGCTCCTATCCAATTGAACAACAACAGATATTTGCGAACGAGGTTCTGCAGGCAATGCAGTTTGACTTCCAAAGGGGAAGTTGTGCTGTTTCTGTACATCCCTTTACCACAACTATTGGCTCTGATGATATTCGAATTACTACCCGCTACAGTGATCCTTCGGTCATGGATAGTTTCAGCTCCACAGTTCATGAGGGTGGTCATGCACTCTATGAGATGGGTGCTTCGAATTCAGTACTGAAAGGGACCAGCTTGGCAAGTGGGGCCTCTCTGGGAATGCACGAATCGCAGAGCCGGCTTTGGGAAAACATGATCGCCAAGAGTCCTGAGTTCTGGCAGTACTACTATCCCCGGTTCAAGGAACTCTTCCCTGTACAGACTGCAGGGGTTTCCCTGGCCCAGTTTGTATGTGCAATAAACAAAGTGGAGAGGACTCCGATCAGGGTCAATGCTGATGAAGTGAGCTACAGTCTGCATGTAATGCTTCGTTTTAATCTGGAACAGATGATCATCAATGGGAATGTTTCCATCGATGAAGTTCCCGAAGCGTGGAATGAAGAGCATCGTTCTCTATTGGGTTTCACCCCTGCGTCAATCAAGGAAGGAGTACTGCAGGATGTACACTGGAGTAGCGGCGATTTTGGGTATTTTCCTACCTATGCTCTGGGAAATCTTTATGGAGCACAAATTTGGGAGAAGGTAAAAGAGGATCTGCCTGTTTCCTCTTTGTTGCAAAGTGGTGATCTAGGGACCATCAGTGACTATTTGAAAACTTCCATCTATGAGCGGGGTGCGATCAATACCGGTCTTGAAACGCTGGAGAAGGTAACCAACAGAGGTCTTGACGCGAGTTTGTTCACAAGCTACCTTGAAGACAAATTCAGCCGCTTGTTCGGCTAATGAGAGGTCCGTATGAATATTCCGAATAAGCTTACTGTGTCGCGGCTGATTATGGCGCCGCTGTTCTTCATTGCGTTTCACCTTGGCTCATGGTTCGGACCTTCTTTCCAGAATGCAGCCTCAATCCTTACGCTTGTGCTTTGGGCTCTAACCGAGCTGACCGATCTCTTGGATGGGCAGATTGCGAGAAGTAAGAATATGGTGACCGACTTGGGCAAGGTAATGGATCCCTTTGCCGATACCTTTAGCAGGTTGACGTATTTCGTCTGTCTCTCTGGAGCAGGTATTATGCCGCTCTGGACTTTTATTCTGATTATGTGGCGCGAGTTCTCCATCCTATTCGTTAGGATGTTGATGATGGGTAAGGGAAAACCGGTTGCTGCAAATATCTGGGGTAAGAGCAAGGCAGTGCTTTATGCGGTAAGTGGAGCCTTGGGCATCCTCTACATTGCTTTGGATAACTGGGTTGGTAATTCTTCCTTGCTTCAGACCTTGCGCCCTGTAGTAACAGGGGTTTTCGTGTTGGCGGCATTTGCTGCTGTGATGTCCTTCCTGACCTATGTTAAGGCTATTATTCGTGATGGTAGTCTTTCTTCAATGAGTCGTTGAGTATGCAACCTTTAGCAAATCTCTCAGATACAGAGGCAAGAAAGATAACCTTTCTGCTTACCGATGTTGATGACACCATTACTACCAAGGGCAAATTGCGCCCTGTTGCTTTGGGTGCATTGTATCGACTGGAAGAAGTAGGAATCCGTACCATCTGTGTAACAGGTGGTTCAGCCGGTTGGGGTGATACCTATCTCCGCCAATGGCCGATTGAGGCAGTATTAAGCGAGAGCGGGGCTGTTTGCCTCTATCGAGAGCATGGTGCTATTCGTCATTTTGTACATCCTTCGATTGTACAGGAAGGGTACCAGGAACGGGTACAGGCGATGATTCAGCGTGTACTTTCTTCTGTTGATGGTGCCAAGGTGTCCAGTGATCAGTTTGCACGGATATTCGATGTAGCGTTTGACCATGGGAGTGAACCACCTTTTCTTCCTGAACTTGGCATCGATAAAATTGTCGAGATTTGTCGGGATATGGGTGCTGGAACAGCTGTCAGCTCAATCCATGTGAATGCATGGTTTGGATCTTTCGACAAGTATGAAGGGTCAAGAGCCTTTTTTAGCCAAGTGCTGGGTATTGATGAGCATAATATGCTGAAAACTGGTTGTTACTGTGGGGATGCCCCAAATGACCAGGTGATGTTTTCCCGTTTTCCAGTGAGTTTTGGAGTCGGAAGCATAAAAAGACGGATTGATGCTATGCAGTTTTTACCTACATATATTGCAGAAAATGAAGGTGGGGAAGGGTTTTCTGAGATAGTTGATACTCTGCTTTCCAAGAGAGGATAAGATTTGTAGAAAATCTTTGAATAGAACGCTTGACACTGCAAGAGGTCTTTTGCTATGTTATCGAAGCACGCTAAACGACGATAAGTCGTAAGCGAGCAGATTTTTGACAAACATATGAGAGAAGAGAAGAGAAGATATACCGCGAGATGATTGCCGTTTACGGCCGTTGATCAAGCGGGTTAGGAAGCTTTAGGGCTTCCCAGTCAATTCACAAGAATGAGAACGATAGTTGAAAAGCTACGTTCGTGCGAGAATTACAGGGAAAACTTAGAAGTAAGGTAAGCCGGGCCCTCGGGCCCGGAAATGCTATAACGGAGAGTTTGATCCTGGCTCAGAACGAACGCTGGCGGCGCGTTTTAAGCATGCAAGTCGAGCGGCAAGGGCCTTCGGGCCCCTAGAGCGGCGGACGGGTGAGTAACACGTGGACAATCTGCCCCCCGGCCGGGGATAGCCCAGGGAAACCTGGATTAATACCGGATGAGACGGGATGCACACAAGTGTGTACCGGGAAAGGCGCTGCGGCGCCGCCGGGGGATGAGTCCGCGACCCATTAGCTAGACGGCGGGGTAAAGGCCCACCGTGGCGACGATGGGTAGCCGGCCTGAGAGGGTGGACGGCCACATTGGAACTGAGATACGGTCCAGACTCCTACGGGAGGCAGCAGCTAAGAATCTTCCGCAATGGGCGAAAGCCTGACGGAGCGACGCCGCGTGAACGAAGAAGGCCGTGAGGTTGTAAAGTTCTTTTCGGGAGGGGGAATTACCGTGGCAGGGAATGGCCGCGGGATGACGTGAATCCCGGAATAAGCCCCGGCTAACTACGTGCCAGCAGCCGCGGTAACACGTAGGGGGCGAGCGTTGTTCGGAATCATTGGGCGTAAAGGGCGTGCAGGCGGCACTGCAAGTCCGGCGTGAAAGACCCCGGCCCAACCGGGGGGGTGCGCTGGAAACTGCGGTGCTTGAGTACAGGAGGGGATGCCGGAATTCCAGGTGTAGGGGTGAAATCTGTAGATATCTGGAAGAACACCGATGGCGAAGGCAGGCATCTGGCCATGTACTGACGCTGAGACGCGAAGGTGCGGGGAGCAAACAGGTTTAGATACCCTGGTAGTCCGCACAGTAAACGATGTGCACCAGGTGGCGGGGGTAGAACCCTCGGTACCGTAGCAAACGCATTAAGTGCACCGCCTGGGGAGTATGCTCGCAAGGGTGAAACTCAAAGGAATTGACGGGGGCCCGCACAAGCGGTGGAGCATGTGGTTTAATTCGATGGTACGCGAGAAACCTTACCAGGGCTTGACATACACCGGAAGCGCCGTGAAAGCGGCGTGCCGCTTGCGGCCGGTGAACAGGTGCTGCATGGCTGTCGTCAGCTCGTGCTGTGAAGTGTTGGGTTAAGTCCCGCAACGAGCGCAACCCCTGCTGTCTGTTGCCACCACGAAAGGTGGGGACTCAGGCGGAACTGCCGGTGACAAACCGGAGGAAGGTGGGGACGACGTCAAGTCATCATGGCCCTTATGTCCTGGGCTACACACGTGCTACAATGGCCGGTACAGAGCGCAGCGAGGCCGCGAGGCGGAGCGAATCGCTTAAAGCCGGTCCCAGTACGGATTGGAGTCTGCAACCCGACTCCATGAAGTTGGAATCGCTAGTAATCGCGCATCAGCATGGCGCGGTGAATACGTTCCCGGGCCTTGTACACACCGCCCGTCACACCATCCGAGTCGGGGTACCCGAAGTCGCCAGCCCAACCCGCAAGGGCGATTCAAAACGCCTTCTGGCGAGGGGGGTGAAGTCGTAACAAGGTAGCCGTACCGGAAGGTGCGGCTGGATCACCTCCTTTCTGATAAAGAAAGGCCGGGTTCGACCTCACAGCCGGACCCAACCAACGTCGTCGACCAGCAGGTGCAAGTCCTGCAACAAAAAGCTCTATTGCTTCCTTTTCTTTTCTTCTCTTCTCTGATATGTTCGTTATACGGGACTGTAGCTCAGGTGTGGTTTAGAGGCGCGTGCCTGATAAGCACGAGGTCATAAGTTCAAAGTCTTATCAGTCCCATTTTCAGTTGCTAAGGCAACTGGTTTTTTGGTGCATTTGCTAGGAATAGCAGATCGATATAGCGCAGGGATTGGAAGAATGACTATGGTCAAGCAAATGGGTCCACGGAGGATGCCTAGGAGCTGCCAGGCGAAGAAGGACGTGACAAGCTGCGAAAAGCCGCGGGAAGGGGCCAATACCCAGAGATCCGCGGATGTCCGAATGGGGTAACCCGCAAGTCTGGATGACATGCACATGCACGTGAATACATAGCGTGCATGGGAGATACACCGGGGAGTGAACCATCTAAGTACCGGCGGGTAGAAATCAAACGAGATTCCCAAGTAGCGGCGAGCGAACGGGAAGAGCCCAAACCGCGTGCCCTCGGGTGCGCGGGGTTATAGGGGTGCGGCGGGGGTGACCCGTGCAGTAAGAAACCACAAAGTGTAGCGGAACGGTCCTGGGAAGGCCGGCCAGAGCGGGTGAAAGCCCCGTACGCGAAACGCCTGTGGCTGCATGGCCGCGCTACCTGAGTACGGCGGGACACGAGAAATCCTGCCGGAAGCAGGGGGGACCACCCTCCAAGGCTAAATACTCGGCAGCTACCGATAGCGCATAGTACCGTGAGGGAAAGGTGAAAAGAACCCCGGGAGGGGAGTGAAATAGAACCTGAAACCGTAGACTTACAAGCGGTCAGAGCCTGCGTAAGCGGGTGATGGCGTGCCTTTTGTAGAATGAGCCTGCGAGTTACCGTATGCGGCGAGGTTAAGGGAGAGAAGTCCCGGAGCCGCAGGGAAACCGAGTCTGAACAGGGCGTTCAGTCGCATGCGGTAGACCCGAAGCCAAGTGATCTAGCCATGGCCAGGCTGAAGCAGGAGTGAAATCCTGTGGAGGGCCGAACCTAAATCCGCTGAAAAGGGTTGGGATGAGCTGTGGCTTGGAGCGAAAGACTAAACAAACTTGGAGATAGCTGGTACTCTCCGAAATAGCTTTAGGGCTAGCGTCGCACCGATTGTCGCGGAGGTAGAGCACTGGATAGGTGAGGGCCCGTCACTGGGTACCGAGCTTAACCAAACTCCGAATACCGCGATACAATGTGCGGCAGTCAGACGGCGACTGATAAGGGCCGTCGTCAAGAGGGAAACAGCCCGGACCGTCGGCTAAGGTCCCAAAGACGTGCTGAGTGGGAAAGGAAGTATGATTGCACAGACAGCCAGGAGGTTGGCTCAGAAGCAGCCACCCCTTCAAAGAGTGCGTAACAGCTCACTGGTCGAGTAGTCATGCGCCGATAATGTAACGGGGCTAAGCACGGCACCGAAGCCGCGGGACAGCACCCTTGTGGTGCTGTCGGTAGGAGAGCATTCCGTGAACGGAAGAAGCAGTGGCGTAAGCCCCTGTGGACGGGACGGAAGAGAGAATGCAGGCATGAGTAACGAAAAGACAGGTGAGAGTCCTGTCCGCCGAAAGCCCGAGGTTTCCAGGGTAAAGGTAATCTTCCCAAGGGTTAGTCGGCCCCTAAGGCGAGGCTGAAAAGCGTAGTCGATGGGAAACGGGTCAACATTCCCGTACCTCTCCGTGTTTCGATGGAATGACGCATAGGGCGAAACGCAGCCGGGCGACGGTAGTCCCGGCCGAAACGGCGAGCCGATGAGGCACCCAGGCAAATCCGGGTGCCGAGGTGAGCCGCGAGCGAGCTCCGCCACGGTGGAGCGAAGTGCGCGTAGTCGTCGTGCCGAGAAATAATCCCTAAGGAACGGCCCTGGGGGACCGTACCGAAAACCGACACAGGTGGGCGAGCTGAGAATGCGAAGGCGCACGGAAGAATTCGCGTTAAGGAACTCGGCAAAATGCATACGTAACTTCGGGAAAAGTATGGCCCCCGCAAGGGGGTTGCAGAGAAACGGCCCATGCGACTGTTTACCAAAAACACAGGTCCATGCGAACCGGCAACGGGAAGTATATGGACTGACACCTGCCCGGTGCTGGAAGGTCAAGAGGAGTTGTCAGAGCAATCGAAGCAGCGAATCCAAGCCCCAGTAAACGGCGGCCGTAACTATAACGGTCCTAAGGTAGCGAAATTCCTTGTCGGGTAAGTTCCGACCCGCACGAATGGTGTAACGATATGGGCGCTGTCTCAACGCGAAATCCGGTGAAATTGAAGTCCAGGTGAAGATGCCGATTACCTGTGGTTAGACGGAAAGACCCCGTGAACCTTTACTTCAACTTGGCATTGAAACTTGGACTAGGATGTGTAGGATAGGTGGGAGGCCGCGAGGCGTGGGCGTCAGCCTGCGCGGAGCCGCTGGTGAAATACCACCCCTTTCTCGTTCACGTTGCGCCGCCCGTGAAGCCGGGTGGCGGACAGTGCCAGGCGGGAAGTTTGACTGGGGCGGTCGCCTCCCAAAGAGTAACGGAGGCGCGCGATGGTCACCTTAGGATGGTTGGGAATCATCGCTCAAGTGTAAAGGCACAAGGTGGCTTGACTGCGAGACAAACAAGTCGAGCAGGTACGAAAGTAGGTCTTAGTGATCTGGCGGTAGCGAGTGGAAGCGCCGTCACTTAACGGATAAAAGGTACTCCGGGGATAACAGGCTGATCTTGCCCAAGAGTTCATATCGACGGCAAGGTTTGGCACCTCGATGTCGGCTCATCGCATCCTGGGGCTGGAGCAGGTCCCAAGGGTTTGGCTGTTCGCCAATTAAAGCGGTACGCGAGCTGGGTTCAGAACGTCGTGAGACAGTTCGGTCCCTATCTGCCACGGGCGTTGGATGTTTGAGAGGGTCTGCCTTTAGTACGAGAGGACCGAAGTGGACGAACCTCTGGTGTACCGGTTGTCGTGCCAACGGCAACTGCTGGGTAGCTACGTTCGGAAGGGATAACCGCTGAAAGCATCTAAGCGGGAAGCCCTCCCCAAGATGAGACATCCCACCCGCACAAGCGGGCACAAGGAAACAGGGAGACTACCTGTTCGATAGGCCGGGGGTGTACGCACGGCAACGTGTTCAGCCCACCGGTACTAATCATCCGAGAGGCTTGACCATATCATTATTCCAATCCCGGGGCTGCCAAGGCCGGTCGTGCGAGATCCCTCGCGCTCCCAGGTGTTGGCCGGCCCGGTGGCCACAGCAGGGTGGACACACCCGTTCCCATCCCGAACACGGAAGTTAAGCACCCTCACGCCGATGGTACTACGGTTAGCCGTGGGAGAGTAGGTAGCCGCCGGGCCTTTTTCTTGCCTTCAACCGGTTTTTCCGGTTTAAAACATAGATAGAGGAAAGGACGCTTTTGCGTCCTTTCCTCGTATTCAGGGAGTAAGTACTTGACTATCTAAAAGCAAGTAATTGACTAGGATATATGCAGGAATCTATGCTCTTGCTCTTGTCAGTACCCTTCCTTTTTACTATGATGGTACCAATTCGTTTGAGAAAATGAATATTGAGGGTATAAGTATGCAAATAAAGTTACATAATCTTAAGCGAACGTATGGAGATTTGCATGCGGTCAATGGAATAAGCCTAGAAATACCTTCTAACACCATTTATGGAATTATCGGTAAAAGTGGTGCAGGTAAGTCGACATTGGTTCGTTTGATCAGCTTGCTTGAACGACCTGATGAAGGAGAAGTCTACTTCGATGACGCTCGTGTTGATAATCTCCAGAAGCAATCACTTATCCAGAGAAGAAGAAGAGTTGGAATGATTTTCCAGAACTTTAATCTTTTCTCCAGCAGAAATGCAGAACAGAATATTGCTTACCCATTGGAGATAACCGGAACACCAAAAACTGAGATTTTGAGCCGTGTTGAGACGTTGCTCTCCCTTGTAGGTCTGGATGGAAGAGGCAATGCTCCAATCAGCACACTCAGTGGTGGGCAGAAACAACGGGTAGCAATTGCCCGTGCGCTGGCTTGTAATCCAGATATCCTTTTCTGTGATGAAGCCACCAGTGCGCTCGACCCTCAAACAACCCATTCCATCTTGTCCTTGCTAAAAGAAATACAAAGAAAAATGAGCCTTACTGTTGTCATGATTACCCACCAAATGGAAGTAGTTCGTGATGCTTGCGACCAAGTAGCTGTTTTGAACGATGGCGTAGTTGTCGAAAAGGGTTTGGTCACTGATATCTTTGCCAACCCAAGCAGTGAAGTTACCAAGGATTTCCTTTCCCACTTAGTGGGGGTGGATGAAGCAGCTGAAGAAGCAGACAAGATGGTGCAATGGTCAAAGAAGAGTGGTGCATATACCTTGCGTTTTAGAGGAGGAACCACTGACCAACCGATTCTCAGTAAGATAAGTCGACAACTCGGAGTGGATTTCAATATCAGAGCCGGAGGTGTACAGAAAGTCGGTGATATAGAGATTGGGACAATGATCGTGGATATCAGTGGTGATGAACCAACCCGTAAAAAAGCCATCGAATCGCTCTCTCAGATGGGTGTAGTTGTTGAAGAGGAGGAGAGTGTATGAGCAAGCTTTGGATACTGGTTTTTGGAGCAACCATGGAAACGTTGAGCATGGTTTTTTTCTCCACACTTTTTTCTCTTATTCTTGGACTTCCTCTTGGAATTCTTCTTTCTGCTACCTCCCCTGAAGATCAAGGGGGAATTATACCTCATCCTGTGTTGAATAACGTGTTGGGAAGGATTGTGAATGTGCTTCGCTCTTTCCCCTTCATTATACTTATGATACTTCTGTTTCCCTTGTCGAGGTTGTTGATCGGTACCAGCATTGGTACCACGGCAACAATTGTTCCGCTGTCTATAGCAGCAGCGCCGTTTGTGGCTCGAGTGATTGAGACTGCACTAAAGGAGGTGGATCCGGGGGTCGTTCAGGCCGCCCGTGCTATGGGTTCCTCCAATTTTCAGATCGTTCGCAAAGTGTTGATACCAGAGGCCCTTCCATCCTTGGTTAGTGGAATTACCCTGACCATCATCAATCTCATCGGGTATTCGGCCATGGCCGGAGCAATCGGTGGGGGAGGTTTGGGAGACTTGGCGATCAGGTATGGATACCAACGGTTCCGAGGCGACATCATGGTAGTAGCCGTTGTCGTCATCTTGGTCCTCGTTGAGGTAATCCAGGTCATCGGAAACAAGATCAGTGCCAAGTTGCTAGCACGGCGCTGATTCCAAAGCACAGTTTATATTTACCTCTCATCAAAAAAGGCGAGAGAAGGAGATGTTGTTCATGAAAAAGATTTTGAGTGTTTCACTTGTGTTGTTGCTTGCCCTTTCATTGTTCGCAGCAGGCACCAAAGAACATGCCGATTCCAATACCTTGGTAGTCGGAGCCACCCCAGAACCCCATGCTGCTTTCCTCGAGTTGGTGGTTGAGGATCTTGCCCAGCAGGGAATTACCTTGAAGATTCAGGAGTTCACTGACTATGTAACTCCCAATGAAGCTCTGGAAAGCGGAGAGCTGGATGCAAACTTCTTCCAGCACATCCCCTATCTTGAGTCCTTCAACAAGGAAAAAGGATATCACCTGGCTAATGCAGGAGGCATCCATGTGGAACCGTTTGCCCTGTACTCAGAACAGTACAACTCAATTGCCGACTTCCCTAATGGTGCTACTATTGCAATTCCAAACGACCCTACCAACGAGGGTAGAGCGTTGTTGTTGCTCCAGAGCGCCGGCCTATTGACCTTGGATGCAAATGCAGGTCTTGAAGCTACACCGCTGGATATCGCTTCCAACCCGAAGAATTTTTCTTTCCGCGAGATCGAGGCTGCAAGCCTTCCTCGTGTACTCTCTGATGTTGATGCTGCCATCATTAATGGTAACTACGCCATCCCCGCAGGGTTGGTCGCAACACAGGATGGCCTGCTTGTCGAAGGTGCCGACAGTCCCTACGTGAATGTCGTTGCTGTCAAGCAAGGCCGAGAGAATGATAAGGCTATTGTCGCCTTGGTTGATGCACTGCGCAGTGAGAAGATTATCTCCTATGTTGCAGAGCGCTACCCCAATGGTGAAGTAGTTCTTGTGACTGAGTAACGGTATTGTAATTCTCCCATGCCTCCTTGCAGCGATGCTTGGAGGCTTTTTTGTATAGATATACAAAAATATTAGATAATATGAATAAAAATACAACGAATCTTGACATATATTGTATAAATATGTACGATTCCTACCATAGTAACGGAGGCCGAACATGATACCGATGAAAGGACGCAGTTTTTTGACCCTAAAGGATTACACAGGACAGGAGATCTTGGATCTTCTCCATCTCTCAGCCGACCTAAAAGCAAAAAAGCAAGGGAAGTACTATCCTGAAATGCTGAAGGGAAAGTTGCTTGCAGGAAAGAACATTGTTCTGATCTTTGATAAGAGTTCGACCCGTACCCGTTGCTCGTTTGAGGTAGCCGCCTTTGATGAAGGCGCTTGTGTCACTTTTCTGACCAACAGCCAAATGGGGAAAAAGGAATCTATCGAGGATACTGCAAAGGTCCTGGGCAGAATGTACGATGGTATTCAATATCGTGGTTTCTCTCCACAGGTAATAAGGGATATTGCCCGCTACAGCAATGTTCCAGTATGGAATGGATTGACCGACGATGATCATCCGACCCAGGTGCTGGCAGACGTCCTCACAGCTATGGAGCATACACAGAAGGCTCCCAAGGACCTGAAATTCGCCTACATCGGGGATGGAAGAAACAATGTCTCCAATGCGCTGATGATCGGCGCCGCCAAGTTGGGGATGGAGTACAGAATCGCTACCCCGAAAGAACTTTTCCCTTCCCAGGATTTGCTTGATGAGTTGGCTCCTGCCGCCAAGGAGAGTGGAGCAAAACTGTGGGCCACCACCGATCCTGTTGAGGCTGTACAGGGTGTGGATGTCATCTATACTGATGTATGGGTATCCATGGGGGAGGAGGACCAGACTGAAGCACGGATTTCCCTTCTGAAGGACTATCAGGTTACGATGGACTTGCTCAAGGCATCGGGAAACGAACAGGTGTTGTTTGAGCACTGTCTGCCCTCGTTCCATGATCTCAATACCAGTGTTGCCCAGCAGATCCATGAACAGTTCGGACTTACTGAACTGGAGGTAACAGATGAGGTGTTCAGAAGCAAGCATTCTGTTGTCTTTGATGAGGCGGAAAATCGAATGCATACCATCAAGGCCGTAATGGTGGCCACGCTCGCAGACATCAACTAACAATTATTTAGACATACGAAGTGGCAGTGTTTCCTTTTGGGGGAGATACTGCTTTTTGTTTGCATATCGGGCAGATCTACCCCAATAATGTGGGTCATCATTACCGTAGGTGGGTCAAAATGAAACAAAAAGCATTACATTGGACCATAGAAAAGGGACGAGTTGATCCAAAATCGAAGTGGAGAAAGCTTCTTAGTTGTATTTTAGTTATTCAAGAAAAGTATATAAGTCTATGTATGAAATAAAAATAGAATAATCCTAAAGTTGAGAGAGGTAAATTGGCACGCTTTCTGCAATGTTATAGATGAATCCCGAAAGGGACAGATGAAGAACATCACAGAACATGGAGGTGTATTATGAAATATCTAACCACAAGACGTAACTATGATTCGCCGGCAGTGTCAGCATTTGACTCTTTCTTTAACGACATGCTCGGGGATTGGGGCATGTATTCCCAGAAATTCCCAGCTGTAGATATCACAGAGAACGATGATGCCTACATCCTTGAAGCGGAGCTCCCTGGGTATAAGCAGAAGGAAGTCAAGGTCAACATCGAGAAGCATGTTCTGAAGCTGAACTCTGCAAAGGAGACCAAGAAGGAAGAGAAGGACAAGAAGCGCCTTGTTTCTGAGCGTTGCTATCAATGCTTCGAACGATCTTTCTCATTGCCTGAGGATGTGGATGAGGAAAATATTGCAGGCGAATTTGCCGACGGTATTCTTACATTGACCCTTCCAAAGAAGGAAGTAGCCAAACCCAAGGCAATCGAAGTAAAAATCAAATAAGGGACAGACAACCATCCTGTACATGCAAGGCCCCGCGAGAAGCGGGGCTTCTGCATGTCTACCAGTTGGTGATCAAGCGGGTATAAAACTGTTGTGCAAGGGAGATATTCTCTAAGTTGATTCGCTCATCTGGGGCATGCATACGGTCAACTTCGCTTCGGTCCATTCTAGCGGGAGTGAAACGGTAGACAGAGTCACTCAAATCCTGGTATTTCCTTGCATCAGTTGCCCCCATCATGAGATAGGGAGTAACAATCGACTCAGGAAACGTCTTCTTGATGGTTTGTGAGAGAAATCTGAAGGCATCCCCATCAGTCTTGCTGATATGGGAGGGAGGAGTGCAATGTAAGGGTGTAACTAGGACAGAATCAGAGGCAATGGTTCTGGTAACCCAGGACACAATGGATTGTTCTGTATCCCTAGGGAGTAACCGGCAGTTCACTATTGCTGTGGCTTTCTTTGCGATGACATTGCTTTTATCACTTGCAGAGATGACAGTGGGCACTATTGTGCTTCGGATAGCGGCATTGAGGGTTGACTGTTTGGAGAAGACAAGTTTCAGGAGACCTGCTGTCAGCCAAAGATTGAGAAAAAGCAGGCTGTAGGCAAAGGGGCCTTCTTTGCCCAGATTGGTAAGCATTTGTTTCACAGGAGGCGTCAATCTTGCAGGCATTTGCTTGTTTTCCAATCTGCTTATTGCTTGAGATAGTGTTCCTAGAGCAGTGGGAAAGGCTGGTGTGGAGGAGTGTCCAGCAGTTCTTTCAACCGAGAGCTCGAGATCAAGATAGCCTTTCTCTGCGACCCCCACTACCGCAATGCTTTGATCAAAGCCCTTGATGTACTTCTGACTGACCACACCGCCTTCGTCCAATACAAAGCTGAAGTGGACACCTTGCTTTTGAAAATACTGAGCAATACGAACAGCTCCTTCTTTGCTGCTGTTGCTCTCCTCATCACATCCAAAGGCTACATACCAAGTATGCTTGGGGCGATTTCCTGTTTTGCGCATATGCTCAAAGGCTGAGAGGATACTGATTACCTGTAGTTTACAGTCAAAACTGCCTCGTCCGTAAAGAAAGCCCTCTTCTATTTCTCCCTCGAATGGAGGATGGGTCCACTCTTGCTCGTTGGCTCCTACCACATCCAGATGGGCTGTGAGGAGTGCTGGTTCCCGGCCTTTTTCTTCTCCGTGAAAACAGTAGACCAAGTTATATGGACCGATTGTCTCATCAGTGATTTTGTGTTTGTTGCAGAGAGGGAAGGATTTCTCCAAGAGTGCAATCAAATGTGAAAACTCATCCCAATCGGTCTGACTGGGGTCTAAATGCGAAACAGTCTTGCACGCTACAGCCTTTGCAAGAATGGCCTCTACTTCAGTATCTGTTTGCACAGTGGAAGGCACCGTAGGTAATTTTGTACGTGTTCGCATTATTGCAGTCCTGCAGATCAATACTGCAAGCAGTAATAGGAGGAAAATCGGAATCAAAAGGAAAAGCATGTTGAAACTCCACATGAATTCTAGTGTTTTTTACAGTATAATGGTATATTGTATTTCAACAAGAAATTTCTACCAATAGTAGGAGAGTGGGACGTATGCCGAAAAAAATCGATCATGAAGAGAGAAAGGAGAAAATCCTACAAACAGCACTGAAAGTCTTTGCAAGAGAAGGCTATCGTGATTCCAACCTCTCTCTGATAGCCACCGAATGTGGCATTTCCCGTCCTACCATCTACCAATATTTCAAGGACAAGGAAGAGATTTACTACTATGCGGTGAAGTTGGTAACGGGAAGGATGTTCAACAAGTATGCTGCCTATGCTTGGTCAACCGACCAGGATTTGGTAAGCAGAATTACCACCATCTGTCTCGATATCATGCAAACAGCAAGTGAGCATGAGGGTGAGTTGACCAGTTTGGTAGATGTCATGCTTCAGATGAAGAAGGAGGGACGGGACTTCAATGAGATCATTCTCAGACGAACCGCCAAGCTCACCATCCTGTTCAAGCGTCTGCTCCGTCTGGGGGTCAAGGCAGGGGACATTGTTGATTGTGATGTGAACAGGGTTGCAGACCATCTTCTCATGCTGCTTGAATCATCCTGCTTCCAGGTTGCCTTTCTGGATACGTTCGATATGCGATTATCCAAGCAGTTGATCAGCACCTACCTCGATTTCTACAGGGCCTAGCCGATACCCAGATTCCTCACTATATTTATCTATGTACAGGAGAAGACCCGCCATGGGTCGGTTGCTTCATACCTGAAGGTGAGGAGTATCCATGAATATTGACAAAATGACTATCAAGCTGCGTCAGGCTATCGGCGATGCCGATATGCTGGCTAACGAACATGGCAACGCAGAAATTACCACAGAACATCTGTTGTTGGCTTTGATCAACCAGAAAGAAGGGTTGCTTACCCCGCTCTTTGAGCGTTTGGGGGTTCCTCCTGCCATGGTGAGTGAGAAATTGGGGAACCTGGTCAACAAGCTTCCCAAGGCATATGGTGGAAATGCACAGCGTTCCTTATCTGCGCAATTGGGAAACCAGCTCTATGCAGCAGACAAGATTGCCTCTGACTTCAAGGATCAATACCTGAGTGCAGAACACTTCCTGCTTGCTGTCCTGGAGGATGGTTCAGAGGCAAGCAAGGCACTCAAGGCTCTTGGGGTTACCAAGGATGCACTTATGCAGGCCTTGCAGACAATCCGCGGAAACCAGACAATTCAGAGTGAAGATCCAGAAAGCAGGTATCAGGCACTGGAGAAGTACTGCAAGGACATGACCTCACTTGCCAGGCAGGGCAAGCTCGATCCCGTCATCGGACGTGACGAGGAGATACGGCGGGTGATGCAGGTGCTCTCTAGAAGAACCAAGAACAACCCAGTATTGATTGGGGAACCCGGGGTAGGAAAAACTGCTATTGTTGAAGGCCTTGCCTTGCGTATTGCTTCCGAGGATGTCCCCGAATCGCTGAGAAACAAGCAAATTCTTAGTTTGGACCTAGGCGCCTTGGTTGCTGGAGCCAAGTTCAGGGGCGAATTTGAGGAACGGTTGAAAGCAGTGGTGAAGGAAGTGACTGCCAGTGAAGGTAGGATCATCCTGTTCATTGACGAGTTGCATACCATTGTTGGGGCAGGAGCAAGTGAAGGCTCAACCGATGCTTCAAACCTGATCAAACCAGCTCTCTCCAGGGGTGAGTTGCATGCCATTGGTGCAACTACTCTTGACGAATACCGAAAATATATTGAGCCTGACAAGGCACTGGAACGCCGGTTTCAGCCAGTCTTCACCAAGGAACCTTCGGTGGAGTCGACTATAGCCATTCTCAGGGGGCTGAAAGAACGATATGAAGTGCACCATGGGGTACGGATCAAGGATGAGGCATTGGTTGCGGCAGCTACGCTGAGCAACCGATACATCACCAACCGGTTCCTTCCAGACAAGGCAATCGATCTGGTGGATGAGGCTGCAAGCCAACTCAAGATGGAAATTGAAAGCCAGCCGGAAGAGTTGGATCAGATTGAGCGGAAGATCCTCCAACTCAATATTGAAAAGCAAGCGCTTTCCAGAGAAACCGATAAAGCAAGCAAGGAGCGGTCGAGAAAACTCGATCGTGAGCTGAGTGAGCTTCAGGGAACGCGTGATGCCATGCACTTGCAATGGGGCAATGAACGTAATTCCATTGCCAAGCTTAGGGAGACAAAGGCAAAACTTGAGCAACTAAAGACTGAAGAACAACGTGCTGAGAGAGAGGGTGATCTTGCAAAAGCTGCCCAGATCAAGCATGGGGAGATTCCCGATTTGCTTAAACAGATTGAGGGCATGACCGAACAGCTTGCTTCCGTGCAAGTTGAAGGAAAGCAAATGCTCCGAGAGGAAGTCAGTGAAGATGACATTGCCCGCATTGTCAGTAATTGGACAGGGGTTCCTGTGGCCAAGATGAAGGAGAGTGAGCTACATAAGTATTTGAATCTTGAACAAACCCTCTCTGAGCAAGTCATAGGCCAGAAGCAGGCGATTGAAGCTGTCAGCAATGCAATCCGTCGAAACAAGGCGGGAATTGGGGATGAGAGAAAACCCTTGGGAACCTTCCTGTTTGCAGGTCCCACCGGAGTTGGAAAGACCCTGCTTGCCAAGGTGCTTGCACAATTCCTCTTTGACGATGAGAAAGCCCTGACCCGCATCGATATGAGTGAGTACATGGAGAAGTTTTCAGTCAGTAGATTAATTGGAGCTCCTCCCGGGTATGTGGGGTATGACCAAGGGGGACAGCTAACCGAGGTTGTACGGAGACGTCCCTATTCTGTAATTCTTTTTGATGAGATTGAGAAAGCTCATCCCGATGTATTTAACGTGTTGCTGCAATTGCTGGATGATGGCCGATTGACCGATGGGCAGGGACGAGTGGTTGACTTTACCAATACTGTCATCATCATGACCAGCAATCTGGGAAGCCAGCAGTTGCTGGGTGCTGAGACCCATGAAGAAGGTGCTCACTTAGTTGGTGAGATAATCCATCAATCCTTCAAACCGGAGTTCATCAACCGGCTTGATGAAATCATCATCTTCGAGAGGTTGGGAGAAGAGCAGATTCGTAAGATTGTGGTCCTGCAGCTTGAACAGCTTCGTTTACGGTTGCAGAAACGTGGATTTTTCCTGACTTGGGAGGATGATGTGCTTTCTCTGCTTTATAAGGAGGGCTACAATCCAGCCTTTGGTGCCCGTCCGATTCGTCGGGCTGTACAGCGATTTGTGGAAAACCCTTTGTCTGTACAACTGCTTTCAGGCGATTTCAGCCCTGGTTCGAAGATTGTGCTTATGCTTCAGGGTGATAAGGTGGTTGCCCGTAAGATTGATTAGACTCCATTAAACGGTGGTATGCGTCGAGTGTGTCGATGTCGGTGATGTATGCCTCATCGGCAACCTCGATGGCCTGGACCGGGTAATCCTGCAGTAGGCCCCGCATGGTAAAAGAGCTTTTTTGCGAACTGATGATTTTCAGGAAACTTGGATTAAGCAATACCGGGTGTCCGAGTTTTCCTTTGTATGAGGGTCTGGAAACCGGTCCTTCCGCTTGTTCTATCAAATAGAGGTAGTGTCTGCTCTCGATGAGGGGCATATCTGCAAGTGAAATAAAAAAAGGTGAATCTTTGCTAAGATAGGAGGCCCCACAGATTGTGGAGCTTCCTTGTCCTTTGCGGTAGTGTTCATTGTGGATAATCTGTAATTGGGGACAGGCTAGGTAGGCAACAGCCTGTGCTACCTGTTCTGCTTTAAAGCCGGTGACAAGCACTGTCCTGAGTCCTGCCCTCAGTGATTGTTCTACTGAATGGGCAACGATGGTGATTCCCTTGTAGGGTAGGAGGAGCTTCTTTCCTTTGCTTCGTATCCCTAGGCCTGCGGCCAGAATAAGATTCTGCATGGTTTATCCTTGAGAGAGTTTCGTAATCGTATTATACTCCAAGCCATTATGATTGCCACCTACTTTAATGCCTTGATGGTTGTTATCGGGTCTTTTATTGGATTATTTCTGAAACATCGATTGAAAGCCTCCTACCAGGAGGTTGTTTTCACCTCTTCCGGTCTAATCACTTTGGTCATTGGTTTTTCCATGGCAATGCAGACAGGGTCGTATTTGATCCTGCTTTTCTCTGTAGTTATCGGTGGCTTCATAGGATATGCATTAAAGATTGAGGATGGGGTGATGTCCTTTGGTACATGGATGGAGAGACGGCTCAGCCGTGGCCAAGGAAGTGTAGAGAGTGGACGCAACTTTGCTCTTGGATTTCTGAATGCATCTCTGCTATTCTGCAGTGGGGCCATGACAGTAGTAGGGGCAATCCAGGCAGGAACTGTCGGCGACTATCAGCTAATTCTTGTTAAGTCCATCATGGATGGTTGTATGGCCATCATATTTAGTGCAGCCTATGGTGTGGGGGTTATGGCCAGTGCCCTGTTTATCCTGATCTACCAAGGATTTTTTACCTTGGCGGGAGGTTGGATAGCCCCGATTCTTGGAGATTCAGGTATCAATGAGCTCGCATCTGTTGGTGGGGTATTGTTGATGATGATCGGGTTTGGTCTGTTGGATATCAGAAAGACTAAAACGGGTAACTTCCTTCCCGCGATGATTATTGCTCCACTTTTGGCGTTGCTTACACCGACGGTCAAGAATCTTTTTTCGGGGTTTGGCTTGTAGGTGTGTTGTTCTTGAAGTAGTACAGAATGGCTTGGATGACCTCTAGTTGTGGTTGGTTAAGCTCTTCTATCTGGGATATGATGAGCTTTTTGTATTGGGAAATGTTTTCGGCGACTTCTTCCCCAGCCATGGATTCCCAGTTATTTCCATGCTCCAACCATTCAAGACGCACGCCGGTAAGTTCGGTTATTTTCATTGCAACATGCAATGGAGGACGTCTATCGGTATGGATCCAGCTGGAGAGGGTGCTGCGTTTAACATCGAGCATAGTGGAAAGTTCCACAATCGTAGGTGAATTAAGAAGAAGTATGACTCTGTCCCAGAATGTTTGCATGCTATGAATATAGCAAGAAAATCATTGCAATGACGATATAAAGTCATATATTTGTAGAATTACATAATACAAATTAATAAATACTTATAAAGTAATTAGTAAAAAAATATGAAATATGACAAAAAATCATCATCCATGAAGAATGGATGATGATTCGTCGTCAATTAGATTGGGCTATACCCGTTTTGCTGCATCTTGTAGTGCTGTATCTTCACTGAGATCCTTTTCAACTGGACACGATTCAATGTTCCATATTTCCTTGGCATACTGCCCAATGGTCCGATCACTGGAGAATTTACCACTTGAGGCAATATTCAATACTGCCATTTGGTTCCAGGCATTCCTGTTTACCTTGTAGAGTTCCCTTGCCTTGCGATGTGCTTCACTGTACATCCTGAGGTCTGCAAAGTGGTAGTATCTATCTCCTTCATCGAACAGGCTTCTGCGTAGCGGTTCAAAGATATTCGGTTCATTGATATTAAAGTAACCGCTGAAGAGCAAGTCGATTGCATCCTTGATCTCTTTGTCTGCCATCACGAAGGTGAAGGGATCATATGATAGACTCAGTTTTTGGATTTCCTCTTCTGTATTTCCGAAGATGAACATGTTTTCTTTCCCAACTTCCTGGGCAATTTCGATGTTTGCGCCATCCATGGTACCTATGGTCAAGGCACCATTACACATGAACTTCATGTTGCCCGTTCCTGAAGCTTCTGTTCCTGCGGTTGAAATCTGCTCGGAGAGGTTTGTTGCAGGGATGATTGCCTCAGCCATTGAGACGCGGTAGTTTGGCATGAAATGAATGGCAAGTTGGTCCTTGGTTGCAGGATCTGCATTGATTACCTTTGCGATGTTGTTAATCAGCTTGATGATCAGCTTTGCGTTGATATACCCAGGAGCTGCTTTGCCTCCGAAGAGGAAGGATGTCGGTTCCATGTCCTTTGTTGCAGATCCTCCTTGTTTTAGGTCATTGTATATGAGGAGTATGTTCAGTGCATTCAGCAGTTGTCGCTTATACTCATGGATTCTTTTCACTTGTACATCAAAGAAGGTGTTGGGATTGATGATTGTCTTGCTGTCTCTTTGCAGGAAAATAGCTGCATGAACTTTATTTTCTTGCTTGATTGTTGCGAAATCAGAAAGGAAATTCTTGTCTTCAGCAAAAGGTTTGAGTTTTTCAATTTGGTTGTAATCAGTAATCCACCCATCCCCGATGGCACTGTTTATCAATGTAGCAAGCTTGGGATTGGACGCAAGTAGCCATCTGCGTTGTGTAATTCCATTTGTCTTGTTGTTGAAGCGGTCCTTGAAGATGAGATTGAACTGCGGGAACATGGACTTCTTCAGCAACTGGGAGTGCAATTCTGCAACGCCGTTTGTGCTGTGACTACCAATAATGGCTAGATGCGCCATGCGTACCTGTTTTGGGTTTGTCTCCTCAATAATGCTTATCTTACTGAGCATTTGCGGCTGGAGTGGGAAGTAGGAGACTGCTTGTTGCAGAAATCGGTGATTGATTTCGAAGATGATTTGTATATGACGGGGAAGAATCTTCTGCAACATTGGCAGTGACCACTTCTCAAGGGCTTCTGGCATCAATGTGTGGTTGGTGTAACCCATTGTCTTTTCGGTGATCCCCCAGGCGGTATCCCAATCGAGGTTCTCTTCATCGATGAGGATGCGCATCAATTCAGGAACAGCAAGGGACGGGTGTGTGTCATTAAGTTGGATTGCTGCATAATCTGGCAGTACATCCCAGTTGCTTTCTTTTCGTTTGAACCGGTTGATAATGTCTGCAAGGGAACAGGCTACAAAGAAGTACTGCTGTTTCAGTCTCAGTTCTTTTCCCATGTACAGGGTATCATTGGGATAAAGCACTTGGCTTAGGTTTTCTGCACTGATTTTCGAGCGTACTGCCTCAGTGTAATCACCATCATTGAATTCGTGGAAGTTGAATTCTTCAGGACTCTTGGCAGACCAGAGACGCAGGGTGTTTACCGTTTTACATCCATAACCGATGATTGGTGTGTCGTATGCAACACCGTTGACAACATCTGAGCCGATCCACTTGAAACGATCTCGACCGTGTTCCCTAATGACTTGTACCTCTCCACCAAACTGGACAGGGTAGACAACATCTGGTCTGTGGATTTCCCAAGGATTGCCATCACGCAACCAGTTGTCAGGTTGTTCTGCTTGCCATCCGTTCTTGATCTGTTGGCGGAAGATTCCATAATTATAACGAATCCCATAGCCGTATGCAGGGATTTCTAGTGTTGCAAGGGAGTCAAGGAAACAGGCTGCAAGCCTGCCGAGCCCCCCATTTCCTAACCCTGCATCTGGTTCAACCTCGCTGAGTTCTTCATAGGTATACCCTAGCGATGAGAGGGCATCCATTACCTCATCCTCGATTCCGAGGTTTATGATGTTGTTCGTCATTGCTCTTCCCATGAGAAATTCAAGGGAGAGGTAATAGACCCGTTTTGCTCCGTTTTCACGCTGTGTTTTGCGGCTCTGATTCCATTGATGAATAATTCTGTCTCGAACGGAGAGGGCGAGGGCTGTATAGCGACCTTCCTTCGTGGTATGATAAATATCTGCATCTTGGCTGTATTTCAAATGTTCAGCAAAGTCTTGGGCAATGTCTTCAGGACGATGACCGTACCTGGTTTTCTGTTGATCCTGCATAGGAACTCCTTGTGTTTCGTACAAATAGCACACCTCTACTATATAAGATTGAGGTTTTCTGGGCAACTGGTTGAACTTTTTCTTCTTTCTTGAATGGGTATATTGACAAAAGACCTGCTCTTTGGTAAGTTTGCTTCTGCATGTTGCAGGTTGGTACGCTCGTGGATTTGCCTGCAGTTGCCCGACGCCCTTGTAGCTCAGTCGGTAGAGCACCACCATGGTAAGGTGGGGGTCAACGGTTCAAATCCGTTCGAGGGCTCTTTTTTTATCCCCTTCCACTGGGGAGCGGAAATGAGGTGAAAACTCACCGAGGAGCAGGTAATGGCTGATTCAAAGAAAAAAGGTCCTGTTGAGAAGATTGCTCTTCAGTGCACCGAGTGTAAGCAGAAAAATTATACTACCGAGAAGAATCGGAGAAATACTCAAGGTAAACTTGAGTTGATGAAGTATTGTCCGTTTGAGCGCAAGCACACCTTGCACCGCGAGGCAAAAATTAAATAAGGTTGTTTCGATCGAGAAGCAAATAGGCCAATAGCTCCAACTGGTAGAGCGCTGGTCTCCAAAACCGGATGTTGAGGGTTCAAATCCTTCTTGGCCTGTTAGCTTCTCGATCTTTTCCCCTCAAGGAGCCCTTCAATGAAGAAGCTATTTAGGTATTTCAAGGAGTCTTCCCAAGAACTGAAAAAAGTTGTTTGGCCCTCCCGTGAAGCTGTTATTTCTTCCACAAAGGTCGTACTTGTATCTACAGCCATCGTTGCAATATTCCTTGGGTTGGTGGACTTCCTCCTGCTTAAAGGTGTATTGTTTATTCTGTAAGGCGGAGTCATGGCTAAAGGCTGGTACGTAGTACACACATATTCTGGGTATGAACAGAAGATAGAGCGAATCATCAACAAGATGCGCGAGACTGATATGGACTTCGCGCTTGTTTGTAGCGATGTCAAAGTTCCTTTTGAAACCGTTGTAGAGGTAAAGGAAGGGGTGAGACGTGAGGTGAAACGTAAGATTCTTCCTGGTTATATCCTGGTTGAGCTTGATTTACCTGATGCAAGTTGGAAGACTTGGTGTTCGCATATCAAACGCATACAAGGTGTTACTGGGTTTGTTAGCCCAAGTGATAGTGTAAAGCCGCAGCCCCTAACAGCAGCAGAAGTAAAGAATATTTTTCAGAAAACTGGAGATCTTCCTGCTGAGAAAGTATTTAAACCTAAGCAGACCTTCTCTGTTGGTGAGCAGGTACGCATTATTGACGGTCCTTTCGATTCCTTTACCGGAGTTATTGAGGAAGTCAATCTGGAAAAGGCCCGAATGCGGGTCAGCGTCGGAATTTTTGGACGCTCCACTCCGGTTGAGGTGGATTTCCTCCAAGTAGAAAAGATTCTGTAGTAGTCTTTGGACTGGATTACTGCACGAGATTTTTCTGTTCTTTTACAACTGAGTCCATTTGTTTGTGATTACTCCCTCATTGTAAGATGAGGTGGGAGCCTGATCGTATGACAGGCGTTAATACCAGCGCATAATCCAATCCATAGGTTGGATTTATTGCGTAAGGAGAGAAACATGGCAAAGAAAAAGGTGTCTGCAATTATTAAGTTGCAGTGCCCTGCCCAGAAGGCTACGCCGGCACCCCCAATCGGGCCTGCGCTTGGACCCCATGGTGTCAGTGCCCCTAAGTTTGTCCAGGAGTTCAATGACAAGACAAAGAACTACGAACCTGGGCTTATTCTTCCCGTGATCATCACTGTGTATGCCGACAAGAGCTTCACGTTTATCCTGAAGACTCCCCCTGCTGCAGTACTCATCAAGAAAGCTCTTGGCTTGAGTAGTGGTAGTGGTAGTCCCAATAAGGTGAAGGTTGGCAAGCTCTCGCAGGAACAGCTGACTGAAATCGCAACAACCAAAATGAAGGACCTCAATGCAAATGACATGGAGGCTGCCAAGAAGATTGTTGCTGGAACAGCCCGCAGTATGGGTGTAGAGGTGGAGCAGTAATATGAAACACGGAAAGAAGTATCGAGAAGCAATTAAGAACGTAGACCGTGAAAAACTCTATACATTCGATGAGGCAGCAACTTTGGTGAAAGATTTAGCTTTCGCTTCATTTGACGAGACTGTTGAGGTCTCAGTCAAGCTGACCCTCAAGAAAAGCCAGAATGTTCGTGACACGGTTGTCCTTCCCAATCAGTTTTCTGCCCAGAAGCGCATCTTAGTATTTGCAAAGGGCGAGAAGGCAGAAGAAGCTCGTGAAGCTGGTGCAGCCTATGTAGGTGATACCGACTTAATAGAGAAGATTCGTGGTGGTTGGATGGATTTCGATGTGGCAGTCGCCACTCCTGACATGATGAAGGATGTAGGTCGTCTTGGTCCGATTCTTGGCCGCAGAGGCTTAATGCCGAATCCCAAGACCCAGACGGTAACTTTCGACATCAAGGGTGCTCTTGCTGAGCTCTCCCAAGGTCGTGTTGAGTTTCGTTCTGATAAGACCAACGTTGTCCATCTTCCCATCGGTAAGGTTTCCATGGATCCGGCTTTGGTAAGTGAAAACGCTAAATCTGTTCTTAAGGAAATCATTCGTAAGAAGCCTTCTGACGCAAAGGCTGACTTCGTGGTCAGCATCGCACTTTCCTCCACCATGGGTCCCGGAGTCCGGGTCAATGTGAAGGATATGTCGGTCACGGTGTAAGAGGAGAAGCATAGAATGGATTATAAAACTCGTATTACCCCTGCGAAGGAAGAGGCCGTCAAGGCTTTGAAGGATGAGTTCAGCCAGTACACTGGGTACATCTTTACCGATTACCGCGGTATGACTGTTGAGCAGATCACGAAGCTTCGTAGAACACTTATAGAAAAGGATGCTGCATTCCGTGTAGTAAAGAACCGGTTTGCAAAGATTGCTCTTACTGATTTGGATAGAAATGCAGATGAGCAACTTATTGGTCCTACCGCCATCGCTTTGGTGAAAGGTGAAGAGGCTAATTTAGTTGCCAAAGATTTGTTTGCAATCAAGAAAGAGGGTGCTTCCATTGATGTGAAAGGTGCTCTCCTTGATGGTGAATTCTTCAACGCCGAACAAATTGAGGCTTTCAGCAAGCTCCCAAGTAGATTGGAGTTGATTGCATGCTTGATGGGAACCATGAAGGCTCCCGTGCAGAAGCTGGCAGCAACCATGCTTGCCTATGTCGAGAAAAATGGTGGCTCAGTAGAGTCTGCCAGCGAAGAGAACTAGACACAGTCTTAGTCTTCACAGGTAACCTGCTATGACTGTGTTGATAGAAAACTGTATAAGGAGAAGATAATATGGCTACTAAAGAAGAGATTTTGGAATCTATTGCAAGTATGTCCGTCATGGAGGTCGCTGACCTCATCAAGATGATGGAAGAAAAGTTCGGTGTCGAAGCTGCAGCTGCTGCTGTTGCTGCTGGTCCTGCAGCTGCTGCTGAAGCAGTTGAAGAGCCGACCGAATTCAACGTCATCCTCAAGGCTGCAGACCCTTCCAAGAAGATTGCTGCCATCAAGGAAGTTCGTGCTATCACTGGCCTTGGCCTGAAGGAAGCAAAGGAACTTGTTGAGGCTGGCGATAAGGTTGTCAAGGAAAGTGTTAGTAAGGCAGATGCAGACGCACTCAAGGAAAAGCTTGAGGCTACCGGCAGTACTGTTGAGATTAAGCCCGTTGACTAATCTGAGCCTGGGGAACCAGGTAACCCCTGGTTTCCTGCTCCTGTTCTTTGTAAGAGGGCGATAGCCCGGTTCACCAAGCCACCGGATAGACACCGGTGGCCAACTGTGTCTTTGTTTTCCTTGTTATGCAAGGGATTATGTCTGTTTTTCTTTTGACTTTGGAGGGTACATGATGGTTGCCAACGGCAAATCCATAACACGCACGTACATCGGTTCTGAATTACAAGAAGTCTGTGAACTTCCCAACTTGATTGGAGTCCAGCTCGATTCCTATGAGAGGTTCTTACAGCTGGATCGCTTCCTGAAAGGGATGGTGACAGATTCGTCGTACGGGCTGGAGGAAGTGTTCCAGTCAACATTTCCCATTGATAGTCCCAATGGCGAGATGCGTCTCGCATACAAAGGGTATACAATCGACTATGAAAACATCAAGTTCTCCCAAATGGAGTGCAAGAAAAAGGGTCGATCCTACAGCGTACCCATCAAAGTCACGATCAGCCTCGAGTTCTCCAATGGAGAGATGAGGGAAAAGGAAATCTTCTTTGGGGATATCCCCCTGATGACCGATCGTGGCACATTTATTATCAACGGTGCAGAACGCGTAGTGGTCAGCCAGATCCACCGTTCTCCCGGTGTCATTTTTTCTAACGATAAAGATGTCTACTCTTCCAGGATCATTCCCTATAGGGGTTCTTGGCTGGAGTTTGAGATTGATGATAAAAAGCATCTTATCTATACCAAGATTGACCGGAAGAAGCGTATTCTTGGTACACTCTTCCTTCGTGCAATTGGGTTGGATTCTCGAGAAAAAATTCTTGAGCATTTCTACACAGGTGAGATGATTGACCTTGTTGATGATGCTGATTTCAAGGCAAGCCTAGAGAACCGATATCTCTACAAGGATGTCTATGCAACGGTTGAAGGAGCATCAAAAAAGGTACTTCGCGCTGGAGATATGCTACATGCTCATGAGATTGATGAGTTGTTGGGGCTGAAGGTGTCCTCAGTACAGATGGTCAATCTTCGTGGAGAAGGCACGCTACACAGCGAGATGATTCTCAATTGTTTTGAGATTGAGGATGCCAAATACACCCGTGAGGGCTATGACGAGCCTACTAAGGAAGATGTTCTTTCTCCCATTTTTTCAGTTTTGATGCCTGGTGAGATGATTGCCATTGAACGGGCAGAGCGCGATCTTCCTGATATGTTCTTTTCCAGCCGTCGTTATGACCTTGGGTCTGTCGGCCGTTATAAGTTCAATAAGAAGTTTGGAACCGGTAGTGAAGAGGAAGAAGAACTGGCTTCCACCGATCTGACTGTCCTTACTCCGCAAGATATCGTCAACACAATGGGTTTCTTGATTAAGGTATTTATCCGAGAGGAAAATGTCGATGATATTGACCATCTTGGTAATCGCCGTGTTCGCTCTGTTGGAGAGCTTCTGCAGAATGCCCTCAAGAGTGCGTTTGCGCGTATGGAGCGTATTGCAAAAGAGCGCATGAATCTTGAGTCTGGTTCTGTGAAACCACAAGACCTCATTTCCATCAAGCCAATTATTGCTGCCATTAAGGAGTTCTTTGGTAGTAGCCAGCTTTCCCAGTTCATGGACCAGGTTAACCCTCTTGCTGAATTGACTCACAAGCGAAGGCTCAATGCATTAGGTCCTGGTGGTCTGAGTCGTGATCGTGCTGGTTTCGAAGTGCGTGATGTTCACTACACCCACTATGGAAGAATTTGTCCTATTGAGACTCCTGAAGGACCAAATATCGGTCTTATCGTCTCACTGGCAAATTATACTCGCGTCAATCAGCATGGCTTCTTGGAGTCACCATACCGAAAGGTAGTCAATGGGGTAGTATCCAAGCAGTATCGCTATCTTGATGCAAATGATGAGGAAAAGTTCTTCATTGCCCAGGCTAATGCCAAGGTGGATAATGATGGTAACTTCCTCGACAAGGAAATCCCCGTTCGCCGCAGTGGAGATTATTCCACCAAACCGGCAACCGACATCAAATACATTGATGTATCTCCAAAGCAGGTACTAAGTGTTGCAGCTTCCTTAATCCCTTTCCTTGAGCACGATGACGCAAACCGTGCACTGATGGGATCGAACATGCAACGCCAGGCCGTTCCCCTTGTTTTTCCCGAAACGCCAAGAGTTGGAACCGGTATGGAAGGAAAGGCTGCCTATGATAGCGGAGTATTGGTAAAAGCAAAGCGAAGAGGAACTGTTGCCTATGTCAGTGCTGAGAAAGTAATGATCAGTGTTGATGATACCGAGATTGAGGGAGAAATGGACGTCTACCCGATTCAGAAGTTCCAGAGAACAAACCAGGATACCTGTTTCAACCAGAAGCCGATTGTATCCTTTGGTCAGCACGTGGAAGCTGGAACAGTGATTGCAGACGGTCCCGCAACCCAGGAAGGAGAGCTTGCTCTTGGTAGAAACATCCTTGTTGGATTTGTGCCATGGCATGGTTATAACTATGAGGATGCGGTCTTGATTAGTGAGCGTGTCGTCAAGGATGACATTTTCACCAGTGTCCACATTAAGGAATTTTCGACCGATATCCGTGAGACCAAGCTTGGTCCCGAGAAGTTGACTCGTGATATTCCAAACACCAGTGAGAAAATGCTTGAACAGCTCGATGAGGACGGTATTGTCCGCATCGGGACCATGGTCCGTCCTGGATCCATCATGGTAGGTAAGGTAACCCCTAAAAGTGAGAGTGATACAACTCCTGAATTCAAGTTGCTTAATTCCATCTTCGGAGAGAAGGCAAAAGAGGTTCGTGATACTTCCTTGAAGGTTCCCCATGGTACAGAGGGAACGGTTATTGATATTCAGCGTTTGAAGCGTAGTAACAATGATGAACTTCCTCCAGGTGTTGAAGAGACTGTTAAGGTTCTTATCGCCACCAAGCGAAAACTTCGACAGGGTGATAAAATGGCAGGCCGACATGGTAATAAGGGTGTCGTCAGCCGGATTCTTCCTGAGGAGGATATGCCATTCATGGAAGACGGGACTCCTCTTGATGTTTGTTTGAACCCACTTGGTGTTCCTTCGCGAATGAACATCGGTCAGTTGATGGAGACTCAGCTTGGTTGGGCAGCTGTCAAACTGGGTGAATGGTATTCCACTCCGGTGTTCCAGAGTGCCACCATGGATCAGATTGAGGAGAAGATGCGCAACTCCGGTCTTCCTGAGAATTCCAAGGTCAAACTCTACGATGGACAGACCGGTGTACAGTTTGTTAATCCGGTATTCTGCGGTTATATCTATTACCTGAAATTGCACCACTTGGTTGATGACAAGATGCACGCTCGTTCCACAGGACCTTACTCGCTGGTAACCCAGCAGCCGCTTGGTGGTAAGGCTCAGTTTGGTGGTCAGCGACTTGGAGAAATGGAAGTCTGGGCGCTTGAAGCGTACGGAGCTGCAAATACTCTCCAGGAACTCTTGACCATTAAGAGTGATGACATGAACGGTCGTGTCAAGATTTATGAGAGTATTGTCAAGGGTGAACCAGCCTCTACTGCGGGAATGCCTGAGGCATTCAATGTATTGGTTCAGGAGATCCGTGGCTTGGCTCTGGATATGTCGGTGTATGACTCCAAGGGTCAGCAGGTGCCCCTTACCGAACGTGATGAAGAGTTGATCGCCAAGCAGTCGAAAGGCTCCCTCAACTAACCAGGAGAAATACAGATGAAGGAAATTCAAGATTTCGATAGCATCATGATAAAACTGGCTTCGCCTGAACAGATCAGAGATTGGTCTTATGGCGAAGTGAAGAAGCCGGAGACGATCAACTACCGGACCCTCCGCCCAGAGCGAGATGGTCTGTTCTGTGAGAAAATTTTCGGTACCACCAAGGAGTGGGAATGCTATTGCGGAAAGTTCAAATCGATTCGATACAAAGGTGTTATTTGTGACCGTTGTGGTGTTGAAGTAACCAACACCAAGGTCCGTCGTGAGCGTATGGGTCACATTTCTCTGGCTGCTCCTGTTTCACACATTTGGTATTATCGATCGGTCCCTAGCCGCATGAGTATGTTGCTTGATATCTCCCGTAATGCACTGCAGAGTGTTCTCTACTATGAGAAGTATGTGGTTATCAATGCTGGAGACACCAGCTTGAAGCCCAAGCAGTTGCTGAACGAAGAGGAATTCTGGCAGGCCCGTGAGCAGTATGGAGACTCTTTTGAGGCAGGTATGGGTGCAGAGGCGGTTCGCAAGTTACTTGTGAATCTTGACCTTGAGGAACTTAGTCGTGAACTGCGTGAGCTGATGCGCCAGAAAGCCGATAAGGCTGATAAGCGCCTGCTCAAGCGTATCGAGGTGTGTGAGAACTTCCGTGACAGTGGCAACCGTCCTGAATGGATGATTCTTACGGTTATTCCTGTTATTCCACCAGATTTGAGACCAATGGTCCAGCTTGATGGAGGACGGTTTGCAACCAGTGACCTCAATGATCTTTACCGCAGGGTAATCAATAGAAATAATCGTCTTGACCGTTTGGTCAAGCTCAATGCTCCTGATATCATCATTCGCAATGAAAAGCGAATGTTGCAGGAAGCAGTAGATGCACTGTTTGACAACTCCAAAAGGAAACGGGTGGTCAAGGGTGCAAGTAATAGGCCACTCAAGAGCCTTTCAGACATGCTCAAGGGAAAACAGGGTCGTTTCAGACAAAACCTGCTTGGAAAGCGTGTTGACTACTCAGGCCGTTCCGTTATCGTTGTTGGTCCTGAGTTGAGAATGCATCAATGTGGCCTGCCTTCCAAGATGGCTCTTGAACTGTACAAGCCCTTCATTATGAAGAAGTTGGTACAGGATGGTGTTGTTTACAATATCAAGAAAGCGAAGAGCCTAGTCGAGGAAGAGACGGATGCCGTCTGGTCGATTCTTGACGATGTCGTCAAAGACCACCCAGTATTACTCAACCGTGCACCTACGTTGCACCGTCTTGGCATACAGGCCTTTGAACCGGTATTGGTTGATGGAAAGGCAATCAAGTTGCATCCTTTGGTATGTCATGCCTACAATGCTGACTTTGATGGTGACCAAATGGCTGTACACGTACCATTGACTCATGCTGCTCAGTTGGAATGCTGGACCTTGATGCTTTCGGTTACCAATCTTTTGGACCCTGCAAACGGCAAGCCAATTGTATATCCTTCCCAAGATATGGTTTTGGGTATCAACTATTTGACCCGTGAAATGCCCGATGCACCTGGTGAAGGCAAGTATTATACAAACATTGGTGAGTTGGAGCAGGCAATAGACAGTGGGATACTTTCCTACAATGCAACTATCCGTTACAGATTCGAGGATGGTACCCGTTTGGAGACAACTCCAGGAAGGATATTATTCAATGCAGCTTTGCCCGAAGGTGTTCCTTTCCAGAACACAACGATGGGTGATAAGGAGCTGAAGGCTCTCATTGGTGATACATTGAAGGCTAATGACAACTCGATTGCGGTCGAGATGCTTGACTCCATCAAGGATCTTGGATATCGCTATGCGACATTCTTCGGTGCTACCATCGGACTTTCTGACATGATTGTTCCCTCCGGTAAGGCAGAGCTCATGACAAAAGCCAATATTGAGCAGCAGAAGATTCTTGATCAGTATCGTCAGGGACATATCACTCAGGAAGAACGGTACAACAGGGTTATCGAGGTCTGGACTCAGACGAATGATCTGCTGACCGATGAGTTGATGAAGGAACTGAAGATCAGCCAGAAGGGCTTCAACCCGCTCTTCCTCATGGCAGACTCAGGTGCTCGTGGATCAAAGACCCAGATTAGGCAGCTCGGTGGTATGCGTGGTTTGATGGCAAAGCCCAGTGGAGATGTCATCGAGTTCCCCATTAAATCGAACTTCAAGGAAGGGTTGACAATCATTGAGTTCTTTATCTCCACCAATGGTGCTCGTAAGGGACTTTCTGATACAGCCTTGAAGACTGCTGAGGCAGGATATCTCACTCGTCGTCTGGTTGATATTAGTCAGGATGTTGTGGTCAATGAGGATGACTGTCATACTATCAATGGTATTTGGCGTGGTGCACTCAAGGATGGTGATGAAATTGTAGAGAATCTTGCGGACCGTATTGTTGGGCGTTGTCCGGTTGAGGATATCCTACATCCTTTTACCCGTGAAATTATCGCTTCTGCAAGCGAGGAAATCGACGAGATTACCGCAAGGAAGATAGAAGAAGCAGGAATCGAGAAGGTTCTATTGAGAACGGTACTCACCTGTGAGGCCAAGCATGGCGTTTGCCAAAAGTGCTATGGACGAAACTTAGCTACAAACCGTCCGGTAGTCATTGGCGAGGCTGTAGGTATCATTGCTGCCCAGTCAATTGGTCAGCCGGGTACTCAGCTCACCATGCGTACGTTCCACGTCGGTGGTACAGCTTCTACCAGCTCGGAAGAAAGCAAACTCACCTTTAATTATCCGATTATCATTGGAGAAATCACTGGTTCAAAGGTAATCCGTGAGAGCGACAAGATGGAAGTATTCACCCGTAAAGGCCACATCGAGTACTTCCGAGTGAACTCAATCATGGATGTAACAAACTATGACAAACTCCTTGTTGAGGATGGAAAGATTGTTGCCAAGGGTACTCCGTTCTATGAGAAGGACGGGGAAGTGATTACCAGTGAAGAGAACGGAACCGTCAGGATTTACGAGTCCAAGGTCTATTTGATCGGTCACTCCACTAATCAGGTGGTAAAGGCCGGTTCCGAAATCTTGGTAAAGAGTGGCGACTATTTAGAACCAAAAACTCCGCTCGTAACCTTTGATCCGTTCAGTGAGCCGGTGGTTGCTGAGGAAGGAGGCTTCTCCCACTTTGTTGATATCAAATTGGGAACAACCTTGGTTGAAGAGGTCAACGAGGAAACAGGCAATATCGAAAAGAAGATTACCGAGCATAGCCTTGAGTCCTTGCAGCCTCGCATTGAGATTACGAGTGAGGAGCATGGAAAGGGAGATGTTCTTGCAGTCTACTTACTTCCTGGTGGATCTTATATCCAGACCAAGGATAATGTGAAGATTGACAAAGGTATGATCCTAGCTAAGTTGCTCAAGGAAGGTACCAAAACCAAGGATATTACCGGTGGTCTTCCCCGTGTCGGAGAATTGTTTGAAGCTCGACGGCCGAAGAATGCAGCAATCCTTGCGCAGGTTGCTGGCTTGATTAGCTTTGGTAATATTGTGAAGGGCAAGCGTACCATTCTGGTAACCGATCCATTTGGTAACGAATACAAGCATATGGTACCGATGGGTAAGAACCTGTTGGTCCGTGATGGTGATTCGGTTGAGGCTGCTGAACCATTGTGTGATGGGTCTGTGGATCCCCATGACATCCTTGATATCCTTGGGGAGAATGCATTGCAGTCTTTCCTTGTGGATGAGGTCCAGGAAGTCTATAGGATGCAGGGAGTCCAGATCAACGACAAGCACTTGGGAGTTATTGTCAGGCAGATGCTGCGCAAAGTCGAGGTGGTACATGTTGGTGATACCAATTTGATTCATGGCCAGCAGGTTGATAAGTTCCGGTTCTTCGAGGAAAACGACCGGGTGATTACTGAAGGTGGTGAGCCCGCTGTTGCACAGCCACTGCTTCTTGGTATCACTCGAGCGTCCTTGAGTATCGACTCTTTCATCAGTGCAGCATCCTTCCAGGAAACAACCAAGGTCTTGACAAATGCAGCGATAGCTGGTAGTAAAGATGAGTTGCGTGGTTTGAAAGAGAACGTCATCATCGGTCATTTGATTCCTGCGGGAACCGGTATGCGTATTTATCGCGATGTCAAGCTCAAGGATGAGGAGTTGTTGAGACTGCAGCAGAGAGTTGATGCAGTTAAAGCTTCAAGACATCAGGAAATGGTCGCAGACGATGAGTTCGATGTTGAAGATTTGGCAGACATGAAGTCCGTGGGTGATACCGTGGAGGTGGACGATTCTGACGAGGATTGATTGATGCGCCTGTTGGCGCATCGGTAGCCTTGCCGGACCGTGTAAAACCACACCGCTGTGTCCATGCTGGGTACGGATTTTACATATGACGTGTTGCCCGTAGGGGCGGCGCAGATCCCTGTGTTTGTGAGAAGCAGTGGGTCAAAGAAAGAAAAGGGAGTGTGTCTATAAGATGCCTACTATTAATCAGCTAATCAGAAAGGGAAGAAAGACTATTGTTCAGAAGACAAAGTCCCCAGCCCTCGAAGGTTGTCCCCAGAAGCGTGGTGTATGCACCAGGGTTATGACCGTAACCCCAAAGAAGCCGAACTCTGCTTTGAGAAAGGTCGCGCGTGTGCGTCTTTCCAATGGTATTGAAGTTACCGCATATATCCCTGGTATCGGACATAACCTGCAGGAGCACTCAGTAGTTCTCCTTCGTGGTGGAAGGGTCAAGGACCTTCCCGGTGTACGTTACCACGTTGTTCGTGGTGCCAAGGATACCCTTGGTGTTGCAGATCGCAAGAGAAGCCGCTCCAAATACGGCGCCAAGAAGCCTAAGGCTTGATAAGGGAGGAGTTGGAATATGTCTAGAAGAACTGCTGCTCCCGTCAGGGAAGTGTTGCCAGATCCCATTTATGGGAGTGTCATTGTTGAGAAGTTTATCCGTCGTATGATGTATGATGGAAAGAAGTCTCTTAGCACCAAGATTATTTACAATGCCATGATAACCATTGGTGAGAAGACAGGTGAGAAGCCTCTTGATGTCTTCCTCAAGGCTTTGGATAATGTAAAACCTGTTGTTGAGGTTAAGAGTCGCCGTGTTGGTGGCGCAACCTACCAGGTTCCTGTGGAGATTCGTGATAATCGCCGTGAAGCTCTTGCAATGCGTTGGATTATCGCTGCTGCTCGTTCCCGTAATGGACACAGCATGGCCGAAAAGCTTGGCTCGGAACTCTTGGATGCTTACCAGAATACCGGTTCTGCCTTCAAGAAGAAGGAAGATACCCACAGAATGGCAGAAGCCAACAAGGCTTTCAGTCATTACCGTTGGTAAACAAAAAACAGAAAAAGTCCGGCTTTTCCATTGAGAAGGGCCGGTTTTTGTTTATCTTTATAGAATTATTCCTAATCGCTTGACATAAAAACTGCTTTCCCGTATATTGCTAGAGGTGTCCGAATAGGTATACCTATGCGGCCGTATGTAGAGCCAAACCGATTATTGCTGGAGCGATGATAAGGTGGTTTCAGGCAGTACAAAGTTTTTTATAAACTTATACTATGTCGTCAGGATGGGTCCTCCAGACCTGCCGACCTCTGGAATCTTCTTATGTTTTTGTTTCCCTATAGTTAGTTTGTCTCAATCGAAATGGTAAAGGCTTTGCGCCTTTATGAGCACATATTAATTATTTTTTGTGACTTACAATTAGATGTCACAAGGAGGAAATGATGGCAAAAGAGAAGTTTCAGAGGACGAAGCCACACGTAAACGTAGGAACCATCGGTCACGTTGACCATGGAAAGACTACCCTTACCGCAGCAATTACCATGCACTGTGCTAAGTTGTTCGGCGATAAGGCTCTTGGCTACGATTCAATTGACAACGCCCCTGAGGAAAAAGAGCGTGGTATTACCATTAACACCAGACACGTTGAGTATCAGTCTACAAATAGACACTATGCGCACGTTGACTGTCCGGGACACGCTGACTACATTAAAAACATGATCACCGGTGCTGCACAGATGGACGGTGCCATCATCGTCGTTGCAGCAACTGACGGTGCTATGGCTCAGACCAAAGAGCATATCCTGCTTGCACGTCAGGTTGGTGTACCTTGTTTGGTCGTATTCATCAATAAGACTGACCAGGTTGACGATCCAGAATTGATTGACCTCGTTGAAGAAGAAATGCGCGACCTGCTCACTGAGTATGGTTTTGATGGTGAAAGCACTCCTATTATTCGCGGTTCTGCGTTTGATGCAATGAGCAATCCTGATGATCCTGAAAAGACCAAGTGTCTTGATGAGTTGCTGGATGCTATGGATACTTTCATTCCGCTTCCGGAGCGTGCTGTTGACCAACCATTTTTGATGCCGATTGAGGATATCTTCTCCATCTCCGGTCGTGGTACTGTTGTAACCGGTCGTATCGAGCGTGGTATCATTAAGGTTAACGATCCTGCTTCAATTGTTGGTATTCGTGATACCCGTGACACTGTTGTTACTGGTGTTGAGATGTTCAACAAGTTGCTCGACGAAGGTCAGGCCGGTGATAACATTGGTGCACTGCTTCGTGGTGTTGACAAGAAGGAAGTGGTTCGTGGCCAGGTTTTGGCAAAGCCCAAGTCCATCAATCCCCACGCCAAGTTCTCCGGTACTGTATATGTATTGAGCAAGGACGAGGGTGGACGTCACTCCCCATTCTTCAGCGGCTATCGCCCGCAGTTTTATTTCCGCACCACTGATATCACTGGTACGGTAACTCTGCCTGAAGACAAGCAGATGGTTCTGCCTGGGGATCACACTGACATCATTGTTGAGCTGATTCACCCGGTTGCCATGGATAAGGGACTTCGCTTTGCTATCCGCGAGGGTGGTAGGACTGTTGCTTCCGGCCAGGTTACCGAGATTGTCGAATAATTTTATCGGCGAATGTCTTGCCATCATCAGATGATGGTGGCAAGGCCCGTTTTTTGGAGGAATAATGGCTAAAGAGAGAATTCGAGTTAGGCTGAGAGGTTTTGATATTGAGCTGGTTGAACAGAGCTCAAAGGCTATCGTAGATACCGTTGTCAGGGCTGGTGCCACAGTGTCAGGTCCTGTACCTCTCCCGACCCGTATCAACAAGTACACTGTCCTGAGATCGCCCTTTGTCAATAAAAAGTCTCGTGAACAATTTGAGATGAGAACCCACAAAAGGTTGATTGACATTTTGGATCCTACATCAAAAGTCATGGATGCCCTCATGAAGCTTGAGCTCCCTGCCGGTGTGGATGTAGAGATTAAACAGTAAGAGAGTTGAGGTAAGAGATGTTAGGGCTTATCGGCAAAAAAGTTGGAATGACACAGGTGTTTGATGCGCAAGGCAGGCTCACACCCGTGACTGTAATAAAAATAGAGGGCAATGTTGTTGTCTCGGACCGTAATGAGGAGAAGAATGGATATTCTGCTGCTGTATTGGGTTCGATTGACAAGAAGAAAAGCTCTATCACCAAACCATATGCTGGCCAATTCAAGGAAGTATGTGAACCGAAGCAACATGTTATGGAATTTCGTGATTATAACAAAGAAGTTGCCGTAGGCGAGGTGTTGGGCGTGGATATATTTAAGGACATCTCCTTTGTGGATGTCACCGGGACTTCTAAAGGTAAGGGTTTTGCCGGTGGTATGAAACGACATGGCTTTAAAGGCGGTCGTGCTACCCACGGTTCAAAATTCCATCGCGACATCGGCGGTACGTCTATGTCTGCCTCTCCTTCCCGCACGTTCAAGGGTACTCGGATGGCTGGCCACATGGGTAATGAGAGGACGACGGTCCAGAACTTGAAGGTAGTCCGTGTCGATGAAGAGATGCAGGTCCTTATGGTAAAGGGTGCTATCCCTGGTCCCGCCCAGAGTGTCGTCATCGTCAAGAAAGCGATTAAGAAGTAGGGGCGAGATATATGGAAACGAAAGTCTTTTCAATTGACGGCAAAGAAGTCCGGACCCTCGTGTTGAATGATGAAGTATTCAACAGAGAGGTTAGTGATGGTACCATTTACTATGCCGTGAACAGTGAGCTTGCTAACCACCGCGTTGGTACTGCAAGCACTAAGACCCGCGCAGAGGTCAGATACAGCAATAGTAAGCCATACAAGCAGAAGGGTACCGGTAACGCACGTGCTGGTGACAAGAAAAGCCCTGTAAGAGTTGGTGGCGGAACGATTTTTGGACCCAAGCCGCGAGATTATAGTTTTACCCTCCCCAAAAAGATGAAGAGGCTTGCTATGAAGAGCCTGTTGTCTATGGGAGTCAAGGAGGATCGTCTCGTTGTTGTAGAGGATTTCTCCATCGAAAGTGGCAAAACCAGGGATCTGGATAAGATTCTTAAGAACTTCGTCGAGGATGAGAGCAGAACCATTCTGATCCTTAAGGATGACGATGCTATGGTGCGCCGTGCTGCAAGGAACATTCCGTACCTGCGTGTTCTTTCATACAACAAGCTTTCTGCTAAGGAGTTGTTGTACGGGAGAAAGCTCCTGGTTCTGGAAGGGGCTGCTAAGAATTTGAATGAATTCTACGGCGACAAATAAGGGGACCGGTAATGAGAGCAGACCAAGTAATTATTGAACCCGTCCTGAGTGAGAAGACAAATCTTGCTCGCGAGGGAGAAACAAAGAGGTATTCGTTCAAGGTCCGTATGGACAGCAACAAGTATCAAATCATGGCAGCTGTTAAAGAGCTCTTTGGTGTTGAGGTTGCAGCTTGTAACGTAATGATTGTGAAGGGCAAGCCAAAGTATTCCCGCGGTAAGGGTGGTTCCATTCTTGGAAACACCGGCAACTGGAAGAAGGCTGTCGTAACCCTGGCCAAGGGTGATACCATCCAGGCCATCGAAGGCGTATAAGGAGAAGTTGGATTATGGCACTTAAATCATACAAGCCCAATACTCCCGGCCTTCGCCAGAAGACCACTTTGGTCTTCAGCGAGCTGACTGCCAGCAAGCCTGAAAAGTCTTTGACCAGTGGTCTTAACAAAAAGGCAGGTCGGGATACCTTCGGGCGCATCAGTGTTCGCCGTAGAGGCGGTGGTCATAAACGTGCATATCGTACGATTGATTTCAAGCGCGACAAGTACGGGATTCCCGGTGTTGTGAAGACCATTGAGTACGATCCGAACCGCAGTGCGAATATTGCATTGGTATTTTATGCCGATGGTGAGAAGCGCTACATGATTGCTCCTAGGGGAATCAAGGAGGGAGCCACTGTATTGAGTGGACCAGAAGCCCCTGTACAAGTTGGGAATGCTCTTCCTTTGAAGAAGATTCCTCTAGGCTTAATGGTGCATAATGTTGAGCTGACCCTCGGTCGTGGTGGACAACTTGTCCGCAGCGCTGGTTTGGGAGCAACCCTGGTCGCTAAGGAAGGAGATTATGTCACTCTCCGTTTGCCGTCAGGTGAAATGCGCATGGTGTTTGGTGAGTGTTACGCTACCCTCGGGCAGCTTGGCAACGAAGATCATATGAACGTCACGCTCGGAAAGGCTGGTGCAAGTCGCCACCTTGGAAGAAGGCCGAAGGTTCGAGGTGTAGCAATGAACCCGATCGACCACCCACATGGTGGTGGTGAAGGGAGAACTGCTTCAGGTCGTAACCCTGTATCCCCATGGGGTAAGCCGGCAAAGGGTGGAAAGACCCGATCCAAGAAAAAACCTTCCGGTGCATTCATTGTTAAGAAGCGGAAGTAGGAGTAGAAAGTGGCTAGATCAATCAAAAAAGGTCCTTTTATTGAAAAGAAATTGTATAAGAGGATTCAGGAGTCTCTCAAGACAAATCAGAAACAGATGATCAAGACTTATTCCCGCTGTTCTACGATCATCCCTGAAATGGTGGGATTCACGATTTCTGTGTACAACGGGAAAACCTGGATTCCGGTATATGTAACGGAGAATTTGGTAGGACATAAACTCGGTGAGTTTTCTCCCACCAGAATTTTCCGCGGTCATAGTTCCGACAAGAAGGTTGGGTAAGCGGTATGGGTAGTAAGATGGAAGATAAACAAGGTTATTCAGCAACTGCCAAATTTCTGATGGTATCTCCTTCCAAGGTTCGCCCGGTCGCCAATCTTGTTCGGAATAAGTCATATGTGGAAGCAGTAGCAATTCTTGAGGCTATGCCTCAGAAGGGATCAAATCTGATCCTGAAAGTTTTGCAATCCGCTTGTGCAAATGCGCTTGATCAGAACAAGAAGATCGATGAAGAGAATCTTGTGATCAAGGAGTTGCAGGTTAACGAGGGTCCAAGGCTCAAGAGAGTCTGGCCGAGATCCCATGGAAGACGGGATATTCTGCTTAAGAGGATGTCACACATTACCGTCGTCGTTGACGAAAAAGCAAGCGTGAGGAAGTAAATGGGCCAGAAAGTTAATCCTATTGGGCTCCGTCTTGGAGTCAACAAGACCTGGAAGTCTAAATGGTATGTGGACCCCAGGGAGTATGCGGACACTCTGCATGAAGATTTGAAGCTGAGAAAAGCTTTAATTGAATGCCCTGAAGTCCAGGGTGCTGAGATTTCGGATGTTGAAATCATCCGTAAGCCACAGCGCATTACGATTGTGATTACCACCAGCCGTCCTGGTATCATTATTGGTAGCAAGGGTGCAAATGTTGAAAAGCTTGGGGCTCGTCTCCAGAAGCTTTCCGACAAGAAGGTGCAAATCAAGATCAAGGAAATCAAGAAGCCAGAGGCTGATGCCCAGCTGATCGCCTTAAACGTTGCTAGACAGCTCGTGAGCCGCGGTTCATTCCGTCGGTCAATGAAGATAGCTGTTTCCAAGGCAATGCAGAACGGTGCTCAGGGTGTTAAGATCCGGCTCTCCGGTCGTATCGGTGGTGCAGAAATTGCACGCTCGGAGTGGATGAAGGAAGGAAGAATTCCTCTTCATACGTTGCGTAGTGACATCGACTATGGATTTACCACAGCTAATACCTCCTTTGGTGTCATTGGCGTCAAGGTGTGGGTGTACAACGGTGAAATATACGATCGTGCAGTCAAGAACGACGCCGGTGGTTTGGTGAGAAAGCCGACCAAGAGCGAAGGTGTTGAGGCAAGGAGTTAGTAGGCCATGCTTAGTCCAAAGAGAATTAAACACAGAAAGAAACAGCGTGGCACCACTGATGGTGTTGCACATCGCGGGACTACTATTGCTTTCGGTGAATTCGGTTTG
>JAGYOG010000040.1 GCA_018399495.1 Sphaerochaeta sp.
GACATTCTCTCCTCGGGATGTGACGCGATGCTGCTTTCAAACGGACCTGGAGATCCTGAGCGATTGCAGGAGGCTGTCTCGATGACGAAACAGGTCATTGAGTCAGGGTTTCCTGTCTTTGGGATCTGCCTCGGTCACCAATTGATCACCTGGGCACTGGGAGGAAGCACAAAGAAAATGAAATATGGGCATCATGGAGGGAATCACCCTGTGGTGGATACCCAGAGTGGTGCATGCTTTGTCACGAGTCAAAACCATAGTTACGCCAGTGAAGTGGAAACACTCCCTCCCTCAGCAACGGTATGGTTCAAAAATGCGAATGACAACTCCATTGAAGGACTGTTCTGCACAGACAAGCGAGTCAGCTGTGTCCAGTTTCACCCAGAAGCATCTCCAGGCCCCCATGACGCAACCTGGATATTTGACCGGTTCATCTTGGCAGCCAAGGAGGCAAGAGCATGAGCGCAAGACATGATATCAAACGGATACTGGTAATCGGTAGTGGCCCTATTGTCATTGGGCAAGCCTGCGAGTTCGACTATAGCGGGACCCAGGCAGTGAAGGCATTGAAAGAGGAAGGATATGAGGTCATTCTACTCAATCCCAACCCTGCAACCGTTATGACTACCCCCGGTATGGCGGACCATATCTACCTTGATCCACTGAGAGTCGAATATGTTGAACAAATCTTCCAAAGGGAACGCCCTGATGCCATCCTGACCACCATGGGAGGGCAAAGTGGGCTTAATCTGGCACTCGAACTCGATGAGTCTGGACTGCTCACCCAGTATGGGGTCGAGGTCATTGGCTCTTCCATAGCATCCATCAAGCTGGCTGAAGACCGCGGAGCTTTCAAAAAAGTCATCGAAGGCTTGGGGTTGGAAAGCGCAAAAAGCACCATCGTCCACAACCTTGAGGAGGGCATGAGACTCCTTGAAGATTTCCCCTTTCCCCTGATCATCCGCCCCTCCTACACGCTGGGTGGTATGGGGGGATCAATCGCCTACAACACCGAGGAGTACCCGACATTACTCGAACATGCCCTGGAAACCAGTCCTACCCATGAAGTCCTCATTGAAGAGTCTCTCATCGGTTGGAAGGAGTTTGAGATGGAGGTGATGAGAGATAAAAGGGACAACGCAATTATTGTCTGCTCAATCGAGAACGTCGATCCAATGGGAGTACATACCGGGGACAGCATCACCATCGCCCCGATCCAAACCCTTGATGAGAGAAGCTACCAGAAGATGCGGGACGCTTCAATTGCCATTTTACGGGCAATCGGGGTCGACTGTGGGGGAAGTAATGTCCAGTTCGCCGTACACCCGGAAACCGGAAGGATGGTGGTCATAGAGATGAACCCGCGCGTCTCCCGATCCTCTGCCCTTGCCAGCAAGGCAACTGGATTCCCTATCGCCCGTTGCTCTGCCAAGTTGGCAGTCGGGTATACCCTTGATGAAGTGGTCAATGAAATAACTGGTCAGTCTGTTTCCTGCTTTGAGCCGGTACTCGACTACTGTGCAATAAAGGTTCCTCGCTTCGAGCTCGAGAAGTTCCCTCTCCCCATCTCTGCCTTGGGGACACAGATGCGCAGTATCGGCGAAGCGTTGGCGTTGGGAAGGACTGCATTGGAGGCGTTGAACAAGGGAATAAGGAGCTCAGAGAGAAAGCTCGAGGGCTTGTGTGATCTTATCCGGTCAGGACTCTATAATGCCGAAGAGGTCGCAGGATTCCTCAATAGCGCACACCCCTTGCGTTTGGTCGCTGCGTACACCACGCTCTGCAGGGAAGGTTTGGAAGCTCTGCCTCGAATTCAGGAAATCACCAGGTTTGATCCCTGGTTTCTCGATCTCCTGGTGCAACAGCGGGCCATAGAACAGAACGTAGCATTTCACTTGGACGAGGAAACCCTGCTACAGGCAAAACAGGCCGGAATGAGTGATGTGTATATCGCCAAGCTGGCCGGAAGAAGCGAAGAGGACATTGAAAGGCTACGTTACGCCTATGAGATGCATCCAGTAACCCACCACGTCGATACCTGCAGTGGGGAATTTGATGCGCTTACACCATACCTATACACTACCTATGGAGAAACCGAGGAAGCACCTCCCTTGGGAGAGGATGCAGTGGTTATCCTAGCAAGCGGCCCAAACAGAATCGGGCAGGGACTGGAATTCGATACCTGCTGTACCCTCGCTTCCATGGCCTACCGCAAGCTGGGGCGAAAAACCATCATGGTAAACAGCAATCCAGAGACAGTCTCAACAGATTTCAACATCAGTGACCGTCTCTATTTGCAAGGCCTCACATCTGAAGAGGTAAAAGAGATTCTTCGTCATGAACAGACCCATCGGGTGGTTGTGCAACTGGGAGGTCAGACTCCACTGAATCTTGCCCCTTCCCTTACTCGTGCAGGAGCAAAACTGGAAGGGACTAATCTGGAGGGACTCCTGGATGCAGGAGACCGTGGGAAATTCTCAGCGCTGGTAACACAGCTGGGACTCAGGCAACCAAAAAACAAAGCAGTCACCAAAAATGAGGATATCCTCATCACTGCACGAGAAATTGGCTTCCCGGTTTTGATTCGACCTAGCCATGTACTTGGTGGACGGGGAATGTACATCGTGTATGACGAGGATGGGCTGCTCTCCCTCACGGAGATTGAGGCGTCAGTGGATGCCCCGGTATTGGTGGACCAGTTCCTTGAGGACGCCTTTGAGTACGATCTTGATGCGGTATGTGATGGAGAGAGCCTCTATGTAGGAGGGATTCTTCAGCATATCGAAGCGGCAGGTATCCATAGTGGGGACTCTGCGGCTGTTTTTCCTCCTTACAAAAGCACACCGGAGCTTATTGAAGAGATGCAAATCTGGGCACATAAACTTGCGCTCGCACTTCATGTAAAAGGGTTGATGAACATCCAGTTCGCTGCCAAGGATGAGAAGCTCTATCTCATCGAGGTCAACCCACGTGCATCCCGCACGGTCCCCTTTATCTGCAAGACCAGTGCGGTCGACCTCGTCGAGGCCGCGGTTCGGATCTGGGAGGGCGAAGATTTGGTGGCACAAGGGTTGGTAAAAAAAGCCGGAGAGAGAGCCTTGGGAACCTGCAAGGTTGGCTGGGCAGTGAAAGAGGCTGTGTTCAGCTTCGATAGGTTCAGTAATGTAGACCCAGCACTTGGGCCTGAAATGAGGTCGACTGGTGAATCGATCGGTCTGGGGAAAACCTTCGGGGAAGCTTTTGCAAAAAGCCAGATCAGCAGTGGAAACCGTCTCCCTGTCTCAGGAAAGGTATTTATCAGTGTGAACAAGAAGGACCGCTGGACCATACTTCCAGTAGTGAGAAAGTTGGTCTCCCTCGGATTCGCGATTGCTGCAACACAAGGCACGGCAACCTTCCTCTTTGAGCAAGGCATCCTTGTCGAAGTAATGCAGAAAGTCCACGAAGGACATCCAAACATTGCTGACTATCTGCAGAAAAAGCAGGTTGCCCTCGTGATAAACACCCCGATGGGATTTCACGCACACCTTAGTGACGATGAGATACGAAGCATTGCCATGCGTATGAAAATCCCCTATACCACTACAACAAGTGCTGCAGTTGCGGCGGTTGAGGCAATTGAATACTTGCAGAAAAAACAGGTTGTTGTCCGTGAGCTAACGTCCTAGGGGCAATTGCCTTTTGGACTTCTATCGTATAGTATGGAAACACTTTCTTAAGGAGACCAAAGGGACTGACTATGGCAGAAGAAGTATTTTCCCAACGAACAACTACCTGTGGATCACTGACCAAAGCTGATAATGGAGCTAAGGTGGTCCTCAACGGCTGGGTACACCGTGACCGAAATCATGGGGCCCTACATTTCATCAACCTCCGTGACCGCTACGGGATTACTCAGGTAGTGGTGGATGATGATGCCAGCAAAGAACTTCAGGCTGTTGCCAACGAGTTGCACATGGAGTACTGCATTGCAGTGACAGGTGTGGTACGCCTTAGACCCGATTCAATGGTCAACCCAGAGATGACGACCGGCGAGGTAGAGGTAAAAGCTGAAAGGATTGAGATCCTCAGCAAGTGTGCACCACTCCCATTCCAGATAGATGACGGTAATGAACCGAGGGAAGACCTCAGGCTCAAATACCGCTATCTCGATCTTCGTACCCAGGGAATGCAGAAGAGAATGAAGCTTCGTCATGACTTCATCTTTGCTTGTAGAAAGTATCTCACCAGTCGTGACTTCTATGAGATTGAAACCCCTACCATGATCAAGAGCACTCCAGAAGGGGCTCGTGACTTCCTGGTACCCAGCAGGATCTACCCAGGCAAGTTCTATGCCCTTCCCCAGAGTCCACAGCTCTTCAAGCAGATCCTGATGGTCGGCGGAATGGATAAGTACTTCCAGATTGCCCGCTGTTACCGTGATGAGGATGCCAGAGGAGACAGGCAGCTGGAATTCACTCAGCTTGACCTAGAGATGAGTTTTGTCAAACGTGATGATGTCCTCTCCCTCATGGAAGATCTCTTCGGTTCCGTATTCAAGGAAGTCATGGATTATGACCTTCCCGCACGATGGAGAAGACTCAGTTACCATGATGCACTGAATACCTATGGTTGTGATAAACCAGATCTTCGCTTTGACCTTCCCCTTTCGGATGTCAACGAAATAGCCAAGAAGAGCAGTTTTGCCACCTTTAAGGATATTGTTTCCAATGGCGGATATGTAAAGGCAATCTGTGCTCCGAAGAGCGAAACAGTTGACTTCTCACGTAAGTTCATTACCAGCCTTGAGGATGCAGCAAAGATTTATGGTGCCCAGGGATTGGCTTGGATCAAGGTGGGGGAAAACAATACCTTCACCGGCGGCGTGAGTAAATTCTTCGCTGGGCTTGAAGATGAGCTAGCTTCAATGATGGATGCGAAGGAAGGGGACATGATCCTCTTTGTCGCCCACCAGGACTGGAAAAAATGTTGCGCGAGCCTTAGTGCGGTCCGTACCAAGCTGGGCAAGGATCTGAATCTGATCAGGAAAAGCTTTGAGTTCTGCTGGATCGTTGATTTCCCCCTCTTTGAGTACAACGAAGAAGAAAGCCACTGGGAAGCTGCACACCATATGTTCAGCATGCCTCAGGCAGAGTATCTCGATACCCTTGAGTCTGATCCCGGCAGCGTGAAGGGAGATCTGTATGACTTGGTCCTCAATGGGTATGAGGTGGCAAGTGGGTCCATCCGTATCCATGATGTTGAACTCCAGAAGCGTATTTTCCGTATCTGTAATTTTGATGACGAGACAGCAGAGGAACGGTTTGGGTTCCTGCTCAATTCTTTCCGATATGGAGCTCCTCCCCACGGTGGTATTGCTCCAGGGGTCGATAGAATGATCATGATCATGGCCGAAGAGAGCTCGATTCATGAAGTCATTGCTTTCCCGAAGAATACTGCAGGAATATCACCGATGGATGACTCGCCCTCATTGGTTGACGAGAAACAACTTGATGACCTGCACTTGATCATCAAGTATCCTGAGTCTAAGACCTGACAGAGAGCCCCGGACTACCGGGGCCTTTTCTTACCAAGGAGAAGCACCGAACGAGGGTGTGAGTTTTGGACATGAAAAAAAACCTGGCTTTAAAAGTTTCCTATCTCAATATATTCAGCAACATCGTTCTTGCCATCAGCAAGACAATAATTGGAATCGTTGCACACTCCTCTGCACTACTCAATGACGGAATTAACAATGCAGGGGATGTGGTAAGTTCGATTATTGCCATGATCGGCATCTCTGCTGCATCCAAGGAGTCTGATAAGGATCACCAGTATGGACATGAAAGAATGGAATGTGTTGCTGCAATCCTACTTTCTGGTATCATCATGGTCGTGGGCTTTGGTCTCTTGGTTGATGGAATCTCAACTATTATCACTGGCAGCTACCATGACAGCCCATTGCCTGGCATCCTTGCTGTTGTTGCGGCCATTGTGTCAATCATTATCAAGCAGTGCATGTTCCTCTATACCCGTTGGGCAGGAAAAAAAACTGATTCTTCTGCCTTAATGGCATCAGCATGGGACTCCCAGAGTGATGTGCTGGCAACGACGGGCGGCTTGATCGGAATCGTTGCTTCAAGACTAGGCTACCCTATAGCTGATTCCATTGCAGCTATTATCATCTCCCTCTTCATTATCCGGGTCGGAATCGATATATTCCGCGATGGCATCTACAAGATGGTCGATCACGCATGCACTGAAGAGACTGTAGAAAAGATTCGCCTCATCATTCTCGACCAGGAAGGAGTCAAGGGAATCGATTTACTGAGAACGCGCAGATTTGGTTCTCGCGCCTATGTGGATGTTGAAATTTCAGCTGAAGGTTCCCAAAGCCTCGTTGAGGCTCACTGTATTGCTGAACGAGTCCACCACGCCATTGAGACCAGTTTCCCCCAAGTCAAGCACTGTATGGTACATGTGAATCCCTACAAGCATAAAAAGCAGTGACACAACTGATTCCAATCCTAGAAAAATCATTCCGCATGGGCTATGATGTTGAAATAGGAGATATCTCATGGGTGAGAAAAAACATGTTCGTGCCGACTTTGTACCTGGACACTACCAGTTTGTTACAGATAAGGGATCCAGCTTTGAAATTGGCCCTTCCAGCGCACCCTACGATTATCTGTTAGGGGCTCTGAGTGGATGCCTTTTCAAGACCTTTGAAGAGCTCGCCGAAAAGATGCAAATCAGTTGGGAACATATCAGCTTCGACGTCAATGGCGAAAAGCGTGACGATCCCCCCACCACACTCAAGTCACTGCATATTACGGTACAGGCAACAGGAGTAGACAACCAGAAGAAATTTCTGAAAGCCTTTGAAACCGCCTCCCGATACTGTTCAATCTATCAGACCATTTCACACGTAAGTGAAATGGATTATTCAGTGGACTTCCAGTAACAATGGCAAATACTGCTCGATATACCAATATTCTTCTCTTTGAAGCGTTCGAAACTGCCTTGCGGCAACTCTTGGCAGAAGATGAGGTAGTGCTATCCTGGCCGAAGGCGAAGACCAGTCTAGCCCACTGTCTGGCTTCGCAATTGCAATTGAGCCTAAGGAAAGTACTCAGCCTTTCAGAAGACATGGCAAATCCTTATTTTTTCTCTCTTCCCGGCAACATAAAGGTAGATATCCAGAGACATGGACTTGATGTACTTGTCCACGACAGGAAGGGTTCCAAGCTTCTTGGTATCATTCTTGGCAATGATTATCTAACCAAGGTTCAGCAAAACCATCTTCTACAGGTCCAGGGTGAAGGTTGTCAGCTCGTTCTGGGAGCATCATTTCTCCCTCAGAAGGAGTATATCCTGCTCTACAGCCCTAAACAGGAGAGCTTGGAGTACTACCACTTCAACAAGGCTGACGGTACCACGACACATCTCAAACAGAAGGATGTGGATGGAGAAGAAGATACATTACAGCTATTGTTGGGGATCAAGGAACGGAAAAAGAAACGTAGGAAACAGGTCAGCGAACAGGATCAATGACCCTGCTTCGTCCTGTCATTTTATCCACCGTTCGTTTGTGGGCATCCTCACAACCATGCCAAGGCTTATCTGCATTCTCCGCCTTGTACTTCTGGGTCATCCAATGGACATCCTTAGCAATTCTGTCGAGGTTGGCAACTTCCAGTTGCGTTATCTCACGCACAAATTCTGGATACAAATTGGAGGATAGCGCTTTCTGCCCAATTTCCAATAAAAGGGAAAAATGATGAAGGCAGAACCCCTTGCCTTGTGAGATTGCCTCACGGAATGAAGGATCCTCTCCCCACAGGTAACAGGTCGTATACAGGTAGCGCTGGAGCCGATCTTCCATGGCAGAACATACAAGACACCCCTTCTCCCGTGACTCCAATACCGAATGAAAAGCTTCTACCACTTTCTTTGCTTGTCTGGGACTTTTCGCTGAAAGCAAACCATTGATTGCAGATTCACTCTTCTTTCTGGTTGTTTCGAGGTAGGTGTCACCCATCAGGGCGACCCCCTGTGACTTGTTAGCTGCAGTAAGCATACACCAGTGTTTGGGACAGAACCCATGCTCATTCACCCGTACCCGGGTCTCTGGATTCATGACGGAATTGCCCAGATAGAAATTGATTGCATCCTTCTGTGCCTCTGCCATAAGACTACAGATGAAACACTCACAGTTTTCCTGCACCCCATCCCAGACAGGAATGGTCTCCAATTCAATCTTCATATTATTTTGACCCGTACTTCATATGCATCAGCTGTTTCAGTCGGGGCTCTGGCAATTCTCTCACCTCATACTCCCCGCCGCCCATCTGCTTGGTGACTACAGTCATCTGGGCTGCACGCTCGAGCAATTCCATCTTGTCGAAGGCTTCAAGCATCGTTTTCCCAAGGGCTACTGCCCCATGATTCTCCAAGAGGAGCACCTCATGATCGAAGGAACTGGTTGCAACCTGCTCAGCTAGGTCCACTGTACCCATCAGCCGGTACTCGACATATGCAGGATCCTCGAGGATGAAGTACGATTCTGCAATTAGATGAGTATTTATGGCACTCTTTCCATCCTTTGTGATTGCGGTGAACGCAGAAACATAGGTTGGATGTGCATGCACAATTGCCTGGATGTCAGGACGGGCTACGAGAATCAGACGATGCATCTCGGTTTCGATACTGAGACGTAGGTTCGGAGTCAGATTCTTTCCGTCCAAGGTCACTACAGCAATGTCATCTGGGGTGAGCAGTCCTTTGTCGAGGGCGCTGGGGGTGATGCAAAAGAGATCCTTGTTGATCCTCATGCTAATATTACCACCACTGGCTGTGGTGAGTTGTCGATCGTACAGACGGGTCATGAATGAAGCAACCTGCCTGCGGTATTTTTCATATTTCTTGATATCCATACGGCGAGTATAGCATGAGAGGCGAACTTGGGGAACGTAAAACCGTATTGCTGGTACCTTGAGAAGGCAAGATGCTTTTGCTACAATGGCCCCTGTTCGAATACTAAGGAGATGTATCAAGATGAGGATGTCTAAACTCTTTTCCAAAACCCTGAGAGAAGCCCCAAACGGTGCTGACAGCAAAGGGTATGAATATCTGCTTCGTGCAGGCTTTATCCGCCAGTTGGGAGCTGGCATCTTCACCTTGCTCCCCTTTGGGTTCAGTGCGACCAAGAAGATAGAACAAGTCATTCGCGAAGAAATGAATGCAATCGGAGGACAAGAAATCCTGATGCCGCTGGTCAATCCAGCAGATATCTGGAAGGAAACCGGCCGATTCTACAGCATTGACCGTGAGATGAGCAGGTTTAATGACCGATCAGGAAGGGATATGGTCCTTGCCATGACCCATGAGGAAGCAGTCACCGACCTCGCCCGTGGAGAGATCGACAGCTACAAGCGACTTCCCTTGCTTGTGTATCAGATCCAGACCAAATGGAGGGACGATCCACGTCCTCGTGCAGGTCTGATCAGGGTAAGAGAGTTCACCATGAAGGACAGCTACTCCTTCGACATTGACCAGGAAGGACTGGATAAACAGTATGCTGAACACTATAAGGCATACTTCAGGATCTTCAGCCGCTGTGGTCTGCCTGTCATCGTCGTAGGAGCAGACAGTGGCATGATGGGTGGCAAGATCAGCCACGAGTATATGTACCTCTCTCCCATCGGGGAGGATACCATCATTACCTGTCCTGCATGTAATTATACAGCAAACCGACAGGTGGCTACCTTCAAGAAAACCTATTACAGCGAGGAAATGAAGAAAACTGAGAAGGTTCTTACCCCTGATTGCAAAACTATTGAAGAGCTTGCAGCATTCCTGAAAATAGACAAACACCAGACAGCAAAAGCTGTATTCCTGGTAGGAACCTTCATCAATGATACCAACGGGGAAGAAGAAGAAAAACTCATCGTAGGTATCATCAGAGGGGACCTCGAAGTAGAAGAGAACAAATTGCAGAATGCCGTCAAGGCAAACTCCCTTAGGCCTGCCCATCCAGAAGAGATTGTAGCTAAGAACATGGTTCCCGGTTATGGTTCAGCCATTGGTTGCACGGATGACGTGCTTGTTGTAGTTGATGACTCAGTGGCAAAAAGCAACAATCTGGTCGCCGGCGCAAATGAGGATGGCTACCACCTTCTGAACACCAACTTCGGCAGGGATTACCAAGGAGAGGTCGCAGATATTGCAAGTGCAAGCGGCGGCCATGCCTGTCCTGAGTGTGGAAAACCCTTGGTTGCTTCAAAGGGTGTAGAAGTAGGTAACATTTTCCAGCTGAACACCCGTTATAGCGAGAATATGAACTGTACCTACCAAGATGAAAACGGTGTTCGCCGGCCTGTAATCATGGGTTCCTATGGTATTGGAGTTGGAAGATTGCTTGCCTGTCTTGCAGAAAATTACAGTGATGAGAAGGGACTCAGCCTCCCAATCAGTGTTGCTCCGATGCAGGTACATTTGGTAAGCCTGATAAAGGACGCCCAGGTAGCTGAAACTATATATCAGGCACTCACCCAGGCAGGTGTTGATGTGCTCTATGACGACCGTAAGGAGTCTGCCGGTGTCAAGTTTGCTGATGCAGACCTTATAGGCCTCCCAATTCGCATTACCTTGGGAAACCGTTCCCTGAAAGAAGGAAAAGTAGAGGTGAAACTCAGAAACAACCTCGAAGAGTCCTTCTCTTTTGGCGTGGATACTGTGGTGGAGGAGACCCTCAGTTTGATTGCCAAGCTCAAGAATGAGTTGGCATCTCAGATTGTGGAGAACGAGTGGCAGAATAACTAAAACCTAAACCAAGGACACTAAAAAATATCCCCTGGTCACTATGAACTGATCAGGGGATTGCTTTTATTCCTCACATTTGAGTACTAGTTGGCACCCATCTTCTTCAATTGATTGATAATGTACGTGCGTTTTGCTACCTTTGCATACTCGAGTACAGAATGACCTTGGTAGTCACGTGCATTGATATCAGCACCGGCTTTCAGCAAGGCGGTTACCACACGCGTCTCAGGATTGGTATTTACTGCCATGATCAGGGCAGTCTCCCCAAGGTAATTCCGTGCATTGAGATCGGCACCAGCTTTCAGTAATTCTTCGATGATTTTTGGACTGGTTCCCTTGTTGGCTGCGAGATGAAGGGCATTCGATCGATACTTGGGTTCAGCTTCCTGAATGTCCGCACCTGCATCCAGCAGAGCCTTCAGCACATTCACGGATGGGTTGTATTGAGAAGCCAGCATAATGGGAGTAAGACCCCACTCATTCTGAGTGTGGATGTCTGCACCCTGTTCAAGTAGACTTTTCACTTCTTTCACTTTGGTAGCTGAAACAGATACAGCCAACAGTTTCTTGTTGAGGGTCTCTTCTCGTTTTGACATATGCAGGATATCTCCTTATTCATTATTTGAATTGCAGTTATTATAATTAGTATCTCTATTTTTCCTGAAATTGTACAGTCTTGAACCCTGTTTTCATCATCCTGTTTTCCATTTGCCTTCTTTTGGATTTGCTTCATCACACATATATGCAGTATGATAAACCTATGATAACCAAGGAAATCATTAAGCAAGTCCCTAAAGTAGAACTCCATGATCACCTCGATGGGGGTCTGAGAATTCAAACAATTCTTGAACTGGCGAAAGCACAAACCATTGCACTTCCCAGCGAAAACCCAGAAAAACTCCATCAATGGTTTGTCAGGGGAGGCAAACAGAAAAGCCTCTCTCTCTACTTGGAATCATTTGCTTTGACCACCAAGCTCATGCAGAACAGAAGAGCATTGGAACGTATTGCCTTTGAAGTTGTAGAAGATCTTGCAGCTGAACAGGTATGCTATGCGGAAATCCGGTTTGCACCCATCCTTCATATAGCGGAGGGATTAACCTTGGAAGAAGCTGTACAAGCTGTCCTTGATGGCCTACAGAGAGGAACACGTAAAACAGGGATGCCCACTGGCTTGATCCTCTGCGCCATGCGTAACCAATCCCCCAGTGTCAGCAAGAGTATTGCAGAACTCGCTGTTGCCTTTGCCGATCGTGGCGTTGTTGGTTTCGACCTTGCCGGTGATGAGATTGGATATCCAGCTAAGAAACATCTTGATGCGTTCCAGTTCATAAGAAGTAAAAACTTCAATATCACCATCCATGCAGGAGAGGCCTTCGGGGTGGAGTCCATCTGGCAGGCCGTACAACTGTGTGGTGCTCACCGTATCGGACACGGGGTTCGCTTGGTGGAAGATATGGGTATTGAAGGATCAAGAATCGAAAATGGGTTCTCTTACAGCCTTCATCCTTGACGGAGAATTCCGATGGAAATGTGTATTACCAGCAATGTAGGAACGAAGGCAGTGAAGGATTATGACCACCCCTTCCCAATTCTCTTCAGAAATAAGTTCAGGGTATTCCTTTGCAGCGACAACCGGCTAATGAGCAACACCACTATAACGAAAAGAGATGGAGCTGGCAACCAGTACTACAACTTAACGATTCGGGACCTTGAGAAGATTACGATTAATGCGATGAAATCCAGCCTTCATCCATCATGACCAGAAACTCTCGATCATCTACGATGTGATCAAGAAACAGTATGCTGAAATCCATAAGGTATGACCTCAGGACTAGAGTCCTCCTGAATACTTCCAGGGGATTGATCCTCATCCGAATCCTACAGTACAGATAACCGAATACCAAACCACTGAGGTGATCAGGTGTGCCACATTCCTCCAGCGCCAAAAACATGGCTGGAGAGTTCAATAGCGCATAGAGGATGACCAGAATCAGGGGCTAATGGGAATAGGCAAAGATGAATATGACCGAATAAGGATAGAATACTGCAAACATCAAGAGTACCCCGTAGATAGCTCCTGAGGCTCCCACGAGAATAATGGAACTGTACCAGCGAGTGAGTAGCTGAAGAAACTGATTATTCCACTGAATAAACCTGTTAAGAGATAGAAGGAGAAACTCCTGCTTCCTACCCTACGTTCCACCATCCCGAGCCAAGATAAGAGACTCAGCATGTTGAACAACAAATGACTGAATCCACCATGCACAAACATATAGGTGAATGGTTGCCAAAGATATCCGCAATACCAAGGAAGGAATCATCGCTAGATAATAGGTAAGCCTCGGACTAGACCATCGACGTATTGAGATACACAAAGACGTTGATGATAATCAACTTGAGGGTGACATTTTTATAGGTAGTATCCCGGAATCTCGGTTCAAAATGGTGCTCTTTTTCATAAGCATACAGTATAAAGGGAACGAGGCAACGTCAGTGAGCAAATTTACACACCTTTTCATGAGTGTGAAAGCAATGCACACTCTTCTACCCTCGCTACCCCTGTTTAGGCTCTATTGCCAGTTTTCAGCTTGGCACGCTTATTGCATTATTGATAGAACAGAGCAACATTTTTTCATACTCCTCCTTTTATACCGACAGGATGCCAAGAGATTTTCCCCAAACCTCTTTTGGCATCCTTCTTTTTTAAGCTCGGTTCTGTGAAAATTTTAAATAGTGTAACAATTTTTCACACCACAGTGCTGGCAAACACGTGGTTGTTTATGTTCTACTGGCGATATATTTTTGCCTTTTGTATTGTTTTAGAATAATTGGCACACTAGTTGCAACAGTATAGGCAGAACAGAGCAGCAGTTTTTTCAAACCTCCTTAAAGTGTGATTTCTTTAGTTGCCAGCGGTTCTCTCTCCCACTGACCACCGCTGGCACCATCTTTATGCTCTTCCGACTCTTTCCAATAGTTTGGTATAGTTGGATTATGGCAACAAGTAAAAGAAATCGAGCAGACTCCTATACAAAACGGGCACACAAAGGCTATCAGCCCGCTCCGTCTATAAGCTGGAAGAGTTACAACAACACTTCAATCTGGTAAGAGCGGGGACTCCGTCCTGGATGTCGGAGCAGCTCCGGGTCATGGACGTTATATACACACCGAAACCTCATTAAAGGAAAGGGAAAAATTGTAGCTGTTGATTTGAATCCCTGAACCTGAACCCAATTCCTCCAACCGTCACCGCATTTGTAGGCGATGCGTTCTCAAAAAAGAAATCGGGAAACCCTGGTACAACATGGCCCCTATAATGCCATCATAAGCGATGCAGCACCCATGACGATGGGGAATAGAAGAAGTGTTGATACCACAAGGAGTGAAAATCTTGCAGAGCAGGTTATCTACCTAGCAAGGACCATCCTAAAGCCTCATGGGAATCTTGTGGTAAAAATCTACCAGGGAGAGGCGGACGGTTGAACTCCTGCAATTGATAGAGAACACTTTTTGCCAAAGTAAAACCCTACAAGCCGAAGGCCTGTAGGGATGACTCATTGAGATCTATCTGGTTGGGTTGGATAGGAAGGGATTCCTGATCAGGCTTTCAGGCACGAGCCAAGTTCTTGGCAACCATATGATGATCAACCAACTCAATGTTCTGGTAAATGCTTCAATTGCTGACTGTTTGTCATTGAAGTGATCAAGTGCCAGACATCCAAGATTGTTCCATGCTTCTGCCTGTGAAGGATCATCTTCTACGATTCGTTCATACAATGAACGTGCTCCTTCATAGTCTGACTCAAAAGAGTTCCAGTGCTTGAGTCAGCAGACTAAGAAACCTCCAAGGCCTTCACATACCGATCTGCAGAGGAGAGCAACTCAAGCGGAGTTTCATCAAGTACTCCTCTTTTTCAGTTTGAACCATCATCCAAGGCGGATGCATACCAGTGAATTGCTTCCTCTCCCTTTTTCCAGAAAGGTAGGCGATATCTCAAGCAAACGGCATAATCGCAAGCTCTCTCCATAGCGTAGGACAGCCTTTACCAAAGCATCATAGGCCTTTCTTTGTCCCTAGGCCAAGAGCTATCAGGGCAAGGTTGTAATGCAAACCCATAGAGGGTCCCTCATGGTTTATGAAGGCTTGTGGGTGAATTGCTCTGCTTCTTCCCTTGCTCTGAACCATTGCATTAAGCATCCTTCGCTGATAATACCATTTGATCGGATCCATAGTTCCCCCAGATTGTGATGCTGGGCATCAGCCCAACACCACTTTCTCATCGGTCATTATAGTACAAAAGTCCGATAATCATCAGAATAGTGATGGTCGTTACACCTTGTACAAAAGTCACACCGGTTTGGGTCTTGTATGCTGTTACCCGTGTCATATCTGAGAACTGCGATACAACCCAGAAGTAACTGTCATTGCATGGGAAACAGTCATGGAACCAGCTCCAATCGATATTAATGCCAACACCTTTGCAATCTCACTGGTCCATCAAGCTGTCCCATCAAGGGAGCAGGCATAGCACCCACATGTAACAATCATTGCAACAGTGGAAGCACCCATGGCACTCTTGAGAAGTGCTGCAATAATGAACGGTATCAAAAGACCTGCATTCAACTGTACCAAGCTACCTGAGAGTACTTCTGCAATGGGAAGCGTCTTCAGGACTGCGCCAAAGGCACCACCGGCACCAGTAATTGCCAATATGCTGGCTGAACTATGGATACCATCGCTGATCCAGGAGAAAGCAGTTCCCTTCCCTTCGCTCTTAGGAATCAAGGTGACTGCAAGGCCAACACCCAAGATAAGGGCGGTAACAGGATTACCAATAAAGTCAAAGAAAGCCTTTGCTCCACCCGAGCCAAATGGTGCTGCGGGGAAATCTGCAACAGATTTGAGAGCAATGAGAATGATAGGAAGCAGAATGGGAGCAAATGAACGCATAGCGCTGGGCAACTTGCCGTACTTCTCAACCAGCTCTTCCAGAGAAACCTCTGGGTTTGCTGGAATATCAAACTTGCTTGAAATCTTCAATGCATAAAGATAGCCAACCAACATAACAGGAATAGAAACCAGTACTCCTACGAGGATGACCAAGCCTAAATCCGCATTCAATGTACCTGCCATGATAATCGGGCCCGGGGTTGGTGGTACAAGACAGTGAGTTGCATACAAACCAGAACTCAAACACGTCGCCATGACGGCCAAAGATATACCACTCTTTGCGGCAAGGGCACGATTAATTGGGGAAAGAATTACAAACCCGGAGTCACAGAATACCGGGATACTGACAATGTAGCCGGTCAGGCTCATGGTCAGGGGAGCTCGTTTCTTTCCAACCAGTCCCAGAATTGAATTTGCCATCGTCAGTGCTGCACCGGTCTTTTCCAGGATTGTACCAATGATGGTACCAGCAATGATGACAATGCCGATGCTGCCAAGGATTGAGCCGAAACCACTGGTGAGTGTGTTGATCAAATCATCAACAGGCATTCCACCCAGTATCCCAACAAAATATCCTGCAAGCAACAGAACAATGAACGGATGCCATTTGAAACGTGAGATCAAAAGCACCATTCCTACAATCGCGACAATTATGACCAGAAATAGATACCATCCTGCCATGTCGTTCCTCCTACTCTCTCTATCGTTTTCCCTATCCTTACAGGATAAGGCAAGAACCCGTGCCATTATGGAAATGAATTGATGATTGGGAAGTGGCCAGCTTGATGGCTTCGGCTCCAGAACAGTGGTTGATACCCAGAACTTGGATACCCTCATTTTTGAAGACCTGTAGGCTCCCCTCGGTGCGCTGGCTGTCTGCCTCGACCAAGTGAGTACCACCCAAGAGCGCATAAACCTGCTTGTTAAAAGCTTGTTGGACAGAGTCCAGCATGTTCAGGATCCCTGGGTGGGAACAGCCCACCAGCATGACAAGTCCCTTCCCTGTTTCTACTACCAACAGCACCTCATCATCAAATCGGTCTTCAACCCAACTGTCTTGTTCCCTGAGAACAAATCGAGGATGAATGGTTTCCTCACTGTGCGTACGCTTGAAGTGGGTGAGAGCCCACACACCTGTAGCAATCTCAGTCCGCTCGGTAATTACGTTATAAGTGATTCCCTGCTCCTTGATATAGTCCTTACTAAAATCATTGCCAAGATACTGGTATGAAGCGTTGAACCGTGCATATTTTTCTGCAAAAAACCCCTCTCCTGTATGGAGGGTAAAGGTTCTGTCTGCACGTGACTGGACAAATGATTGGAACCCGCCACTGTGGTCATAATGCCCATGACTGAGCACTACATGCTCAACTGCGGCAAGATTTTTTCTCAGTTTCTTGGCATTGGCAAGAAAGGCTTCACTGCGGCCAGTATCAAAGAGGATACTGGTTTGTTCCGTCTCAATTAAAAAAGAGAGTCCATGCTCGGTTGTAAGTCCGGTATGTTCTCCTAGGGTATTCTCAATAAGGGTGGTGATTTCTATGGACATTGGTAACCTTCATTCTAAAGTCTAACAGGTCAGAGGTCTGACAAGTTGACTATACCATAACCCCACATCCACAGTTTTGTCAAATAAAATTTTTATAAAGTTCCGAAATAGTGTTGGATGTCCTTTAGGGCATTCTTCAAGTGGTCTTCCATTGCCCGGGAGGCTTCTTCTTGATCATGATCAAGAATGGCCTGAAGCAACCGTCCATGTTCTGCAATGGATAATTCCAAACGCCCAGGAGCATGCAAGCTGGCGTACCAACCTTCATTGAGAGTCTGATCCATCGTTCTCATCAAGACAGCCAAGGTACGGTTCTTGGTCGCCTTTGCAACAGCCAAGTGAAAGGCACTGTCACTGCTGATGGATTGGATAACATCACCAGTTTTTACTTTTTCAACAAACGTATCATAACAAGATTTGAGTGTTTCCAAATCCTTGGGTTCAGCGTATTGACAAGCTAGGGATGCTGCATGCGGCTCGATCAAGAGTCTTACCTCGAAGTGTTCCCTCAGTGCATCAGCATTCTCTACAACCCAACGCTTAACCGGATGGGCTTGCTCTTCAGGATCACTGACGAATACCCCTTTTCCCTGATACACCTTCACAACCCCGGATACCTCAAGCATCCTGAGCGCTTCACGGATTGAGGAACGACTTACCTCAAGCTTTCTGACAAGCTCTTTTTCACTGTAGAGCTTATCCCCAGGTTTGAGGTGCTCCTCTTTAATGATCTCTTTAATTGCATCGGTAGCCATGACCGACACACGTTCTTTTTTCAGGGACTGCATGAGCCTATCGTATCGTGAAGCGAATAAATCTGCAAGACAATCCACCTCTGGCATAGAAAACTCCTATCTTCTATACTGTGTGCATGAAACAGAACGTACAGCTTGTTGTCATCGATGGACAAGGCGGAAGCTTGGGTAAAGCGCTTGTTGGGGCTATCAAGAAAACATTCAGCCAGATAGATGTCTTGGGAATCGGGACCAATAGTATGGCAGCCAGTGCCATGCTTAAAAGTGGGGCTGATACAATCGCAACAGGTGAGAATCCAGTCATTGTGGCTTGCAGAAACGCTGACCTCATCGTTGGGCCCTTGGGCATTCTTACTTCTGACGCACTCCATGGAGAAATTACGCCGGCAATGGCAGTAGCAATCGCACAGAGCAAAGCTCACAAGATTTTGATACCTATCAGCAAGTGTAATGTCACGATTGTCGGAATCCAGGAAGCACCCCTGTCTGCGATGATTGACTTCACTTTGGAGGAAATCAAGCGTTTCCTTGACAGTACTATGCCTAGTCGGTAAAATACATCACAACATGCCTCATGAAGGGGCATATTCCTGATTCATTACCTGTTTAAACAAGAGAGCCATGAAGGCAAAGAAGCGTACTACTTTTTTGCTTGCATGGCCCTCTTTTTTTGGAGAATACTGTGGAACGATATACACAACCACTATCAGATAACCATACCCTGGAAGTCTATAATCATAATCAACTCATTTTCTCAGAAAATGGGCACTGGCTCACCCCGCTCTTTGCCTTCGAGCACTTTCTTGAAACCTATACCGGGGAGAAAGACTGCCTCAGTGTACATGACACGGCTGCAGGAAAAGCTGCCGCCTTGCTTATGGCCCGCTTTGGGATACAACGTGCTCATATCAATCTAATCAGTGAGCTTGCCATCGAATATTACCAACAGCATGGAATTACAGTCTCCTATGAAAAACGCATTGAACGACTGCAATGTAAAACAGAGAAATTACTCAGTGAAATGAATGACCAGGAGCAGATGTATCGACTGCTGCGAAAACGTGCCAAGCTGGTACGAGGGGTATCTGTTCGTGTAGAACACCTCTCGTTCTCCTACCCCGACCGTCCTCCTGTCCTGGATGATCTCTCCTTTCATCTGGAGGAAGGAGAACGGCTGCTCATCCAAGGCGATAATGGGATGGGAAAGACTACGTTGCTTGCACTCTTGATGGGAAAACTCAAACCCACGACGGGAAGAATTCTCATCGGGGAAGAAGAGGTGCTCCATCTGGAAAAAAGAACCATTGGCTACATCAGGCAACAGCAACAAGAACAACAGTTTCCAGTCTCTGCCCGTGAAGTAGTTGCAATGGCCTGTAACCCAACTCTCTCAAGAGAAGAGAGGCAGTGGGAGATTGACACCGCCCTCAGGAGAACCAAGATAGAGCATCTTGCAGAGAGAAATTTCTTCACCCTCAGTGGAGGAGAGCGGCAAAAAGTCTCTCTCTCAAGAACGCTTTGCCAGAAAGCGAGATTGCTTCTCCTTGATGAACCTACTTCCTTCCTGGATGCAAAAAGCCGTTCAACACTTGTAGAAGTACTCCAAAGCCTTACCGTGGGAGAGATGCCGACCATTATCATTGTCACCCATGACAAGGCTCTGGAAAAGGATTTGGGGTGGCCGACTCTCCACCTGGGAGGTGTCTATGAATGAGTTTCTCTACGCCCTCACCCTTCCACCGGTGACGAAAGGTTTGCTTGCCATGGCCATTGCCGGGCTTTGTTTTCCAGCCAGTGGAGTTATGGTCCTCCGCCTTGATCTGGTCCCTATGCGCTACATGTTGATGCACGGGGTAATCCTTGGGGGAGCCATCTCCTTGGCACTCTCCCTTCCCATACTTCCGGTCAGCATTGCCCTGAACATCATCTTGGTTCTGGCCATGATGCGTCTGGCAAAGGATACCCGTCATGGATTCGGCCTTGCCAGTGCTGCTGGAATGGTATTCACCATGGCAGCAGCTTCTCTGGTAATGCACCTGTGGGATGTACCTGCAAAAGATACCTTACAACTGCTCTGGGGAAGTCCTTTTGCGCTCTCTTGGACAGATATTGTGGTACTGATTGGTATTGCCCTTATCCTGGCAATCTATCTTCTCACAAGTTTCAGGACAGTGAGTGCCATCTTCTTCGACCAGGAAATTGCCCAATCCCTGGGAATGCCGGTAAAGGCGCACTACACTGCCATGGTGCTGGTCATTGCCTTGGTTATCGCCTTTGCCATGAAGCTGCTCGGGGCATTGCTCATTGATGCGCTACTTATCCTCCCCGTTCTCGTTGCAGGAAAGCGCGCTGAGAGCCTGA
>JAGYOG010000041.1 GCA_018399495.1 Sphaerochaeta sp.
AATAGGTCTAATTGTTACGAGCTAGTAGGAGCAATTTATGGAGGCTCCATTTCTGGTATTCTTCTCAGGACTCCGGGAACTCCAGCAGCAGCTGCTACCGCGATTGATGGATATGAATTCTCCTAACGAGGAGAAAGTGGAAAGGCAATGGGAATTCCCAATGTTTCATCCTTTATTGGTGGGGTTGTCAGTGTTCTTGCACTTTGGCTGATCTCCCCCCCCAGTTAGCGAAACCAGCTCTTCGCTTAAGTTCGCCGGAGTTCTTCCTCTTAGCTGTATTTGGCTTGTTTGCAATAAGCCAAACATTTAATACAGTAGAAGGAATCTTCACTCCTGATCAGGTAACCCAAAAGATTTCTCATGTTTGGCCCAGTAAGAATGATTGGAAAATCATTTTAAAGCATACTCCAATTTCTGGTTTGATTGGTACCTTCATTGGTATTGTTCCTGGTGCAGGTGCTGAAATCGGAGCTTTTGTCTCATAAAGCCAGGCTAAGCGTATGAGCAAACGTCCTGAGCTTTTTGGAACTGGTGTCCCTGAGGCTATTGCTCCCCAGAGGGAGGAAACAATGGGGTTACCGGTGGGGCGCTTATACCGATGCTAACCATGGGTGTCCCAGGCGATGCTGTTGCAGCTATCATGATCGGAGCCCTCACTGTACAATGCTTGCAGCCGGGCCCTCTATTGTTTACAGAACATACCACTCTGGTGTATCCCATTTTTCTTGGTATGTTTGTAGCAAATATGGCAATGGTTGTTTTAGGTCTCTCAAGCTTAAAGCTATTCGCTAAGGTTCTTTCCATTCCGAAGGAGTCTTGTTGTTCTTCGGAATACTTGAATATTTCATGCAGAAAGCAGATATATCGGTTTCGCCTGCTGTTCTAGGATTGATTCTTGGCCCCATGGCGGAGTCAAATTTCAGAAGGGCTTTGTTAATGAGTGAAGGCACCTATGGTATTTTCTTTACCAGTCCCATTGCATGGGTATTCGTCATCCTTACACCCATTACACTACTGGGTTCCAAGATTGGAGAACTGTTGAACACGAAAAATTAGAAAGTTTAATAGGCCTCACTTATCTATATATTACAAACCCGGATAAAGATATATTCTCCTATGGGGGTTTTATTTCTTCTCATAAATTATGAAAAAGGCACACAGCCGTTTGGCCGTATGCCTCTATGTATTTTACTTCTGGCTGTTATGCCGCATTGTTGGAAGAGAGAATCCTTGCGATGATTCTGCCGATGGTTCTACCGAACAAGACATCGTAGTCCAGTGCAGCATTGTAAACATTGACTTCCTTCTGCTGTTGCAGGCTAAGGAAGTACTGATGGTCACAAATCTCGAAAAAGAGGTCTGCTTTCCTTCTTCCAGGAAAGCTCAGCTGGGTTGCCCAGTTTTCCATGACCTGACTGATTGGCTGATAGATATTACTCATCCAAGAGTAGGTTGCCTCATCCCAAGTAATCGGCATGGAAAGGTCTTTTCCAAGGAAGTAGCGATGTCCCTCAATGTGGGATGCGAGACGATCATAGTCTGCGTCCAGGAACATGTCAGAGTTCTTAATCATGTACTTAATGCTTTGTCTTTTCTCTATATCATGGTTATCCATATAGGTCTCCTTATCTTTATTCTGTTTCATGCCTATATTTTAGTGAATTACTATTCGATAATCAAGTACTGATAGACTATTTATTTTGCATTGTTCCGCTAACTTTTTGTATATTACAGTCATATATTGAGCACATTGAACACTTTGTCTATAAGCGAAATACTTTTGGAGGTGGAGACCTTCGTAAAACGACCCCCCTGAACCAGGGGGGCCGAGAAGAGTACAATACGTCTATGAAAGGAGTTTCAGATAGTCTTCTTCTACCTTTGCCCAATCAAGAACATTCCAAATCGCGTTCAGGTAATCTGCCCGTAGATTCTTGTATTTCAAGTAGTATGCATGCTCCCAAACATCTATACCAAGAATGGGGACTCCACCCTTCTTATCCATTAGGGGAGTATCCTGGTTCGGAGTATTTACTACTTCAAGGGAACCGTCAGAATGTGCAACGAGGAATGCCCAACCAGATCCAAACCTTCCTGCTGCTTGGCTGTTAAGCGTTTCTTTCAAAGCATCAAGGCTTCCAAAATCCTTCTTGATTCTATCCAGCAATGAGCCTTTTGGGGAAGGAGCGGCTGTTGGACTGAGAATTGAGAAATAGAGATTATGGTTTACATAACCTCCCCCATTATTTCTCACTGTGGTACGAAGCTTTTCGTCGGAAATTGAATCGAGATTCTTGAGAATGTCTTCAATGGAGCGGTCTTTCAGGCTTTGGTCTTTCTCTACCGCAGCATTTAGATTCTTGGTATATCCAGCATGGTGCTTCGTATAGTGAGTCACCATGGTTATTTCATCGATATGCGGTTCCAACGCATCAAAACCGTAGGTAAGTTCAACTTGCTTAAACATGAAATACCTCCTATGTATCGTATGTCTATTTCCTAGTCTTTTACTAGGTATTAGTAAGTATACATATATTCTTTCCATTAGGCAAGTCAAAATATAATGGAACACGATTAAATTTCACGCATCAAACAATTTTCACCAACCATCTTTACCTTTTTTCTTTTTTGCGGTACTGTTTGCTCGTTTTAGGGACTAAAGCCCTGTAAGCGATGCGCCAATAGCTCAGTTGGATAGAGCAACTGCCTTCTAAGCAGTAGGTCGTAGGTTCGATTCCTACTTGGCGTAAAACACCTTTACTACCGACCACTTGTTGGTCGGTAGTTTTGTCTTCAGATACTCACGGACCACCTTCATAACTACCCGCTATTTCTAGTATCTATTTACTATGAAAAATATTATCTGTTAGTTTCTATACCCTTGACGAGTAACCAATGCTCATCTACGCTTATGTCACAAGCCTAGCTATCATAGGACGATGATCGCTAATCAAAGGAGGAACTATATGTTGGGCTACAATTTGCGCGTACAAACCACATTTCGCTTTGATTATTGCAGAGTCTTCGACCCACCAAAGGAACAAGAGCTTTTACGCTTCTCGCGCCTCATCTGGTATGGCTATGATGAGGAAGGTCCAGCAGTCTACAGGAAAGACCCCAGAACCGGAGAGGTTGTGCGAATAGATTTCCAGCGTTAAACCCCAACTTTCTGTTGAGGTATGAATGTCAAAATTCATTGCAATTTTATCGGAGGAATGCTTGACAGCAGGGGGTAAATAATTGATATTCGCATTACCATCGTGAAGGCTCCAAAACACCTCTTTTGGAAATTTTATGCCTGAAACGAGTGGAGGAAATGGAAAAGATTGAAAGGTGTTGAAGTAACTGCTCAACGGGTATCCCGTTCCTATGGTGATTTCAAGGCTCTTGATGATGTCAGCATTAAGATCAAGAGGGGAGAATTCTTCTCGCTGTTGGGTCCATCAGGTTGTGGTAAAACCACTTTACTGAGGATTATCGCCGGATTCGATTACCCAGACTCGGGAAGTGTTGCTTTTGATAACAAGGACATCCTCCCCCTCCCCCCTGAAAAACGTCAGGCAAATACCGTATTCCAGACCTATGCATTGTTCCCTCATCTTACTGTCTATGAAAACATTGCCTTCCCACTGCGACTTCGTCGCGCAGACAAGGCAACCGTAGAACAGAAAGTCATGGAATATGTAAAACTGGTACAGTTGGAAGACCATATTTACAAGAAACCTTCCATGCTCAGTGGCGGGCAAAAACAACGCGTAGCCATTGCCCGTGCCTTGATTAATGAACCAGCGGTACTATTGCTTGATGAACCGCTTTCCGCATTGGATGCCAAGCTACGCCAAAATCTGTTGGTGGAACTTGACCTTATCCATGATAAGGTTGGCATCACATTCATCTATGTAACCCACGACCAGAGTGAAGCACTCTCTGTCTCCGATCGCATTGCCGTCATGAACAAAGGCAAGGTATTGCAGATAGGAACCCCCTATGAGATCTATGAAGCTCCGGCAACCAGGTTTGTTGCCAGTTTCATTGGAGAATCCAATATATTCCCCTGTACCGTACTCTCCTGTGAACCACAGGGGGAAGAGTACCTCCTGCGTGTTGAGGTCCCTCAGCTGCAAGGGGAGGTATATGTAACTGATTCAATAGCCCAGGAAGTTGGGTCTTCGCTCGACTTTACCGTCCGTCCAGAGAAAATCAGGATTTCCCCCAATTTTTCAAGAAGCAGCAATGCAACTATAAATACCTTTAAGGGCATTGTGGAGGAACCCATTTATTCAGGATTCCAGTCGAAGTTCTTTATCAAATTGGAAAAAGAGCCTTCCACCTTGGTGAAGGTGTTCAAGCAACATACAGTATTCTTGGAAGAAGGACCTGAAATCCAGTGGAAGGACACTGTCTATGTAAGCTGGAGTGCAAACGATGGCTACCTGGTAAAGGACACCGAGCGATGAAGCGAATCCTCAAACCAAGGGAACGGGAGCGAATGCTAGGAACGCTCTACAGCGCTCCCATGGGACTCTGGTTCACACTCTTCTTTACAATTCCCATCAGCATCATCATCCTCTACAGCTTCCTCAAGCGAGGTCTCTATGGAGGCATTGAGTGGGAATTCTCCCTCTCTGCCTACCAGCAGATGTTCAACCCAAGCTTTGCCAAGGTGCTGTTCAGAACGGTGTGGATCAGTGTCGTCTCAACATTGCTTTGTCTCTTGATAGCACTCCCTTGTGGCTATGCGATGGCAAAAAGCAAGCATCAGACGTTCCTCCTGTTCTTGATCATCATACCCTTCTGGACCAACTCCCTGATCCGCATCTATGCGTGGATTTCTATACTATCCAGTGAAGGGTTTCTCAACTCACTTTTGAAGAACCTCGGTCTGATCGATCAGAGTCTCTCCCTGATCTACAACAACCAGGCAGTTATCGTTGTCCTGATCTACATGTACCTCCCCTTTGCAATTCTTCCGCTCTTCACGACCATAGACAAGTTCGACTTCGCCCTGCTCGATGCAGCTCGGGACTTGGGCGCAACCAAGCTGGAGTCAATCATCAGGATCATGATCCCCAATATCAAGAGTGGAGTGAGTACTGCTTTCATCTTTACCTTCATCCCTATCTTTGGTGCCTACACCGTACCACTCTTGGTTGGTGGCAAGGACTCCACCATGATCGGAAACATCATAGTTGACCAAGTCTCCAAGACAAGGAACTGGCCTCTGGCCTCTGCCTTCTCCATGGTACTGACCCTGATCTCCCTTGTAGGCGTTTTCTGGATGCTGTACAACGGAAAGCAAGAACAACACCAGAAAAAAAACAACCAACAGGCCCTCGAACAGAACATCAAGCTACACTATAGCCAACGGGGGAGGAAATGAGCCAACAAAGGAACACCTCAAAAACCCAATTTTCCTTCTCCTATTCCATGCTCTCCTTGGTCATCGTATTTCTCTTCATACCGTTGTTTGTCGTGGTCTTCTTCTCATTCAACAGCATAAAAGGAATGCAGTGGGAAAGTGCAAGTCTTATCTGGTACAAGACACTCATCTATGAAAGTCCTTCACTTTGGGCTGCCTTCAGGAATAGCCTTATCATAGCGCTCACCAGCTCCCTTTCTGCCACCATCCTCGGCAGTCTGGCGGCCATCGGCATCAAATGGTATCGCTTCAAAGGAAGAAGCTACATCACCACGGTAAGTTACCTTCCCATGGTCCTCCCTGAAGTCATCATCGGTATTTCCATGTTGATTTTCTTCTCTGCGGTGAAGATTCGTCTCGGACTATTCACCATCTTTGTTGCACATACCACCTTCAACCTTCCCTTTGTGTTCATGTTGGTAAGTGCACGCTTGGATGAGTTTGACTACTCCACCCTTGAGGCGGCACGCGACTTGGGAGCCAATGAGCGGCAGACCCTGCTCAAGGTCATTATTCCCTCCATTATACCTGCCGTGCTCTCAGGATTCCTGATGTGTATAACCATGTCACTCGAAGACTTTGTCATCACCTTCTTTGTCTCGGGTCCAGGTTCAGGAACGCTACCCCTATACGTCTACTCAATGATTCGCTATGGCGTCTCACCGGTGATAAACGCACTCACCTTTGTCATGATTCTGGGTACCATGCTGATTGCATTCTTTTTCAGAAAGTTCCTCAAGACAGTGGCTGCCAGCAATTAGCTGGCGCCTCTGTCTGACTGAATTGAAACAATAGTTCCATTTACTACTCAAATTTATGCATATTTATGCATTTTTTTTGCAAGATATCTTCTATTGCTCTTGTCACCCTGTTTTTCAACAGGTATTCTGGACAACATGTATTAAATGTTGGGAGAATTGTGAACATGAACAGTTATCAGCTCATCACAGCCTTGGCTTTTGCACTCTACTTGGGGTTTATGCTAACAATCGGGTTTTTCACCTTTAGAAAAACGAAATCCACCAGTGACTACTTTCTCGGTGGCCGCTCGATCGGTCCATGGTTCACAGCACTCAGCGCTGAAGCGAGTGATATGTCTGGATGGTTGCTCATGGGACTCCCTGGCCTTGCCTACTTCACGGGGCTCCAGGAAGCTTTTTGGACCGCTGTCGGGTTACTGGTAGGCACCTACCTCAACTGGTTGTTGGTTGCAAAGAGGATGAGAAAATATTCCATCCACGCCAAGGATTCCATCACCATCCCAGAATTTCTCACCAACCGTTTCCACGACAAAAGCAAGCTGTTGCAAACCATCAGCTCAATCATCATCCTTGTGTTCTTTATCGTGTATACGGCTAGTGGCTTCCTTGCCTCTGCAAAACTGTTCACCGCTGTTTTTGGCATGAATTACTACGCTGCTCTCTTCTTGGGCGTGCTGGTAATCCTTGGATACACGCTCCTCGGTGGATATCTTGCTGTTGTGGCAACTGACTTCCTGCAGGGAACCCTGATGTTCTTTGCCCTGGTAATGACCGGAGTAATCGCAGTTTTTGCAATTGGTGGACCAGCTCATACCTTTGAGCAGCTCAGCCAATTTGGTCAGCACTTTATCAACCCGTTTGTTACCCCACCTGGAACCAGCTATGGATTTCTCCAAATCCTCAGTGCCCTTGCTTGGGGACTCGGATACTTCGGCATGCCGCACATCCTGATCCGCTTCATGTCCATCAGAAGCAACCACGAGGTCAAGACGAGCCGAAGGATTGCAATGATCTGGGTTATCGTCGCCATGACAGCAGCATTGCTCGTTGGTGTGGTAGGAAAGATCTTCCTTCTCCCCGTTGTATATGACTCCCAGAGTGCTGCAGAGGCTGTATTCATTGTCAGTATGCAGAAGATCTTCCCAACCTTCATCGCAGGTTTCTTCCTCTGTGCAATTCTTGCTGCAAGCATGAGTACCGCTGATAGCCAGCTCTTGGTCGCCTCTTCTGCTTTCTCGAAGGATGTCTATAAGGCAGTTCTCAGAAAAGATGCCTCTGACAAGGAGACCTTGTTGGTCAGCAGACTCACCGTAGTTGTAATTACCATTATAGCCATCTTCCTGGCGATGGATCCCAATTCCTCCATCTTCGATGTAGTGAGTTATGCGTGGGCAGGATTCGGGGCAACCTTTGGTCCGGTAATCCTCGCATCTCTCTTCTGGAGACGTGCCAGCCGCAATGGAGCGGTGGCAGCCATGCTTGGTGGTGGTTTTACCGTCGTTGTATGGAAACAACTTTCAGGTGGCGTATTCGATGTCTATGAGTTACTCCCTGGCTTTATAATTGCTGCACTCTGTATGGTCATCTTCAGCCTGCTTGAGAAGCATCCTAATGAAGAGGTCTTCAAAGAGTTTGATGCCTTCATGGCTACTGAGGACTAAAAACTGAAGCCGGGGGGACACCCCCCGGTTTTCTTACGCTCTATCCAATTCTTGTATTTAACCACTTGACCGCATGTGTGAGTTTCCCTATACTTGCTCCAATCCCTAGCCATTCGGTAGGTAATTTCTTGAAGGAGGCACATCAATGATGCAAAGCATGCAAGACAGTATTGAATCTGACATGTGCCAAAACGCACTCGCCTAAGACCTTCAAGGAACCAAAATGAAACATGCAAAACATCCACGTTGCGGGTCGGTAACAGACCACATGCGAGGCTTCTGAATTGAAACAACTAGACCGGGCTTAGCCAGGTCAATCTCATTATTCAGGAGAATACCATGAAAACCAATAACACCTACCACTTTGAAACCATAGCCCTGCATGCAGGACAGGAACATGCAGACAGCGCAACTGGCTCGCGCGCAGTACCCATCTACCAAACAACCAGCTATGTCTTTGACAGCTGTGACGATGCCGAAGCACTCTTCAATCTCTCCAAGGCTGGAAACATCTATACCAGGCTTGGAAACCCAACCCAGGAAGTGTTCGAGAATCGAATGGCCCGTCTGGAGGGTGGTGTTGGTGCCTTGGCAGTTGCCAGTGGATCGGCAGCCATTACCCTCACCATTCTTAATCTGGCAAAAAACCAGGACCACATCATCTCAGCAAAGACCATCTACGGGGGAACCTACAACCTCTTTGCACACACACTCCCTGAGTGGGGCATCAACACAACCTTTGTGGACACCACAAACACGGATGAAGTGGAGCAAGCCATCCAGGACAACACCAAGGCCCTGTTTGTTGAGTCCATAGGTAATCCAAACGCCACCTTATGTGACATTAAAGCCCTGGCTGACCTTGCCCATCGTTACAAAATCCCATTGGTGGTTGACAACACCTTTGCAACCCCCTACCTGCTTCGTCCTATCGAACACGGAGCCGATATCGTGGTTCACTCTGCGACTAAGTTCATCGGCGGTCATGGCACATCCCTTGGCGGTATCATCATTGACAGTGGAAATTTTGACTGGAAGCAGAGCGGTAAGTTCCCCTCAGTAACAGAAGCAAATGAGAGTTATCATGGATTGAGTTTCCTGGATGCAGCAGGAAAAGCTGCTTGGATCACCAAGGCACGTACCGTCCTGCTCAGGGACACTGGTCCTTGCATTGCGCCCCTGAATGCATTCCTGTTCCTCCAGGGGCTGGAAACCCTTCCCCTACGCCTTGAGAGACACGTTCAGAATACGCTGAAGGTGGTAGAGTTCCTCTCTAGCCATCCTTGCGTTGCAAAAGTGCAACATCCCAGTCTGGAGAACAACCCGTATCACACACTCTACAAGCACTACTTCCCCAAAGGTGGCATCTCTATCTTTACCTTTGATATCAAGGGGACAGGAGAGGAGGCAAAGGCGTTCATCGACCGACTCCAGATTTTCAGCCTTCTCGCCAACGTAGCGGATGTGAAGTCACTGGTAATCCACCCAGGAACAACCACCCACTCCCAACTCACCAAGGAGGAGCTGGAAAGCCAGGGAATTTCCGAGACCACCGTACGGCTTTCAATCGGCTGTGAACACATCGACGACCTGCTCTCCGACCTGTCACAGGCTCTTGGGGAGGATGCATCATGCCAGTGACCATTCCCAAGGACCTCCCTGCCGGGGAGGTCCTCAAACAAGAGAACATCTTTTTCATGACCGCTGAGCGGGCAATCCACCAGGATATCCGCCCACTCAAGGTTGCTATTCTCAACTTGATGCCCAACAAGATGAGGACGGAGGAACAGTTCCTCCGCCTGCTTGGCAATACCGCCTTGCAGGTTGAAATTACCTTTCTCACCACTGCTAGCTATAAAAGTAAAAACACGCCTTCATCCTATTTGAAAGCATTCTACCAGACCTTTGACAACGTGAAGGGAGAACATTTTGATGCGCTCATCATTACAGGAAGCCCTGTAGAGACTCTTGCCTTCGAGAAGGTAACCTATTGGCAGGAGTTGAAAACAATCCTCCGTTGGGCAGACAGCCATGTTTTCAGTTCACTCTTTGTGTGTTGGGCGGCACAGGCTGCCCTCTATCATTACTACGGTATTGGAAAGCAGGTCTTGGACCATAAACTCTCAGGGATCTATAGCCATACTGTTCGTGACAGAAATCATCCATTGGTTCGTGGGTTCGATGACCAATTCTGGGCACCTCACTCAAGACATACCACGCTCGATGAAAATCGTCTTGCACTACATAAGGACCTCCAAGTTTTGGCCACCAGCAAGGAAGCAGGAATCTACTTGGCTGCAAGCCAGAATGGGAGACAGGTCTTTGTCACGGGACACAGTGAATATGACGAGAGAACGCTCCTAGAGGAGTATACGCGGGACTGTAATGCCGGCCTTGATACCCAGCTTCCGGTCAACTACTTCCATGATGATGATCCTGAACAAGAAATTTTGGTAACCTGGAGAGGTCATGCAAACCTTCTGTTCAGCAATTGGCTGAACTACCATGTCTACCAAAACACTCCTTATCGCTTGGATGAGCTTGACTGAAGCACGGTACAGCAAAGCTCAGTCATTCTCCCCTTCAAGGAAGCGATCTGCTCGTTGTTGATGAAGGTTATTTGTCCATGCTCGATTCCTGCGGCCCAGTTGATACTGTAGACAAGGGCGAGTGTGGATATACCCACCTCGCGTAACAGAGAAACCTCTGTTGCCAAGGTCATTCCTACCGTATCGCCACCGATAGAACGCAGGTAGCGAATTTCGGCTGGAGTTTCCAATCTCGGGCCGTTGGTACAGATGTACACCCCTGCATCGAGGAGAGATGCATCTTCCTTCAGAATCCGAATCTTCAACGATGCATCGAAGACATCATCCATGGACGTGTGGACCACCCCACTCTCTCCTCCTGTGTAGAAGGTATGCTCTCTCCCTGAGGAAAGATCCACAAAATCACTGACTAACCCAACTTTCCCTGGAGCCAATTTCTCAGTGATGGAACCTACCGCATAAATTCCAATGGCATGGGTGACCCCAAGCATTTCCAGCGCTTTCACGTTTGCACGGTAATTGATCAGATGAGGAGGGTTACTGTGGTCAGAGCCGTGACGGGGAAGGAAGACCAAGGAAGCATCCTTGCCCTTCCCTACAAACAACTCAACATCTCCGTAGGGAGTATTCACTACCTTTCGCTCTGAATCGATCCCTTCCAGGGTATCGACTCCGGTACCACCAATAATTGCTTTCATTGAAAATTCCTCTTTATTTCTTCCGGTTTGAGTACCCCTTTACCAGTAACAACCCCTGTTACCAGATCAGGGGGGATGATGTCAAAGGCAGGGTACAGTGCCTGCATTTCCTTTGTTGAGGTAGGGTTTCCCATGCATTGGGTCACCTCCTCGGCCGAGCGCCACTCCATCTGTATGCCACTTGCATCCAATTTCGTAGGATCAGGGGAGACAGAAAAGGCATAGTAAGGCACTTGGAAACGGTTTGCAGCGATGGCATTGCAAAAAGTCCCCACCTTGTTTACAACGGTACCGTCCATACAGACCAAGTCTGCGGCGGTCATGTAGAGATTCGCATCCCCGGTACCAAGGAACGTCGCTCCCATCCCATCGGTGATCACGCGAACATCGATGCCCATCTCCTCAAGGGAGGGCGCGGTAAGGCGGCTACCCTGCAAGTATGGTCTGGTTTCAGGGACAAACACCCTGATCTCCTTTCCCTCCTCCTTTGCATAGGCAAGGGAGAGCAGAAAAGTATGTTCAGCAAAGCAAGTGGTCAGCACCCCCGCCTTCTCAGGGATAAGATGGCTTCCTTCTTTTCCAAGCTGGTGGTAAAGCTGGTCAAAGGCAGTTTTCTTGGCTTCCACCAACGGAGCTACTTGCTCAACAAAGTCAGGTTTCCCATGCAACTCTTCCAACAGGGCAAGCAAGGTCCGTTTCATTGTGGTATTGGTTGGACGCGAAGCAATCAGAAGGATAACCGCACGTTCAAGCTCACCAAACTCTGCGTGTATGATTCCCTTCTTCATCTGCTCTGTGACAAACACCATGGCAGTAAGGGCAACCTCCAGAGGCCCACCTCCCTGGGTTACCATCCGCTTTAGGGCTGAGGCAATCTCAAGGACCGAAGAGCAACGCTCAAAGCGTTTTTCAAACGGGTAGACCCGTCTGTCCCCGATCAGAAGTTGGCTTCCCTCAATTCGGGCAATATTCTCACTTCTTAAGAGGTAGGGAAGGGAGACCATCAGTGTACCCAGAAGGAAAGATGGTCTTTCACGATTGCCTTGAGCAACGCTTCATCCTCTGCAGGTCCTACCACTTCCATGTCCTTCTGCCCATGGGAGAGAACCTCATGACTGGGTAGGTTGAACGTGGGATTCTGCTCATCGGCTCCAGTCAGCTCAAGGAGTTTCTCCTCAGTGATGCCAAACACAAGCCTCCTTACGTTGGTCCAGTACATTGCACCAGTACACATCACACAAGGTTCTGCATTGGTGTAAAGCGTACAAGTTGCAAGGAACTCGGGATCGTACAGCCTGCTCGCCTTGAAGAGCAACAGGGTCTCTGCGTGCATGGCAGAACCCCCTTCCTCATAATCATTCATTTGCTCGAGTAGAATCTTTCCGTCCCTGTCGGCCAACAAGGCACCAAAGGGATGATTACCATTCTCTTTTGCCTGATGGGCGATTCTGACTGTTTCATACAACAACTTTATATCCTGCTCATTGGGTTTGCTTCTCTTGATAGTAGGCATCTCTATTCCTCTCTTGTGATGTTTCTACCCTATCATGAGAGGCTATGGTTGGCAATCAGATGTAAGTACATAAAACTTCATGAAATGCATATCTAGTGCCATGACAAGGGCTAAGAGCTTGTTTTTTAGGGTGGTGGAAATCTTCTTGCATTGACGTTTCTCCAAAGAGCACGTACATTAGAATAAGTTGCAAGATGCAACGAACATACAAAAAGGAATGACTATGAACAAACCTAATCGAACAAAAATGATTGTGACCTTGTTGGTGATGATGCTCATTTCCACTGCTCTATTTGCAGCTGGGGCAAAAGAAGCCCATCCCGATGCAGTCACCGTACGAGTACTTTCCGCTTTCGACCAGCAAGGGCAGAAAGCTTTCACTGTCAGGACCTTGGAAAACGTGGATTTTGTGTTCATGACGGACAGCATGACAGAGTCAACATATCCCGTTGCATCCATTGCCCGTGGTGATTATCTGGAAGTAGTTGTCAATAATGACATTGCTTCTCACATCCGTTACATCAACCCTTTAGTTGCTACCGGTGTACTTCCCTACAATATCAGTACCGCACAAGCAACCGCTCTGGAGAGTCTTGAGGACCGTTTCAGCTACACCTATGGCTTCATGTTGATTCAATCCTTTGCCAGTCAAGAATTGTTTTTTGATGCAGGATACTATGTAAAGGGTTCCCTGGATGGATACAAGGATTCCCAAAGTGATACATCGAATGGTTATTACACACTTGAGGAGCTGTATGCCAACGTTGAACAGTATCAGGCAGAAATCTGGAGCCTTGGTCTTGCCCAAACCGATTATGGCAAATCCTATGACAGCATCGAGGATGTAAAAGACCTCAAAAAGCCAGAGGGAATTGCAGACGCATTCAGCTACACCTACGGCTACCTGTTAGCCCTCAACATGTCGGGTCAGGGTATTCATGTCAATGGTAATCTCTATGCAAGTGGAGCCCTGGACTATGCTTGTGGCAATCAGTTGCTGATGAATGAAGCTGAGATGCAGACTGCCTTTATCGAGTACCAGCAGGAACTTGAGAAAGAGTACGATACCTGGCTTACTGAAGTTGCAGTAACCAACCTTGAAGAGGCTGAAACATTCCTCGAACAGAACAAGTCCAATGATGATGTCATTACCACAGCAAGTGGTTTGCAGTACCAGGTGTTGACCCCTGCAGAGGGTAAAAAGCCCACCATCGCTGATACCGTTGAAGTTAATTACCAATTGCAAATGGCTGACGGGACTGTCATCGAAAGCTCCTATGACATGGGAGAGACAGCCCACTTCCCTGTAGATGGCTTGATCGACGGGTTTACCGAAGCACTGCTCACCATGAATACGGGAAGCGTGATACGGACCTGGATTCACCCAACCCTTGGGTATGGAGAAGCAGGAACCGATACCATTCTGCCCAATGCATTGCTTATCTTCGATATCGAACTCGTCGGTATTGACAACTAAGATACACTGTTTTGATTCTATCGGGCCATGGAGTAACTCCATGGCCCGTTTGCTTTACTAGGCATCCATCCCCCCTTTGGATATACTGGTTTTATGTCAGATATCCTAAGCAGCCAATTAATTGACCATATCTATGATACCCTACGGGACCAGATTCGCAATGGATTACTACCTGGTGGTACAAAACTCTCAGAAAACACATTGGCAGCAACATTCTCTTGCAGCAGGACTCCAGTACGAGAGGCTCTAAAACGGCTGGACCAAGATGGGTTTGTCGTTACAATCGCACATAGTGGGACCTACGTGAAAGATTTGACCATGCAGGAATACCAGCATCTGACTGAAGTAAGGGCATACCTCGAGGCACTTGCCATACGCGCAGCTTGTGAGCAGCATGCTGATACATCTGCTCTGGAGAAAATCCTGGACACCATGGATGATCTAATAGAAGGAAAAGGCCCTTTTCAAGTTCAAGCTTTCAGTGAATTGCACTATCGCTTCCATCTTGAACTGGTGGCTCTTGCAGGCAATGACCTGCTCACCCTTACCTACAGCAGACTGAATCTTGGGGAGGCAGCCTTACTGTTCAGCCAGACGCTGAACAAGCGAGGACTGAAAAAGACCCAGGCTGAGCATAGAAAGCTGGTTGATGCCATCAAGAACCATGACCAAAAAGAAGGCGAGCGTTTCATGCTCGCCCATCTCTGGAGAAAACGTAATCAGTTCAAGAAAGAGGATCAGGAAGGGTAAAAACCACTTTTTTGACCTTCGTCTGTGTGATTCGGTTCTGCATATGGCGGAATCGTTCTCCCTTCCTAAGCAATACAAACAATCCCACGGTACTCTGCATCACCACCTCGACAGATTCTCTGCGTTGTAGACTGAACAGCTCTTCCCCTTCCAAGATGATGTGTACTTGGTTGCTTTCTGCCTGATCAAGCTCTCCTTCCACAGAGCTCTCATACCCCATCACTTGATAGGATATATCATCCACCGTATAGATACCTGGTTCATCATCGTAGGGAAAACTACGATCCATTATGGTTATGATACCCTGCATCGCAGGATGCAGGGCACGATACCATTCGAGATTGTCCAAAAGATCAACAAGCATCAGATCGCCTTACCTTTATTTTTCTGCCAAAGCTGTTCGTAGTTGATGATCTGACCCACACAACCTTCGATACCCAGCTTCCCACTGTCAAGACTCAAATCATAGGTGCGGCACATACCCCACTTTCGATCACTGTAATAGTTGTAGAAGTTAGCCCTTTGCTTGTCTGTTTTTAGACACACATCTTCGGCCTTCTTCTCTTCTACCTCATACACACGAATTGCACGTTCTGCCCTACTCTCCAAATTAGCATGAATGAAAATATTGATGGTATTCTCCATCTCCCTGAGGATGTAGTCTGCACACCGGCCTACAATCACACAAGGGCCTTCTGATGCAAGGCGCTTGATCGTCTTGCTCTGAATCAGGAAAAGCTGGTCATTGAGCGGCATCTCCGTAACACCCAAGGCTCCGCTGGCCATGGGATAATTGCCCATCACAAGGGAGTAGAAGATACTGCTGGTTGCTTTCTCATCAGCATTTGAGAAGAGTGCCTCGCTAAGGCCGCTATCCTGTGCACTGATGGCTATAAGTTCTTTGTCATAGAAGGGAATTCCCAGTTTTTCCGCCAGATCCTTCCCTACTTGCCGTCCGCCGCTTCCAAACTGTCGTCCAATGGTAAATACGGTATTTGTACTCATATGAGGGCCCTCCACTACCTAGAGTATACCATACCAATGAGAAGTGTGTAGTGACCTCATCGTACGAGAAAGAAAAAAACTACCTTGTGGCAGCTATTACCCGTGAAGGAGCACCATCTGCATCCTTGAAGAAAAGAGGAAGACAGGTGAGCTGCACCATAGTAGCAACTAGCTTCTCCAGATTGACCAGGTTCTCGATGATTAAGGCGTCTTGTGCGAATAGAGCATGATGTATGGGGAATGAAAGGTCCCCACCACGGTCACAGTTTGGCGTGTCGAACCCAAACAAACGGACTCCCCTGGCAAGCAGGTTGTTTGCAGAAGCCACACTTAGTTGGGCTTTTCCTGCAGTACAGAACAGCACAGCATCGCAGGAAAAATCAAGATCGGGAATATCCTCTGGGCTAATTAGTGTAAGATTCCTGCAATCCATCACATAGGCGGATGCAAAAAACCTGGAGAGAGGATACTGGTCGAGCGTTTTGCCTGTCTTCAGAAGATGGGAAGGACTGTCCATGTGGGTTCCTGTATGGGAGCCAAGTGAGATTCTGGTCAGATTCCACCCCTCTTTTTCAATGGTATGAAAAGGTTCGAGAATGGTATCAGGATCTCCAGCGTAGCTAGCCTGACCACCTTCCAGCTGTTTGGTAAGGTCAAAACGGTGTATGGCTGCTTCCCGTTTTCGCTCTTCATAAAGTTGATGGCTGAAAACCTTTCTAGCTGTTTCATAGAGATTTTTGCGGAAATTAAGGTCTAGATCTTGAGAATCCAGCAGGCTGTTTAGTCGAAAGATCAAATCATTTGCAGCCTGGCCCGCCATACGTTGTGCAGCTTCCACCTGATGACGATAGGTAAGATACTGCACAGCTTGGTTACTTCTTTCCAAGACCATGCGCTTTGCTTGTGCTGTGGCCGCCTCCCTCCGGGGCAGTGGTACAGGGAAGTCTTCCAGTGTGAGAACCTCAACCCCTACTCTCTCAGCAAGTACTGGATTGATATCCCTCACCGGGGCTAGGTCAATGAAAAGCCTTGGGCCCTTGGGGCTGTCAAGATCAACGGTATATTCCATTCCCTTGGTTATGCTGAGCACCACACTGAACGAAAGGAAGTGATCAAATCGCTCCTCATATGAGAGCGCTTGCACGCCCTCAGGCAACAGGAGATCGACTTTTTCAAGATCCCTGAAGGTCATACTCACCAAGTATCCATTTCCAGAGAGGACCTTTGCCACAAGACGAGCCAAGGCACTGCTTCCAATGAGCAGTACCTTCTTCTCAGCCTTCCTTTCCTTTAGGAGCTTGTACACCGCCATAGCCAACGTCTCATCGGGAACCTGCAGGGCCACCTTCGATTGAACTGCCTTTGCCGTCGTGATCGCTTCCCTGAAGAGATACTCCATTTGAGGTGAAGCACAACCATGTATTCGGCTTCTTATGAGGCTTGTGTGTATCTGGCTGATTATCTGGTCCTCACCAAAAAGCGGGCTAAGCAGTCCACATGCCAAAGAGAAGAGATGGTCTAGTGCATCCTCCCCGATAATGCTGTAGGTATGCTCGGCCCATATGAGCACAGGAAGCGAGAGTGCCCTCAGAAACGGTTCCTTAAGTTCAATCTTGGGATTTTCACACCAAAGCTCCACACGGTCGCAGGTGGAAAGTACGATTACCGCATCTCCTCTGGTTTGCTTCCTAAGCTTGATGGTTATGGCACAAAGCTGTGCTTCTGTGAATGTGAATTTCGTATGAACGGAAGGAGGGAATTGATCAAAACGGATTCCTAAAACCAATACAGGTATCATTGCCTACCTCCTAAGCGCTCCCCATGGAACAGGTACTGCTGTGCAAGAGCAGCGTATGGTGCGAAGTATGTTTCATCTTTTGTAGGATAATACCGCTTCATCACTTTTTGCATCCAGGTATCCATGGGAAATGCCTCCATATGATGATATCCAAACAACAGGATGCAAGAGGCAACCTTTTCCCCCACCCCCCTGATACTCTTGAGTAGCTCTTTTGCCGCCTGGTAATCCAGGGAGCCAATGAATTCAAGAAGATGAGATTGGGAGATGGCACTGACCAGATACGGTGCCCGGAACCCCATTCCCAGTGCCCTAAACTGGGCTTCACTGACACAATCTAGCTGACTTGGCCGAGGGAAAGCAAATGCACCAGGGTCAACCTCAGTGCCATAGGTTTTAGAAAGGGTGCGATACATACCCCTTATTCGCTGTATATTGTTGTTCTGGCTCAGCAGAAAGCTGACCAACACTTCCCATGGATCTTGATTGAGGATATGGATACTACGATACTGCCTGATCAGCATGGCTAGATGGGGATCAAGTGTACTGAGTTCTGTCTCAGCTGCTTCATAGTCCCATTCCATATCGAAGTAATGAGAGAGCATAGTGTCTTCTGCTACCAAGGCAGAAAAGTCAGATTCCTCGAAGGTAATATTACGCCCTCCAAGCACCGCTTCATAGGTGGAGCCTTCCTTGGTCCAGGCAAATGTTTGTCCACAGAACAACGTTGCTTCCAGATTAATCAGGGTATCATTCATAGCCGAAACAATAGCAAAGCTCTTGGCATCTTGCAAGCAAAGCATCCATCACTTCTGTTAGCCATTTTTTCATCATTGTGCTATACTGCCTTTCATGAATCAAGCAAAGCAGGATCGAGCAAGTATTGGTGATAAAA
>JAGYOG010000042.1 GCA_018399495.1 Sphaerochaeta sp.
GTCGGGATAATTATTTCATCGTCATTTGTACGGTGGTGTGAGAGGTTGGGGCTTAACAGCCCCCGCCTACTCGATTGCATATTTATATGAATTGTTTTATATATGAATAGTAATGATATTTAATCATGTAACGATATAAAATCATATTATATAAAGAAAAAAATATAGATATTATGGGAAATGACTTGAGAAACTATATCTACAAGTGCATACTAAAATTACTAAACACAAGGAGAGCATATGAGAATCATTGATGTATTGGTAATTGGAGGCGGGGCCTCTGGGTTGCAGGCTGCAATCACCACGAAGACTACCTATCCAGAGAAAGAAGTGGTATTAGTTCGCAAGGAAGAGCAAGTTTTAATACCTTGTGGAATTCCCTATATTTTCGGAACACTTAGTGACAGCAGCAAGGACATTCTTCCAGACAAGTTGCTCACCTCTGTAGGTGTTGAGATTGTCGTGGATGAAATGACAGAGATCAAAGTGAAAGAACGCCAATGTGTTCTTACCAGTGGCGAGATTATGCAATATTCCAAGCTGATCCTTGCTCTGGGGAGTATCCCAACCAAGCCAGCTTGGCTCAAAGGGGGAGATATCGAGCGAGTATATACTATCCCGAAAAACAAAGTGTATCTTGACCAAATGCTCGAGGAACTCAAGGACCTTAAGGAGATTATCGTTATAGGAGCCGGTTTCATCGGCGTTGAAGTTTCTGACGAATTGAACAAGAAAGGGTACCACGTTACCTTGCTGGAAATTGAGAAAGCAATTCTCAACCGTGCATTTGATGATGAGTTTGGGGTTCTTGCACAAGGGCATCTTGAAGAGCGTGGGGTGAAAGTCGTTACCGGCAAAGGTGCAAGTGAAATAAAGGGAAAAGATGGGAAAGTCAGTGAAGTAGTTCTTACTAATGGTGAACGTATCAAGGCTGATGCAGTAATTCTCTCGATGGGATATGCACCCAATACCGCAATTGCAAAAGCAGCGGGTATTGAACTCAACGAATTTGACTTCATCAAAACTTGTGAATACATGCGTGTCTTACCCTGTACCAGTGATATTGTGGCGGTAGGCGACTGTGCAGAGAAACGAGATTTCGTAACTAGGAAACTCGATCGTACCATGCTTGCTTCCACTGCATGCGCAGAAGCCAGGACTGCAGGGATGAATCTCTACTCTCTAAGTCCCTGTAAACCATTCACGGGAACTATCGCCATCTACGCTACGGCTATAGGGAATCATGCTTTTGGTACCGCAGGAATTACAGAAGCTCGTGCCAATGCTGAAAATTTCTCAGTTATTTGTGGTAGCTTCACCGGTATGGATACTCACCCAGGAAATCTAGAACTCTCTCACAAGCAAATGGTTAAGCTCATTGTTGCCAGTGATTGTGGCATGATACTCGGTGCTGAGGTGTATGGAGGAACCAGTATTGGTGAGTTGACCAATGCGATTGGATTCCTCATTCAGAATCGTGTGATGGTCAAGCAACTCCTTACGATGCAGATCGGTACACAACCATTACTTACCGGCTCTCCTGCTGGCTATCCCTTGATCAAGGCAGCTGAGGTAGTAGTTAAGAAGATGCGCTGTTAGGTAGCATCATTCATTTCTCTTTTGCCCTGTGTATGCTATAGTAAGCAGGGCAAAGGGGGATATGCCTATGAAAACACTTGTTATCTATGCAACCCATTATGGAACGACCGAAGCATGCGCTAATCTACTTAGTGATGCACTGCAAGGGGCGGTCGTATTGCAGAATCTTGCAGTCAATCCCTCTGTCGACCTTACTGAATTCGAAACTGTTGTAGTAGGGAGTCCAATCTATGCGGGAAGATTGAACAAGCGGGTAAAACGATTCTGCAATGAAAACGAATCAGCACTGCTGGGCAAGCGTCTGGGGCTCTTTACCTGCGATATGGAAGAAGGAGAAGGAAGCCTCAAACAGTTGGAGCATTGCTATGCCCAAGCATTGGTTGCCCATGCATTGGCTAAAACAAGTTTTGGGGGTCAGTTCCTGTTTTCTAAAATGAATTGGGTTACTAAAAAGATGATCAAGATAATGAGCAAGAGTGATGAGGATGTCAAACGCATCCAGTATGATGCCATCAAGGCGTTTGCCAACGCACTCAACAGCTAGGCTGTTCTTTCTTTGTAGCTGCTTTTCTCAAACGATTGTTGATTGCAACACCAATGCCCTGTTCAGGCAGCAAGGAACAGACCATGAATCGTAATCCTATGCCATCGAGTTTCCTGATTGCCCAGTAGAGCCGCATTGCGGCAGTTTCACTGTCCTTGTCTTCACTGATGTAGGCAATAGGGCCTTGGAACGAAACCCCAATATCCTCAACCAATAAGATACCCACATCCTTGCAGCCTTGGTATTGCCGTACATCTTCAACCAAGTAGAGCGGGGTGGTTGGAGCATAATGCGATTTCAGTAATCCTGGGCTTTCTATATTGGTGTCGGTAGGTCCCGCCTGTTTGGCCAAAGCTATCTCGCCAAGCAGGGGAGATAGATCCTGGATACCAATCTTCCCAGGCCTAAGAATAGTAGGAATCTTCGTATGCAAGGCAAGTACCGTTGATTCGATTCCTACGGTGCAGGCCCCTCCGTCTAGGATTGCTGCAATCCTGCCAGAGAGTTGTTCTCTCACATGCTCTGCAGTTGTGGGGCTCGTGTAGCCGAACCGGTTTGCACTCGGGGCAGCAATCGGTTTACCGCTTGCCTTGATCAGTGCGAGGGCCAACGGGTTGGCTGGCATCCTTACCGCTACTGTTTCGCTTCCTGCGGTAACTATGTCAGCAACCTGTGGATGTTTCTTCATTACGAGTGTCAGTGGGCCAGGCCAAAATTGCTGCATGAGAGCCTTTGCTTGGTCGCTTACTTCTGCGACCAACCCATCAAGTTGTGACAATTCAGCAATATGTACGATCAAGGGATCAAAGAAGGGTCGTTCCTTGGCAGCGAAGATGCCCCTGACTGCTTCTTCGTTGGTGGCGTCCCCGCCCAGTCCATATACAGTCTCGGTTGGAAAAGCTACCAGCTTTCCTTCTGTAAGCAGTTTTGCATCCTCCTGGATCAATCGCGGGAGATACTTTGCAGGGTTTGGATAGGAACGGGTATAGGAATATGCATCTTCCAAGGTATGGAAGTGGAAGGTAAGAAAGGGAGAAGAGACACCTTCAAGTGGACAGTAACTGGTAAGAGTCAGATTCTTTCCCAATAGATAGGAGGCTTTTCCCTCTTCAAGGAGCGAGAGAGGGTTCTCTGACTCCAGAAATGGGAAGGCAGGATACAACATCTGGTAGTGTTCTGCTTGCAGCCGTTCTTCTGGAGGGTATACCACCAGCAGGGTTGCGGATGCAAATTCGTTTGCAGTACATTGTACTAGCATGGAAACAGGAACCAGAGTGGTTTGCATGATAAAAAAGCCCTCCCGAATGCTCTTACGTGAGCGTATCGTAAAGAGAGGGTTTTTTGCAAGTGAAGGAGACTGAGATGGTTCTCAGAGCGTACAGGAATACTGATATTACTAGGATGAAAACCATCTGGAATGAGGTAGTTGAAGAGGGGAGAGCCTTCCCTCAGACAGAATGTCTTTCTGCTAAGGAAGCAATCTCCTTCTTTGCGAGCCAGAGCTATTGTGGGATTGCTGAAGAACAGGGAATCATCAAGGGGATGTATATCCTTCATCCAAACAACATCGGACGTGTTGGCCATATTGCCAATGCATCCTACGCAGTTGAAAAGAAATTTCAAGGACAGGGGGTGGGAAGGGCCTTGGTTCAAGACTCTCTCTCCCAGTTGCCACATTTTGGTTTCTTTCTCATGCAATTCAATGCAGTGGTTGCCTCAAACCATGGTGCAATCCATCTCTATGAATCGCTCGGATTCCAAAGACTCGGTACCATCAGCGGAGGATTTCTCATGCCTGATGGCTCGTATGAGGATATCATTCCCATGGTCTATTATGTTGGATCTGCTGCTACTACTAAGTATTAAGATAGATTGACCTGCAATCTTGAGCATAAAAAACTGCAGCTTTCGCTGCAGCGGAGTATTGTTATTATGGAATACACCAATCCATAGGCTATAGCAGTTGTTTCATGCTAATTTTCTTCTGCCCAATCTTCTCTGACTTTGCTCTTTGCTTTTTCCCATGCTTCAGTAATGATCTTGTTCAGGTCCTTCTCAAGCTCTACTCTTTCCTCATCCGATTCAGCCAATAAACTCTCAGACATGTTGTTGAACCATTCCTCTCGAATTTTAGGTAATGCTGCTTCCCATTTACTATTGGCAGCCATCTCTTTATCCTCGATGGTTAAAAGCAGTTCTCTTCCTTCAGAAGCTTCTGCTGAACCAGGTTGGTTCTCGATCAAGGTTTGTAGTGTCAACTTTGCTTCGCTGTAATCACCGCTTGCTGATTGAGCCTTAGCATCCTCGAGCAATCTTGGGGCTTCATATCGTGAGGTATCAAGTGCTTCAGCAAGTTGTACGTTTTCAGCTTTTAGGTCTTTAACAACAGTGAAACTCATTATGGCGAACACCAATAACGCTCCGACTAGGAAATAGACTACGTATTTTACGATCAGTCCAATTTTTTCATTCATATAATACTCCTTTAGATAGTTTATTTTAGCATACAAACTCAGTTATAGATAGTTATTAACAAATATTGGCAATTATTATAAAATAATAATAGAAATTTACCATTTAAAGCATTGAGAACCACATTATTGGCAGTTATTGAGCAAACAGTCCTCTACGTATCACCATCCAAAGTTCAAATATATTGATAGATTGGTGTCAGAAGTGAGAATATGTGAACAGGAGTTTCTGGTACTACCCCAATTGTGGGGAGAGTTCATAAGAATTAACGTTTCAACTATTGATCATCAATGCTATTAATCAGACATTGGTCAATATTTCAGTTTCATCAGAGGTAAAGATTTCGCTTTTTTGTGAAAGGTAACGATTATCGTAGAGCTTCCACTGCTCGACAGAAAAACGGTAGGACGAGGTTGATCTCAGCGCGTCGTGCATCGAAAATTGAAGAAGGATTATACAATGGCAGATAGAGATGAATGACTGACAAAGAAATTGAGGATCTAAAACTCGTGGAATTGACTTTCAGATATCCCGGAACTTACTCCCATCACCTGGAGACTCTGCAGCGAGTTGTGCCTGTGGATTAATATAAGGTGGTCCCTGTAAGAAAGCTATCAGCATCAAGATGAATGCTGATGTGCTGGAGTATTTCAAGGCAAAAGGAAAAGATTTCAGACAAGGATAAACAAGTGTCTCTTCGACAGGAAATTAGAGAGACCGCCTCCTTCCTATGGCAAGGAAGATACATCAAGCGAGAGTGAAGAAGATTCCTAAAACTTATTCTCCAATGATCTTTATCAAGGCATGTTTCTCTCTCTTGCAGAAAGGCAAACAGTTTACTCATTATTGCTGCATAAAACTTTGGAAGACATCCTTAGTTTCAAGAATCCTTGATATGAATGGGTTTACATAGTTGCAAGACACGCTTTGTGAAAACTCTCAGAATTTATTAGGATATCTGTATACTGCACTTGATGCTGAACAGCAAGAATCGTGGATAATAATTTCCTTGTCGACTATTTTGCAAATGATCCATAATTGCTGCAACCCGATACTCTCCAATATCGTGAAAGGTTAGCTGTAAGCGGCTTTCCTAATGTCCTTGGATCTTTTCGGTCTTCCAGTTTTCTTAAGAATTTAAATATCTTGATTTTACAGAGTTATCCAATGCAGAAAGTTCTTTTTACGTTCAAACCTATCAGATAAGCCATTTTCTGCTATAACTTCTTCAAGCGTAGTGGTTTTACTGCGACCTCGATCTAACATCTTCATCGCGTTTTTTTGCTAGGTAAATCATTTCAAGATCACATACTTTATCTTCAATCGCTTCTTTCTGATGTAGTAAGTTTTGTTCTGCCTGTTTGCTCTGCTAAATTGCTAAGCCTTGCCTACCAGTTCTTTAGGTAAGCGTACTGATATGCTCTCAGTCATGTAGGTCTCCTTTTTCTTTTATAGTAAATCCATGAGAATTGTAATACACGTAATACATGTAATGCAAGTGCTATGGATGTTCATATTCCTCATTCTACTGGAGTAAGTGATTGGCCTAGTTTAAAATGAGATTGGGAGTAGGTTTATGATAATTCCTACAACTTGGATATGAAGATGTTTTTCTTGACAGACAAATATGTCTATATAATTAAGTATATATAAAAGAGTTTTCAATTCTGATACGTGGACCCGGAGAAGAGCAAGAAGAAACGAAAAGAAACACGGGTTCTCATTTGAAAATATTGCTGATGTGTCTGACGATCTAAATCTTTGATTGGGCCGATTGGGAACACTCAACATTGGAAGAGACCAGGTATCAGTGTATCGGGCGACATGGAATTTATCTTGTAAAAATGATTGCCTATACGGACAGGAATGGGGCCATCTGAATTCATATCAGCGAGGAGGCCTCTCCCAGGGAAAAGAAAGCGAATTATGAGTATGAAGAAAAAGAAGATAAGCAGATTAAGAGCGTCAAGAAAATCGATTTCTCTGATATACCAGAGATGACTGATGAACAGTTGGCGCAATTGCAACCTTCATTTGCGTAATCCAGAGAATTATCGTCCAATCAAGAAAAGATCAGCATCTATGTCGATGCTGATGTGCTTGATCATTACAAGTCAAAAGGTAAAGGTTACCAAACAAAGATCAATCGGGTATTGCGTCAAGGAATGCTCAGTGAGACTGCTCCTTCCTATGGTAAGAAGGATACATCAAGCGAGAGTGAAGAAGATTCCTAATACTTATTCTCCAATGATCTTGATCAAGGCATGCTTCTGTCTCTTCCCATCCAGCTCGTAGTAGAAGATCTGCTCCCAGGTCCCAAAGTCGAGCTTTCCGTTTGTGATGGCACATACCGTCTCTCTTCCCATAATGGTTCTCTTCAGGTGGGCATCCGCATTATCCTCATACCCATTATGATTGTATTGGGAGTAGGGCTTCTCAGGTGCCAGTTTCTCGAGCCAGCGCTCATAATCCTGATGCAAACCACTCTCATCATCATTTATGAATACGCTTGCTGTGATATTCATGGCATTGATCAATACCAAGCCTTCCTTGATACCGCTCTCATCAATAGCATCCTGAACATTGCTGGTTATGTTGACCAATCCTCTTCTGGTAGGGATATGGAAAAATAGTTCTTTTCTATAGTGTTTCATACGTTCCTCCTACTGGTAGCATACGTAAAAATCCAAGTGAAGGTCAAATACAAAGAATTTGATAATAATATACTAGTATTCACATAAAAAAGTAAAATTAACAGTTCATATTTCTTTATAGTAGTATTTAAGCCAATAAAATGCCTTGCTTTCGAGGAATTGCTGGTTTAGAATGAAATCGATCTTCTGGAACTGCTACTACCATATTTGGCAGTATTTGCAATACAAAGGGTGTATCCCGTGTTTTTTCCCAAGGAGGTCCTCATGAATGATCGAGCGAACGAGATCGCGGCGATTGTTTCTAAGCATAGAGAGCGACATGGTGCGCTTCTCTCCATACTGGAAACAGTTCAGCGCACGAATGAGCACAACTATCTCCCCAAACAAGAACTGGTAATGGTGGCAAAAGAGTTGGGTGTACCTCTATCCCAAGTCTATTCAGTTGTCACCTTCTATGCCTTCTTCAACTTGAAAGCACAAGGTGAACATGTTATCACCGTCTGCCGCGGAACTGCATGTCATACCAGGGGCTCCAAGCCTTTGCTTGACAAGGTGTTGCATATGTTGGGCATTGAATTGGACGAAGATGGGATGGCCACCACCCCTGACTATCGTTTCACCGTACATACCGTGGCTTGTTTTGGGCAGTGTGCACTTGCTCCGGTCATTGCAATCGATGGAGTGATTCACTCCATGGTAACCGAAGAAAAACTCACTACCATGATTGAAGCCCTCTCAGCACATAAGGAGGGAGCATGAGCAGTATATTAGACCGTTTGAATATTAAGGGAATAAAAACACTCTATCCAAAAATACCAGCAATAGCGGTTGGAATGGGTACGTGCGGAGTGGGAAGTGGTGCTGATGTTATCTTTGAAGCATTTAGTGCTCTCAAGAAGAAACAGAAAGATGCTTTCCTGCTACGCTCAGTTGGTTGTTTTGGTTGTTGTAGTGAAGAACCGCTTGTTTTGCTCTTCATTCCAGGGAAGCCCATGGTACTCCTGCACAAGGTAGAGGAGGCTGATTGTGCTCCTATCGTAAGAGCGCTCCTTGATGGTACCTATTATACAGAAAAAGCCTTCTGCAAGATCAGTAAATGGGACCATCATCTCGCTTCACATGAATACGGAGAGGACTATCCAGAACTTCCTGAATGGAATGAAATATCCTTCTTCCATCCACAGGTAAAACTGGTGCTGCGTGATGCTGGAATCATCGACCCAACCAATATTGCTGAGTATGTTGCTGTAGGTGGATACAGGGCACTTGAGAAAGCGCTCTTTACCATGAACAGGGACAGTGTACTTAATGAGGTCAAGTCGTCAAAGCTCAGAGGACGGGGAGGGGCTGGATTCCCCACTGGTCTGAAGTGGGAATTGATGAAAAAAGAAGAGTCAGAGAAGAAGTACTTGATCTGTAATGCTGATGAAGGTGACCCCGGTGCATATATGAACCGTAATGAGATGGAGAGTGATCCCCACATGCTCCTTGAGGGCATGTTGCTTGCCTCCTACGTTACAGGTGCAGAAGAGGGAATAATCTACGTTCGAGCGGAATATCCCTTGGCAGTGGAGCGTTTGAACAGAGCTATTAAGGATGCTTATGCCAATAATCTGTTGGGAGAAGATATCCTTGGTGCGAACATACGCTTTGACTTGCAGGTAGTAGAAGGTGCTGGGGCATTCGTCTGTGGAGAGGAAACCGCCTTGATAGCTTCGCTGGAAGGAAGGGCTGGTCGTCCACGCTCGAAGCCGCCATTCCCCAGCCAGAAGGGATATCTTGGTTATCCTACAACCATCAACAATCTGGAGACCTGGTGTAACATCCCTCTCATTATTGGGAAGGGTAGTGATTGGTTTGTTAGATACGGTATTCCTTCCTCACCCGGAACGAAAGTATTTTCCTTGGTAGGGAAAGTGAAGCACACCGGGCTGGTCGAACTCCCCTTGGGAGAGAAGCTGACAACCTTGGTATATGAGGCAGGTGGAGGATCAGTCTCAAAAACAAAACGTATCAAGGCGGTACAAAGCGGAGGACCCTCAGGGGGGTGCATCCCGGCATGCCTCTTTGATAAGAGTATTGATTATGAGAGTTTGGCAGCTTTGGGTTCAATCATGGGCTCTGGAGGCATGGTTGTCATGGATAATGACAACTGTATGGTGGACTCAGCACGCTACTTTGTTGAATTCACCACGAAGGAGTCGTGTGGTAACTGTACCCCTTGTAGGGAAGGTCTTGCGCAAGTGCTTTCCATTCTCGACAGAATTACTAAAGGAGAAGGAAAGAAAAAGGATTTGCAGATGTTGGAAATCTTGGGTGCCCACATCAGTGACACAGCCATGTGTGGACTAGGGCAGTCTGCAACCAATCCTGTACTCACAACACTACGATACTTCCCGGAGGAGTATGAGAGTCACATTTTGAGAAAGCGTTGTGAGGCTGGAACCTGTGAGGCCTTGGTAGCAGAACTCTGCTCCAACTCCTGTCCTCTTTCCATGCGAATTCCCACCTATATAGCACTGCTAAGGGAAAACCGTCTGGTAGAGGCTTTTACTTCCACCTTGGAAGATAATCCACTTCCTGGAACCCTAGGAAGAATTTGTCACTTTCACTGCCAGATGAGGTGTCGACGCGATACACTGGACTCTCCTGTTCATCAGGGAGAGCTGCATCGCTACCTTGCGGACACGCTCTACAAAATGGGTAACGAACAGGATGTGTACCAAGAGATGGTTGCAAAAATTCCTCCTGCAACAGGCAAAAAGATTGGAATTGTCGGTGCAGGTCCGGCTGGCTTGAGTGCAGCATTCTACCTCGTGCGTCTAGGGCATGAAGTAACCATCTATGATGAGCATGCAGAAGCAGGTGGTGTGCTTCGCTACGGCATACCAAGCTATCGACTACCGAGAGAAGTGCTAGCAAAGGAGTTGGAACTTTTTGAACAGCTTCCAATCACCTTTATGTTCAATAAACGACTCGGCAAAGACATGCAAATAGCTGATCTCAAGAACACGTATGATGAAGTCATCCTGGCCCTAGGGTCTTATCATCATGCTACCTTGCAACTCGATGGTGCTGATAGCGGCCAAGTAGTGCAGGGTACCGATGTTCTCAACGCGCTTGCTGAGGGTGAGACACCAAAAGTTGGAAAACGTGTTGTCATCATCGGAGGCGGCAATGTTGCAATCGATGTTGCACGGTCTCTCTGGCGATTGAAAGTACAGGTAACCATTGCCTACAGACGGGATAAAGAGGACATGCCTGCCAATCAGAGTGAGATCGAGGAAGCATTCAGTGAAGGCATCCCCTGTATCTTCAATGTAGCTCCCAAAAAGGTAACCAGAGATAAAAAGGGACGATTGGAGGCTCTTGAGGTAGAAGCGTTGGAAATCGGGGAGTATGATCTCAGCGGAAGAAGAATCCGTCGCGGGACAGGCTCAATCAGTTCTCTCTCCTGTGATACGGTCATCGTAGCCATAGGGGAGCGAGTAGATACTGACCTTCTGCAAAAAGAGAAGCTTGCAGTCTCAAAGCGTGGCCATCTGGAAGTGAATCCATACGTATATGAGACAAACCAAGACCATGTCTGGGCGATAGGGGACGTCATCAACGGACCTTCCACAGCAGCTGAGGCAATGGGGCAGGGCAAGGAAGTTGCCCACCTGATCGACCGTAAGTTGAGTGGGGAAGATCGATTTGCACAGCTTTTCACCACCTTCAGCTATGATAAAACAGTAGGAAAGACACTGTATGAAGGGAAAGCTATCAACGCTGAAAAACTTCCTGTTGCAGCAAGAAGTGGTTCATTTGAAGAGGTAAACAAGGGCTATACCGGTCGTCAGGCAAGAATGGAGGCAGGAAGATGTCTCAGGTGCGATGTCAAGTGTGAACAGGAGGTACTCTATGGATAAGAAGATGGTCACACTCTCCGTTGACGGGAAAACTGTCACGGTCCCAGAGGGGACAAGAATCTTGGATGCATGCAAAGTTGCAGGAATCAAGGTTCCCTCTCTCTGCTACCTGGAAGATGTATCTGCACATGGATCCTGCGGCATCTGTGTGGTTGAAATAGAGGGATTCAAACGCTTGGTCCGTTCATGCTTGCATACCGTCCAGCAGGATATGGTTATCCATACCCATACCGATCGTGTCATGCGTGCAAGGAAATTGAATCTGGAGTTGTTGCTTGCCAACCATCCGCTACTTTGTACTACCTGTGAGAGAAATCTCAACTGCGAGTTGCAGTCCCTCGCCCTGCAGCTGGGGGTTCGAGAATCCAGGTTCGAGAGGACGAAGAAATCACTACTCCCAATCGACTCATCATCTTCTTCTATAATTCGTGACCCAAATGCCTGTATTCTCTGTAATCGTTGTGTCGAGGTATGCGCGAAGGTTCAAGAGGTACATGCAATTGAGATGATGGGGCGGGGACTACGAACAACGGTGTCAACCTTCTTTGATGAAGGACTTGCTTCCTCGGTGTGTACCAATTGCGGGCAGTGTTCCCTTGTATGTCCGACCGGTGCCATTACCGAGAAGAGCCATGAGAGTGAAGTGTTCGATGCTATTGCTGATCCGAATCTTGTGGTGTTGGTGCAGACAGCCCCTGCAATACGAGTAGGACTTGGAGAGGCAATGGGATTGGGTGAGGGGTCTCTGGTAACCGGGAAGATGGTCAGCGCACTGAGGACTCTCGGGTTCGACCGGGTATTCGATACCCAGTTCAGTGCAGATCTTACCATCATGGAAGAGTCTCATGAGTTGATACACCGCCTTACAAGCGGCGGGACGCTCCCCATGATCACCAGCTGCTCCCCTGGGTGGATCAAGTTCATTGAAACCTTCTATCCTGAGCAACTGGAGCATCTCTCATCCTGTAAGTCTCCACAACAGATGTTTGGCTCCATTGCCAAGACCTATTATGCGGAGCGAGCAGGAATAGACCCAAGAAAGATACGGGTGGTTTCAATCATGCCCTGTACGGCGAAGAAGTTTGAGGCAGGGAGAAGTGAGATCGACAGTGCATTCTCCTACTGGAGAGAACAGGGATCGTTTACTGACGATGAGTACTTCTGTGATGTCGATTATGTACTGACCACACGTGAATTAGCGAGAATGTTACAGAGGATCGGGATTGATTTCGCCCATCTGGAAGAGGGGAAGTTCGATGATCCTCTAGGACAGTCAACAGGATCTGCAGTACTGTTCGGTGCTACAGGAGGCGTGATGGAAGCGGCTCTCAGGACCGCATATGAGACCATTACCAAAACAACCTTGGATGACTTGGAATTCGAACAGATTCGCATAGGAGAGGGTATTAGGGAGGCAACAATCATGATCGGGGAGACCCCGCTGAAGGTTGCTGTAGCCAATACTCTGGCAAATGCTCGAGTTCTCTTGGACCAAATCCAGGAAGGCAAGAGCCCCTACGCATTTATTGAGGTAATGGCATGTCCTGATGGATGTATCGGAGGTGGAGGGCAACCTATTCCTTCAACCAAGGAGATCAGGAGGAAGCGTGCCATGTCAATCTATGAGGAAGATCGTGGCATGCCGATACGCAAGTCCCACGAGAATCCATCCATCCAGGAACTTTATACCTCATTCCTAGTGCAGCCTTTAGGTCATCTGAGTCACCAGCTGTTACATACCACCTATGTAAAGCGTGGTGAATATCCAGATTGATGTATAGGTTGCGGTTTCCTTGGAGGGGGGGCATCTGCCCCCTCTCTCTACGTAAAAATGCTGTAATTATGCTATACTGCACTCATTGGGAGGCGGAATGAAGATTCTCGCATGTGCAGATATTCATATGGGGCGGAAGCCTGAACTCGCACAATCCGGGCATGCTGCTTGGGATGCAATCATCCAGAAAGCTATTGAGCTTGCTGTGGATGTAGTGGTACTGGCCGGAGATGTAGTTGAACAAGAAAAAGCTTGGCTCTCAGTGTACGGTCCTCTGCTCGCAGGGCTCAATAAACTGAAACAAGAGGGGATTCAGGTAATCGGGGTAGGAGGAAACCATGACTGGTCGGTATTCCCTCGATTGGCTGAAGAAAGTGATGCGATCGAGATCCTTGGACTGAAAGGAATATGGGAATCATATGATATCAAAGATGTTCGTTTTATCGGATGGTCTTTTCCCAGTTCACATGAAGAGCAATCCCCCTTTTCCACCTTCGATGCATCATTGGCTGATGATTCTCGTCTTACCCTTGGTCTCTTGCATGCTGATTGGGGGCAACAACATTCAAAATATGCTCCCATCGATGAACATGCGTTGCTGAACACCGGTATTCCCCTTTGGATGCTGGGGCATATCCATAAAGGGGGAAGACTGGGAGTTTCCTCTGCCTATTACTGTGGGTCTCCCTTCGCACTTGATGTGCAGGAAACTGGTGCTCATGGAGTATATCTTCTGGAAACTGAACAAGGCCGTACCTGGAAGGAACCGCTGTTCATACCCCTTTGTCCGTATCGCTATGAGATCTGTGAAGTGAATACTACCGGCATACATGATTTGGAATCATTACGAAGAGCGGTTACCAAATCGGTACGCACATACATCGATCAACTATCTCCAAGCGGAACTGTTGCGGTAAGTCTCGTATTCACAGGGTATCTACACCCCTCTTTGGACCTGCATCAGGTATTCTCCTTTGAAGGCAGTGAAAGTGAACTGTTGTTCCAGGACAAAGACTTGGAAGTACTGCTACTGAACCGCCAGGAAGATGCTACAGAACTGGATGTGGACCTCAACCAGCTTGCGAAGGGCAGCGGACCACAAGCATTGCTTGCTCGAATGCTTAAAGACAGCAAGGCATTGGAGCAGCTGGGTTCTACCTATCAAAGATTGGAAGCAGAGAGCTTCAACACCAGTGGGTTCAACCTTCTCAGGCAGACATCCCTCAGCCATGTAGAGGCTGTGAAACGAGGAAAGCGGGCTACCCTGCAGCTACTCAGGGCAATGGAAGCCCAGCGGAGGGAGCATGAAGCATAATACCTCGTGTCGATTTACTCGTTTCACTCTTTCCAAGGCTCCAGGATTCCTCGTGCGGTCCTTTGGTGAACTTTCTGATTTTCACCCGGGGCTCAATATCCTGACAGGGGCAAATGGGGTAGGAAAGACAACGATTATCAGGGCTCTTTGGTCACTCCTGTATGCACCGGCCAGGCATCCCTCACTGGAAGCTGAAGGCATACTGGAACTTGACGATGCACAGTGGTTTCTCTCACTCTCCTCCCAGCATTTGGAACAGAAAAGGATATCCGACGGTCTCATTGCTTCCCTGCCGGGAAGAAACGATGCATTTGCAGATGCCTACTGGTTCCCCTTGCATGAACTCCTCACCAAAGAGGGAGTGGGAGAGCCGTTTCTTGAGGCTATACGCAAGGAAATGCAGGGCGGGATTGACCTAGGGAAAGCGCTCAGCGAAGCGGGAGGCATCGAGACTTTTTCCAGGAAACGATACGCACTGGTACAAATGCTGAAACAACAGCGAGAGTTGGTGAAGAAACAAGAAAACGCAATCCTTGAGCATCTTGATCTCCAGCAGAAGATAACGAATTTGCAGGATGAACTTGAAAAAAGTAAGAATAAGGATACAGAGAAGATCCATCTGGAAACCATGCTGGAATACCTCTCTACGAAAGATGCATATGAAGAGATTTTCTCTCAGCTGAATTCTTACCATCCTGTTTTGAAATGTATGACTCCCCATAGCCTTGCAGAGGCTAGAAATCGTGAACATGAGTATGATGCTGCTGAATCGGCAATGCAGCAAGCAAAGGACGACGTAAAGGATACTGAAGAGCATCTTACCCAATGCAATGTAGAGCAGTCACTCATTGAAGACCAAAGTATGCCGAGATTGATCGAACAGCGAAGCGAAGCCCTAAATGGAGCCAAGTTAGCGCTCGATGCAGCAAAAAGGGAAGCCCTGCGGGCTCAAGAGGCAAGAAGTACCTGGGAAACTGCCCACCGTTGGATCATGGATGATTTACCGGATGAGCAAACCCTTAAAAATATGGTCGAGAAATTACATTCTCTTGCCTATACCTCTGAACCAATAAGATGCCGGCTTGCTGGAAGTGAGTATGTTGTTCGTTCCTTGGGAGAGGAAGAACCCTTTGATGAGGGATTGGTTGAACGACTGAGGGATATAAAGCAACAACTTGCTTCCTTGGTTTTTGTAGCGGCGAAGAAGGAGTCTTTGCCACAGACAATCCAGATGAAGCAATCAATCGTGAGTACTCTCGCTCTCCTAACCGTATCGATTAGTGTAATTCTCGGATATATCTTGCATCCAGGAATTTCATTGGTTGCCATTCCTCTCTTGGTGCTGCTCTTCATCATTGCAGGAAGAGAAAAACCAAATCCGCTTTTCGAGGAGGTTGCCATACAACTAAAGAAAAGGATTGAGCAAGTAAATGTGCTGCTTATAAAAGATGGGCAGACAACGTTGGATGCATCTGATGCAGAAAGCATTTCCCGCTCGCTGGGATTGTTGACAAGCAAGATAGTTTCCCTGGAGAAAAAGGGTGCTGAGAACGTGAGAAGACGTAGCGCAAAGATTCCCTTCGATAATGCCCAGAGCCAATGGAATGACTGGTTGCAACAGTGGGAGGAAGCTGCATCGGATCTCAATCTTTCTACTGATCCTGCCCTGGAAGGAGCTCAGTTCTTTCACTTTAGTGAACATTTACAGGAGTGGGTTACTCGTCAATCAGCTGAAAAGGAAGCATTGGCCTTGCTGAGAGAGGAAGAGAAGTCTTTCAAGGAAGCTCTGGAAGCCCTGCAAAAGCACTGTAATACCATGACTTCTGATGTTGTGGAGCTTAGGACTATTGCTGCAACTTTTATTGCCACCATCAATGATGCACGTAGATATACAGAACAATATAAGAAGGATGCACAACGACTGAAAGAGGCCATAGCTCGATTCAAGGAAGCTGAGACAGCAAGAAGCTCCTTCTATGCAAACCTGACTCTCGCTGTCGGAGATATTCATACATTGGAGCGACTCGATTCTCAGGTAGCAGAGTATCAGGAGATAGTAACGAAGCAGCAGCTGAATAAAACCAAGCTTGAAGGCTTTTCCGACCAGATTCGTGAAGAAGCAGAAAACGGAAATGCTATTGCGTTCTCTGCCTTGCTGGAAGAGACAATTGAAACATTGGAAAAGCGTAAGGAGCAAGAGAAAACGCTCTGGGAGTGGGAGCGTACCTACCAGGAACTCTGTAATGATACCGCTTTGGAGAATGCAGAACTGAACTGCCTGAAGGCTGAAGAGGCTCTGGATGCTATCCGCCGAGATGAAGTTACTGGGCGAATGGTGTATCAGCTCTATGAACAGATCAAGGAGCAGAGTGAACGTACCTATCAACCGCAGGTGCTGCAAAAAGCTAGCAATTGGTTGCAGCGGATTACCCAGAATCGCTATCTGCTTACGGTAGGGGAAGCAGGTTTTCTTGCGCAGGATACCGTGATCATGCGTCCCTATGCTTTAGATCAACTCTCCAGCGGTACACGAATACAGCTCTTGTTTTCCCTTAGGATGGCATTCCTTGAGATGCTGGAGGGAGGAGGAGCCTATCAATTCCCAATCTTTTTTGATGAATTGATGGCGAACAGCGACGATGAGCGTTCGCTTGCCATAGCAAAGGCCATAGTCGAGATAGCAAAACAGCGACAGGTATTCTACTGCACAGCCCAGAAGGATGAGGTAAGGAAACTTGACCAGGTGGCACAGGGGGAATACTTGCTCATAGATCTCGAGGACGAGTTGAGAGACTATCGGGTTTTGAAACACCCGTTTGAGGAAGTATCCCTTGAGAGAGAATCTCTCCCCCCATTTGAAGCGGATTACCTCTGTTATGCAGCAGCATGCAAGGTGGCTGGGGCAGAGCTATGGGACCCCATTGGAAGTCTCTCCAGCTGGTACCTCTGCACTGCAAGTAACGAATTGGAAGCATTGCTCTCGCGAGGCTTTGCTTTAGCAGGGCAGGCTAGAAGTGTTTCACAGGTCTATGCAATGCGTTTTAACCTGCTCTCCGCGGCTCAGAAATTGGCAAGGAAGGGTAGGCCCAAGGTACTTTCTCCTCAAGACCTTGATGATGAGGCATCATTCTTGAACAA
>JAGYOG010000043.1 GCA_018399495.1 Sphaerochaeta sp.
ATATTGAGAAATCTGCCCGGTTGGGATTGAGAAATCTGCCCGGTTGGGATATCATTACTAGTAAGGATGGAGAGACTATGAGTAAAAATGAGTACCTTCCGAGATTTATTGATGAGAAAGTTACAAAATATCTTGAAGCATTTGGAGCAGTATGCATTGAAGGGCCAAAATGGTGCGGAAAAACTGAAACATCGCTACATCATAGCAAGAGTGTTTTTTATGTTGGATCCCCAGCTGGGAATTTCAGTAATAGAAAATTAGCCCAAATGGATCACTCTTTAGTGCTTAAAGGAGACTCTCCCCGTCTTATAGATGAGTGGCAGGAAGTACCCTCGCTTTGGGACGCTGTAAGATTTGCATCAGATAAAAACAAGAAGAAAGGGCAGTTTATATTAACAGGGTCGTCAACTCCAAATAGAAAAGGGGTGGTACACAGTGGAGCAGGTAGAATTGCCCGGCTACGTATGAGACCTATGTCACTGTTTGAAATGCGTTTTTCAACTGGCGATGTTTCTTTGCAAGGACTATTCTGCAATATATTTCCTTCTGTCTTAACGGGTGAAATCAATCTAGGAAAGATTATTCGGCATATTATACGAGGTGGTTGGCCAGGATCACTGGATATTGATGATAGTTTAGCGTCTCTTTTACCTGAGCAATACCTTGATGCTATCATTACCAATGACATCAATCGTGTTGATGAGAGAAAGCGAGACACCACCAAAATGCAGTTGCTTTTAAGATCATTGGCGAGAAATGAAAGCACTACTGTTTCCAATAACACCTTGAAAAAAGATATTAAAGTAAATGATGACACTGATATACATGAAGATACAATTTCCGATTATCTTTCAGTTTTTGAAAGATTGTTTCTCTTGGATAATCAGAAACCCTATGGACCCCATTTTAGATCATCATTACGTGTAAAACAGGCTGAAAAACGACATTTTTCAGATCCCTCATTGGCATGTGCTCTCATGGGAGCGACAGAGGAAAGCCTGCTCGGAGATATGGAAACACTGGGATTTTTATTTGAAGCACTCTGTGAACGAGATCTGAAAATTTATGCTGAAGCCAATGATGCGAAGCTTTTTCATTACCAAGACTATAATGAAAATGAAATTGATGCAGTAATCGAGATGAAAGATGGGACCTGGGGTGCGTTTGAGATCAAGTTGGGAGCTCATCAGATTGATGATGCAGCGGTAAACTTGTTGCGTATAAAGAGCCTAATGGAAAGTAATCCGAAAGCGAAACCCCCGAAAGTTGTATGCGTTATCTGTGGGCTATCTAATGCTGCTTATCTACGAGAAGATGGTGTCTATGTAGTACCTATTACTGCACTTACAAAGTAATTGTGATATGAACTTTTTGTAACAACACCCAAGGTTCAATTCCTTGGGTGTTGTCGAGAATACTCTTAGAGCTTAGTGCTTCTTCTTGCGGTAGGGCGTATCCTCCAAGGGAAGGGACGTTCGGAACGTTCCATCATAGCGGTAATATGCATTTTGGCAGGCAGGAGCAGTAGCAATAGTGGTCAATTCTCCTACTCCCTTGACGCCATAGGCTACAGGATGCTTTCCTGGTCCTTCCACCAGCTTCACCTCAAGTGGGGGAACATCAGTGCTGCGGAGTAGTCCTAGCGTACCGTAGCGGACCTTCAGATATCCTTCTTCAATGGGGAAGTCCTCCGTTAATCCATAGCCGAGACCCATTGTTACGCCACCTTCAATCTGACCGGTGAGGGCTTGGTGGTTGACGATCTGTCCAACATCGCAAACAGCCACTACCTTTTCAAGCTTTCCCTGTTCATCAAGAATGACTACCTGAACCGAATAGCTGTATGCTACATGGCTGACAGGGTTTATCTTCTTGCTGGTGATCGGGTCGGTAATGGATGTGTATTCTCCGAAGTACTCTTTACCTTCCAGTTCTTTGAGCGTGGATTTCTTTAGATCTTTGTTTAGTTTCAGAGCGGCTCTTCGTACTGCCTCTCCTGTAAAGACCGACTGGCGACTTGCTGTACTGGTTCCTGAATCAGGGGTTCTTGAGGTATCGGGGTCTTCAACAACAATTTCATGCGCTTTTAGGGAACACGTTTCTCCCAGCATCTGGGTACAGACAGTAGCCACTCCTTGGCCCATACAAGCAGCACTGGTTCTGATGTGCACTTTCCCTTCTTCCACTGAGAGAATACAGCGACCTGTATCAGGAAATCCAACACCTAGGCCACTATTTTTAAATGAAGCTGCGATGCCTGCTCTTGGGGATGAGTAGTACGCATCCTTTACCGCTTCAAGGCATTCGATGATGCCGGTATCCTCGCTTGCAATCTGTCCATTGGGCATGATGTCCCCTGGTTTGAGCGCATTGATTCTCCTGATCTCGTAGTAGTCCATACCCAACTCATCGGCAAGCAGGTTAATATTGGACTCCATCGCAAAACAACTCTGTGTGACCCCAAATCCCCTGAAAGCACCACCGGGGACCATGTTTGTATAAATTGCCTTTCCTATAACTTCAAAGTTCTGGAAGTTGTAGGGACCGGAAGCATGAGTACAGGCTCTCTGGAGTACCGGTCCCCCGAGGGATGCGTAGGCACCCGTGTTAGCTAGGATAATTGCTTTCACGCCGGTAAGGTGGCCGCTTTCATCACAACTCGTGGTAATTTCAATGTCCATTGGATGGCGCTTCGGATGGACCTGCAGACTTTCCTGGCGAGTAAGTTTCACTTTGACAGGAGCCTTCATAACCCACGCAGCCAAGGCAGTATGGTGCTGTACACTCATGTCCTCTTTTCCCCCGAAACCACCGCCTACAAGCATACTGTGACAACGAACTTTTTCAGGGGGGAGCTCAAGCATCGTGCAAATTTCCCGCTGTTCATCATAGATGGACTGGCTGGAAGTATGGACCAGTATTCCACCTTCCCCTTCAGGGATGCCTACCGCACATTCTGGTTCCATGAATGCATGTTCGGTGTACGGCGTTTTATAGGTACGCGTGATTACATGGGGACTCTCGCGGAATGCTTTTTCTACATCACCACGTAGGATATGTTCCAAGGAGAGCAGATTGCCATCTTCATGTACTTTTGGAGATTCTGGTTCGAGAGCTTTATAGATATCGAGTACCGGGGTGAGTACTTCGTAGGATACTTCCACCAATTTTGCAAGCTCTTCCAGGGTTTCAGGGTTCTTCCCAACCACGAGGCAGATTGCATCCCCGGTGTACCGGGTGACCTCTCCAACAGGTATTAGTACCGGCCAATCTTGCTTAATATGGCCAATGATGTTATGTGGGACTTCTTTACTGGTTATGATACGGACAAAGTCGGGGTGTTTCTCTGCTTTTGATGAGTCGATTGAAAGGACTTTTGCTCGTGGGAAGGCAGAGCGTACTGCCTTGGCATGGAGCATGCCGGGAATTCTGATATCATCGGTATAGAGTCCTTTACCCAATGCCTTGGGTTCGGCATCTACGCGACGGTAACGCTTGTCAAGCTTTGGTTCTTCTTCCGTTTTTGGGACTTCACGGTTCTCTCGAAAAAACTCTGCAGACATCAGGATTGCTTCTTCAATCTTTTTATATCCGGTACAGCGACAAATGTTTCCCCTTATGGCTTTTGTCACATCCTCACGAGTGGGATTGAGATTCACATCGAGCAGGCTTTTTGCACTGATGATCATACCAGGAGTGCAGTAACCACATTGCACTGCTCCTGCTTCAGCAAAACAGTAGGAATACACCTCTGCTTCCCGCTCTGAGAGCCCCTCAATGGTAGTAACTGACTTGCCTTCTAGTTTTGAGAGGGGGGTGATACAAGCTTTCGTCTTTTTTCCGTCTACCAAGACAGTACAGGTGCCACAAACACCTTCGCTGCAACCGTCTTTCGTACCGGTCAAATTCGAATCCTCACGGAGGAATCGTAGTAGTTTCTTGTCTTCGCCGTTGTAGGTGATCTGATTTCCATTTACGCTGAATGCATACATAGCTGTGCTCTCCATCGTACGTTGGTACGCTTGTTTCTTTGGGAACAGGTGCTAGCCGCTTAGCGTCAGTACCCAGAATTGGATACATCGGTCTGTGATGCTATACATCTTCATAATTGCAATGAACCCGCAAAAAGTCAATATTTTGTTGCGGCAAATTTATAATTGTTGTATATATTGTTGCATTATACCGCAAAATAATTAAAAAAATCTGAATAAGGTAGAAATGAGCTACGCTCATTTCTACCATTGGTGCAATTTTTAAACTCGCTTCTCTCTGTTGAATGACTTTCCAAGTGATGTCGGGCCAAGAAGTTGGCTTTCTCTACTGAATGCAAGGACAATGATGACCATCACATAGGGCAACATGACGGCAAACTCATAGGGGAAGTTGATGCCCTGGCCTTGGATAGCCAATTGCAAGGCTTGCGCCAAGCTGAAGAGTAATGCTCCACCCATGATTTTTACCGGATGCCAGTGTCCAAAGTAGACCAAGGCAACAGCTATAAAGCCACGTCCTGCGATAATCTCATCGCTGAACATCTTCACCTGGGCCAAACTGAGGTAAGCACCCGCAAGACCGGCCAAGGCCCCTCCAACAGCGAGTGCCTGGTAGCGAACTCTGTTGACCTGGATGCCGATTGAGTCAGCGGCACGGGGGTTTGTGCCAACCGCACGAACCCTAAGTCCCCAAGGTGTCTTGAACAGGATGTACCAAGCAAGCGGAACGAAGAGAAATGCGAGGTATACCAGTATATTGTGGCTGAAGAAAATTGGACCAATCAAAGGGATCTTGGAGAGTCCGGGAATGGGAAGGTTTCCAATGCCAGGAACTGACTGAGTCCCGCCGATGAAGTGCCTGAAAAGCGTGCCGGCGGTTCCAACCCCAAACATCTGTAGTCCAATACCAGCAATACCTTGCGGTGCGCGGAATGTGACAACAACAAATGCGAAGAAGATGCCAAGGAGTGCTCCAACTACCATCGCAAGGCCAAGTCCCAGAACGTTGTACATGCCAGAAGTGGGACCCCCTTGTCCAATGCTATAGGGTACGAGCATTCCTAAGAATGCTCCCATTGCCATGATTCCTTCACAACCGAGGTTGAAGACTCCTGCTCGTTGATTGAACATTTCCCCAAGACTGGCGATGAGGAGCGCGACTGAGAAGGGGATACCCAGACTTAGGATATTTACGATAAAGTTCATGCTTCCACCTCCACATGTTTCTTGCCAATTCCTTGGTATTTACGCCAGATCCGTTCCATCAAGTAGGGGTCGGCAAGGATCATCTTGGTAGCAACAATGACCAGGATGATGACGCCCTGCAGTACATTGACCATGTTTGCAGGGACCCCGACCATACGTTGGGTCATGTCCGCTCCAACAATCAAGAGACCAAAGAAGAAGGATGCCGGTATGATGCCTGCTGGATGCAAGCCTCCAAAGAGGGCAACAACGATTCCACTGAACCCATATCCTCCAGTAATTCCTTCAATTGCTCTTCGGTGTACCCCCGCGATCTCGATAGCACCTGCCATTCCCGCAAAAGCACCGCTGATGACCATGGCAATGACCAGATACCAGGTAACGCTGATACCACCGTACTTGGCGGCTCGGGTACTTGCTCCGGCAGCTCGCATCTTGTAGCCGAAGTTTGTTTTCCAAAGCAGGAAGTAGATAAGCAATGCGAGCAATATGGCGAAGAAGATACCGGTATGCAACCGTGTTCCCTTGAGGAATCGATCGAGCCAGATTCCTCTTGAAAGCCTCATGGACTGGGGAGTTCCACTTCCCATCGTGAGCTCTGCAGGATCAAGGAATGGGCCACGCAGCATGAAGGTATAAATCTGAGCCGCAATGTAGTTGAGCATTACGGTTGAAAGCAACTCGCTGACCTGTAATTTTGCCTTCAGGATACCAGGGATGAAGCCCCATACTCCTCCTGCCATAGCCCCTGCCAATACCGCCATTGGAAGCAGAATTGGCTTTGGAAGCTCGGGGAATGCAAGTGCCACCGCTGTGGTACCGAGTATTCCCATTGCCATCTGTCCCTCTCCACCGATATTGATAATACCACTGCGGTACGCCACCGAGATACCCAGTGCTATGATGGTGAGTGGGATTGCCCTGATCAGAACCTCAGTAAGTTGAAGAGTTGTCTTCAATGGCTCGAAGAGAATGACCATGTAGGTCTTGAAGACATCAGCCCCGATGGTCATGAGAATTATTGAACCAATCAACATTGCAGCTAGAATGGCCAGAATGATGATGGTAATCTTGTAGAATATCCTAAACTGTTTGGTCATCTTTCACTCCTGCCATTAAAATACCGAGACTCCTGCGATTGGCATCTTTCCTTGCAAGGACTTTTTGTATTTGGCCCTTGAAGATTACCGCTACACGGTCTGATAGGTCGAGAATTTCATCCAGTTCCTCACTAATGAGCAGAATGCCGATTCCTTCATGTCTGATCTCCAAGAGCTGCTTATGAATGAACTCAGCTGCACCAAGGTCCAAGCCTCGGATGGGGTAGACTGCGATTAGAAATTTTGGTCTTCTGGAGATTTCTCGAGCCAGAATGACCTTCTGGATGTTTCCTCCCGAGAGAGAACCCGCAGCAATAGAGATATTGGGACTGCGGATATCGAACTTTACACGCAGATCTTCAGCATTCTTGTCGATGGCCTTGTTCTTGAGGAATGCGTATCTACTGAACTCTTTATGCTCAGTATCCTTGAGGATAAGGTTCTCCTTCATCGAGAAGGAGGGAACGATACCCTCCGTATTGCGTTCCTCAGGGATGTAACCCATACCAGCCTCAATGATGTGGTGAGGACTCTTATTTGCGATGTTTTCGCCATAGAATTGGATTTCTCCATTCTCAACCTTCCTCAGTCCATTGATGGATTCCGCCAACTCCCTCTGCCCGTTCCCTGATACTCCAGCAAGACCAACGATCTCCCCGGAGCAGATAGTAAGGTTCAGGTCGTTGAGAGCCAGGAACCCACGGTCGCTCTTCACGTTGAGGCTTTTGATATCCAAGACGGGAATACCCTCACAGGCAGGTTCCTCGTTTAGGGGAAGGTCTACCTCATGTCCGGTCATCAAGGCCGCGATGTCGGAAGGGGAGTGTTCATGGGTATTTCCCTCAAACACAACCGCACCATGACGAAGGATGGTAATCTTGTCTGAGAGGTCTTTTACTTCCTGAAGCTTATGGCTGATGAAAATGATTGAAAGCTCGCTACTCATGTTCTTGAGCAAAACAATCAGTTCATCGGTCTCTTGTGGAGTAAGCGCACTGGTTGGTTCATCAAGAATCAGGAACCGTGCACCCAGACAGAGAGTCTTTACCAGCTCTACCCGCTGTTGTTCTCCAACGGAGAGCTGCCAAATATACGCATCGGGATCAACGGAGAGTCCGTATTTCTTTGCTACTTCAGTAATCCGGTCACGCACCATTTCTAGGTTGAGCTTGTATGGTGACCATGCCGCCTTGAATCCAAGCGCAATATTCTCGAGTACCGTCATGTTGGCAACCAGCATGTACTGCTGGTGTACCATGCCAAGCCCTGCTGCAAAAGCATCATTAGGGGAGCGGAAGTGCACCTCCTCACCGTTTATGAGGATGCGTCCTTCATCTGGCTGATAGAGACCCATTAGGATGTTCATCAGGGTTGTTTTGCCTGCTCCGTTCTCTCCAACCAGCGCCAGGATTTGTCCCTCGGAGATCTCCAAGGTAATGTCATCACTCGCCAAGACTCCAGGAAAGCGCTTGGTGATGTGTTCCACTCGTAGGTTGGTTATTTTCTTCTGTGTGAGTTCCATGGGGGAAGCCTCCGTGGGAATGAATCAAAAAAAAGCAGTCATGCAGAGTTATCCCTGCATGACTGGGAAACAATGTGCTTACAATTCAGAGTAATCAACACTGGTGTAGTTGATGGTCCCACTTGCAGCATTGAAAGAATCGATGGCCGCATTGACCTTCTCTTCAATCTCACCTGCATACATGGTTTCAAGAGCAGGGTTGAACTCGAATACAAATCCACCGTTACTGAAGTTCAAGGGAATGACCTCTCCACCCAAGACACCGGCATCGAGCTTGGCAACGAGGCCTTCGATGACGGATGCATAGTTGTAGGAAGAAGCTGCAATAACCTTGTAGCCTTCATTGATGTGAATCTGGGCGATATCTTGACCAACCCACCAGATTTCTTCATTGGGGTAGTCAGCTACAGCACGAAGAGCGCCGAGAGCCTGCTGGCTGCTTCCGGTCAATACATCTGCACCACTTCTGATCTGTGATTGTGCAACCTCTCCAGCTTTTACGAAATCACTGAAGGATCCACTGTGTGCGACCATGATCTTGGCTTTTGGATTGACAGCCTGGACACCGAGTACGAAACCACGGTTGTAACGGGCAGCATCACCAGCATCAACAGGTCCAACCAGACCAATGACATTGGCTTTGGTGGTCATCCCTGCGATGATACCAGAAAGGTACCCGGTCTCTTCACTTTCCGGCATGTAAGTGAATACATTGTCAGGACCAACCTCGGCGCTGGTTCCAAAAGCGAAGGAAACATCAGGATACTCCTCAGCCATTTCCATGATGAGGTTCTTGTACTGTGCTCCGTGGGCGATGATGATGTCATACCCCTGAGCAACATACTGGCGGGCAGCTGAACCGGCATCAACTGGCTTCATCTTCTCTGTGTAATTGTACTCAATGCGACCCGGTAGGCTCTTCTGGGCAGCGATAATACCATCGTGCATGGCCTGACACCAGCCCTTGTCGTCAATGGTGTTCTCGATGATCAAAGCAACCTTGACCACATTGGAATCAACCTCTTCAGCTGGAGCTTCGTTGCTTCCTGCAGCAAAAAGCGAGCCACTGATGAGTGCAAGACAGAACAGGATTGTCAGAAATTTTTTCATGTTCCTTTCTCCTCTTGGAATATCGACCCGTTTTACTGGGTCTAAGCTTTTTCCAGTATAGGGTCAGAATTGATACTCTGTCAAAAGAAATGTGAAAATGGTTTCAAATTTATCGATTAGTAAATTGAGCTATTAGTGATATATATAAGATTATTACTCGGAAAATGACGATTTCTTTGTTGCAATTTTAGTGAAACCTAAATGTATATATATATTAATGCACCATTCATATGAGCTAAAAAACTAGACAATACTGCCAGGGTGTATAGTTTTAGCGCTCATTGTTGCAACTTTTGTTGCACTGGTTACTGCTTGTTGCAGTTTTTCACCTTTTAGTAACTGCACTGTCAAGGCAGCACTCAAGGAATCTCCACACCCCACGGTATTCACTACCTTTGTCTTTATGGTTGGAGAACTAAAGAAACGAGAATTTTGTACCCAGAGTTCAGATGCTCCCCGAGAGAGTACAAAGGTACAGCCGTATTGCTCATACAACTCCTTGAGCATTCTCTTGGTAGCCTCCTGTAGATCATCGGTATTCTGGTGCTCGGCTACCTGGATTCCTAGGAAGGTCTGGACTGCTTCACTCAAGTTAATCTTCACCACATCAGGATGATAGGAGAAACAACGCTTGAGGTCTTCCCCTTTCAAGTCAAGCAAGACAAACTTCCCCAGTTTTTTTGCTTCTTGTACAAAATCTGCATAGAGATTATCTGAGTATCCAGGGGCACGAGTGCCAAGAATGATCAGAGCATCACACGCCTTGATATTCTCTGAGAAGAGGGTTCTAATGGGCTTTTCACAGGCAGGGTCGACAGGGAATGGCTCCTGGACTAGCTCCGTAGCCCCTTCTCTTGTAAGGATGGTTACACAGGTCCTGATGGCACTTCCGCTGTCCGCCCAGAGCGGGGTGACCCCATCCCTCCTGCATAATTCAAGCATCTCCTCTATCCGATTCCCCCCCAAGTGGGTAAGCAAGAGGCTCTCGTGTCCTAGCTGGCTGATTATTCTTGCTGCGTTCATGCCCTTTCCCGATGCATCCAAGTAGTGTTCCTGGGCACGATTTACCTCCCCTACAGTAAAGGAGGGGAAGCGCATCGTGATCTGGAAGGTTGGATTCAGGCAGACAGAGAGAATTTTCATGACAGCTTAAGCAGAATCGAACCATGCTGGGGAATCAGTTGTCGGTAGGCAACACCAGTTTTGTCAAACATCAGCTTGGAAGCTTTTGTGTTATCTGTTTCACTATACTTGTCCGAGAGGAAAACCACTTCCTTGATGCCTGACTGGATGATTGCTTTTGCACACTCATTGCAGGGAAACAATCCTACATACAGGGTACAACCCTTTAAGTTGCTACTGATGGAATTGAGTATGGCGTTGAGCTCAGCGTGGCAGACATAGGGATACTTTGTATCGAGCCAATCACCTTCCCGTTCCCAGGGTATCTCATCATCGTCCACCCCGATAGGGAATCCATTGTAGCCAACTCCAACAATTTTATGGTCGGTGTTCACAATGCAAGCTCCCACCTGTGTGCTCGGGTCTTTGCTTCTGAGTGACGAGAGGACGGCCACTCCCATGAAATATTCGTCCCAACTGAGATAGTCTTTACGTTTGGGCATCTTCTTTGTTCTCCTTTTCTAGCAAGAATTCGAGAATGGTATTGGTTAAGGATTGTTGGATGGAATGATAGAGGAGAAGGGCATGTCTGCTGTGGTTGTAATTGTCCATCTCCGTTTCAAGAATCTGGAAGTCAACACTATTCTGCTCCCTCTCTATGATCTTGAGATTCTTGAAGGGAACGGTCTGGTCATTAATATCATGAATGGAAAACAAGGGACAGGTGATCTTCCCCAGATTCCTTCGAACTGGTTTCATCGCATGGACCAGACTCAACCCAGGGCGGATGAAGAGTCCTCCATAGCCAAACCAATATTCGCTGCCATCTTCTCCCTTTGGATTGCCTTTCACCACATGTGCTCCTATCGAGGGAGTGAAGAGGGCCAGAGTTCTTGATATATACTGTTTCCAGTCAGTGATGATGCCGTCCTTTGGGCTGTTATACACCACAGGGGCTGCAATGGTCACCAGTTTATCTGGGGCAAGTATATTCTGGCAGTAGGTTTCACCCAGCTTGAGGGTCATCATTCCCCCCATACTTATGCCGAGTACGTAGAATGTTTCATACTGCTCTCTGAGGTTTTCATAATAGTGGCAGAGGTAGGTGAACCACTGGGTAAATGTGGTGTGGGCAAACTGTTTTGGATCGGTCCCGAAGCCAGGCATCAAAGGTGCATATACATCCAACCCCGCTTCGTGAAAGCGCTCAGCGCTGTAGTGATAGACTGAGGGGGTGGAGGGAAAGCCGTGAACAAGTAAAATAGCCTGATTACATCCTGGTCTAGTCCTAATGATGCTCTTTGCCTCATCACAGCATGTTTTTGACTCATCGACGGAGAGAAGAGCGACATTTCTGTCGCGATAACCGAAGAGTGTCGTGTTCCAGAGTATGAACACAATGATAATGAATAGGATAATGAACCACATGGCCTTTACTATATCCTAGAGATCCAATGAAGGAAAGGGCAAAAAACAAGAGCCCATATAAATATAGGCTCTTGAAATTGTTGAAATAATTTCTTGCTACATCATGGATGGGATGACTGCAAGTAATACACCTGCTGCTACGGCTGAGCCGATAACACCAGCAACATTCGGGCCCATGGCGTGCATGAGCAGGAAGTTCTGGGGATCAGACTCCTGTCCAACTTTACTTGCAACACGGGCTGCCATTGGCACTGCAGATACACCAGCACTTCCGATAAGCGGATTAACTGGGTGTTTCGGGTCAAGCTTGTTCATCAACTTTGCAATAAGCAAGCCGGATGTGGTACCAATGGAGAATGCAACCATGCCCAAAACAAGGATGCCCAAGGTGTTCAGGTTGAGGAAGTGGGAAGCTTCCATCTTCGAACCAACAGAGAGCCCGAGGAAGATCGTTACGATGTTCATCAGTGCGTTCTGCATGGTATCGGAAAGACGGTTGGTAACTCCGCACTCCTTGACCAGATTACCGAACATCAGGGATCCGATGAGCGGGGTAGCCGAGGGGAGCAAGATTGCACAAGCAGTCAGAACGGTCAAGGGGAAGAGAATTCTCTCCAGCTTAGAAACCGGGCGGAGCTGCTGCATTTTGATCATCCGCTCTTCTTTGGTGGTCAGAGCTCTCATAATCGGTGGCTGGATGATGGGAACCAATGCCATGTAACTATAGGCAGCTACGGCAATGGGACCAAGCAAATCCGGTTTGAGACGGCTGGTTACATAGATAGCCGTCGGGCCGTCAGCACCACCGATGATTCCGATGGAACCGGCAGCGAAGAGGTCAAAGTTGATCCCAGGGATGAAACTCAAGGCAAGTGCACCGAGCAGGGCAACAAAGATACCTGCCTGGGCTGCTGCGCCGAGCAACAAGGTCTTGGGATTTGCAATAAGCGGACCAAAGTCCGTCATTGCACCAACACCCATGAAGATCAAGATCGGGAAGAGACCGGTATCAATACCCATGTCGAACAACAATTTGATAAACCCAGGAGCTCCTGAGTTGGGATCAATGCTTGCAGCATATCCCATAGGGATGTTCGAGAGGATACAACCGAACCCAATAGTAACCAACAGTAAAGGCTCAAAATTCTTTACTATGGCTAGATAGAGGAGGACAAAGCCAACGAGTATCATGACAAGGTTGCCAACACCGAAGCCTTCAGCCATCCCCAAGAATCCGAACAGTCCTGTGGACTGCCAGAGTTGATTAAACGCTGAACCAATCATCTCAGAGTCTCCTTTAGCTGATCACCAGCAATTCGTCATCGCTCTGCATCTGCTGGCCTTGGCTTACAGCGATCTTGGTTACTACGCCATCACAAGGAGCATAGATCTCATTTTCCATCTTCATGGCTTCCATAATCATGAGCGACTGGTTTTTCTTGACCTCCTGGCCTTCCTTCACATCAATGCGGAGGATAAGACCTGGCATCGGTGCATTGACAGAGACAGCTTCATGGGAAGGAGTATTCTGAGTACCAGATGTAGCAGCAGGAGCACTGCTGGCAGCCTCCTTGGTGGACTCGATGGCTTTCTCGTCGATGCCGAAGGCAACGCTGAGAGGATACTCATTGCCATTGACCTTGGCAACATTCTTGGTGAGCTTAACGCCATAAGCCTTTCCATTAACGGTTACTGTGTACTCGCCCTTCTTTTTGGCGGCTTCTGTTTCACGGTCAACCTTGTAAATACCATTAACTTGGGCTTTACCGGTAAGATAGAGGATACCCTTCTCCTTACAGGAAGCAGCAATAAAGATATTCTCATCGGTGAGTGGAAGTCCTTCCTTCTCGAGCATCTCTTTTGCAATTTTAGCACCCTTCTTGGGATCAGCATCGTTGATGTCGACAACCTTCTTGGTGGTGGGCTCCATCTTCATCTGCTCAGCACAGATCTTTACAACCTCAGCATCGGGTTCAACAGGAGTCTTTCCGAAGTAGCCGAGAACCATCTTGCCGTATCCGTCTGCAATCTTCTTCCAAGGTCCGAACATGACGTTGTTGAAAGCCTGCTGGAAATAGAACTGGGAGACAGGAGTTACGGAAGTACCGAAACCACCCTTGGCTACAGTCTCAGCCATTGCCTCAACGATGGCGGGATACTTGTCCATCAGGTTGTTGTCACGCAGCATCTGGGTGTTTGCTGTAAGGGCTCCACCTGGAAGTGGTGAGAACGGGATTTCAGGGCTGACAGTCATTGCTTCAGGGGGAACAATGTAGTCTTTCATGCAATCTCTGAATACAGCTTCAGCTTCACGAATCTTCTTGATGTCGATGCCCAAATCATAATCAGTGTTACGCAGAGCGTGCCACATGGTGATAATGTCTGGCTGACAGGTTCCACCGGAAACCGGGCTCATGGAGAGGTCTACCTGGTTTGCTCCAGCTTCAATTGCACTGACATACTGTTGGATGGAGACCCCTGCGGTGTCATGGGTATGGAATACGAGGTTCATATCCTTGCCGAGCAACTTACGTGCACGTTTGATCGTCTCGTACACATAAGCAGGAGTGGATGTGCCACTTGCGTCCTTGAAACAGACGGACTGGAAATCAATTCCCGCATCCATGATCTGCTTCAGGGTTGCTTCATAGAAGTCAGGATCGTGAGCGCCCTCAGTGTTTGGGGGAAGGCTCATCATGGTAACAACAACTTCGTGGCGAAGTCCTGCATCAACGATGGACTTTCCGCTGTCAATGAGGTTATTGACGTCATTGAGAGCGTCAAAGTTACGGATGGTAGAAATACCGTGTTTCTTGAAAAGCTTGGCATGCAGGTCGATGACATCCCTTGGCTGGGAGTCGAGGCCTACTACGTTGACACCGCGGCTTAGGGTCTGCAGGTCTGCATCATCCCCAGCAACACGACGGAACTCATCCATCATGGCGAAAGCGTCTTCATTAGTGTAGAAGTACAGGGACTGGAAACGGGCGCCGCCGCCAGCTTCAAAGTGGCTGATACCAGCCTCTTTGGCTGCTGCAACTGCAGGCATGAAATCCTTGGTGAATACACGTGCGCCGTACACTGACTGGAATCCGTCACGGAACGCTGTGCACATAAAATTGACTTTCTTCTTCATTTGGGATGATCCTCCGGGGTTTCTTATTCTTTTGACTTTGCGAAGGCTGCGACAATTGCTGCTGCTATATCTGCCTCACTGGCAGAGGAGGCAGAAGCTGTGACAGCTGCGGGACTGCTTACAACGGCTTTGGGTTTCTGTGGTGCGATTTTTTTAGCAATGGCGCTCATGGCCTTGGTAAGGAAAACCAACAACGTAAGAAATACAAATACCGTAGTAATACCCAGAATCATGAGGATGACCCCATTTTCCAACTGGGCGACAAGTTGCTCTTTCGGTAGTTGCGCTAAGAATACCATACGAACTCCTGTTAAGGTTTATAGTGATCGTAGTCAAGGACTACAAATAACACACTGCGAGTTAGTATATAGGAATCATGGGGAGCGTTTCAAGTAAATACAACATAAATGCTTTGTGGAATTTAGCATAGCTTGTGTTGCAACCCTCATTTTTATTCGAAAAATCAACTCTTTTTGGAAGTTTTGGTTTGCCTGTATACAATTATCTTGATATCTTTTTATAGAATACTCCATGGATGTCTCCCTGTACTTTGGTTCTCTTGTCTGTTTTTCTGCTTTGCAGTAAGGTGTTTTGTGGTGAAATTATCTAAAGAAGAAGGATATATATGGCTGAAGGAATGGATTTTGCACAGCAAATTGCCGAGGACAAGGCAATCAGGGGGAATATGGATAAGATTGGGAGAAAAATCCTGATCATGAGTGGAAAGGGTGGTGTTGGAAAGACCACCGTTACCGTCAATCTTGCCAATGCACTCGTTGACAGTGGATGTACTGTCGGCATTCTTGATACAGATCTGCACGGTCCTAATGTTGCAAAAATGCTTGGTTGTGAGTCTGAAATACTTACTACCGAGGATGGTGGGAAGACGTTTTACCCGGTTGAAGCCCGGCCAGGTTTGAAAGTAATGAGCCTCGCCTTTGCTATTGAACCCGATAGTCCTGTTGTATGGCGTGGACCAATGAAAATTGTGGCTATCAGGCAGTTTTTAGCCCAGGCAGATTGGGGGGAATTGGACTACCTTCTTATTGATTCTCCTCCAGGTACCGGGGATGAACAGCTTACCGTCTGTCAGACTATTCCTGAACTCACTGGAACGGTCATTGTAACTACCCCGCAAGAGGTAGCAATCCTCGACGCTAGAAGAAGTGTGAGCTTCTCGAGGAAAATGGGGGTGGCAATCCTTGGTGTCGTGGAGAACATGAGTGGTCTTGTTTGTCCTGGCTGTAAGACAGAGATTCCCATCTTCGGTATCGGTGGTGGAAAGAAAATGTGTGAGCAAATGGGTGTTCCCTTCTTGGGGCGTGTCCCCCTCGAGGTTCCCCTTATGGAGGCTGAGGATGCAGGAAAGAGTTATTTGGGTATGGCACCTGCGAGCTCTTCCTCCGCCGCTTTGAAGGCAATCGCCGAGGTTATCAACAGTGGTACGGCTGTCTCATCTCATCGTTCAACCAATTTTGCTGGAACTGATTCCTGTGCCCCTTCTGCTTGTTCCTCATGTAGCAGCAACTGTTCCTCCACGAAAGGAGAGTAAGCATATGTTTGACCCGTTTTCGCAAGATGGTGGTAGTAAGGAGAGAAAGCATCTCGTTTGGAAGTCAGGTCAGCGTCAGCGAGTCTTCGAAGGTCCCATCTTTGATGTTTATTCTGTACAAAGCACCAGCACGGACGGACGGAGTTCTGCCTTCATCGAAATTGGTGCTCCCAATTGGGTGACTATCATCCCATGGTATCGAAACGAACAAAGAGTCCCTATGATGGTAATCGAAGAACAGTTCCGTCATGGATCAAATACGGTGACAAGGGAGTTCCCTGCGGGGGTGATCGAAAAGGGTGAGGACCCGCTTGATGCTGCGCTTAGGGAGTTGCGAGAAGAGACCGGTCTTGCCGGGGGTAGGGTGACTGAACTGGGAAATGTAAGTCCAAACTCTGCCTTCATGAACAACCGTACCTACTTCTTTCTGGTTGAAGATGCAGAGCATGTCGCTGACCAGGATCTTGATCCGAATGAGCAGCTGGATGTGTTTTCTGTACCGGTGGCTCAGGTAGTTGCGAATATGGGCACCGGTATTTATGATAATGGTATCATGATGATTGCTTTGGGGTTTTTCCTTCGGGAGGCACAAAAACGTCCTGAGTTGGTGAATACCTTGAAGAAGGAGTAGCTACAATGAAACGAACACGTCTTGTTTTGTCTGTACTGGCGCTTGCCATTGTCCTTCTACTGTCTTCCTGCATGACGGGAAGAGATTTGGTGCGGACCATAGAGGTGAATGGAACAGCAAAGGTAACCATCACACCAGATATTGCTACATTCTCCATCCAGGTCAGTGAACTGGGGAAGACTACTGAAGAAGCCCAGAAGCTTGCTAATGCCAAGCTGGCGCAGCTTCGCTCTGTCCTTGATGAGTATGGGATTGCTGAAGCCGATATCAAGACCACCTCACTGAACCTAAGACCTAGTTACCGATGGGATGAAGGCGAGCAGATCCTTGAAGGGCAGGTTGCAAGTCAGAGTCTTTCTGTGAAGGTACGTGACCTGAAGACACTTGGATCAATAATTGACCAGATGGGAAAGGTCAGCGGGATCTATCTCAACTCTGTACAGCTTGATAAGGAAGACAAGAGTGAAGCACTCGAGCAGACACGATTGGAAGCAATCGGGAATGCAAAGGCAAAAGCTGAGCTCTATGCAGAAAGTTCAGCTATGCAGGTTGGTTCCCCTATTACCATCAGTGAATACTCC
>JAGYOG010000044.1 GCA_018399495.1 Sphaerochaeta sp.
GAGCCAACCAGATAAAGATAACCATCATCCCTGATAATCATCCAGAGGATGAGCGGGTTGAATATGTGGATATGGGATATGATTATCGTCTGCTTGGCAAGGGTGACAGCCTTTATGGTTTCGGTTTCAGTGTGCCTAGGCAGAAATCCAGCAGTGCCACCACCGCAATCAGCATGCCTTGGGTTAATGACCAGTATTTCTCCTACCACCTTGATGCATTCACCGCCACCTACTACCAGCAAACAGGCTTAACGGATGTCTTTACCTTCACCAGTGAACTTGCCTTTAGTCCTGGCGTCTTCAGCGGCATGTTCAATGGTGTGTTTGCATCCATGGTGGGAACTTCCCAGTTGCAACTCTCCCTTGGGCTGGATGCTTCAAAGCTTACGCCATCCTTTGCTGCAAGTTTAAGCCACCGCTACAGCGGACCTCCCGATAGTGGGTTTGGGACGATCAGCGGAACGGTAAACCATAGTATCCCTGCAAAGGTTTCAGGAACTCCACTAGACACCAATACAACGCTTTCACTCTCATACTCAGGTAGTTTTACCGAGAAAGTTCGCTATACGCTTTCAGGAAACCTGTTCTATAATTCCGAAAACCAATACCCAGGGTGGAGTGCATCCTTTGCAACAGGATTCTCCCCCTTCACTGGATTCTCCTTAAGTGGTTCAATTACTGCCAATGGAGCAAACACTAATCCTCTCAGTCCAACAGTAGGTGCCCAAATTTCAGGCAGTTATACCTTCAGTCCGAAGTTGAGCGCCAACACCTCTACAAGTGTGCGTTCCGGATCGCCTTTCTTTGATGGTACTGCATCCACCTCAATGGGAATGAGCTGGAGGCCCACTGGGGATGACAGTGTCAATCTTTCCTTGAGTGGGTTACGCTTCGAAGACCCAAGGAATCACTCCATTGTTGCTGCATGGGCCCATAGTGGTAAGCTTTCGAATTTTTCTCTCCGACAACAGATCAGCAACTCTTATCAGGATATGACAACCACCTTCACGGCAAGCACTTCTCTGGCTTATGCTGATGGAGCGTTCGGTATTGGCAAGGCAGTCGGCGAGTCTTTCCTGTTGGTCAAGCCGGTTGGGGACTTAAAAGATTCGAATATTTCTATTGCACGGAGCTTGGACAGTTCACCGTCTGCGTTAAGCAGGCCCCTTGGAAGCGCGTTGTATAACTCGGTAACTCCCAATGCAACCAACAGCATTATAGTATTCAGCAGTGGAGTAAGCGAATACTCAACTGGCACATCGTTTGTCTATGAATTAAGCCCTCGAAGTAGGCAGTCTTTTGTCGCAAGAATTGATGTGGAACCGTCCTTTACCGTCAGCGGAGTCCTCTCCATGGCTGACGGGTCACCCTACATCCAATATTCCTCACCGGTATATGAAGTGAAGGAGAATGCTGCAGGAGAGGAAGAGCTTATCCGAAATGATGCACTCTATCTCTTCACTGACCAGGAAGGACGTTATATTCTCAGTGAAGTAGCGAGTGGTACCTATCTCTTTGATCTGCAGGTGGATGACCTGTGGTATGCAGTCCGGTTTGTCGTTCCCGATATTCCTTCTGAGGAATTGGGTTTGGATAGGGTCTTGTTGCTTGAGGATTTCTGGGTCTCTGATCCTGCCTTTGATGAGCGTATCATTGTTGAAGACGTATTCAGTGGTATGCAGGTTGAAGAGGAGGAGGATGTCTTCGGTTCTGAGCTTGCTACCGGATATGATGCTCAAGTTACCCTTGAGGTAATAGAACGTATGGATGAGGAGACCTTCTGGAACATCATCTTCCCACCATTTGATGAGAGTGATTTTGGGTTTGAATCCTTCGAGCAGGATGGTTTTGTGACAGAAGATGATTTTGCTTTTGATGAGACTATGTTCGATTCCATGGTTGATTTTGAGGCGACTGATCCAACTGCTCAGCAGGTTGTTACTGCAGCCCCTTAGTTTGCTTGACACGTTTATACAAAAGGTAGAGTATAAAAAAGACTTGTATAACTCTTAAATAGGAAGTGAAACCGTGCGTAGCGATATAATCAACGATGTATTATCTGTTGAAGATAGAGCACAAAAAATCATACGAGACGCCGAACATACAGCCAGAGATGCTATTTCCGACGCCCAAAGTACTGCAAATGAACTCATGCGTTCCTCTTTGAAAGAAGAACGTGATTGTCTTCGTGCTCAATTGGAACAGGCTGAGACAGAAGCCAGGACCGAAGTTGAGGAGTACGAACAGAGCTTGAATATATCCAGCAATCTTTCAGGGGAAACCCTTGATACCATTGCACATTCAATCGTAGAGCAAGTTTGCAAAACTGATTTTGATGCTTTCCTGGAAAACAAATGAGCAGTGATCGTGTATCGTTGTATGGGTTCATCAACGCAAAACTACGGGCGAAGATTGGCTTGATGCGGCAAAGCAAGGTCATTGAGAATCTCTTGCATGCTTCTTCCTTGGTCGAAGCTGTAGGAGTGATACGTGACTCCAAATACCATGCAGTGGCCGATGCATACGACCGGACTGGGGATCTGCAACAGATGGAGTTGGTTCTTCTTGGGATGGAAATTTCTATGTACAAGGAGGTGGCCCGCTATCTTGAGGGCAGCAGTGCGGACCTCATAAACCATCTCCTCGGGAAAATTGAAATAGACAACCTGAAGAACACCCTCAGACTCTGGTACAGCAGTATCATGCGTCAGCGACCAATTCGCCACCGAAGTGAATACCTGTTCAAGGATACCATTCTCTCTCCCATTGACTGGACGGCATTGATCAATGCAACCAGCTGGGAGGTTGTAGGAGCGTCGCTGAAAGATAGCCCATATCATGACACAGTGGCTGCTTTCACTGAGCAAGACCTGCAGCAATCTGGATTATTCCCCTTGGAAACAGAGTTGGACCGAATGTGGTATGTGCATCTGATGGAGTGTGTAAAAACACTCAAGAAGGCAGATGAGGATGTGGCTACTTCCATGCTTCTTTTAGAGATTGATTTGCGTAATCTTATGATGTTGGTACGCTACGGATGGTACCACCATATGGATGCTGAGGCGGTGAAGAGACTCCTGCTCCCTTGGGGCAAGGTAGCCTCAAGCCAAGAGAGTGAAGCATATTTAAGGCAGAATGCATCTGAGCGTGATCCTCATTCAATCATCAATCGTTACTATCCTGGACTTGAGGATCAACAGCATTCTGGAAGCGCTCATGGTGATGAGGCAAGTGTACTCGAGACCTTGAAGATTGAAGGGTATTTGGCTGAACGAAGGAAAGCCATCTACCAACGTATGCTTGCCCAGGATCCTTTTACCATTGGACTCTCCTTGTCCTACTTCTTCCTCTTCAAGGAAGAAACCAGCATGGTGAAAGCAATTCTCAATGGGAAGTATTACGGATATGAAGAAGCGTATATCAGGGGGGTGTTGGTATGAATTTGTTTACACGACCGATGAAGCTACTTACTGCAGTGGTTCTGGAACAGACCAGCGATGCGGTCGTCAGATCCCTGCTTGGGCTTGGAGTCATGGATTTTGTCCATATGAACAAGCTCGATTCTGGCCAAATGGAAAAACTTTCCTTTCGTCAGAGTAGTGTCAGTCGTTCAGCCCTGCAGGATATGCGTCACCGGGTGGAAGCCTTGCTCAAGCAGGGACATATTCCAGTACCAACCAGTGAAGTGCTCAATGTACAGAATCTGGAAAAGCCACAACTGGAAGCATTCAAGAAAACGTTGGATGACCTCACAGGAAACCTGCTCTCCTTGAAAGAGAAACAGAAAGAGAGCAACCAGATGGTGATGGGCCTGGAGGAGATGCAACGCTATATCAAGGAGGACAAGGGGGAGTACCTTGACCTTAGGGTAGGGCAGGTTACAAAAGGCCGCAGTGAGGACCTCAAGGATAGAATTGCTGCCTTTGGTGGGCTGTTGGAAAGCGTTGAGAATACTGATCTCTGGATATCTTTGACCCTTCGTCGTGATGTAGGACAGGTCGACCCACTGCTGGACAAATTCGGTTGGATGGAATCCAGCGATGTCCAACTGCAACAGCAGGCGGTTTCCATGATCAAGGAGCAGCTTAAGAAGGAACACCAGGCAGCACTTACTGATCGGGAGAAGATCGAGAAGGCTGTTGATGCAATGGTATTGGGCCAACAAACACAGTTGTTTGCTATCTGGGCTAACCTTCGGTTGAATGAGCTTAGTGACCAGATTCGTTCTTACTTTGCCTATACCCGCAATACAACGCTTTTTTCCGGCTGGGTTCCTACTGACCAGGCGGAGGTGGTAGAACAAGCTATAAACCAGGCCAGTGAAGGGCAGTGTGTCATTGAATGGACTGAAGCTCGACAAGTTCCTCGGGGCGAGGTACCTGTAGCGGTATCCAGTCCTAAGATGCTTGCCCCATTCCAGCGCATGGTAAACAACTATAGTACTCCTGAGTACGGAACGGTCAACCCAACCATCTTTGTCATGATTGCCTACCTCTGTATGTTTGGGCTGATGTTCGCCGACGTTGGTCAGGGGTTTGTGCTTATGATGGTTGGCTTGCTTGGGAAATGGGGATATAAGAAGAATCCACTGAAAAAGGATGGGATGATCAGTCGTAATTTGACTGAGCTTCTGGTTTATCTTGGACTGTCTGCGATGGTTTTTGGAGCACTTTTTGGTAGTTACTTTGGTTTGAATCTCTTTCCCGCTATCTGGTTCAACTATGAGGCAGTGGTAGCAGGCCACGGTGGAAATGGTTCCCTAATCACTGATGTATACGGTATCCTCGGACTTACCATCAAGTTCGGAATAATTATCATCTACACGGGCTTGGTATTGAATTGGATAAATCTTTTCAGAAAAAAATCCTACTTGCAACTTACCTTGGATAAGAATGGATTGCTGGGTGGTATTCTTTTTGGAACAGGTCTCTATATGGGCTTTGCCTTCGTGGAGAGTGGCTATCGCAGCTTTCCTTCCGACCCCTGGATAGCACCCGTCATTACCATCTCGCTTGTTCTGCTTTTTGTAAGGGGTTTTCTTTCTTACTACATCTCAGTCAAGCAAGGTGGGGAACGTCATGATCTAGGTGCCGTAACCATGGACGCAGTCATGGAGTGGTTTGTGGATATTCTGGAGATTTTCACAGGATATCTTTCCAATACACTCTCCTTCATGCGTGTGGCAGGCCTTGGAATTGCACATGCGTCATTGATGCAGTCATTCAAGGAACTCTCTTCCTTGGCTGATGGTTTCGGTGGGGTGATGATTTTCATCCTGGGGAACATTCTGGTGATTGTCCTGGAAGGATTGAGTTCAGGAATACAGTCTTTGAGGTTGAACTATTACGAGTTCTTCTCACGATATTTTACCGGAAAGGGAGTTGCTTATCAGCCAGTTGGGTTGAAGAGCGTCCCTTCCGAGCAGAGATAGTGAATTTTTTGAGGAGGGTCACAGTATGACCAACATCGCATTCAGAAGAAAAGTTTCGATGACCTTCGTGGCAACAGCACTCTTGTTGCTTGCCAGCGGCTTCATCTTCGCTCCCAGTGCCTATGCGGCAACCACAGAGGCAGCCAGTAGAGGAGATTACAACCTCGCCTTGGTTTGTTTCAGTGCTGCCTTGGCGTTTGGATTTGGCGCTGTAGCTGCAGGTTCAGCAATTGGCAAGGTTGGAAGTGCCGCCATGGGTGCCATCAGTGAGCGTCCTGAGATCGCCAGTCAGGCTTTGATCTTCATCGCACTCGCCGAGGGTCTGGTTGTCTTTGGGTTCATCACCAGTTTGATGATCCTGGGGAAGGTATAATCGATGAAATATTTTGTCATCGGTGACGAAGATACTGTACTCGGGTTCTCCCTGGTTGGTGTGTTCGGCATGCAGGCGACAAATGCACAACAGGCAAAGCGTGCCTGGGACAAGGCTGTGGAAGATTCCCAGAATGGCATCATCATCATTACCGATGAGGTTGCCAATATGATCAGGCCCATTGTGGACCGGTTCCTGTTCTCCGAATCATTCCCCCTTGTTGTGGAAATCCCTTCCCCCCGTTCAAAGGAGGGAGGTACAGATTTGCGTGCCCTGGTCAATCAAGCGATTGGGGTATCATTGTAGGATGAGTTCGTATGGAAACAACTGACAACCGATTGCTCAGCGGTATCTTGGAACAGGCAGAGCAGACTGCTCAAAAGAAGCTTGAGGATGCCCAGAGGCAAGCAACGCGTATCGCGGATGAAACACAGCTTAAGATTGACAGGGAGATAGACTCCCTGCAGAAGGACTATGAACAGAAACTCAAGAATATTGAGTTGAAGAAACAAGCCAATCTGGCCAGTGTTAAGCGAAAAGCGAACCTTAGACAGATTGATGAAAGCTATCAGCAAGTACTAGGGCGTGTCATTGCTCTCCTTGACGCAAAAAAGGTAGCCAAGCACCTGAGTACGTGGATTGCAGAGGCTGCAATTGGTTTGGACCTCAAGGAAGCCAAGGTCGCATTCTCTCGCCAATGCCCGGTGACCGAGGAACAGCTCAAGGAAGCAACCTCTCTGGTGCAGGAAGCCACTGGTGCAAAGATCACCTTGCATTTGGACCCAAAACCTGTGCAGGCCCTCGGTGTGATTGTTTCCTCGATGGACGATACGGTTTCGTTCAACAACCAGGTTGAAATCCGTCTCCGACGGTTCGACCGCGTCGTAAGGTCAATGATTCAGGAACATACATGAAAGAAAGAATAATCGGACGTGTCAAACGGGTGAATGGACCTGTCCTCATTATCAAGGACATCACTGATGCCATGATGATGGAGATGGTCCGTATCGGTGAACAGCATTTAGTTGGGGAGGTGGTCAAACTCTATGATGGTTTGGCTACTGTCCAGGTGTACGAGGATGCAACCGGTATCTGCCCGGGGGACAACGTCTATGGAAGCGGCATGAGTCTTAGCGTCGAGCTGGGACCTGGCCTTATTGGTACTATCTATGATGGTATTCAGCGTCCCTTGGAAAAACTGATGGAAGCTAGTGGGGCTTTCATTTCCAGAGGTCTCTCCTATGATGCGGTAGACCATGGAAAAAAGTGGGAGTTTACTCCGGTTATAGAGGCTGGAGCGAGTGTCCATGCAGGAATGGTCATCGCTTCAGTAGAGGAAACCAGCAGGGTCCAACACCGGATCATTATTCCTCCCCAGTACCAGAGTGCAACACTCAGTGAGATCGCCCCTTCCGGTTCCTATACCGTGGAGGATGTTATAGCTACCTTGGTCCTTCCTGATGGAAGGCAGCAGAAACTTACCATGTTGCAGAAGTGGCCGATTAGGTTGCCTCGGCCGGTCTCTAGTCGCCTCGCCTTGAAACAGCCCTTGGTAACTGGGCTCAGGGTCATCGACACCCTGTTCCCTCTTGCAAAGGGGGGGACGGTTGCCATTCCCGGTGGTTTTGGCACAGGGAAAACCATGACACAGCATTCCATCGCCCAGTGGTGTGATGCAGATATAATTGTCTATATCGGATGTGGCGAGCGCGGTAATGAGATGACTGATGTGTTGAGAGAGTTCCCTCTTTTGGTTGACCCCCGTACCGGGCAGTCGCTGATGGAAAGAACCATCCTGATCGCAAATACCTCCAATATGCCGGTAAGTGCCCGTGAGGCGAGCATCTACACAGGAATTACGATGGCAGAGTACTATCGCGACCAAGGCTATCATGTGGCTATCATGGCCGACTCAACCAGCCGTTGGGCCGAAGCACTGCGTGAGCTCAGTGGCCGTATGGAAGAGATGCCGGCTGAAGAAGGTTTTCCTGCCTATTTGCCGACCCGTATCGCACAGTTCTATGAACGGGCAGGTTATATGAGGAATCTCTCTGGAAGCGATGGCTCGGTTTCCATTATTGGAGCGGTAAGCCCTCCAGGTGGAGACTTCTCTGAGCCAGTGACCCAGCACACCAAGCGATTTGTTCGTTGTTTCTGGGGCTTGGATAGACAGCTTGCAAGCAGCCGACATTATCCTGCCATTAGCTGGCTGGACTCTTACAGTGAATATCTTAGTGATGTTAAGCAGTGGTGGAATGACCATAGTGAAGGAGCGTGGCATGAGAACAGGCTTCGAATCATGGATTTGTTGCAGAAGGAAGTCCGTTTGCAGCAGATCGTCAAGCTTGTCGGTCCCGATGCCCTTCCCGATACCCAGAACTTCATTTTGGAAGTGTGTTCTCTCTTCAAAACCGCCTTCCTCCAGCAGAATGCCTTTGATGAAGTCGACCGGTACTGCTCGGTGGAGAAACAGGTGAAAATGCTTTCGGTAATCCTTGCCTATTATGAGAAGGGGCTGGAAGCAATCAACAAGGGAGTTCCGATGGTGAAGGTCAGAAGGCTGCGTGCTGTCCAGGAGATGGCAAGAATGCGTCTTACCGTTAAGGGAGACGAACTTGAGACGATTGACAAGATCCAGCTACGGCTTGAGCGCTCCATCGATCAGATTGGAGGAATCTATGAAAACTAAGACTGAATCCTTGATGGCCCAAAGTGATCGGAAGTTGCTGAGCGGTAGGGAATATCGCGGGGCAAGCAGGATTGATGGACCACTTGTATATATGCGCAATACCCATCCGGTAGGTTTTGGGGAGTTGGTCGAAGTGGTTACCCCTGATGGTGCGCGCCGTTCAGGGCAGGTGCTCGATACCAGTGATGAGGTTGTTGTCGTCCAGGTCTTCGAGGGGACTGACAGCCTGACGCTTCCTGGTACCGGTATGCGGTTTATGGGAGAGCCACTTACCTTGCCTGTTTCAGAGCAGATGCTTGGGCGGGTGATGGACGGACTGGGAAAGAGCCGAGACGGATCAGGTGCCGTACACGGATTTGCGGAGAGGGATGTGAATGGGGTGCCGATCAACCCAACGGCACGTGAGTACCCAAGGGATTTTATCCAGACTGGTATCTCTGTCATCGATGGCATGACAACCCTGATCCAAGGCCAGAAACTTCCCATCTTCAGCGGAAACGGTTTGGATCACAACCAACTGGCCGCGCAGATTGCCCGTCAGGCAAAAGTACGAGGGAGTGAAGGGGATTTCTGCATTGTATTTGCAGCCATGGGTGTCAAGCATGACGTAGCCCGGTTCTTCACTAACAGCTTTGAGGAGACTGGTGTATTGGACAATGTTGCACTCTTCCTCTCTTTGGCTGATGACCCGTCCATTGAGCGTACCATTACCCCTAAGACGGCACTGACCCTTGCTGAGTATCTTGCTTTTGACAAGGGGAAACAGGTTCTGGTGATCATGACCGATATGACCAACTACTGTGAGTCACTGAGAGAAATTGGTACCATGCGTGGTGAGATTCCTTCGAGAAAAGGATATCCAGGCTATTTATACTCCAATCTTGCTGAAATTTATGAACGTTCAGGGAAGATCAGTGGACGTGCTGGTTCCATAACACAGTTGCCGATCCTCTCGATGCCCAATGATGATATCAGTCACCCGGTACCCGATTTGACCGGATACATCACCGAGGGTCAGATCGTGTTTGAGCGTGGAATGCAGGCGCGTGGAATCTATCCCCCGATCAACTGTCTTCCCTCCCTTTCCCGCTTGATGAAGGATGGGATTGGAGAAGGCATGACCAGGGACGACCATCCCCACCTTGCCAACCAGCTCTTTGCATCCTACAGCCATGTGAAGGATGTACAGAACCTTGCTTCTGTTATTGGTGAAGAGGAGTTGACCACCCTCGACCAACAGTACCTTGAGTTTGGAAACTTCTTCGAGAAACGTTTTGTGAATCAGGGATTTGATGAGGATAGAAGCATTGAACAGACGCTCGATCTTGGTTGGGAGGCTCTGGGAAAGCTTCCTTCAGAGGAGTTGCAGCGTCTTAGTGATGAGGAGATTGCCGAACATTACGGCAGATAGGAGGAGTTTTGAATACCACGCTTGCTCCTACCAGGAGTAATTTGCTCAAACTCAGTGAAGATCTCAAGTTTGCCCAGCTCGGATATGAGTTGCTGGACCAGAAACGGTCCATCCTCGTGGTTGAGCTCCTGACCCTCGTAGACCAAGCAGTGGATTACGAGGGTAGGGTGGTTCATGCTCTTAATGAGGCTCAGAGTTCGCTCAGTGATGCAATCATGCAGATGGGACGGCTGAGGGTAGGAAACTTGGCAGGAGCTGTCAACATTGACTATTCCATTGAATTGGGTTCGAGGAGGGTCATGGGAGTTACGGTTCCCAAGGTAGATACCACCTTCAGTGATCACAGTCCGTATTTCAGCAGTGAAGATACCAGCATTCTGAGTGAGTTGTCCATTGATAGGTATCGGACGACACTGCAGTTGATGGGAAGACTAGCAGAGCTAAAGGTCTCGATCATGAGGCTGGCGAAGGAAGTAAAGAAGACAATCAAGAAGGTCAATGCGCTGGAGAAGATAGTCATTCCGGAGAACAAGGAGACCATTGCCTGGATGCGTTCTCGTATTGAGGAGCAGGAACGAGAGAATTTCATCCTGTTGAAGGTAGTGAAAGATAGGATGGAGAATGCCAAGGCCGCCCTCCGGGCTTTGACCACTTCAGAAGATGATGATACGATGAAATCACAGGGAGGTTTGCATGGGAGTTCCGTTTAAGCAGATCGTCGTGTATCTCGATGGTTCAGAGAGTTCGATGACAGCCATAATGTATGGCATCAAGCTGGCCAAGGAACACGATGCAAAACTGACCGCCGTATATGTAGTGAATACCAGAGCCTTGAGCGAGTTGGTCAAGGCAGGAATATTCGTATCGATAGAACGCGATGAGTATCAACGCGACCTTCAATTGGATGCTGATAGGTATCTACGGCATGCCTCCCGTCTTGCCCAGCAGAAGCAAGTACTCATTGAGACGGTAAAACTGGAAGGTACTGTGCACGTAGTGATGAAAGAGTTGTTGAAGTCTTCAAAGGCTGATTTACTGGTGCTCGGAGGGGTCACGGATATCCGTTCTCGACGAGAGGAGCTTGCCAGCGAGACTGACAGGATGCTACGTACCTCACCTTGCCCTGTACTGGTAGTCAGGGATGATGACGATATTTGGCTGGAGTTTGAAGCATAAGGAGCTTTGCATGAATGTACTGGATGTATTGGACAGGAACTTGGTGAAAGTGCCCCTCATGCACACCGATAAACAAGGTGTGATCACAGAACTTGTAGAAATAATGGCGAAAGCCAAAGGGTATTCATCTGATCAGTTTGAAGATGTATTGAATGCTGTTCTTGATAGAGAGAGCCTTGGTTCTACCGGAATCGGTAATGGGATTGCCATCCCACATGCCAAGAGTGATGTGGTGGAACATGTCTCTCTGGTGGTTGGTATTAGTAAATTACCTGTTGAGTTTGATGCACCCGATGGTCAGAAAAGCAGGATTTTCTTCTTGGTATTGGCTCCTTCAAAGGAAGCTTCAGCACATGTTGAATTGCTTGCTTCCATTGCCCGTAGTTGCACCAGTCAGGTCTTCAGACGAATGTTGGAGCAGTCCAGGGATAGTGATGAGGTGGTACGTCTGTTCATGGAATAGACCTACTGTTGAGGCCATTGTAAAGCACTCTCTAAGCGGGGGTGCTTTTTGATTTGTCATTGCTGGACTTTTTCCCTGTCCCATCCTATGGTGAGATATCTCATTGTACTGTGAGGTTTCTTTACATGCCCGATATGCCCGCTTTTTCAGCTGTTGAGTTGGTATTGCTTGATACATGTCAGTCTGTTCTTGATGAGATGGATGTATCACTTGCTTCACTATTGAAAACCAAGATAACTGAAAAAAACCCTATCTAGCCTCACACAAAGAGGCTGTTCTTTCTCATTACCATGCTACCTTGTTCTCCTTGATGGCTGAGGATCTCTACATTTCAATCATCTCTGACAGTTCAGGGGATGAGTCTTGGGCGGGTAGGGCAAGCCGTGAATTGATTACTATATGGGATGATCGCTCTAAAGCTGAAATTGATGTGTTTGCCCCTTTACTTCAGCAACTCTGGGAAGCGAGAAACTCCCTTGTACCTGTGCTACTAGGGACATTACTTGGTACCGTTGAGCTTCTTCAGCTCTCAATGCAACTCAGCAATACGTGGCACGTGTTTCTTCAGGAACGAGGAAACCAAGCTGAGGTTGTAAGTGCACTCAATGAGTTTCTGTTTTCCTTGAGCTATGAACAACAGAGAAAGCTTGAAAAATGGATGGATTCAAATGGGGGAAAAGTGGTAAGTAGGGAGGAAGCAGCTGGGTTGCTTAACCTAGGGCCAAGTCAGCGACTCGAAGGTCCTGGTGAAGATGAGTTGCCGGTAATTCGGCTCTATCGCTCATTTCATAGAAGGAATGCTCTAGCAAGAATGCGGCGGGATTCCGAACGTAAAGGACCCCACCGCACACTTGAACAGTACTTGTTGCTCTATCTTTGGGAGAGAGATGCTTAACCCTGATTGGCACCCATGTAGATGTCCTTGATCTCCTTTGCTCCCAAGACGAGGAAATCACCCAGTGTTCTCTTGCCGAAGAAGGTAGCTTTCAGAGTCATCTCGTCAATTTGTTCTTCAGTAGGGGCAATTCCCAATTCCCGGAAGTTGGTCGGCATGGAAATGCTCTTGAAGAATGTTCTGACCTGATCAATTGCTTTCAATGCATCTGCTTCGCTATCCTCAGTTCTCTCGATACCAAATACTGCACTGCCGAATGCCGCGAATCGCTCAGGTTTCTGCTTGTAGACATATCGTGCCCAGCTGTCCCATATTGCGGCAAGCCCAGCACCGTGGGCCACATCAAACATTCCACCCATCTCGTGTTCCAGCTGGTGTGGAGCCCAATCCCCACGGGAAGCGTTTCCTGCCCCGGTCAATCCGTTGTGAGAGAGGCTGCTGGCCCACATGATGTTTGCACGTGCGTCATAATCGTCATTCTGTTCTTTCAGCACGAGTGCTGCTTTAACTACAGTCCTAAGCAAGCCTTCGGCGATCTCATCAGTCAGATTCATGGTATCTTCGACGATGAAATAGCGTTCCATCGTATGCATCATGATGTCTGCTGCCCCACACATGGTCTGATACGCTGGCAGGGTGTATGTTAATTCAGGATTCATGATAGCAAACTTGCATCGTGAGGAATCATGATTCAAGCCACGCTTGAGATTACCGTCTTCATTGGTAATGACCGAGGAGCTGCTCATCTCACTGCCTGCTGCGGCAATGGTCAAAACAGTTCCGACCGGATAGCATCCTTCAACCTGTCGCTTTTGTTCATAGAAATCCCATACCTCGCCACCATGGTACAATCCGTAGCCGATTGCCTTTGCTGAGTCGATGACCGAACCGCCACCAACTGCGAGCAGGAAGTCGAATTCCTCACGCTTACCCAGCTCAATACCTTCATGGACCTTGCTGAGACGCGGGTTGGGAACTACGCCGCCGAGTTCCACATAGCTGATATTTTCTGCATCCAGTGATGCTTTTATTCGGTCAAGCAATCCGGTTCTCTTGGCGCTCTGTGATCCGTAGTGAAGCAGGACCTTCTTGCAACCTTGTTCCTTGACCAAGGTTCCTACTTGCTTCTCTGTATCTTTTCCAAAGATGACACGGGTGGGGGTATAATACGTAAAATCTGCTGTCATGATTCCTCCAAATCAATATCCGAGACTCTCACCGATAATGAGAACTTTTATTCTTCCTTTTATTTGCTGGTGACTGAACACCACATAGTTCGAACAGATGGTGTGTTCACACGCTCCAGCTGAAAGAGCCATGAGGTTGTTTGCATCGCAGTGGGCATTGATGCACTTTCCACTCTCTACACAATACGCACCAGTATCCAACCTTCTGGCATTAGCGGGTGCGGCAATTTGCTTTACCCTGAGGATGGCACTTACCAAATCAGGGACAATCTTGTCCCAGGAAACCACAAGGATGACCTGTTTTGGGCCATAGAGCAGGGCTGCCACCCGGTTGCTGGTTCCGTCAACACAGTATAGCTCTCCATGTTCAGTAACGGCATTGGCGCTGGCAAGATAGGTGTCGACAAAGAAGCTTTTATGGAGAACTTCAGTTACTCCCTCTTTGTCCAGATCTGGTTTGTAACGGTCATAAAAGGTGTACTCCCCATTCCTCAGAAGCTCCAGGACTCCAGTTTCCTTAAGAGTCACAGACCCTCCCACTGCAACACTCTCTCCCTTCGTGAGAAGCGAAGTGACTACTGGAACAACATCTTGTGCTGTTTCAATGAAACGGGCATTAATATTGTTTTTGTTGAGTGCCTTGATGGTACGTACAACCTGCAAGGTACGGTTCGTTTTTATATTTGCATCCATAGGCTTTCTTCCTTTTACGTAGGATACCCAATCAAGCTTTGTATTACAAGGTACGTCGGATTTAGATTAGCAATTGCATCGTGTGCATAACAGTCGTATTGTATGTAGTAGAGAGGTACTCACTATGCATATAACGTTTTTCGGAGCAGCACAACAAGTAACAGGTAGTTGTACGTTGGTGGAGGTAAACGGCAAGTATTTGCTTGTCGATTGCGGTCTCCCCCAAGGCAATGATGAGAAAGAGTCAGGCATGGATCTTCCTTTTGACGCACATGCCATTGATTATGTGTTCCTTACCCATGCTCATATAGACCACAGCGGCCGTATTCCCTTGTTGGTGAAGGAGGGGTTCGAAGGAAAGATTTTCTGTACATCAGCAACTGTGGATCTGTGTGAGATCATGCTTGCCGATAGTGGTCATATCCATGAAATGGAGGCTGAGTGGAAAAGTCGGAAAGCAAAACGCGCAGGCAAAAAGGGAGTAGCTCCTTTGTACACCGTAGAAGATGCGAAGGATTCGATGCAGTTCTTTTCTCCTTGCGAGTATGAGAAGGTCTGTACGATCGATGAGGGTATCAAGGTGCGATTTAATGATGCAGGACACCTGCTTGGTTCCTCCTCCATCGAGTTGTGGCTCAGTGAAGGAAAGGAACACCGCAAACTGGTATTTTCTGGAGATATTGGCAATTTTGACCAGCCATTGATCAAGGACCCAGATTATATTGATGTTGCGGACTTTGTAGTGATGGAGTCAACCTATGGAAATCGGGTGCATAAAAAACCCGAGAATGCTGTTGGAAACTCAATTCCAACAAACATAAGGGCAGAAGAACTTGCAGGTATCATCGAGAGAACATTTAAACGCGGTGGTAATGTGATCATTCCTGCTTTTGCAGTGGGAAGGACACAGGAGATGCTCTATTTATTGAGAGTCATCATTGAGAAAAAACTCTGTCCAACCTTTCATGAAATACCTGTATTTGTAGATAGTCCCCTTTCTGTGAAGGCGACCCATGTGTTTGCAGGAAACTTATTCGGTTACATGGATGATGAGACCATGGAGCTGGTGAACAGGGGAATCAATCCTATACTGTTCCCCTCCTTGGTGACCATCACGGATGTAGAAGGTTCTAAGGCTTTGAACCGACGCAAGGAGAGTTGCGTAATCATAAGTTCCAGTGGAATGTGTGAAGCAGGTAGGATCAAGCACCATCTCAAGCATAATCTATGGAGAAGCGAATGTACCGTCCTGTTCAGCGGGTACCAGGCAGGTGGTACGCTGGGGCGTTCCATTCTCGAGGGAGCACGGCATGTCACCATATTTGGTGAACAGATAGACGTACGTTGTGAAGTAAATGAATTGCACGGTATCAGTGGGCATGCTGACCAAGATGGATTGGTGAAATGGCTGACCAGCTTCAAGAAGGAACCACGACAGGCCTTCATTGTTCATGGTGATAAAGAGGTGGCCCCGTGGTTTGCTTCCTATGTTTCCAAGACTTTGGGTGTCAAGGCATATGCACCGAAAGTACTGGATCGTTTCGACTTGCTGAAAGAGGAGACATTCCCATTTGCTGAGCCAATGGAAGAAATCATGCTTCCATACTTCAGGCAGCTCAATGAGGCATTGGAGGAGTTGAAGAAGCAAGAGGCCAACCTACTCTCCGTTGTACAGCGTCTGGAAAACGCGGGGAAGGAGAAAAACCTCGAAGAAAAACGTGCACAACGACTTACCAATGCAATCAACAGGCTTGCCAGTGACTTGGAATACCTGAAAATCAAATGGGGAGTGGATGCTGACTAAGATAACTTTTTCCCGAATATCGAGCCCCAGCTCTGTTGTTCAAGGATGGTGAAACCCATTCGCTCATAGAAGCCATATGCACGGGTGTTCCGGCCATCCACTCCAAGGTGGATGCCTGGGACACCTTTTTCTTGTACAGCGGTTATGAAGGTTTCCATCAGACTCCGTCCCAAACCCTTTCCTTGTAGGTGTGGGAGTAGGTCGATATGCAGATGTGCTGGATACCCTAGGTTTTGCCATATTCCTTGTCCAGGTCCTTTGAGGAGCGTTTTGATGACAGATTCTTCTGCATCACTTATAAACTCCTGTTGGTGTTTGTAATGCTCTTGTAAAGGAGGAAGCCAAGATTTCTGGAGCCAGGCAGTAAAAGATGCAGTGTCGCTGGTTCCCACTACATAACCAGAAGGTGTTCCATTTTCATCAAGCGCTACATAACAGAGGTCCGGTTCAAAAAAGAAGTAGGGAGCTGCATAATAATGGCCGACACACCAAGTGTCATTGAAATATGGAGTGCCGTCAAGTCCTGCAAATGCAGTCTTGAGGGCAATAGAGTAGAGATACGGAATATCTTGAGCTAATACTGTTCTGATGTTCTGCATGTGTGTTTCCTTTCTCTTTATACCATATCGCTAATATTGAAATTTCTCAATAAGAATGTAATTTGTTAATTTGAGGTAACTTAGTCTATAGTGAAAAATTTCTTTAAAAAGTGCTGGACAAAATGTGCAATAGGGTTTAACATTCCTCCTTGTTCGGCAACGAGAACACAGACTGATTCAAATCAACAAGTATCGCTCGATACTTGACGAAAAGAGAATATGTCGGATACTCTAAAAGAACGCCCCCTTAAGAGGGGATGGAAGAATTTGATGTGCAAATGTTGGATTTTTACCATGATTATTGACAGATATTAGCGCAGGGAAGAATAGAGAGATTGGAACAGTGGAAGACCACCAAGAT
>JAGYOG010000045.1 GCA_018399495.1 Sphaerochaeta sp.
CTGAATGCATTATATGAATCACTTCCTTCGCTTAAAGCGGAAGGCCATGAAGCTCAGTTGGAGAATATCCTGCTGGCTATACGAGAAGGAACAACTCCTTTGGTAACAGGTGAAGAAGGAAGAAAAGCTGTACAGCTGATTAGTGCAATGTATAAATCTGCAACGGAACACAAGAGCGTCACATTACCTCTTGCCAAGGATGATCCTTTCTATACCACTGAGGGAATGCGTGCAAGGTTGGTGCGGTACAACAAAAAGCTCAAGTCAGTAGAGAATCTTGAGGAGTCTAGCGAGATCAGTCTCGGTACGATGGGAAAATAAGGAGTTCGCACATGAATAAGATGGATGGACAGCAGTATGCTCCCGAGGGTAAGCCCCAACCGGTTTGCAAGAGAGGCGAATTCGTTGTCGGTGTTATAGGACTTGATCATGGCCATATCTATGGTATGTGTAACGGATTACTTGAGGCAGGTGCAGATATTGCATTTGTGTATGATCCAGATGACAAGAAAGTGAAAGCCTTCCAAGAAAAGTTCCCTTCGGTAAAGCAGGCAACTTCCAAAGAGGAGGTGCTCGAGAATCCATCAGTTCATTTGATTGCCAGTGCCGCAATTCCCTCAAACCGTGGTCCTTTGGGATTAGAGGCTCTTGAGCATGGAAAGGATTACTTTTCAGACAAACCTCCTTTTACCACACAAGAACAGGTAAGCATGGCCCGAAGCAAGGTTGCTGAGACTGGCTGTAAGTGGTTTGTCTACTACAGCGAAAGGCTCCATGTTGAATCTGCTGTCTATGCTGAACAGTTGCTGAAGCAAGGAGCGATAGGTGATATTGTCTCAATTCGTGGTTGGGGACCTCATCGTCTCTCTGAGAAGAGTAGACCAGATTGGTTCTTCGACAAAGAAAAGTACGGGGGTATCCTGGTAGATATCGGGAGTCATCAACTCGAACAGATTCTTCAGTTCAGCGGGGCAGAAGATGCTACCCTGATTTCCAGTAGGGTAGGTAATCTATACCATAAAGAGTATCCTGGGTTGGAGGATTTTGGGGATGCTTGCTTTACCGCAAGCAATGGAGTTCCCTGTTACTTCTCTCTCGATTGGTATACTCCCGATGGATTGGGTACCTGGGGAGATGGACGAATGTTCATTGTGGGAACCAAGGGGTACCTAGAGCTACGAAAGTACATCGATGTTGCTGCCTCCAAAGAAGGCGACCATGTGATTTTGGTTGATGGAGAGGGAGAAAAGCATTTTCACGTGGGTGGAAAAGTGGGGTTTCCCTACTTCGGCCGCTTGATCAGGGATAGCCTAGACCGCAGTGAAACAGCAATGAAACAGGAACATACCTTCAGGGCAATAGAGTTGGCAATTGAGGCTGAAGAAAAAGCGGTGAGGGTGGGTACTGTTCAGTAAAGCGCAAGGAATTGCTTAGTCAAGAGAAGGAACCGTGACACAACCATCCGGGAGTACCAGTACAGTTGGGTTTGTTACTCCCTGATCTCTAGCGTTCTGCAAGGCATCATCCATCGTTTGTTGCAGATTGTGTGTGGGTACAAGGAAGAGCGATGTTACCTGTTCATCAGGTAGTTCTGTATAGGCTTGGACCGTGATTCGCTTGCTCACGGAAGCCATCTTTGCAGCCTTGTGATAGCCTAGCTTGTACGCAGCATTGATCTTCTCAAGGGCTTCGTTAGGGGAACTGCATGAACCAAGAAGCTTGGCAAACGCTTCATCTCCAATACCCTCTCTACAAGAAGCAACAAGTATAAGGGTACCTCCATCCTTAACCGCCAGAGACCCATTGTCTATTGCTTTCTGACTTTGATAGAGATTGATATCCATAGGGAACTTGGCTATCGAGATCACTACATCCGCCTGTTCCTTCACCGGTACACAGAACACAGAGCGAGCAATCTCGACTGCTTCCAAGAAGGATTGAACGATATCACCGCTTGTAGCTGCTACCACTTTTTGGTCCTTGTCCAATACTGTCATGAGAGAGAATATTGGTGCCTTGATATGGGTTAGGGCATCCATCATATCCTCATGTACTGGATTCCCTTCCAAGGCAAGCGAGTGTGCTTCGTCCTGGATTGCCAGCTTGTGATTGGCCTCAATGGTAGAAAACCCTGCAATACCAGGTAAAAACGCTTTCCTTCCTCCAGTGAATCCTGCGAAGTAGTGAGGTTCCACACTTCCTGTCACCACGATGTGGTCACAGGAAAAGAGGAGTTTGTTGAGGAGGATAGGAGTACCATTACGAGTTTCACCTACACTGACCAAAGATGTTGCATCCTTTGCATCATGACTGATCAACCGGTTTTTCAAGCGTTGTGCGTAGATTCCCAGGAGCTGTTCCAGCTCCCCATCCTTTACTCCTCGATGAGCTCCTGTTGCTACCAGAATGATTATCTGTTCATCAGAAATGCCAGCCATTTCAAACTGGGGGAGCAGTGAGCTGAGCATCGCTTGCGTAGGAGTCGGGCGGGTCGCATCATTGATGATCACCAGAACCTTCCTTGCTTCCTTGAGGAATGCAGCAACCTCGGTTGTTGCTTCAAGCAATGCTTCCTTCTCTCCATGAGATGGAATTGCATTGGGTTCAAGGATTCCTAGAAGCTGTGCTTCTGGTAGATTGATCTCAACCGTTTTCTTCCCATGATAAGGGATGCTCAGCTGCATACGTTACTCCTCGCCATCTCGTTCCCAGGCTTTTTCCATCGCTTCTATCAAGGGGAGTTTTTTGCCTGAGAGAAAACGAACCATCGCTCCTCCTGCGGTACAGACATAGGAGTACTGCCCAAGGTCAGTGAAGCGAGTTGCCGCGGTAATGGTGTCTCCACCTCCTACGACGGTATATCCATCAGCCTCAGCGATAGCAGTCCAGATTTCTCTGGTTGCCTTCTCAAAACGCTCATCTTCATACACCCCAGCTGGGCCATTCACAAAGACAGACCCTGCTTCTGCAATTACACGCTTATATCGTTCGATGGTCTGTTCTCCAAGATCGGGGAACAACCTGCTTTGCAACGCTTCCGATGCGGCTATCGTCTCGATAGTTGCTTCTTTTCGTTTCCCATCCTCTTCATAGGCGAGGTCGAGGGGAATGACAAACGCTTCAGGCCAGGATGCAAGCAACTGCTTTGCCTGGTCGACAAACGGCAACAGGTCACGATCCTTAAGGAAGTTCCAAGTAGAATCACCCAACGAAACACCTTTTGCCAGTAACATTACCAGTGCAGTGATCCCCCCGCAAAGTATGGAATCAGCTGTTTTGCTCTCCAGCACATTGCGCATCATGCCAAAGGCATCGCTGATCTTCCCACCCCCCAAGACAAAGACACAGGGGTGTATTGGCTGTGATGCAACCTTGGAAAGGGCAGTGTACTCTGCAACCAGTTGTTTTCCTCCTGCAGTAGGCAACAACTCCTGGAATGCCACCATTGAGGGTGCATTGCGGTGTGCAGCGGCGAAGGCATCATTGACATACAGGTCAGCTAATGGGGCCAATGAGCGCACCAACCAAGTTTCAAGCATTTCGGAAGGCTTGAGTTTCACTTCCTTCTCGAAGGCGGTAATCTCTTCTGATAAATAGCGAAGATTACCCAACACCACCGCTTGTCCTTCCTTGAGGGAGCGTACCGTCTGGATGGCTGTGGGGCCACAGACATCATCGAGATAGGCAATTTCGTAGCCGGTGAGTTTGCTCAGAATCTGAGCATGCTCAACAAGGGGTATGAGGTTCTGGTAGTCCAAGGTGTCACCCTGATGAGCGATCAAGGCTACCTTTGCCCCCCCATCAAGCAGTGCCTTGAGTGTTGGGGCCGCTTTCTCCAGCCTGTTGGTATTAACAATGCTTTTGGTCTTGGGATCGATGGGGGAATTGATATCAGGGCGGAAGATAACCGTCCGCCCTGCAAGTTCCACATCATCCAGACTGCGCATACGGATCTGTGTTACTTTTTCCATGTTCCAATTCCTAAATACTTGTTGGTCTCAGAGGTGCCGCTCTCACGGTCGCTTTGCATCTCCATAGCAGCTCTGATCGCATCTATGTTCTCAGGGATGACCACCGACTCCTGAGGGATGTTGATGGCAAACATCAAGTCCCTGCCGCTCTTGACCACGGAGTCTTTCCAGAGCGCAATCTCATACATGTCACCTCTTGGATTCCCTAGGTCACGTGCATAGCGGAAGAGGCTGGCGTTACCGAGGAACCCTTCATCGATCGAGACCACTCGGATACGAGGATGTTTCTCAAAGATTGCGATAGCTTCTTCAACCGAGATATCCTTCTTCGGTGTGAGCACGACAGTGATGATATGGCCATGGGTTACCGGGGTGTGGACCAGTATACCGGTAGCATCAACATGTGGCATGATGGTCATCAGGTCAACTGCCTGATGGCTGGGTGCCTTGTCTATCTGCAGTGCATTGGTCAGGCCACGATGGTAGTCACCAGGGTCAGCAACACGACGGATGATTGTGATAGCAACCTTCTCTGCCCCCACTTCGCGGTCGAGACAGTCCACTGCTCGAATCAAGCCAGTGGTATTGCAGCTGGTAAGCTTGAGGTAATCCACCCCAAGCCCCTTTTCGTAGTTTGCATAACCGTGGAAGAATACATCTGCGATGGCGTTTTTCTCCCCACCTTGGAATACCGCTTTCTTTCCGTATTTCTTATAGATTCCCTTATTTTTCAGTCCCACTCCTGCGCTTGTGGCATCGAGCATTACATCGACCTGCTGGACCAAATCTTCCAGAGAGCCACTAATGGGGATACCTGCCTCATCGAGTGCTGCTGTGTTATCCGGCATTGCAGTGAACAGCTTGTAGGGCATGCCTTTTTCCTTGAGAGCACGTACACTCAGGGTGGGGGCTACATCTGCTACACCTACCAATTCCATGTCATCCTGCAAGGCAACTCCATCAGCGAGTCGCTGTCCAATTACTCCATAGCCTGCTACTCCGACTTTAATCTTTTTCATACTATTTGAGCCTCCTGGTTAATGTTGTGCCTCAGAAGTCAGAAGTGCTTCTGTGCTATCTTTTGATGTAATATTCCAAACCGGTAAAGAACAATCCCCTTCTGATTTCTGGTCATAGATCACCAATGTTCAAATGTTTTAACCCCTTTGGTCCAGAATCCAGATGTAGACCGTTTGCTAAATTGGGTACTTATGGAGATAGGTGTGAAAATTATCTTTTCCAAGTTGTGTCAATTTTAAACGGGATTAACTGCAACAGGTTCCAAAGCCTTTGCATAGCGCAGATAGTCTTGATATCGCTCAGCATAGAATGGGACATCTTCCTTGATAGGTGTATAGGGTATTCCTTCCTTGGCAGCCATAGCTTCTTGTGCTTTTCCAAGATCGGCGAACCTTCCCATGGCAACAGCACCATACATTGCAGCTCCAAGTGCACACGTTTCTTTTTCCATAAGTGCAAGAATCGGAAGATTAAGGATGGTGCTGAGGCGTTGCATCAAAACCGGTGACTTCCTCGCTATTCCGCCCGTCACCCGTACTTGTTCAATGGAAATACCACTTTCTTGCATTCCTTGTACAATACGTTTCAATCCGAAGAGAATTGCATTGGAGAGAGCCCCATATATTGAGGCAGCATCTGTAGAGAGGTCCAATGAGAGCAGAGCACCGCGAACAGCGTCACTGGTATCAGGATAGCGCCTGCCGTTGAGCCACTCCAAAGCGGTAACTTCGTGCTCCTTCTTCGAATGTTCGAGGAGTTTATCCAAGCGTGGCAACAACTCTTCTTTTGGTTCCACAAATGTTGAAAGTAGACGGGAGTACCAGGAAAGAACATCCCCGAAGGCTGCTTGTCCTGACTCCACCCCCCAGAACCCAGGAATAATCGAGTCTTCAGCGAGGCCAGCAAACTTTGTCAGATTCTCTGTTTGTGTTTCCTCGCCATAGGGAAGTAGGGTCATATGCACGGCAGAGGTCCCTAATACTGAAACCAGCGTGCCTTCCTTGATTCCTGCTCCAACAGCCCCTGCATGGGCATCGAGCGAGCTCCCCCCGATGATTACGTCCTCGGGAAGTCCTAAAAGAGATGTCCATGTTATGTTGAGATTCCCTGTTTTTGCACTACTTACTTCCGGCCTTTGCGTGTAGCGTTCCCCAACTGATGCAGCATAGGAATCGAACGCACGGAGAAATTCCTGAGAAGGCAACCCTCCGAAGTTGGAGTTCCATAATGCTTTGTGGGTGGCTGCGCATTTGCTGCGGTATGTAATTCGATTACCTCCGACAAGTAGGTGTATGATCCAATCACAGAGTTCAATCCAAGATGTGCTTGCCTCTTTGATATGGGGTGCCTTCTTGCCAGTGTGCGCAATCTTTGCCCAGAACCACTCGGAAGAGTATTTGCCCTGGAAACGGGTGTAGTTTTCCTTGAATAATCCTGCAAGTGTGTTGAAAGAGCTAGCCTCCTCACTTGATGTGTGGTCCTTCCAGAGATGGAACATAGCAGCGGGATCCTCCATGAAGGAAGACAGCATGGCCAAGGGAGTTCCTTCTTCATTCACTGGAGCAACAGTAGACCCTGTTGCACCAACACCGATGGAGCCGACAGCACTGCGAACAGTATCATCAAAGGGGGAAAGCAGGTTTTCAAGCGTCAATAAAAGGGACTCTTGGTAATCGAGAGGGTGTTGCCTAAACTGGGCAATACTACTCTCACAATACAGCTCTTGTTTCCACCTAGGATAATCTACAGAAGTGCTGGCGAGTACTTTTCCGTCCACGTAAGCAACGAGGCTTGCACGGACAGAGTCTGTACCAAAATCAACACCAATTCCATATAGCTTGTCAGCTCCCATCAGTATGAATCCTTATGAATTATTTAAGCGAGATAGCCTTCTTGGCTTCCTGTACAATGTGCTCGGGTGTTAGTTCGAACCGATCGATGAGATAGTCGAGTTGACCAACCTCACCAAAGAGATCCTGTACCCCAACTCTCCTCACGATGGTGGGAGCCGTTCCGCTAAGGAATTCTGAAACAGCACCGCCCAATCCACCGATCATCTGTGCATTTTCACAGGTTACAATTGCTCCAGTCTTTTTTGCATATGCGAGTGTGAGTTCCTCATCCAAGGGTTTGATGGTATGCATGTCGATGACAGCAGCTTTGATGTTCTCCTTGGCGAGTTCCTTGGCTGCTTCAATAGCTTGGGAGAGCATCAAGGCCCCTGTTGCAATCAAGGTAACATCACTACCATCCTGAACCACAATGCCCTTACCAAGTTCAAACTTGGTATCTTTGCTATGAACGATCGGATTACCTTTTCTCTGAAGTCTCATATAAACCGAACCTTTGTGTTCATAAACTGCTTTCAAAAGATGGTGTAAGGAGTATCCATCACCTGGTTCAACGACTACCAAATCAGGTATTACCCTGGTCAATGCAGCATCACAGAAAGGCATATGCGTTCCACCGTTGTAGGTAGCTGTAACACCCGGGTCTGTTCCAACCAATTTTACGTTCTGACGAGCATAGTTGGCGGATAAGAAGAATTGGTCGTAGGCTCGACGGGTCGCGAAACAGCCGAACGTGTTAACGAATGGAATGAAACCTTGTGAGGAGAGGCCGCTTGCAACTCCTACCATATTGGCTTCTGCGACACCGCAGTTGATCAACCGGGTGGGATTGGCCTCTTTAAACGGCTTTGTTCCTGAGGCACTCATCAAATCTGCTTCCATGACAAGTATTCGCTCGTCGCTTTTACCAAGGTCAATGAGTGTATCGGTGTAGATAGCACGCAAATCAGTGTAGCTTGTAATATCTTTCATCTTATCTCTCCCGTTACTCTGCAAGTAAATCATCGAGGGCTTTTTGTGCCACTTCTTTTGAAAACGCCATGTGGTGGCTGGACTGTAGCCCCTGTGCAGGGGAGAATCCCTTTGCCTTGATGGTGTCACAGATAATGATCGAAGGTTTTTCGCTCTGGGCTTTTGCCTTCAGAACTGCTTCTTCAAGCACCTCTATATCATGGCCATCGACGCGTTGCACGAACCAACCGAATCCATTCCACTTCTGGACGATATCTTCCAAGTCAATTACTTCACTTGTAGTACCATCAATCTGTAGCTTGTTGTAGTCCATGAAGGTAATGAGATTGTCCAATTTGTATTGGGCTGCGAACATTCCCATCTCCCAGATCTGTCCCTCTTGGCTTTCTCCATCTCCTATGATTAGGTAGGTGGTAGCTCCACTGTTCTTGAACTTCTCTGCAAGTGCAATACCTGCTGCAGCTGAACTGCCTTGTCCGAGGGAACCTGTTGTAAAATCAACTCCAGGGGTCCTGTTCATGTCACAGTGACTTGGGAGATTGGTTCCGCCCTGGTTTAAGGTCATCAACCACTCTTTAGGGAAATACCCCTTATCGGCAAGGACAGAGTAGAGGGCAGGACCTGCATGTCCTTTTGAGAGAACCAATTTATCTCTTCCTTCTTTTCTGGGATCCAATGGGTCGATGTTCTCCATCATTTTGTAATAGAGCAATGTTAAAATATCGACAATTGAGAGAGAACCACCGATGTGGCCAAGTCCAAGATTACCAATCTCTTGTATTGTAAGTTGGCGGATCTCTTTCGCTTTGTTCTGCAAGTGTTTCAGTTCTTGTGTGTCCATAATACCTCCGTGCAAGGATGATTCCTTGTAATGTTGTTTCTTCCCTTGATTGCTGTAGTTGTTATTTTAGAGCACCTTGAATAATTCCACTGGTGACTTTCTTCGAGAATATGAAGTAGACCACCAAAATGGGGATGATTGTAACGATGGCAAAGGTGTTGATGAGAGGCCAATCTTCAATGCCCAGTGTGTCCCGGAACATGTAGAGCTGGTAGGGAAGTGTTCGCATCGTCGCTGAATTGGTGAACGAGAGAACAAAGGGGAATTCATTCCATGCCTCACGGACAGTGAATATGATAACCGTTACCACGCCAGAACTTGCAATCGGGATCATAATCCTGAACATCGTTTGGATAAGTTGAGCTCCATCAACGAATGCTGAATCCTCGATCTCCTTTGGAATCGACTGGAATACACCAGAGAGAATCCAGACTGCAAATGGGAGGGATGTCATGGTGTAGGTGATAATCAACGCCGTATAGGTATTGAGCAATCCAGCGCTCACAATAATCTTATACAACGGGATTGTTACGCTGATACGGGGAATAAGTCTGGGAATCATGATGAATAGCAATAGGATATGCTGGAACTTGAACTTCATTCTTGAGAAAGCATAAGCAGGCCAGATGCTGATTATTACTGTCAGTAAGGTCGTGATGACCGTCAAGTATACTGTATTGAAGAGATATCGAGGAAAGGATGCATCAGTAAGTATCTTGATATAGTTGTGAAATGAGAGATTCTCAGGGAGAATTTTTACCGGAACGCGGTATGTTTCAATGGCAGTCTTGAACGTAGTGGTTACCGACCAGATTAAGGGAAGGAAAAGCCAAACCATCATAAGCGTCAAAAAAGTCCAAGCTATCAGGTTTGCTATTCGGTGGTATGCTGGATTTGCCCCAGCATGAGTTTTTGAATTGGGCATCATTGTCTCCTTGTCATACCTTGTTTCGGAATATGCGGGAATAGAAAATACTGAATCCAAGATTCAACATGAGCAGGAATATCATAACTACCGAGGCACTGGAGAAATCGAGGTGTTGGAATGCCAAGTCATACATGTATATAGCCATGACCTCGGTTGCCCGGTTGGGACCTCCACTTGTTAGTGGGTAAATGATGTTGAACATATTGAAGCTACCGAAAGTCAACCAGATAAGACTGGTGGCGAGGTATGACCCCAATAAAGGCAACGTAATCTTGAAAAATGTTGAATGCCAATTTGAACCATCTACCGTTGCTGCATCATAGATATCGGGATCAATAACCTGCAATCCGGCAAGCAACAACATGGTTGACATCGGGAACATCTTCCATACATTGGCAAGTGTTACGACCATCAGGGCAAGATAGCGGTTGCTCAACCAGCTGATTGGAGTACCTCCGAGTGTTCTAATTACATGGTTGATAAACCCAACTTCACCGTTGAAGAGGAATCGCCACATGATTGCAGCGGCAACACCACTTATGAGATACGGAATGAGGGTAAGCGTACGGAAGATCCGCGCTTTGTTTTTCAAATGGTAAATGGAAAGTGCAAGGATAAAGGATAATATGATACCTAGGAGAACAGTTCCAAAAACAAATATAAAGGTTACTCCGACGGCATTCTGAAAATTATAGTCTGCCAATAACTTTGCGTAATTGTCAAAACCAACAAATGTACCTTTTGCATTGAAGCTTAGGAGTGGATACTTGTAGAACGAGTCTTTGAGTGCTATCAGGATTGCATAGCCGAGTACCCCGGTCACCAACAGGATTGTCGGGATGACCATCAAATATGGCATGAGGTTTTTTCTACGCTTATGAAAGAGTGATGTTTTCATAGTGTTTCCTATTTTGGGTAAAAGTAATGGGGGTTCAGAAGGGAACCCCCATCCTCTACATCAGTATTTTTATTTGCCTAATGCGTCGAGTTGCTTCTGGTAGCGTTTTGCAACCTCAGCAGGATCTGCGTTCACGTTCTCCATGACCTCTCCAAGGGCATCGAGTACGATATTGTCGACCTCTGTGATGAATACAGTAGCAGGGGTCCTTGTCATGTTGTTCAAGGCTTCCTCGAAATCACCAGACCAAGGTTGTTCAGCAAGATAAGCAGGATCATTCCAGACTGTAGTTACAGTAGTCGGCTGATAGCGACGTGCAACGCTCATTGCATTGTCATTTTCTGCCAAATAGCGTAGTACAAGGCTTGCTTCATAGGGATGCTCACAATTGGAGGTTACCAAGAAAGGCCATCCAAGTGATGCATAGGAATAATCTTCCTCATATCCCTCTCTAGGAAGCATCGGGGTTGCTCCCCACTTCTCACCATACTTCATCTCTTCCTGAATATTCGGGAAAATGTTGGTGCCGATAGGAGCCATCATTGCACGACCGGTGATGAATGCTGCACGCATGTCACCAGAGCCCCAAGCGATTACGTCATCACTAACCAAATCTTCTTTTACCAGGGTTTGGTAGAAATTCAATGCATAGATACCGGCAGGAGAGTCAAGTTGAATCACGTTTTCTACAAACTTTCCACCCATTGCCATGTAGTGTGCGAAGAACCAAGGTGTGCTGTTGGGGCCCCGAACAACAAATCCGTATCCCAATCCTGCATCTCTGGTTGCGCGGGCTACATCAAGTACTTCTTCCCAAGTTTCTGGTACGTCCATTCCCAGTTGTTCCAACCAGTCTATGCGATAGACGTTGTTGAACGGACCTGCATAAATATTGACTCCATAGAGTTTTCCATTATGCTTAGCATGCTCCCATGCAGAAGATGAGAGTGCATTATAGGTAGCTGGGTCTTCCTGTTTCCATTGTTCCATATAGGAATCCATGGGTTGAAGCATTCCAGCTTCTACAAACGGTGGGAGTCTGCGGGAGTCGGTTTGAAGAATGTCTGGTCCAACGCCTGCTCCGATTGCCTTAGCACCTTCTGTTAATGCTTGTTCGAGGGGTATGACATCCGCCGTTACCTTGATGTTAGGGTATTTGGCATGGAATGCATCAAAACCTTCATCGGGGATGAAGTTCTCTCGACCAAACCATACGGTAAGTTCTACAACATCAGATTTTGTTTCTGGTTGTGCACCAGACCATAGTGAGACGGGCAGTAATGTCAGAACGAGTAACATCACGAAAATCGTTGAGTATTTTTTCATACGATTTTTCTCCTTTTTGTTTTCTTGACTTAAGCTTACTGTACTAAAAGCTGAACACAAGAAGCTTTTGTACCTGTTTCAACAGTGAAGAACCGGTACTTAAGTACCGGTTCTTCTCCCAAAGCCTAATTCTTTCGCCTTTCGCATGAGGTGGAGGCGGTCATGGACATCAAACTTGAAGTACATCTCACTTACGCGGTTCTTAACTGTTTGAACAGCGATCTTAAGCTTTTCTGCGATTTCATTGTTATTGTATCCATCAGCGATGAGATGCAGGATGTCAGCCTCCCGAGGGGTAACCTTTCCTATGGTATCATTAACAGGGGGACTTATCTTTTCCTCCTCGGTTGCAATCTGTTCTTGATTTTTTTGTTTGAGGAGTTTCTGTATTACAGAGGAAGAGAGTTGTACATTCTCCTCAGTGGCGGTTCTCATGGCATTTATCAGGTCATCTGGAGCCATGTCCTTGAGTAAATAACCAACAGCTCCATAGCCAAGTGCTTGGGTGACCTGTTCGTCATCATCAAAGGTGGTGAGCATCAGGACTCTTAGGGATGGCTTGGCTTTCTTGATCAACTTGATTGTTTCCACGCCATCCATATTTGGCATACGAACGTCAAGCACGACCAAATCTGGTTCGAGTTCAGTGGTCATCTCAAGAGCGCTGATCCCATCATAGGCAACCCCGACTACTTCCAGTTCTTCTGAGCGCGAATCGATTACAAGGCGTAGGCTGTCTACAAAAAGCTTCTGATCATCCACAAGGAGGACTCGTTTTCTGGTTTCCATATTTAAAGCTCCTGATTTGGAATACATATATTCAACTGGAATCCTGATCCTTTGATAGTTTGTATAGATACAGAGCCACCAATTTCACTGAGTTGCTCACGCATGCTTTTTAGACCAATCCCTTCGCTGATGGTGGCAGCCCCTTTACCATTGTCAGCAATAATGGCAGTTAGGCCCTCATTCTCCTCATACCTGAATTGTACACTGACCTGGGTTGCTTCCCCATGCCAAAATGCATTGGTCAGACTCTCTTGGACTATTCTGAAAAGCGTAGCATCTATCAGATGCTGGGGGGCCATGCCAATATTCCGGTATTCTACTTGGACCCGTACATTGGTTGCCTGTTCAAAGGTAGTAAAAATACGATGCAACACATGCAACGGATTTTCAACCTGTTCTTTTTCTTTTCCGAGAATTCGTAACGTTTTTCGTATTTGCTGCAATGATGATTGCGAAATCTCCTTGGTCTTCGTGAGTATATCCATGAGCTTGGCTGGATTCGAATAGATGAGGCTTTTTGCAGCTTCCATCATCATTGTGATATTGGTAAGTGTGTAGCCTGTGGAGTCATGTACTTCTCTAATTATCCTGTTCCTTTCTTCCCTGGATGCAATTTCCTTGGCTCTTGATGCATAGTCCTGAAAGCCAACATTGGCACTGGAAAGTTCAACAACAGAACGTTTGAGGTAGTTGTTTGAAGACTTTTCATGCTCCAGTTCTTCTAGAATCTTGTGGAAAAGGTGGAAAATTAGAATAAAGAGCAAGGAATAGAAGGCGAGAGCAAGCCGTTTTTCTGAAGAGAATGGCAGGGATATGAAGTACCATGAGGAGTCCACCCGTGGAAAGAGAACCAAAGCAAGACCGTAACCCAGCGAGAGCGTGGTGGCTATGCGATGGGTGGATAACAAATGCAGTTCAAGGCACATGGCCAAGAAGAGAGTAAGTACTGAGAAATCAGCGAAGGTATCAGAGAAGAGTGTAATTCCGAATCCAAGTGTTTGCAGAATGAATAGAAACGATTGTGATCCTTTATTATTACTGATAACTAGAAGGAAGCCGAGACAAGCCATAACTATCAGTAGAACATGTCTCTGGAGTCTCCATCTATTTAATGGAAAGAATTGAGGAGATTCATCAATAGATTGTTCAATTGTTTCTACCAGCTCTCTGAAGGCTAGTTCAAACTGTATAATTGCAAAGAGTATCAATAGAAAGATACAGATTGCTGGAATAATACGGCTTCGGTTCATGCTGTGGTCCATTCTATTATTCTATCATGGAAGTCTGAACAGATGGGTGAAATTGTAATACATGTGTGAAAGGCGTCATCTTGTATATGTTTCATACCTCCCCTGCCCCAAAGGTGGTTGCATCGATTAGGAAATAGAATATTTCAATGAATCTGGCAGCATTATCCCTCGGTTCCATACACCTCAATCTGGGTAAGGGCTGGGAACGGAGAGGCATCATCAGCCTTTTTCAGGTTGCAGAGCGTGAGACAAGTGATGGTTTTCTGCTGAACAGGGAATCGTTGAGGAAGCGATGATTTCTCCAAGGAGATATGGGTGATGTCTCCATCGCTGTCTATGAACGTTGCATCGCTCCACCAGCTGTCATGTGGCCAGTCTGCCCTGAGGGTGAGCCTAACCTCATCGATGATGACTGGTCTTCCGAAATCAAGATGAAGCTCGGCCTTTGGGTCTTGGTTGATCCCCCAGCTTGTCCAAGGATATTTTCCATGATACTCATTGGCAAAGATGCCGTCGATGGCATTTCTGGCAGCAAATACCATTTCTCCGCGGGTTTCAACATTGGCACTTGCATGGGGGAATATCCCTTTCGTCTCATGATGGTCATATGGATTGCATGCAAGATTCCTGCGGGGAAGACTGTCTACATGGCTGAGTGTGAGAAGATGTATCGAACCTTGGAAGGCATAGCGGCTGTAACAGGTACGCTTGACCTCTGATACAGGGATGGTGAAGCTAGCCTCCTTCTCAAGGTAGATGGGGTGGGTACCCAATGTCTCATCAAGTTGCATGAGATAGATTCCGGGCTCATCTACTTCCAGGACAACTTGATCCCCTTCCTGATATGGTTCTTGATAGACTAGGGAGACCCCATATCCGCTTTTTCTGCTTGAAGCCAGTATTGTTTCATTTGCATCAAGAATTATGATTTTCATATACAAATCCTCCGCATATCCCACTATACCACAGCTTGCAATTGCTTGACAGCAGATAAGGAGGGTCTGTTTCTGGTTGCATAATTTTTTGACTGCCCGTATCCTTTCTGAAGTGACGCAAGGAGGTTCTGCATGATCGTACAGAAACAGAAACCATTTGACTGGGGATATACTTCCATTACCAGTCTAGATGGACCACATAGTGAAATGTTGCTTGATTTCGGTATTCTGAAATTGAAGGCTGGAGAGCAAATTAGCTGCACGCTTCCCTTGGAACGTGCTTGGATGCTCCTGAAAGGAAAGATTACCTTCAGCTGGGATGAAGGGAGTGCAACAAGTGAACGTCAGAGTTGTATTGACGAGTCTCCAGTAGTATTGCATGCTCCCTCCTCCGTTGCTGTAACTATCAAGGCAGAAAGTGACTGTGAGCTGGTTGTTGAACGGTGCAAGAACGAACAATCCTTCCCCGTACGATTCTATGACAAGGGTGATGTAAAGACTGAAGTTTTTGGTGCGGGAGTCCTCCAGGAGACAAGCAATCGAACTGTTCGGACCGTTTTCGACGGAGAGAGTGCTCCCTATTCGAACATGGTGATGGGGGAGGTCATTAACCACCCTGGTCGTTGGTCGAGTTATCCTCCTCATGACCATCCGCATCCGGAGATTTATCATTACCGATTCTTCCCAAAGCAGGGTTTTGGGATTTCGGTCTTGGATGAGGATGCTTTTGTTGTCCATGATGGGGATACTTCCCTTATCAAACCGGATACTACGCATAGCCAAGACGCAGCCCCGGGGTATGCAATGTACTATGTGTGGATGATTCCTCATCTTCCCGGTGATAAGTGGTTGCCGACAACCCGCTACTATAGAAAGGAGCATACCTGGCTTCTTGAGAAAGGGGTGAAGGTGTGGCCCGAGATTCCAGCTCTCATGGAGTAGGAGCATACTATCAATACTAAAACGGAGGAGCAGGGGTGCCCTTCCGTTTATTGGAATGTGTGCCGATTTGTGTGTAAGGCCCAACTTGACAGCAACCTGCAATTGGGCCATGGTTATACTATGAATTGTACATTCCTTGGGCATAGTGCCTTCTTGTTGGAAACGGATGCGTATCTCCTGCTTTTTGATTATACAAAAGGAACAGTGAGTCTTCCCTCAACTACCAAGCCACTGATGGTATTTGCAAGCCATCGGCATGCCGACCACTATGACTCGTCCATCTTCTCGCTTGCAGATCGGAAGGGGAATACAGTTTTCTTTCTCTCCTCCGATATCCCTCCCACGGATATCCCATTCTCCTGTACCATCAACCCGATGGGACCCTATGAAGAGGACATTGTGGAGGGGTTGGTGGTCAAGACACTCAAAAGTACTGATGAAGGGGTAGCCTTTGTGGTGGAAGTAGAGGGAAAAACCATCTACTTTGCCGGGGACCTGAACCATTGGCACTGGGAAGGGGAGAGTAAACAGTACAATGAGGAAATGGCCGAGAACTACCATAAGGAATTGGCTCTGCTACCCAGTCATCTCGACCTTGCTTTCGTGCCTGTTGACCCGCGTTTAGGTGCATTCTACAGTTTGGGCGCGATGGATTTGGTACAGACGGTGTCCGTGGACACGCTTGTTCCCATGCACATGTGGGAAGATTATTCAGTATGCAGTACATTACAAAAAGAACTCGGGGAACGTGTCAAGGAAGTCATTCTCTTGAATACGGTTCCTCAAACATGGAGGATATAATGCAGTTTCATTTTGCACATAACAATTTTAATGTAATGGATCTTGATAAATCCCTTGCTTTCTATAAAGAAGCTCTAGGTCTTGTGGAAGTACGGAGAAAGGAAGCCTCGGATGGTTCCTTCATCTTGGCTTTCCTGGGAGACGGATCCTCGAAACACCAACTCGAGCTGACTTGGTTGAAGAACTGGGAGAAGGATTCCTACAACCTTGGGGACAACGAATTCCACCTTGCCTTCGAGACTGATGACCTTGAAGGCGCACGGAAGAAACACCGCGCGATGGATTGCATCATTTATGAGAACATGCAGATGGGAATCTATTTCATCGTTGACCCTGATGGGTACTGGATTGAGATCGTCCCCGAGAAAAAATAAGATTTAGGTGAAACGGCTGGTGAATATTCGCTGGTACTGTTTCGGGCTCATGCCCATGACCTTCCTGAATTGCCTGCTGAAGTAGTTCGGGTCTTTGAAACCACATGCCT
>JAGYOG010000046.1 GCA_018399495.1 Sphaerochaeta sp.
GTCCCCCTTAAATTGATGGCCAAGACGGCGTCCCACTGGTCGTCCTTCATCCGCATGATCATGCCGTCACGCGTGATTCCGGCATTGTTGACCAGAACATCAATCCTGCCCTCTTTTGCCACAACGGTATCAACAGTGCTCTTCCAAGCCTCTTCACTGGTCAGATCCATCTGGATGAAGCTGGCAGTGCACTTGCTCTTGGCAAGCTCTGCTTCCAACTCCTTCCCTTTTTTCTCATCAAGGTCGAGGATATAGAGCTTTGCCCCATGATTACAGAGCAATGCAACCATGACCGCTCCCAGTCCTCCGGCTCCGCCGGTAACCAAGATAACCTTATCTCTAACAGTCATACTTAACTCTCCAAAAATACTTTCAGCATCTTTCCTTCGCGATTGTTTTCCAAATCCTTGAAGGCTTTCACACCCTCTTCCAGTGGATAGACATTCGTCATAAGCGGCTTGATGTTGATCTTTCTCTCGCTCAACAGTCTCAGACTCTCTGCAAAGCCCTCCAAGTCGTATACATAGTTACCCTTGATCTTCAGTTCCTTGGTTACAATGTTCTGCATGTTGACTTCTATGATCTTCTGGGCATTGCCAATCCAGATTGCAGTACCGCCAATCTTCAGGCACTCAAGGGAGTTCTTTGCAGTTGGTGCAATACCCACTGCTTCAATGGAAATATCAACCATTTTTCCCCCGGTGATCTTGGTGATTTCATCAAGGAAGTCCTGCTCCCTCGGATTCACCACATAGTCAGCCCCAAGTTCCTTAGCAACAGAGAGACGGAAAGCTGTGGCATCACTGACAATAACATTCTTGGCTCCCCGGTATTTCAAGAGAGCTAGTGCCATCAGGCCGATGGTGCCTGCTCCGATAATCAGGGTATAATCAGCCTCTGCCAGTTCTGCATCACTAATCTTGTAGACTGAACGGTAGGATACAGCCAAAGGTTCTGTGAATGCAGCCTCGTTAAAACTAATACTTTCAAATGGAAGGAGATATTTCTCATCGATGGTTACATATTCACACATGGAGCCATTGACATCGAGCACTCCCATGCAAATACCTTTCGGACAGACATTCACCATTCCTTTCTTGCAGAATTCACAAACACCGCAGTAAGGCTTCGGGAAAATAACCACTTTCTGGCCTTCCTGAAATTTACCACCCTTCGGAGCCTTGGAAACCACACCACTGAACTCATGTCCCATGATCATGGGAGGTGTCCTGCGTCCGGTCTTGCCCATGTACCCTTCAAAGTCAGAACCACAGATTCCGTTTGACTTGACCTGGATCAGATACTCATTCTCATTGGGAACAGGGGTGGGAATTTCCCTTAGCTCCATCTCTTTTTCACCTACGTAATATAATGCTTTCATATAATGACTCTCCTTATATTCTTAATAAATGTACCCAAGCAAACGTGGAACAATCAGTGTTAGCTCCGGAATGTATGTAAGGAACATCAATGCGACCAATTCAACGCCAATGAATGGCAATACTGCCTTGGAGATCTTCTCAATACTTAGCTTGGCGATTGGCGCTGCGGCATAGAGACAGGTCCCTACCGGAGCGTAATAAGGCCAAAGTTAAGGTTGACCAACATCACGATTGCAAAGTGCAATGGTTTGATTCCGTAGGTCAATGCGATAGGGAGGAAGATTGGTGCCAAGATCAAAACACTTGCCCCCCGGATCCATAATCATACCCATGAACAACAGGAATACATTGAGTCATCAACAGGAATACAATCTTGTTTGAAGTAAGATTCAACATAAAGTTTGCGATCAAGCTGGGGATTCTTTCGATTGCAAGAACCTGACCGAAAGAGGTTTTGCCAATGCGATAACAAGCAATGTTGCTGAAGAGGTAACCGCTGCGTAACAAAACTATCAAGACTTCCTTCAGGCTCATTGTCTTGAGCAGAAGAGCCCTGCAATAATTGCGTAAAGACAAGCAGTACAGCAGCTTCAGTTTGGGTGAAGTATCCACTGAAGATACCGGTAACCAGGATTGCTGGGCACATCAGTCCAATGATGGACTCTTTCAATGTATATACTACTTCCTTCATCGGAATCTTGTGGGTTCTTCGGGGATGGTTATGTTTCTTAGCATAATAGTATGGAAAAGAACCATCAGCGAACGCAATAAGAATACCAGGCAGATAGCCTGCTGCAAACAATGCGCCAACCGACTCCACCAGTAGCCATGGAGTAAATGACCATTACTACACTGGGAGGAATGATGGGATAATAACCGATGAAGCAACGGTAACAGCAGTCGCATACTCCGGTGTATACCCCTCTTTTTCCATCGCGGGAATAAGAATGGAACCAAGAGCGGCGGTATCTGCTACACCACTGCCGGTAATGCCGGCAAAGAATACGCTTGCCACAATATTTACCTGTGCTAAAGCACCAGGAATCCGTCCAACCAGAATATTGGAAAAGCTGATCAAGGCATCGGTAATCTTGGACCGGTTCATCAGCTCGCCTGCGAGAATGAAAAACGGGATGGCAAGCAAGATATAGTTATCAATGCCGCTATACATTTTCTGACCGATCATGCTCAGAGGAATGTTTCCAAGAAACAAAAAGTAATACAGGCTGGATATGCCCAAAACGAATGCAATGGGGATGCCTATAGCCAGTGCAAGTATAAAAACAACTGCGATAATACCCATAGTTTCCTCTCCCCTAGCTTCCGATTGTCTTACCAGCAATACCTTTGCTGGTAAGCAAGTCACTTAATCCCCAAGCCAGATGGAAAAACATCATAAAGAAAGAGGCAGGGATCATCATTTTTACATACTTCATGGAGAAAGGAAGAATGTCACCACGAATACGGACTGCTTTCATGGCAGCCTCATAACTGTTCATAAAGAAGTAAACCACAGAAAACATCAGAACGAGATAGGCCACCACAGCTACCACCTTGGCGATCTTGGCAGGAAGTATGGTGACAATAATATTGACACCTGAATGCTGCTTATTTCTCAATGCGGCACTTGCCCCGATGTAGGTAAGGCTTACCAGACCCCATCTTGCCAGCTCCTCAGTCCAGGAAAAACGCAGACTGGTGAACCTGGCGATAACCCCAAGTGTGATAATGAAAAACACACCGATCAGGATAGCAGTCGCTATATAGGTTGCAATTTTTCCAAGGACCCAACTGATCCTATCCAGTACTTTAACCACTTTGAACCTCACATAGTTGACGACCGCCTCGTAAGAGACGATCGTCAATACTCAATTATTTATCTTCTTACCAACCAAACTTGGCTTCAGATTTCTTCACTTCTGCGAGGAACTTGTCAACGATCTCATCGCCAACCTCACCTCTTAGCCAGTCATAGGTAGGAGCGGCTGCTTCTTTGAAAAGCTCAAGCTCTTCAGCTGTAGGAACATATACTTCCATGGTATTCTTGACTGCTTCGAAGTCAAGTACGCGGGAAGCAAGTGCCTCCGATGCACGGTCTGCAGTCTGTGCATGGTATGCAGCAATCTCAATGATGTGCTGATATTCAGCAGGCAGGGAGTTCCAGAAATCAGTGTTGATCAAGACAAAGTTCTCACTCCAGGTGTGCCCATCAAGGGTGATGTACTTCTGTACTTCATTCCACTTGTTGGCTGCAATGTTCCAGATGGGGTTTTCCTGTCCATCAACAACGCCAGTCTGACAAGCGGTGTAGATTTCACCGGAAGCGAGCGGAGTTGCGGCAGCTCCCATAGCCTCAACCATCTTCACGTAGATGGGGCTCTGCATAACGCGGAACTTCAAGCCCTTCATGTCAGCAGGTGTGCGTATAGGACGTACGTTGTTGGTGAAGTGGCGAGTACCATTCTGTCCAACAGAGAGCATTTTAAGGCCACTGATCTCTTCAAGCTCAGCTGTCATTTCTTTCCAAAGATCACTGGTGTCAAAGAAGTCCCATGCAATCTCATCACTCTTGAACACATACGGGAGGAAAATAACCTGGGTCTCAGGCATCAGGGAAGAGATAGTTCCAGTAGTGGTTACCATCTCAATACCACCGCTCATTGCCATTTCCATGGTTGCCTTGGTATCGCCCAATGCATTACCAGGATAGAGCTCAACTGCGACCTTACCATTCGAGTTTGACTCAACGATACTCTTGAAGACCAAACCATAGGCATGCTCTGGGAGCGGTGTTTTCGAGATGTTTGGCCAAGTGGCTGCATCATAGTATGCGAAGCGAATCGTGTAGTCAGGTTCTACAGTGCGAACTTCTTCTTTTACAGAAACTGCAATTTTCTCTTCAGTAGCAGGAGCTTCAGCATCTGTAGTGGTGGAAGAAGTCTCTGCAGCACTAGCGGCAGGCATGGTCCCTGCGGTGCTGGCAGTAGCAGTTGCCTTCTTCTCACAACCAATGAACAAGAAGGAAACAATCATGACAAGCGCAAGAACAGTCATCATTTTTTTCATAGCGTTAGATTCTCCTTTTAGCAATTAAACAATGAACTTATCTTATAAGTGAAAACTAGATCTGTAAAGGAAATTTTTACTTTTTTTCTGATATAATTGTAATTCCTTATATTTATACTTGTTAGTATATTTTTACTAATCATTTATTTAATATTTATCGATAAATATTACTTGCATATTTGCTAATTTACTTGTATTATAAGTTAAAAGAGAGGTAGAGAAATGGGAACCGATGAAAGCAAGGGACAATCTTTACGAGTACAAATATTTGAGAAACTAAAAAATAGAATTGAGGCAGGGACCTGGGAGGTAGGAAGTAAGTTTCCTTCGGAAAACCAACTCTGTAATGAATATAATGTAAGTAGAGTTACCATCCGCGCAGCTATCCAACAACTTGAAGCTGTTGGTTTGGTACAGACTCACCAGGGAGGAAGAACCATTGTAGTTCGTACCCATATGAGGGGAGCTGTTTCAGTTTTAAATCCATTCCAGACTTCAGATTTTCAAACGGATATCATAAAAGTTCTTGAATACCGCATGGTGGTTGAAAAAGGTACCATAGGGCTTGCTGTGCAACATATCACTGAAGATGATCTCATCGCATTGGAAGAGATATTCAACATGATGCTTGTCCACCATGATGACATCAAGAGATTCTCCCAGGCTGACTATCTCTTCCATAGGAAAATCGCTGAGTCATCAAAGAATGAGATACTTATCCAGGCAAATCAGGGCATCGAGGAAGTACTCTCCACCACAATGGACACCATTGTTACCCTGCTCGGATGCGCGATTGGTATCAGATTCCATCGGCTTCTGCTAGCAGCCCTTCGAGTCCGCGATAAAGCGACCTGCGAGCAGCTCATGGAAGAGCACCTACAGGCCACCATCGATGGGATTAGAAACTTTCTTGAGATTTCCAAAGACCCAAAAGAACAAAACCAAGGATAATTGGATTCTCACTCCCCTTTCTTCTGTTTATTCTTACCAAGAAAAAGCAGAACCAGAAATATGATGAAGATGACCACAAAGATGGCCAGCATTCCTTGTCCCATCAGTGTCAGGGATTTTGAAAAAATTGACTGCATATGCCCCTCCTACAACAACCCTGGGACCAGACCCAGGATGACACCACCGGCAATGACCGATGCAATCTGCCCCGCGACATTCGCACCTACCGCATGCATTAATAGATGGTTCTGCAGATCTGCTTGCTGACCAAGCCGCTGAATGACCCTTGCTGACATGGGGAAGGCAGAAATTCCCGCAGCCCCAACCATTGGGTTGACTTTCTGCTTCACAAATAGATTCAAGACCTTGGCGAAGACAACACCGGCGATGGTATCAAAGATAAAGGCAAGCAATCCAAGAGCCATGATCATGATGGTCTGCACCGTCACAAACGATTCTGCTTTCATCGTGGAAGCAATCGTGATACCGAGCAGCAAAGTAATAAGATTGACCAAGACGGTTTGCGCAGCGGTAGAAAGCGTATCCAGGACGGTACACTCCCTGATCAGGTTGCCGAACATCAGCATCCCTACCAAGGAAACAGAAGCTGGAGCTACATAGCCAGATACCACGGTCACGATGATCGGAAAGAGAATCTTTGCCCGCTTCGATACTGAACGGGGATTATACGGCATCTTGATCATCCGCTCTTTCTTGGTGGTCACCAGTTTGATCGCAAATGGCTGAATGATTGGCACCAAGGCCATATACGAATACGCTGCAATGGCAATCGGGCCTACATACTTGCTTCCAAGAACCTGGGAGACCAGGATTGATGTGGGTCCATCAGCAGCCCCTATGATTCCGATCGATGCAGCATCAATCAAACTGAATCCAAGCAAGGTCGCCACACTGATAGTGGCAAAGATACCCCACTGGGCAGCTGCACCAAAAAGGATCAGCTTTGGATTGGCTAAAAGTGGACCAAAGTCAATCATCGCCCCGATACCGATGAATAGCAGTAGGGGCAACGCCTCTGCAGATTCTATACCCAGCTCAAAAAGCCAGTCAAGAATACCCGGGACCTCCCCGATTCCCTCCATCATCTGTGTGATGGCTCCAGAGAACGGCAAGTTGACCAAGATGGCACCGAAGCCCATGGGAAGCAAGAGAGGGGGTTCAAGTTTCTTTGCAATCGCAAGATAAATGAGAAGACCTCCAACACCAAACATTACCAGTTGCTTCCACGTGGTGTTAAGAAGTCCTTCCAGCAAGAAGTCCATAGAGAACCTCCGGGAAAAAGAATAGGGGGAGAAGTTGACTTCGCACTAGGGCAATGAAGCTCCCCCAACGTTGTTAATCATAGAGGGCTTATGAGCCAAGGTCAAATGATAATTCTGGAAGATTTGGCTTCTATTTTCAGCAAGAAGTCATACATATGTATTGAAGCCAATTGGTACAACTTTTATAGTACTTTTATGTATACACCTACGTTACTGACAAACAAAGATATTCCATCTGTTCTTGCTTGTATTGCAGAAGGGAAAGAGATGAACCTCTTCATTGAAGGAGACATCGAACAGTACGGATTGGAAACAGAGACTGTTTCCATCTGGGCTTTTGGTGAGGATTGGGATTGCCTGTTGCTCAGGTACTACTCCAATTTCATCATCTCCAGCAACAAGGACCAGTTTGATGTACAAGCTGTGGCCGATTTCTTACAAGACCAGGAAATTCAATGCATCAGTGCAAAGGAAACCGTTCTCCAACAATTGGTTCCTTACTACCCTGACCTCCCCTTTCAAGGCACATATCTGTGTCGTCTGGAGAAAGAGCATTTCAAAAAGATCAGAACGGGAACGGAACAAATACTCAGACTTGATTCAAGCCACGATCAAGACATTGTAGACCTCTACAAACTGATAGACGAATTTGCGAAGCCCTACATCGAGCATGAAGAAGAGAAGCTCAAACAAACAAGGGAAAACTATGAAAAAGGCTGTGAAGGATATGGAATCTTCAAGGATGGAGTGTTGATATGCACAGCCTATACCACTGCTACTACAAGAAGTGGGGCCATGATCATTGGGGTGGCTACACACCCCGCCTATCGCCAAAGAGGATATGCGTCCATGGTGATGAATCATCTCTGTGAACAGGGATTTGAGAGAGGGCTCATATTCCTTTGTCTTTTCTACGACAACCCTGCAGCAGGCGCCATGTATCACAGACTTGGTTTTGAGACAATCGGACGCTGGGCTATGATGAAGTTCTAGGCTCGTTCCCACATTAACACCGGTTTAAGGTTGCATGCTTGCTGTAATAGCTTAGAATGGGTATGAGGAGAAGCATACGATGAAAGCACTGGTACTGGAAGAAAAGGGGCGGCTAAGTGTTCGCGACTTTCCCATTGAGGAGCACATGGGTCCCTATGATGTCACTGTGGATGTAAAAGCATGTGGTATTTGTGGTAGTGACGTGCACTACTACACTGAAGGAGCCATTGGGGAGTTTGTCGTCAAGGAACCTATGATCCTCGGCCACGAGGCTGCCGGAGTCGTGGTGGCTAAAGGAAAACATGTTACCAACCTAGAGATTGGAGATCTGGTCTGCATGGAGCCAGGGGTTCCTAATCTGCAATCTAAACAGGTATTGGAAGGAAACTATCACCTTGACCCAGACATCTCGTTCTGGGCTACCCCACCGATTCATGGCTGCTTGCGTGAGCAGGTCGTACATCCTTCCCGTTTCTGTTTCAAGTTACCTGAAGGTGTCAGCCTGCAGGAAGGTGCCATGATGGAACCATTGGCAACAGGAATTGAGGCAGCAAAGAAAGCCCAGGTTAAACCTGGTGACACTGCCCTGGTGGTAGGTGCTGGAACCATCGGCATTATGGTTGCAATCTCCTGCCTTGCTGCCGGATGCTCCAAGGTATTCATCAGCGATGTTAAAGAGGAGAAGCTAGCCATCGCAGCTTCCTATAAGAATATCATTCCCATCAATGTGGCAAACCAGGATTTGGAAGCAACCATACTGGCTGAGACAAACAAAGAAGGGGTAGACCGTCTCTTCGAAGCCTCAGGAAGCCCAAGAGTCTATCCTTCCTTCTTCCGTTGTGCAAAACGGGGAGCTACGGTAGTTCTTGTCGGAATGATGAACGGCACCGTTCCCCTCGATGTTTCCTTGCTCCAGGTTCGCGGCCTCCGTATCGAGACACTCTTCCGCTATACAAACACCTTTGACAGGGCGGTAGCCTTGGTGGCAAACGGTTCTATCGATGTCAAACCCCTGATCTCCAAGGTATTTCCTTTTGAGAAGGCAGTAGAAGCATATGAGTATGCGGCCGGGGGACATCAGGATGTGGTAAAAGTGATGATTGAATTGTAAGGATTCAGATGAAAATACTACATGCGCTCATAAATAGAGGAGTGCATGCAGTATGTGTAAAATAGGAGTTATTTCGATGCATCAGCAAATAATGCAAGCTTCGCGAAGAAATCCTCAAGAATAAGTCTAGAATCAATACGCCTATATACTCTAATCGGTCTGTTTAAAGGTGTATGGATGTACTGCATATCAGCTCCAAATAGGGGAGCAGGTACCCAGTCATACTCAAAACGGTCCTCATACAGCAGTACTCCTATTGTAGGAGAGTCTCCCAGAACCCAGGTCTCACCACTTCTGAATGAATTATTTCTTGCCTCTGGCTCCTGAGCGTACTCGTTCAGTTGTTCAAATAAGTAGGTACCAATCTCTCCTTTTCCATACACCTTCTGTTCCAGCTCTGCCAATGATACCACTGCACGCTCGAATACATTCTGGGGTATCTGCCAAATAGGAATTTGAGAGGCAAAAATAACATTCGCTGCATGGATATCATTCCCTAGATTGAATTCAGGACCTCCACCTGGATACTTGGCTCCTCCAATCCAAATGGCAGTCAAACGGTTTGCAATCCTAGGTTCTTGGAGATATGCACTCGCCAAATCAGTAATCGGGCCTAGGAACAATACATAGAGCGGCCTTGGATCATCTTTCATTGCTTCTTCGATAATAAGAGAGGCTCCTTCACTCGGGATAATCTCTTCTTTGGTCTGCATTGGACTTGAGGCACCACGAAAGATAAGATTGGTATGATCAATCTGCATCTTATCGAACACACGTTTTAGTTCCTCATAGCCTCGCTCCATGCTGTCTGCATGTCGACCTACACCATAGTGAGCACTTATGAACCCTATATTCTCAAATTTCGGACTTAATGCAGCATGCACTATTGCAAACTGGTCATCAGCTTCATTTTTTGCATCAGTATTGGTTATTACCCTAATAATTTTCTCTTGTGGAACTTCGAAAGCATACTTGGTATAGCGCATTATATACTCCATATTTCATCAGATAATTTCATACCCTAGTATTCAGTGCTTCAAGCAACTCACCCGCCATTGATTCTGAGAACTCTCCGTGTGACCAAGTCACCAAATGCCGGACAGGCATTGCTTTCACCATTTCCCACATCATTTTTCCACTTTCTCCCGTCAAATCGAAGGGAAGTAAATCAAATGCAGGTTGTAAGAGAGCTTTACCTTTGGGATGGGTAAGTAATTGTGAAACCATTGAGTCCAGGGTGAATAGTGCAATATTCTCAGAACTTTGGTGCATAGAAATCTTATGCGACACCGAAAGATTATCTGAACTGTTTCCAATCCTGATATGAAAATCTCCTTCCTCAACTACCCATTGTTTTAACTCTTCATCAAAATAAGAAAAATCGTTTCTGTCTAATACAAACGTAATAATTTCAGTTGCTCCCTGCTTAAGAGAGACCTTCTGGAATCCTCGTAATTGAAGACATGGATTGGAAACTTTTCCTCTAGGAGGGGTTATGTATATCTGAACCACTTCCCTTCCTTCACAATCCCCACAGTTTTTAACTCGAACCTGCACTGTTACTACATCTCGCTCAGTACAAGCTGAATGAGAACATGAAAGCATTTCTATTGAGAATCTCGTGTAGGAGAGCCCAAAACCGAAAGGAAACAATACAGGCATTTTTCTGGAAGTATAATAGCGGTAACCTACAAATACATCTTCCGTATAAAACACGGTATCTCCTCTTCGCTGGGGCTCCAGATAGGATGGGATATCTTCAACCCTGCGTGGGAAAGTTTCTGCAAGCTTACCACTTGGATTCACTATCCCATACAAGATATCTGCAACTGCTTCACCTCCTGCCTGCCCTGCAAGATAAGCTTCAAGTACGCCCTTTACGTTACGAAGCCACGGAAGCTCTACAGGTGCTCCATTGCTCAACACTACAACTACGTTGGGATGCACAGCTGCCAACTTTCTGATCAGTTCGTTCTGGTTCTCTGGCAATCGCAGATGTTCTCGATCATAGGCTTCAGATTCCCACTCGTCTGGAAGACCTGCAAAAACTACTATAGTTTCTGCCTGCTCAACTCCTTCGAGTACTTCTTGCTCCAGTGTTGTGTCACATAACTCAGATTCAATTGAGAATCCTTGCTTATATGAGACCGATCCTAAGTGTTGCATCGATGAAAACGCATCAGATACCTTAGTTGGAATGATATGGGAGCTTCCCCCACCTTGATACCTTGGACTATTTGCAAATGGACCAACTACCAGTACATGCTTAGCTGGATCAAGAGGAAGTACTTCTCCTTGGTTTTTTAACAACACCATACACTGAGAAGCAACCTCTTTTGCCAGCTGATGATGAGCCTTTTGATCATATGTAGCATCCTGATCGAGGTTCTCACATGCCCTATCGACTAATCGGAGTATGCGCCTTACTACATGATCAAGGTCTTTCTCCTCCAATATGCCCTGCTGAACAGCCTGTACTATCTTTTGGTCATTGAGGCCCTCATTACCGGGCATTTCAAGATCTTCACCGACCACTATACCAGCCACTCTGTCATGATTTGCACCCCAGTCAGTCATTACCAAACCCGAGAACCCCCACTCCCCTCTCAACATATCATTGAGTAGAAAGGGATGCTCTGAGGCATAGATCCCATTGACCTTATTGTAGGCACTCATCACAGTCCAAGGCTTTGCTTGCCTGATCGCTCTTTCAAACGATGCCAAATATATTTCCCGCAAGGCTCTCTCAGTTATCCGTGCATCAACAGTAAACCGATGAAACTCCTGATTATTTGCTGCGAAATGCTTGACACATGCACCCACACCATTACTCTGGAGCCCATTGATATACGAAGTAGCTAAGGCAGAAGAAAGAAAAGGATCCTCTGAGTAATACTCAAAATTTCTTCCACATAAAGGAGATCTCTTGATATTTACAGCAGGTCCAAGCAATACAGAAACCTGAGCTGCTTTACACTCTTCGCCAAGAGCACTCCCTACAGTAGATAATAAATCAGTGTCCCAAGATGAGGCCAAGCAAGAGCCAGTAGGGAAGCAGGTAGCAGGCAAGCAATCGGTTACCGATACTTGCTCAGATTGCTCAATCTGTTTACGTAAACCGTGAGGTCCATCTGCTACCATGATCGGTGGAATACCTAACCGTTTAATCGGTTTGGTATGCCAAAAATCCAGACCAGAACATAATGAAGCTTTCTCTTCCAGAGTTAGCTTATTGAGCATCGATTCATACTTCCCAGGCATCTAAAAATCCTTATACTCGAGTGATACGAATTGCCATATACTCTCTACCAGGCAATTCTACCTTGAACTTTCCTTTGAACTCCCCTCTCTCTTCAATCTGCATATTCCAAGTATCAATTACTTCTACTTTCAATTTTGTATCATCATCAAAGTGGAATTCACGGAAAGATGGTCTGTTAAACCCGTAATAAATAAGATAGTAATCTTGCACAGTTTTGTGTTCAGTCTCTATGATATCACAGACAGCACAAACCTCATCCCATCCCATCTTATATGGCTTCAAGCCCAAAGATGGTATATCATTCATAATCTTTCTGAGGAAGGCAATCCTTGCAGGGCTTTCCCCTTTTAGAACCCCACCGTGGGACCACCACAGGATTCTTTCAGTATCCAGATAGGTCTCTCCATGAGCCCCATAACCACCACGACATGCTGCTTCCCAGAACCTGCGAACAAGCTCTTTCCCGCTGAGGTTCCCCCAACCATGCTGTACATTTCCTTCATAGCCAATTTCATCCAGTACGATGGGCTTTTGGAAACGTTCTCGCCAATCACCGACATATTCTGCTGATTTATAGACATCCTGTCGCTGAATGCTACAATGAGTAATCCATGGTCTGGAATGGTCATAGAATGCTTTACAGTTATGAATTGAACGTAAATGGTTATAAGGATCCAGATCACATATCAGTGACGCATAGCGTTCCCAATCCTTAAGAGTTTTCTCAAAGAGCAGATCATATTCATTTGCAAGAGACCACCATACATTTCTGAAGGCGGAGAAGCGGGCAAGGACATACTGCCAATACAAATCATCCTGTGCTTCAGTCATCATGCTGAAACCCCAACGGTCATAGGGATGCATGACAATGATGTCTGCTTCAATACCCATATCCTGGAGAGCAAGTATTGATTTCTCAATATGTTGGAAATGTTCTACATTGAACCGTGAAAAGTCCCACTCATTCCCTTCTGCTCTTCCATTGTAATTATTAAAATTATCACTATTCAGTATTGAACTATCACAAGGAGTCCCTTCATACGGATAAGATCTAGGCTCATGAAGATTGTAGTCATAGTGTTTGGGGAAAACACAGAATCGGATCTTGTTGAACGCACTTGCCTTCAACATCTCCAATGTCTGTTTCTGCAGAGCATCACTCTGCAGTTCCCATACATAGCAGGTTGTTCCTACTGGATAGTAAGTGGTACCGTCTTCATAGGCAAAGTGATAGGTATTTGCAACTCTCACTGGTCCATGATTCTCATCTGAAGCAGGAGTTACCTCAAAAGAACCTTCAAACTGTTCCGAGGAAAAAGTCCCCGCAATCGTAAAGGTATATGCTTCTACAAATGAAGGCATGAATCGCACGATATAGGTACCGTCTCCATCATAGAAACCAGACACTCGCTTGGTTTCATTTTTACTGGAGAAGGTTCCCCAGATAGTATAATCGGTAAAAGGATTCCCTTTTGTCTCTCCACTCATGGTCACTTCAATAAATGACCACCGCTCTACTTTTTTCGTATAGTTACAACGTTGCATGCACGACTCCTTTCTTTATGCTTTCAGAGCACCAGACATACCCTCGACAAAGTGTCGTTGGAAGATCAGGTACACTACCAATACGGGGATGACAGAGATTAAAACACCAGCACAAAGCAATCCATAGTCTGTGCCATGCTCCCCCACGAATGTCATCAATCCAACAGGAACTGTTTTTTTTGCGTTGTCATTAATGATGACACTAGCAAGTAGATATTCATTCCACGTTGCCAAAAAATCTACAATGACTAGCGTAGCAATGGCTGGTTTTGCCATGGGAAGTATAATCCGTATAAAAATCTGCCACTTCGAGCACCCTTCAACCACCGCAGCCTCATCCATCTCCTTGGGAATACCACGGAAAAACCCACGAAGTATCAGTATTCCATAGGAGATTCCAAATCCAATATACACATAGAACAAACCAAAATAGGTGTTGAGTAAATTCAATTTATTATAAATTACATTGATCGGTACCAAGGCTATCTGGAACGGGAGCATCATACCAACCAGGAAAAAGATGAATATCCCTGTAGCATGTTTAAGACGCAATCTAGTTAGAGCATACGCTGCCATTGCTTCAATAAATATTCCAAGGGGAACTTTCAAACAAGAAATGATCAAATCATTTTTCATATAGGTCAGTAATCGACCACGAATCAAAGCCTCTGAAAAGTTTTTCCAAGCAACTTTTTCTGGCAATGCAAAAAGGCTCAACCCACTATAAAATTCCTTTTTACCTTTAATCGATGTTAAAACCAAGGTAATCATCGGGGCAATCCAGAACAGTGCGAGAACAAGTAGAATCAAATAGAACAAGGCTAAGAATAAATGTTTTTGTTGTTTTCCAGCTAATATCATCGTTGTATTCTCCTCTGCTCACTGTTCTTTTGCGGTAAATGAGATATACGGAACGATAATGAATAGCATTATCAGTACCATAATACAGGCTACGGTTGTGCCCATGCCCACATTGTTATATCTAAATGACTGTGAATACATGTACGTCGACAACATCTCGGTGGAGTTATTTGGACCTCCTGCCGTCAACCCCATTACAATATCGAATACCTTCATTCCTGCAATGATCAAAGTAGCAAACACAATAATGAATGTTTCACGCATATATGGAATGGTGATATGAATGAAGCGTTTGACAGCTCCAGCACCATCAATTGTAGCAGCTTCCAAGGCATCCACACTCACCGTCTGCAAGCCAGCGAGAAACAATATCATTGATTGTCCTACAACCGCCCAGAGGTTCGCGGCAAAAATTGCATATAGACTAGTTTTCGGATTAGATAACCATGTCTGTGTAAAATCAGAACCAAGCGTTTGCGCAAGCTGATTGATAAACCCAAAATTTGGCTCATATATCCATCTCCAAATGATGGAGACAGCTATTGGAGCAATAACTGAAGGGAAATAGAAAAATCCTCTAAAGAAGGTTCTCCCATGAAATTGCTTATTCAAAATGACTGCAAGCATCAAAGCCACTGTCATCGTGAGAAGCAGTGTTAACACAATCCATATGAGATTGTTTTTGATACTGATTATAAATATGGGGTCATTGGTAAACAGGGTCTTGTAGTTCCCAAACCCCACGAATTTCATATCTCGAATTCCGTTCCAATCGAATAAGCTGATAAAAAATGAATAGAATACGGGGATGACGATAACGGAAAGATACACTATCAAAGCAGGCAGCAGAAATCCAATTGCGCCCCAATCTCTTCGTTTTGTAACCATTGAATGCTCCAGTGTTTGATATGGGGAGGGTAGCATTGCTACTACCCCCCTCTTCTTGGTAGACCTTAGATATGTTACTTGCTGGTGTAATCTTCGATTGCTTTCTGGATAGCTGCAGCACCTGCTTCAGGAGTCATCTGTCCATAAGCAATTGCATCCTGTACTCTGAAAAGGACATCTGCTACCTGAGTCGGGAATGCCTGGTCAGTAATAGTAAAGGTACTGTTCTCTGAGGACATTTTCAGCATCTTTTCAACATTAGGCTGGCCAGCTGGCATGTCTGCGCCCTGCTTCGGAAGTGGCATGTTGTAATACTTGGCGTAACGATTCGCAACTTCTTCGCTGTAGTAGTAATCCATAAACTTGATGCCAGCTTCCATTTCTTCAGGAGTGTTATTAACATTGAACTGAGTCATTTCAGCAAATGCTGACATGCGGTTTGTTCCACCTGAAGGGAATGCGAAGGTACCATAGTTTGTAATATCTTGCTCTTCCTGCAAGATGTTTCCATCATACCATTGTCCCTGAATATCCATTGCTGCACGGCCACTGAAGATAGCCATCATGGTATCGTTAGGATCGATAGTGACAAACCCTTCTGGGAAATAACCCTTGTCTACAAATTCCTTGTACTTGGTAAGTGCCTTGACGACAGATTCATTATTGTATGACTTGGTAAAGGTATTCATTTGATCGTGGAGCTCTGCACCTGCATAATGCTCAATCAACAACTCAACGAAACGCATTACGTGCCAACCATACTTACCTGCGGTAGAAATGGGAATTATTCCTTTTGCCTTGAGCGTTGCACAAGCTTCTTCAAACTCTTCAAATGTCTTGGGAATTGCTATGCCGTTCTCCTTGAAAGTATCTTTGCGGTAGTACACACCAAGAACGTTGTAACTGGTCGGATAACCGGTCAATTCCCCGTTACGTGTACAAAGGGCAAGTGCACCTTCATTAAAGGTATTGTACCAATCGTACTTCTCTGCATACTCACTCAAGTCATACGTAAGATTATTGTCGGAGTAAAAACCACCGAGCGAACCACCCCAGTTAAACCACATGTTTGGG
>JAGYOG010000047.1 GCA_018399495.1 Sphaerochaeta sp.
TACATTGCAACAACTAACTTCCATCCAGCATGCCGTCATTCCGTATCTTCACAAAGGAAATGTAACAAGAAAAGAGAACCTGCATCTTACTCTGGCTTTCCTTGGCGAACAGGAAGAGTCGAGCCTTCCTTTGCTCAGTTCCATCTTGGAGGCATTACCGTCAAGAGAGATTGAAGTTGTGTTCGATCATTTAGGGACCTTCTCTAAACAGGGAGGCGACATCATCTACAGTGGTATTGCGTATCATCAAGGATTGTTTCAATTACATAAAACGCTTATAGCTTTGTTGCAAGAGTACCATGTGGTTTTCAAGGATACCCGTTTCAAAGCACATGTAACGCTGTTTCGAAGAGCTCGGTATGAACAGCTTCCCCGCATAGATGTCTTCAGCAGTAAAGCAAGGAGCATCGCTTTAATGCAATCTCATCGTGTGAATGGGATACTCACCTACTCTCCCATATTTACTAAAACATTGCATTAAAAACAGTTGTAATTCCTCTAATTGCAAACATTCTTCTTCCATGATACTGTCATCTCATGGATACATATGTTGAACATAATGCAAAAGCCTGGGACAGTGAGGTGGAGAAACACACAATCTGGACTGACGGTTGTACTAAAGAACAGATAGATAAAGCCAAGAAAGGAGAGCTGGATATGGTGCTCTCTCCTTTCAAGCAGGTTCCTCCTTCCTGGGTCGATGATATCAAGGGAAAAAACATACTTGCTCTTGCCTGTGGTGGTGGACAGCAGGCAGTCCTGCTCTCCCTTGCAGGAGCACAGGTAACGCTCTTCGATATCTCTGAGAAACAACTTGCCCAGGATGCAGCATACGCAGAGCGTCTTCATCTGGATATGGAATTCTGCAAAGGTGATATGAGGGACCTTTCCCGGTTTGCAGAATCCACCTTCGATATGATCTACAACCCAACTTCAACATGTTTCATTGATGAGGTACTCAGCATGTATCAACACTGCTACAGGATTCTTAAACCGGAGGGACAATTCCTCACCAGTATCACCAATCCAGTGCTCTACCTCTTTGACGAAAAGAAAGCCTTGAGAAACCACCTCCAAGTAAAATACACCATCCCCTACTCCGATTTGAAAAGTCTCGGAAAGAAAGAACTGGAAAAACGGATGAAGAAAAATGATACTATTGAATTTTCCCACACACTCCAAGACCTGTTGGGTGGACTTACCAACTGTGGTTTTCATCTGACTGGAATCTACAGTGACACTGCCGGATTCATGATGATAGACAGCTATATCCATGACTGCTATCTTGCAGTTCGTGCAGAAAAGTGCTTGTAGGGTTCAAACCCATCTGTGTATACTAGAGTTATGGAAAACTATTTTGCACGATTGCTGCTATCCAGTGAACTCGATGATCCGCTCTACTTTGCACGGGTACATCAGAATATCGCAGATCTTGAGAAGAAACTGGTTGCACACTTCAATGAACATGGTCCCATGAATCAACAATACATCTTCCTGATGGGTGACCTGAACATGGCATATTATCGTGCAGGGGAAACCCAAAAAGAACTGGAGATTGCGCAACAGATCTACCAGACAAGCCAGTTGCTTCATGGCGATGATGATGAATCAACGGTAGAAGCACTCATTGCCCTTGGCTCTTCTTACCTTGATGATCGGCAGAGTGCTGAAGCACAATCTATTGTTGAAGACCTGCTCAATCGAGACTATACGCAAGAGGATGGGCCCTCCTACGACTTATATATCGATTCATTATGCCTACAGGCTGACATTGACCACAAACGAAAAAAGTTTGATGAGGAGCTTTTACTCCGTCAGCAAGTGCTCACCATACTCAACTCCTTCCAAGGATCTACAAGCAGTCAGAGTATCATGGCTCGCTGTGCTTTGGGTGTATGTTTGGAGAGGCGATATGCATGGAGAGAAGCACTCGAGCAATACCGAATCATCCGTTCCTATCTGGATATTGAATCAGATTTTGCATCAGAAGCAGAAAAGATTGGACTTCTTGTACATATTGCATACTGCTATCGAAAACTTGGGGAAGGGGAAGATGCAAGAACATTATATCGATGGGCTCATCGAAAAGCTCATGTCCACTTTGGCCCAGCTTCAACCTTGGCCTTGAAAATGAAGAGAATTCTCAGGGCTGCTGAACAAAGCAAGCGATAGTATCTTTCTTGACATACATCAGTACAATAGTGTAGTTCTTACCCATAGAGTTAGCGTCCGTTAACCTTTATATAACAACTAGGAATAAGCTCCTATGGAGGAACTATGAAACGTATTGCAATTGTATATTATAGTGGAACAGGAAATACCGAAGCCTTGGCTCAGTCAGTGGCAAAGGGTGCCAAGGACGCTGGTGCTGAAATCAAAATCATCAAGGCAGGTCTCTTCTCTGCAGATATGCTGGATAGCTATTATGCATTCGCTTTTGGGTGTCCTGCCATGGGTTCAGAGAGCTTGGAGGATGAGGTATTTGGACCTATGTTTGTTTCACTCCTCCCCCACCTCACTGGAAAACCTGTTGGGCTCTTCGGCTCCTATGGATGGGGAAATGGTGAGTGGATGGACGATTGGGCCGAAGTCACAAAAGAGTCAGGGGCTGTATTGGTTGCCGACCCTGTCATCGCCTTGGATACCCCTGAAGAAGAAGCACTGGAAGCAGCATTCTCACTGGGAACTGCGCTTGCTGGCCAGTCCCATTAAGAAATACGTCAACTTGCTTGCAGTATATGAGGGATGATGTAACGCATTGGGAGCCAATTCAACTACATCACAACCAACAATCGTCCTATCCTTGGTGAGGACGGTAAGGAGTGTAATTGCATCCCACCAAGATAACCCACCGGGGTCCGGGGTACCAGTTGCACTCATCAACCCACAATCGAATGCATCAACATCGAAAGTGACATACAGTTGTTTGGGAAAATCAGAAGGAAGATCCAATGTTTCCAGCGAGTGTGTATTCTTCTGGCTGTACAAAAACGATGCATCATAGTGACCGACCTGATACCGCTCACGTGCCTCAATATCTTCTTCACTGTAATTCCGAATACCTACCTGAAAAAGTGGAATACCAGCTTCTACTGCTCGTCTCATGACTGATGCATGGCTCAGTTTGCTGCCTTCATAGGCATCCCTCAAGTCCATGTGTGCATCGAACTGCAGGATACCTACATCTCCTTGAGAAAATCTGTCTCTCAAGAGAGGGATTGCAGCGTTTGTTACCGAATGCTCCCCACCGAGAAGCACAGGTATGGAACCATGGTCATACGCCTGGAGGATAGCCTCAGCTGCTGCTGCAATCGCTTGAGCAACCATGCCCTCGGTGCCAAGCGGCTCCCTGGTGTGAATTCCCAAGGCCCCAGGATTTCCAAAACCCTCAACAAGTTGTTCGAGTTGGGATGAGGCATCAATAATGGCGGCTGGACCATCCGCTGTACCCCCCATGTAGGAGACTGTATTCTCCAGGGGAAAGGGGATAACATGAAACCGTGCTGTTTCCTTGTCACAGTTAGGAAATTCCGAATCCAAAAACCAGTGTTCCATTCTCACTCTCCTACGACAGACGTCGTTGATAATCATCGAACCCAAACGTCTTCACCACTGCATATGCTTCATCACGATAGATGCCTATATCAGGCAAAGCAATACCATTGAACATGGTGGTTTTCACCATGGTGTAGTGCATCATGTCGCAGAGGATAAGATGTTCCCCAATCCTAGGTTCTTTCTCAAAGGTATAACTACCTACCCAGTCCCCTGCCAAGCAGGAAGATCCACCAAGCCGGTAGGTTCCGTCTTCATCCAACTGTGCTCCAACTACATTCGGTGAGTACGGCATCTCCAGACAGTCCGGCATATGGGCGGCAAAGGACGCATCGAGCATCAGGGTCTTGATACTTCCGTTTTCGACGATATCAAGAATCTCGGTAACCAGGTAACCAGTCTCCCAAACGAATGCTGCCCCTGGTTCAACAATAAGCTTGATATGCGGATATCGTTCATGGAAATCCTTGATTGTAGTCTTGAATAGCTGCAGGTCATACCCTTCCCTGGTAACCAGATGGCCTCCTCCAAGATTCAGCCACTCAATCTCACCAAGCAGATGGCCCCAGTGAGTTTCTATTGAAGCCAATGTGTTTGCAAGTTCTTGAGCTCCACTCTCGCAGAGGTTGTGGGAATGTAATCCGCTTATGCCTTTGGGAAGTGTAGGAATATCCTTGGGAAGTATTCCCAAACGACTTCCGTAGCTACAGGGGTCATACAAGGTAGTGGAAACTGTTGAGTACATAGCATTAATACGAAGCCCCAATTTTGCAGTACCACTTCGGTCGCGATATGCTTCCAGTTGGGAAATTGAGTTGAAGGTTATATGTGTTGCCATGGAGGCTATGGTTTCAAATTCATTCTTCTGATACACCGGGGCATACGCATGAATTTCATTGAAATAGGGGGAAGCAAGAAGCGCTTCATTCAGGGAGGAAGCGGTAGCCCCACTTGCAACAGATGCCAACTCAGGGAAAACCGCATGCATTGCAAACCCTTTCAAGGCGAACAGGAATGATACAGGTAGTTCCTTTTGCAACTGTTCAATTAGGGAAAGGTTCTTTTGAAAAAGCTCATACTCCAGCACGAAAGCTGGAGTATGGTTAATTTTCTTTACATCGATCATAAGCTACTCACTAAAGGCAAGCTTGCCATCGACAACAACTTCCCAGGGAAGGCCAAGTGGTCCAAGTTCCTCGAGGAAAGGATCGGGATCGAACCGTTCCATATTGTTCACACCAGGCTTCTTCCAGATACCACGAACAACCAAGCTGGTACCGAGAGCAGCAGGAACACCGGTGGTATAGCTTACTGCCTGTGCTTTTGTATCCTGGTAGGCCATCTGGTGGCTGCAGTTGTTGAAAATATACAGCGTCCTCTCCTTTCCTTCTTTTATCCCCTTGATCTGGCAACCTATAGAGGTTAGACCCTTGTAGTTTTCACCCAAGGAAGAAGGCTCTGGAAGTACTGCCTTGAGGAACTGCAATGGTTGTATTTCCATTCCCTGGAACATAACCGGTTTTATACTGGTCATTCCAATGTCTTCGAGCACCTTGAGATGGGTGATGTATTGTTCACTGAACGTCATCCAGAACCGTGCACGCTTCAAGCTTGGGTAGTGTTTCACCAAGGATTCCAACTCCTCATGGAAGAGCAGATAGCTCTCCTTTCCCCCAATACGTGGATAGTCCACGTTCTGGTGAATTTCCAAGGGCTCCGTGCTCTTCCACGCTCCCTGTTCATAGTACCGTCCGTTCTGGGTGATCTCACGGATATTGATCTCGGGATTAAAGTTGGTTGCAAAACTCTTCCCATGGTCTCCTGCATTACAGTCAACTATATCGAGATAATGCATCTCATCGAAATAGTGTTTTGCTGCATACGCTGTAAACACGTTGGTCACACCTGGATCAAAACCGCTTCCCAGAAGAGCAGTCAAACCGGCTTCTTTGAACTTCTCCTGATAGGCCCACTGATAGGAGTATTCAAAATGAGCTTCGTCCTTTGGCTCGTAATTTGCTGTATCAACATAATCCACGCCATATTGCAAGCAAGCATCCATGATAGGAAGATCCTGATAGGGAAGCGCTACATTCAGCACCACATCAGGCTTAAAGGCTTCCATCAAACTGACCAAGGCATCAACATCATCGGCATCGACCTGTGCAGTTTCAACCGGCACAGGGCCTGCTTCTGCGGCAATTGCATCACACTTTGCTTTTGTCCTGCTTGCAAGCATGATTACTTCATATACATCTTCCATTCTGGCAGACTTACGTACGGCCACATTGCCAACGCCACCTGCTCCAATAATCATCAAGCGTTTCTTTTCCATGTATTACTCCTCTTGGTCGGTTTCGTAGTAGGTATATCCTCTGAGTCCGGCTGTATAGGCAGCAATAATGCGCCGCCTCTCAAGCGGGGTTATCTTTCCATCCTGAACGGCTCGTTCAGCTTTGTTTCTGATTAGTGCTTCGAGATGTTTTGGTTCATATTCCACATAACTCAATACATCGGCCACGGTGTCACCTTCCAACTCATTATGGAGACGGAATTTTTCATCCTCATACGTCACTGATGCAACGTTTGTATCTCCCAGCAGGTTATGTAAATCCCCAAGTGTTTCCTGGTAAGCACCTACCAGGAACACTCCAAGGATGTAATCATCATTCTCGGGAAGCGTATGCAAGCTGAGCGTGTTTTCCACCTCCCATCGACCTATGAATTTATCAATCTTCCCTTCACTATCACAGGTTATGTCGCTCAATATTGCCTTTCTGTCTGGTCTCTTGTCCAACATATGAATCGGCATGATAGGAAACAATTGATCAATAGCCCATACATCAGGAAGTGATTGGAAGAGACTGAAATTACCATAGTAGATGTCAGAAAGTTGCTGCTCCAGTTTCTCGAATTCCGGTGATTCAAACTCGCCATAGGACTGCTTGATCTCTGCAACAATTGACCAGTAAACATGTTCAGCGGCAGCCCGCTCTCTCATATTTACCTTACCATAGAGAAACTTGTTTCTAATTTCCTCGCGGTAGTAGTTCAGGTCGTTCAGACACTCCTGGGCATTCTTCTCATTGAGCATCTTCCTCACATAGAGGAGGTTTTCCAATGCAGGAAGGACCGCAGGGTCAAGCGTTGCTTCCACATCCTCCCCATTCCAGAATACGTTGGTATCGAGGATATTAAGCAACAGTACCGAATAGTAGGAAACCAAGGCCCTTCCTGACTCACTGAGCAAGGTAGGATGGGTAACATCCTCTTCCTTGCAGATTGTCATCACTTCCTCGACAACGTCATCACAGTACTCCTTGGTAGAGTAGTTTCTGCTGTTGGAACTATCGGTATGGGAACCATCATAGTCTATAGCCAATCCTCCACCGATATCCAACAATCCCATGGGTGCTCCCTCATGAACTAAGCCACAATAAAACCGAGCTGCCTCGGTAGCTCCAATACGGATGTCCCTGATATTGGGAATTTGACTTCCCAGATGATAATGCAACAATTTCAGACTATCGAGCATCTGCTCCTTCCTGAGCTTGTCCACCACCTGAATAACCTGTGTGGTGTTCAGGCCGAAAACGCTTCGATCTCCACCACTGTCTGTCCAGTGTCCGCTTGCAACGGTGGATGGCTTCATTCTCAGTCCAATATTCGGCTTAATACCCATTGCCTTGCTCCGCTCCAGAATGATATCCACTTCTCCAGGCATCTCGACAACCAGGACAGTCTGCACTCCCATGGATAGTCCTCTGAGAGACAGATCAATGTACTCTTCATCCTTATATCCATTACAGATAACATAGGCTTCGGTATCATCGATATGAGCCAATGCAAGCAACAGCTCAGCTTTGCTGCCGGTCTCCAATCCATGATGATACTGCTTGCCGTACTTACATATCTCTTCAACAACCTGTTGCTGTTGGTTTACCTTGATAGGATAGACTCCCCGGTAGGTACCAGTGTACCCGGCATCTTTCATAGCACCGAGAAAACTCTCGTTGATATGGTGGATCCTTGAGTCAAGGATATTGGAAAACCGCAGGAGCACAGGCAATTTCATGCCTCGCTCTTGTAAGCCCTTTACTATGGATAGCAGGCTAACCTGACTCTTGGGGTCTTTATCCTTAAGCCTAACCTCAACTTCTCCGTTCTCGGAAATATGAAAATACTCATTTCCCCAAGAATCGATGTGGTATAGCTTTCTTGCCTCATCTAGTGTCCAAGTATCCATTACTACTCCTCATAGGTCTTTTTGTTTCATCAGTATACCAGAAATAGACAACTCTGCACACAGAGAGAATAGCGTGCAGATATAACAAGCGGTTTCCATCAGCCTGAGAGTCATAACGAGAATATTCAGCTATTTGTCTTGAATTTTAATCAGTTTGCACGCCTGAATCTTGACAGATCAATCAAATTGGTGGATTATTATCATTGATATCATTATGATATCTTTTACTATCACACCTTGGAGGCATTCGTATGAATGAACCTGTCTATTCAAAGGAAAAAGTACTGGATCGTCCTTCTATCGGATTGGCAATTCTTGTAGTCAATGTACTGCTCATCCTGTTGTCATTTGCCCTGTTCATTTTTGGTATGGCTGCAGACTTTCCTGGAGCCATACGTGCAGTTCTCATTACTATTGGAGCACTCTATGGTTTTATTATCGGCCCAATCCTATTTGGGGGGTTGAAGATCATCAAACCGAATGAAGCCTTGGTGCTTACCTTGTTCGGTAAATATTATGGGACACTCAAGAAAGAGGGTTTTTTCTTTGTAAACCCATTTGTCACTGCAGTAAATCCTGCATCATTCACTGAAGGATCCTCCGGTTCATACAAATTCGAAGGTAAACCAGATTCTAATAAGAGTGGAACCACGGCCTACTCCATCCAAATCCCAAAACGTAAGCTCTCCTTGAAAGCTATGACACTTAACAATGAAAAACAGAAGATAAATGATGCATCTGGTAATCCCATCATCATTGGCGTAGTGGTTATCTGGAAAGTAGTTGATACCGCCAAAGCAGTCTTTGATGTTGACAACTATGTGGATTACCTTTCCATACAGTGTGACAGTGCGCTAAGAAACGTAGTAAGGCTTTTCCCCTACGATAGTGAAGATGATGAAAAATCACTGAGAGGGAGTAGTCGTGAGGTAGCAGAGGACCTTTTGAAGGAACTACAGGGAAAGGTTGCAGTTGCTGGTATTGAGATTCTTGAAGCAAGAATCACCCATCTTTCCTATGCTCCTGAGATTGCCGCAGCAATGTTACAGCGTCAACAGGCTTCAGCTATCATCGCTGCGAGGCAAAAAATTGTGGAAGGAGCGGTAGGAATGGTCCAGATGGCTCTTGAGCAACTGAATGAAAGTGAGGTTGTGAACCTTGATGAAGAGCGCAAGGCATCCATGGTGAGCAATCTCTTGGTTGTCCTCTGTGGAAACAAGGATGTTCAGCCAATCGTAAATAGTGGATCCCTCTATTAAAAAAGGAAGATGACGTATGGATGCAAAGGATAAAAGTAAGAAACAGGTATTGTTGCGTCTTTCGTCATCCCTTTGGAAAGAGCTGGCTGCATGGGCGGAAGATGATTTCCGATCCATCAACGGCCAGATTGAGTTTCTTCTCACCGAGAGCGTACGTTCCCGTAGGAAAGCACTCAAGGATGACGAACAAGAAACATAACATTGTGGGCTGGCCGAATGACCAGCCCATTATTCTGCTATTTAATAATCCCCTGTTTTTTTAGCTCATTGATATTCAGAGGTTTGCTGTAGGGAGATTCAAGTTTTCCCTCATTCACCATCTTGATAACCTGGTTCCTATACGGGCTATCCAAATTTACCCCTACAATCTTCCAGTTGTTGTCTACCTTCGGATAGATGGTTCCTTTCTCTTTAATGTAGGCAACCAGCATATCACGGATTGAGTTTGGGCTCTCCCACACTCTCACCCCAGAAACCAGCTTTTGGGCTTTCAAGGCAGATGAGTAGCGGTAGTTGTTTACGGCAAGAGTAAGTTTCTGCGTATCAGAAAGGGGTTTACCCTTGAACATTACATTCTTGATCCGCTGCCCCGCAGCTTTACTTAGATCTATCTCGTAGTCAACACCACTGAACATATCATAGAGGTAACCCGGCTTGTCAGGATTGAAGGTAACCGAGATATCACCTGGCTTCCACTGATTGTAGCAAGATGCGGACCACTCCATATATGCTTTGAGCTCAGCACCGGTAACCGGTACACGATAGAGTGTGTTGTCGTACTTGTAGATACCAAAGATGGTTCCATAGTTGATCGGTCCCTTGGGAATAGTACTGGTGTCAGCAAAGAGCGCTGCAGCTGATACATCGGCACCACTGTTTAGCAGTTGCACCTCATTGATCAAATCCATGACCGCAGTATCACGCAGTTTACCCTCAGGAATGCCCTTGATCTCATTCTTTGGTTGGAAATCGACCGCTGCAGTTCCGAAAATACCACCACTTGCCGTTCCATCAGCGGAGGGAGCTCCACCTGAAATGAAATCTCTAGTAGCTTGGTGAGCTTCCTTGATAAAAGCATTACCCCTGATCAAGTCACTCGCCTCATAGTCTGCCATATCGACAATAGTCACTTCTCGTCGATCTACCTGCTTGGTATCATCAAGACTGAGATCAATGCGGATGACTTCCCTACCAAGGTTTCTTGCTCCACCAATGGCGATATCATTCTGAACCTCAGCAATTGTGGTATGGGCATGACCTACAATCAACACATCAATCTCAGGGCAGAGTTCCAAGATTGCAAGGCCTCCATCACTACCACCGTCAACATCATACTCAGGATACAGGCCCACATGAGCCACTACGACCAGGACATCGACCTTGTCGTCGAGAATATCCACTACACGTCTGGCAGCAGGACCTACCGGGGCATAGACAAAAGGATCTGTCTTCTCCCCATCCCACCTGGGTGCATTTGGATTGGTAAGCCCAATGACGCCAACCTTCACGCCAGCCCTTTCAACAATGGTGTAAGGAAGTGCTGCCATGGTACCATCCACACGAGACATATTTGCGGCAAGTACTGGGAAGTTGGCAAGTTCCTGAATACGTTTGATTAAATCTTCTCCAAAATTGAACTCATGGTTGCCCAAGGTCACACTGTCATATGCAAGAAGATTCATAGCACGCATGACAGGATGCTCCCCTTCTCTTTTGTTGTATATATCATCGGTCATGATATTCCCTTGGATGACATCACCATTATCTACCAGGATGACATTTGGATGTGCTTCACGTACCTGCTCCACATAGGTAGCGATACGGGCCATACCGTTGTTGTTTGTCTCCTTATCATTCTCATAACTGAATCCCCAGACATTGCCATGTATATCTGTGGTTGCCAGAATGACCAATTCCTCCGCCTGTTCAGGCAGTGGTTGGGCAAAGAGGAATCCCATAGTGATGCAGAGCATCAAAATGCCGAGAAATACCCGCTTCAAGAGTACTCGTTTCATCATTCTACTCCTTTTACCGATTCCCAATCGGTTTGTGTGATATCATAATTTTACCACCAGTTCCTCAGAATCCAATATCATTGGTACAATCGTTTTGCAATTTCCTTTCCATCTTCGAACTGTGCTTCATATTCAACTGCCCCTACACGGTCATAACAAACCCATGGACCATGTTTTACCCCATGCTTGAAGCTCCCTACTTGCCACACAATCCCATTCTCCCGGTAGTAATGCCAAAGTCCGTCCATAAGGTTATCTTTGATCGGCCCCTCCGCTTTGATAGTTCCATCCTTGAAGAAATAGGTCAGTTTGCTTCCTTGCATCCGTTGCTCAACTTGACCGTTCGAATACGTTTTTTCTCTCTCCATTGGTTACCTCCTTGTTGACGCACAACTAAAAAAGCAAGGACTCTATTGTTCCTTGCTCGTAGGCTGTGGTTATACACAAATGGATTACTGCAGTTGAATCCTGCAGGGAGTTTTGATAGTTTCATGACAGGAAAGCCAACCATGTTGCTTGCCTCCTGAATACACTTTACCCTAGCACACCTTCCTAATTTCGTACATCATTGGCCTCTGCTTCCTGGATATAATCCAACAACTTCTTAATCGTCAAGGGAGCACTTCCCTCATAGTGATTGTTCACATTGATATAGATTACCTTTCCCTCTTGGGCAAGCTTCACGATCTTTGGTGCAATCGCACTCAGTTCCCTGTCGTGATTATCGAGAATGTGATCCCAACATCCTCCAATCTCCTTTTCTATTTCTTTTCTGTCTTCACCATGCAATCGAACACAGAAAGGTGAATGAAGATGCGCTCCAGATCTTTGAAACTGGGTCTCTAGATCATCCATCCAGTACCCTGAAAGCAATACAGGCCCAATATGTCTCTCTTCCAAGAAGGAGAAATAGGAAGAATCCATCCACGCAGGATTCCTGATCTCCAGAGCATAGGGAAGAGAATCTGGAAGCAAGGAGAAAAATCTATCAATATATTCCAAGAACTCGTTACGATCCTTGAACATACTTCGGTTCAAGTATCCAAACTGGAACATCAATAACCCAATTTTTGGAATGAGTGGTTCAAGGGTTTCAACGAAACGATAAAAAACCTCTGCATCTAGAAACCAAGGATTTGGTTCAGTTTTACTCTGGTAGCTGAAAGGAAGAGTAAGTGTATTTGGACACTTGATGGTAAACCTGAATCCATCTGGTGTATCTTGGTCATACTCTCGCACGTCTCGGGGATCTGGAAGGCCGTAGCTGTGCTTTCCCAGGGACCAAAACCATCTATCAACTTCCACCGAGTCATAGGTCTTGGCATATTGAGCAAGGTACCGCTTTGAGCTGCCGCTCTCATATACCAACCCTTCCCAACTCTCATACTTCCAGGAACATGTTCCAAAATGCAAAGTATTCATGCCTTACTGTACCAAGGCTTGAGGGACGGAGCAAGGCCGGAACCTTGCAGTTCCGGCCTTGTGAGGAAGGTATATGAACACCCCTTGGGCGCCACATTCAAGTTCCCATTAGCCCATTCCTGGCTGATATGGTAACCAAGTGTGCAAGATTGTGAGCAATTATATCAGTAAATTCATCTGAAGTGGCTCTCCAACTCCAGTTTATATCGTTACAGGTAGAAGGATAGTTCATCCGTGCTTGCTCATCCTTCTCCAATAAATCCTGCATGGGAATGATGGCTGTACGGGCACAGGAGAGCATAAGGGTACGAATCATCTTTTCTACCACTTCAGACTCTCGGCAATCGAGATAGGTAAGCACCATCTCCTTGTCCTGTACATCAAGGAAATTGAACCATCCAAGGGTGGTATTGTTGTCATGCGTACCGGTATAGGCGACAAAATTCTCCTGCCAGTTATGCGGCAAGAAATCGTCATAATAGTTGCTTTTTCCCTTTGCGTCCTTGCTGAATCCAAACTGAAGAATTTTCATACCTGGGAATCCATTGGCATCCCGCAAGGCTTCAACAGAATCGGTCATCAAACCAAGATCCTCAGCAATGATAGGAACAGAACCAAAGTATTTCCTTACTTTCTTGAAAAAGCTATTACCGTCAACAGTAACCCATTTCCCCCGTTCAGCGGTACGGTCCCCGGAAGGAATCTCATAATACGCATCAAACCCTCTGAAGTGATCAATTCTCAGGATATCGATCATGGCAAACAATCGCTCCAATCGCTTGATCCACCACTCATACCCCTCAGCCTCCAGAACCTTCCAATCATATACTGGGTTGCCCCAGAGTTGTCCTGTAGCGCTGAATATGTCTGGTGGCACACCACTGACAGCACTGAAGTGTCCCTCATCGTCTGTCTTGAACAGATGCAGGTTGCTCCAGGTATCAGCACTATCGGACGCCACAAAAATGGGAACATCACCAACCAAATGAATTCTTTTGGCATTAACGTATCGTTTAAAGGCATCCCACTGCAACGTAAAAAAGTATTGCAACACCTTCCAGATAGCTACCTCTCTCTTATGCTCGTGGGAAAACTCCTGCAAGGTTTTCGCCTCACGTTTGGCAAAAGCTTCTGGCCAGTGACTGAACCATCGTGCATCTTTATAGGTCTCATAAAGCACCATGAAGAGTGCATAATCATCCAACCAGAAAGCTTGTTCCTTGCAAAAACACTGAAAGGCATCATCTTGCTCTTTCTTTGCATCAAGAAATGCCAAGGCAGCTTTCTTTAGCAAAGGCAGTTTCCGTTCCTGCACCAATTGATAAAGGACTCTATCATCAGGAAAGGATGGCAAGGACGACAAATCCTCTGAAGAGATGAATCCTTCATGCATCAATGCCTCAAGATCAATAAGCAGTTCATTGCCTGCAAAGGTGGAACGAGGGGCATAGGGAGAATTGCCAAACCCTGTTGGATTGAGTGGCAAGAGTTGCCAGAGGCGAATATCTGCTTTCTCCATCCAATCGGCAACAGCATAGGCGTTACGCCCTAGGTCACCGATACCATAGGGAGAAGGAAGACTGGTGATGTGCAACAGAATACCTGCATCTCTCACATGCTTGCTATTCATTACTGCACACCTCTCTCATCATAGGTAGATTTCATGCTCATCAACCTTTCACCGCGCCGGCGACTACACCACGGATGATGTGCTTCTGAGCAGCAAGATAGAATGCAATAATCGGAACCATGGCCAAAACCAACATAGCCATCATGGCACCCATATCGACCGCTCCATAACCACCTCTGAGGTATTGGATGGCGACCGGTATAGTCTTGTACTCCGTACCAATGGTCAAATACGGCAAAAGATAGTCATTCCAAATCCACATCGAGTTGAGGATGGCAACCGTAATTGCTGTTGGCTTGAGCATCGGGAATACAATAAGGAAGTAGGTTTTCACAGGTCCAGCCCCGTCGATCATAGCCGCTTCCTCAAGGCTCAGGGGAATACTCTTGATAAATCCACTGAACATGAAGGTTCCCAAACCTGCACCAAACCCAACATAGAGCACAATGATGCCTACGGGATTGTCCAAATGGAGGAAGTTTGCTGTTTTGCTCATGGTGAACATAACCATTTGGAAAGGAACAATCATAGAGAAAACAAGAAGATAATAGACAAAATTTGTTAACTTCGTTTTGACCCTTGTTATATACCAAGCGAGCATGCTGGTGACCAATGAGATACTGAGGACTGAGAAAACGGTAATGAATAGTGAATAACCGAAAGCATCAAAGAACTTGATCTTCTCTGATCCTGTAATATAGTTTACCCCTCCTGCATACGTATCAGGATTGGGAAATGAAAATGGTTCATTGGAAATAAACAGCTTTGATTTAAATGAGTTCATCAATACGATCAGGATCGGTGAGATGAACAGAATGGCAAGGAGGGATAGAATGATGATAAGTGTATAATTCATCCGTTTATCTTTGGTTTGCAGGTTCATGCCTCAACCTCCTTGTTACGAGTCAAGCGAAGCTGACTTAGGGCGATGAATGCAACCAAAATTGTAAAGAGCACTGCCTTTGCCTGCCCTACTCCTTCGAAGCCACTACGACCATAGAATGTGTTGAAGATGTTGAGTGCCAGCATCTCTGTCTGCTTTCCAGGAGCACCTGCGGTAAGAGCCAGGTTTTGGTCGAACAACTTGAAGCCATTGGTGAGGGTGAGGAAGCTACAGATCGTAATGGAAGGCATAATGGAGGGAAGGATGACTGAACGTAACATGGTCCATCTCCCAGCTCCATCTATCTGGGCTGCTTCGATGAGGTCGTGGGGAATATTCTGGATTCCAGCAATATAAATGACCATCATATAGCCAATATTCTGCCAGTTCATCAGGACTACCAAACCCCAGAATCCATATTTCGGGTCACTGACGATGGTTACTCCTTGTCTGAGCAAAATACCGTTGATGATTACCTGCCAAATCCAACCAAGTACGATTCCTCCAATCAGATTAGGCATAAAGAAAACTGTCCTGAACATATTGGTTC
>JAGYOG010000048.1 GCA_018399495.1 Sphaerochaeta sp.
TCACTCGCTGGGGTGGCAGCGAAGATAAGCCCCTTCTTTGTGGGAAGCTCACCTGGGCCAAGAACCTCGACAATAGGAGCATGTCCACGCTTCCCTTTGCAAGGTATCCATCATACCAGCCGATTTCAGCAACCAACTTCTTGAGAGCTACCTCGTCCTTGCAACGTTCGGCAAGCAGATGCACCCCGTCACGGACCTCGGTGACTTCACTGAACATGACGGTATCTCCTCCCGAGACCAATAGGTCACTTGCGTAGCCTGCACTTGGATTGGCGGTCACACCACTGAAAGCATCACTGCCTCCACACTGCATACCAACACAGAGCTTTTCTAGGGTCTTGGGAACCTATGCAACTCCTTCCCTAGAAGGTATCGCGAAAGCAATAGCCATGAAAAAATGATAGATACTACAATAGCCAGCAAGGCATTGGAGAATAGAAAACAGGAGCATTACTCCACCTCCTTTCCTTGACTGCGTCACTATGGTGTTGTACGTGGTGACAGATTTCAAGCAGCAAGGCTTCGCTCCTTCAGGTGGGAGGAAGTACGGTCATACACCGTCACCTCTCCCAGCTCAGGTCCCCTGGGTTCTCCGTATATCCATCCAGAATGACAATCTTGTATTGTATAGAGCATCTTCTCTCGTATACCTTAGATTACCTTACTTCTTTTTTTATCATGCTAAAATAAGTATTCCCCTTCATTTCATGCAGAAGGGGAATAGCTAATAAGAATGGTTTTTACCTACCGGACTACACCCTCAAATACAGGATTACGAGGAGAAAGGCTTCCGGCTGAGTAGCCCCAAATGGAAGCATATTCTGCAGGATCCTCCCCCATTTCCTCCAATTGCCTAAGGTAATGGGCTATCGATTTCGATTCAATGATGACCACCGTACCCATCTCCTCGATTACCTTGCTGTGCGGCCTGGTATGGTCAAACTCAAACTCCAGGATACGCCTCCCGTCATCAGTAATTCCGATGGTTCGGAAGGTATTGCTCTTTCCTAATCCCGGAAGGTTGATCGTGTTCCGGTCCGTTGCAAGGAATGGAATCTCAGCTCCCTCACGCACCATGTTGATCTGCTCAACCATCTTTTCTGCCTCACGCGTGAATGGACGAAGGGTGGCAAGATAACGCTGAGGTACATACCCAATGGAACTCTCCTCCAACTGCTCCTGCATACTTCTGGCATTAGTAGCAAACAACTCCCGGTTCTCCTTGAAACCTTTGACCGTGAAGGTGTAGTAAGGAAGTACCCCGATATCGTTAAGTACCTTGCGTAGTTTTGCCGTATGTCCCCGTCTGCTGGCCGCTACCGTGAATACCTCCTGGTTGTTCACCGCCCAACCTGCATCAAGCAATCGCCTGATCGCCTTCCTGGTATCGGGGGTAATCTCCATAGCAGAGGAGATGTGGGTCTGTATTACACACTGATCAATGTCCAGTTTCTGCGCTTCAGCCTTGAAATCAGAGAGTACCTGGATAAGATCCTTGGTAATTCGTTGGGGGAGGTAGACCGGAAGCTTCGTCCCAAGACGGACCCGACGCATGGTTGCATATTGATTATCTTGTGAGCGTTGCTTGTTGTCTTCCTTCTTCTGCCTTGCCATCTCAAGTACTGCATCCAGAATTGAACGCAAGGATTTGACTGAGCTCATGAAGGCGTCCCCCCCGGTGATCAGAATATCCCAGAGGTAGGGGTCATTCCTGAAATACTCCATATTGATGGAAAGTTGCTCTTCCCAGGTTTGCTTTGGGCGGAGCTTCTCCAGCTCAAAGTTGAATCGTCCTGCCTGGAAATCGTACATTCTCTGACAGTACGCACAAAGTCCTCCACAAGCTCTTCCCATGGTGTCAGGGATGAAGATGGCAACAGTCGGATACCGTCTGTGTATGTTATGGGAAGGAAGCAACCACCCTGCAGCATTAGGCTCTCCAAGTTTTACGATATCCTCTTTCTCCCAAGCAACGATTGAACCAAACTCCTCCAGAAGATCCCGGCTGTAGAATAGATAGGCACGCAGGGCAAGATCACTTCCTGGATGCTCCTGCATCTCCCTTGGACGGGTATCGATAAGAGATAGGAAGTAGGGCGTGGCAAAGACAGGAATACCATTTTTCTCTGACTCCTTCATGATCCCAAGCGTCTCGGCATCCATGCTGTTACCAAGATAGCGATTAAGCTCCTCTGTACTTCTGGGGGCAAAGTGCAAGTGGAATCTGTCCTCCCTCCACCATGTGAGCACCTGCTTACGTTTCTCAGCAGTACTCATACCTTCCTTGAACTGGTAGAACGTGCTCTTTTTGCGTTTATCTTCGATACGCTTGATCAGGAGCTCAACAATACGTTCCTTGTTCTTCGTCCTCCATGCGATTACCTCAGGATCCAAGCCACTCGGATGGGAAGCCATCCACTGTTCTACCTGGCTTCTCGCAGGAATAATGCGGTCCTCTACTCCACTAAGCTGGCCGATGAGATGAGCCATATCCTCAAGAAAATCGAGATGCACTGATGTCTCTTGTCCCAACAAAACACGTCGCAAGAGCGAAATGGGACGTGAAACGACTACTTCTCCATGTAGGTTCAAATCTTCATAGACATCTCCCTCATGGTCGAGATAGTCCATCATCCTAAGGTATGCCATCGAGGTACTCATCAAGGTGTAGTAGTCCATCTCCGTCTGTCCCTCACCGTTGTAATAGGACCAGGCTTTTGGGAATTTTTGTTGCATCGTTGCAGCCATCTCCTCACGAAGAGAAGCCACTAAAGCCGCATCATCAAGCTTCTGGTCAAGGAACAAGGAGATAAGTTCTGGATTGTCTGCCTTCATCTTGGCGACGAGTTCATTGGTGCGATTAATAGATGTATTCATGCCCTAAAGATACAGGGAGAGGTTATCGGATGTCAAGCATTCTATATTAGTGTATATATTATATATAATTATAATCTTTTTATGCTCCGTTTTTTGTCCTTGATACCTTTATTTTACGCCTTATGGGGATATCGCCCAGAGCCCTTCCCATCTTGACTATCCTGAGAAAATAACGTATGAATATATGCGAATACATTAGAGGTATTATGTTAGAATTCTATACACCGTCCCTCGCGGACAAACACTTGTTTCCTAATCACAGTAAGCACCTTGCCTATGAATATTACTATTCTTATGTTGCACTCTGGGCAGATGCAATCGGCATCACCATCTGCAAGACTGATACTGCCTTGTATATGCATCTTGAAGAAGATGATTGTTTCCTGCTTCCCATCACCGATGACCTACCTTCTGCAATAAGGGAACTCGAAGCACACTGCAGCGAAACAGGCCAACGTTTTCTCCTTGAATGTGTACCCACCGAAGAAGCTGAACAGTTGAAAGAGATGGGTTACCAGGCCGAGCATGTCAGAAATCTTGATGACTATCTCTACGAAAGTGAGAAGCTCATCAAACTCTCCGGCAAAAAGTTGCAGAGCAAGCGCAACCACGTCAACCAATTCGAGAAACACTACACGTATTCAGTACGCACCTTGAACAACAAGGAACTTCGCGATGAGTGCTATAAGATGGCCTCTACAACCTGGCTTGATGGTAAGGATTGTACAACCAAGGATATCCGGGATGAACTGGGAGCTCTCAAACGAGCACTCGATGGTTGGAATGAACTCAATTTCAAGGGAATCCTGGTCTGTGTAGACCACAATCTCACCGCATTTACCATCGGTGAAGTAATCGACAACGAAATGGCCATCGTGCACTTTGAGAAGGCGGACACGTCCTACAAAGGAATCTACTCGGTTATCAACCAACTTTTTGTCAGTGAGTATCTCTCTGATGCCCATTATGTGAATAGACAAGAAGACTCCGGTCTCCATGGACTCAGGAAAGCCAAGCTCTCCTACAAACCAGACCTCATGGTCGAGAAGTATCGTGTGAAAAAGCAATCATGATTATAGAGTGTGCAAAGCCCAGTGACCATCAGAATCTCAAACAACTCTGGCTTAGAGTATTCGCCGAAGATCAAACCTTCCTGGAGCACTTTTTTGCAACGCGAATTTCCTACCAAGACATCTTTGTCGCTCGAGAGGATGGAAGGTTGGTCAGTGCATTGCATGCACTACCCCTTTTCTATCACAAACAGGGAAAGGAATATCCAACAAGCTACATCGTAGGGGCAGCGACCTACAAGGAGTACCGAAGACGGGGTATCATGGGAAAACTCCTGGAATCTACCAGAGAATCCTACGACCATCCCATCACACTCTTTCCTGCAGTACGGCCTTTTTATGAGGCAAACGGATATTTCACTACCTCTTCAATACTCTCCTTCACCCTGGAACCAGGAGAAAACACAATACCGAAGCCTACTGTCCAACACTCCTTCGTCAGTCTGGATGCAATCTATCGCCAAGCTACCAGCAGAGATGGAGCCCTCCTACGGGATGAAGAGGCATGGTCCTTCCTCACTGACGGCTATGAAATCCTCTCGGTGGAGGGCGGCTACGCCTTCATCAGCGAAAAAAAGGCTGTAGAGACCATGGTCCTGGATACAGAGGCTGCTGAAAGCATGCTCTCGCTTCTTAAGGAAAGAGGAATTGCAGAAGTGCACACACTCGCTTCCTCTCCTCTTGCTACATTGCTTGGAAGAGAAAAAGGAGTGCCCATCCCAATGGGGATGAGCACCTCAGAAGAACTACAAGGTGTGTATATAGCCGAGCAGTATTAACGGACTACACTCTCGAAGTGTTGCGTCCAGGTATCTCCCTTGTCATTTACAACCTGCAAGGTGAAGGGAATAACGGTCCCTGAGGGTGCATCAGAGGCGATGACGAAGCGGAATGTGTTGCTCTCGCCCCGTACCTGTTGCTTATTGCTTGTTGCCCAACGACTATTGTTGGTACTCATCAACCCAGCATCCAATGAACCAAGATAGACCTCATCAGAGAGAATACGTACGTACTCGCTCTCACTGCTCAGCGTTGCGCGCAACCCTGCAAGGTCGACTGTCCCGGTATTGGCATAGGAGAAGCCCATGCTCATCTGGGTATTGGTAGGAAGCGTATCCTTGTCATAATAGAGAACGGTGATATCCTCAATGGCAAGCCGTTTCCAAAGCGCTTCGAAATAGCCACCCTTTCCTACCTTCTCATAGGAAGAGGGGTCTGTGATCAGGGTATTAGTGCTCTTGTCATACCAACCGGCGAATATGGCTGACGCATCATCGGCTACCGGCGTGGGAACCTCAACATCCTCTGTTTCAATGAACAAATCAGTCCCACTGAGTGGGTCAACAAACCGAACCCCGTCCTGGTATATGGCATAGAGGGTCTGGTTGGTATAACTCATCTGTATCGTCTCTCCCCCTTGGTAAGTGACTTCATCAGGAGTTACACCCCAACCTGCAAGCACACCAAGGTGAGCTGAGTTCATCCGTAGCTGTCCACTTGAAGGCAAGACGATCTCACTGCCTGGAACCTTGCGTATCTGTTGCCGATAGCTGTAGCGGTAGTTCTCTCCCTCAGAGGAGAAGTCCAAGGTAAGCGTTGGACGATAGTACGGACTGTTCTCGTACAGCCATGCGGCAACCTCACTCTTCTGTGGCTCATCGAGGCCCAGGATTTGCTCAAGGAGATAATCGCTGGTACTCTGGTCCATATGATAGGTGGAGAGCAGACTTAGATGCTCCCGAGCTTCATAGTATGCTTCCCTGTCCCCTTTTGATCGGGCTTCATAGAACCGTTTACGAGCCTGTTCTGCCTCATTTGCAATTGCCTCATTAAGCTTATCGTACGACTTGGTAATCGCCTTGACACTCTGGCTGCTTAGGTCCTTGCTCTTGATCGTGGCATACTGCTCCTCTGCTGTCGGGGTTGCTGCCACAGCTACCATTCCCATGGTAAGCATTACGGTCATCAATATAAGTTTACGCATTCGTTTCATAGGATTTCCTCCTCAATCTGCATAATCTGTTGTATCTACCTATTGTAATAACAACACCCGATGAGGAAGGCAACCAGCGAAATGGAATCTTCATATACTCTTTAATTCTGTGAAGAAATGTGAAGCACCACCTTCCGTCCTGAATAGCTAAGGATACCGTCCTTTACCAAGGAAGCAAGCTCTCGACTGAGGGAGGTTCGTGCAAATCCCAACCGCTCTGCAAGCTCTTTCTTCGAAGTAGGAAGCGTGACTATATTGCTTCCTTGGATCACCGCAAGATTCTGTAGATAGGCAAGCAGACTCTCTCTCAAGCTTAGGGCGGAGAGCTTGGTGACCGTCATACTCAACTCATGCGCACGGTCGCTCACCAGGCCCAGAAGGGAGGAGAAGAATTCCACCCTCGCTTCACAGAGATCAAGCACCAATTGCCTGGGAAGGTGCAAGACAGCCGAATCATCTTCACTGACTACCGTCATTGGATAATGATTGTATCGGCTGAACAGCAGTGTCGCTCCCCACACATCGCCTGGTTCAAGCACTCGTACCTTGAATACATTCCCCTCCTCATCAACGCTTTGGATGGAGACCTTCCCTGCTACCACCACATCGAGTGTGGTGCAAACCTCCCCATGGAGATAGAGCATCTGACCCTTGGAGTAAGAACCCAGTCTTGCCCCACCTCCACTAAAAAGGGAGGAAAGCCTCTCTGGATCAAAACCCCCAAATAGTCCAATATTTTCAAGTATTGGAAGGAAATCCATGGAAACCTCCAAAAGTGTGACTTAGGTAACAGTATATTCTACAACATATCAGTATGCTAGGGATATCTATCTCTCAAAGGAGTCAAGAATGATTGAAACAGTATATACCTACACGAAAACTGACGAAAAAATCGTTGAAAAACTGGTTGGGGATGACCAGGTCATGATCAACCATGTGGTACTGAACAATGGAGAGGCACTACCGGAGCATTTCAGTGACTCCAACGTCTATCTCACTATTGCAAGGGGAACCCTATCGGCTACCTTTGGCGACCAGGAAGCACATTACTATCAGGGCGCAATCGTAAATGTTCCGGCAAACACCAAGATGAACATCGCCAACACCAATGAGGACCCTGTTGAGTTCTTCATTGTAAGCTCCCCATCCGAGGGTATACAAGGAACAATAAGTCATGAAGAAAACTATCAGCGGACAGTCAAGTTCTTTTTCTTGGTCTCTTCCTTTTCTTGCTCATACAAGGGCAAGGTTCAAGTGTGGATGGGTATTTTTCTCCTCTCACTTTTCCCTTTCCCTCTTCTTCTCCCATTTCTACTGTGGGTGGATCTGTCCCATCAACACCCTCTTAAAACCGATCACATTCTAAAGAAGAAGTTCCATGTGGGTAGTATAAAGACGCCTGCTTTCCTTAAGAACGGAGTGTTGAGAATCCTGTTATTGGTCGCATTCCTGGCTCTTATGGTCTTTACCTTACGCTCTGGTAAACAACTACCAGTGCTACCGGCACTAGTGGGAATTGGTGTATTCATCTCGCTCTTCTTTGAAGAAGAACTCTGGCATCTTGGCTCTGTCCCTATGGGGCTATCCTTTCAATCCCCAGCAGGGCGGCAAAGAAACGGATGGTAATCGATGCTGAGCTCTGCACCAATTGTAGCGAATGCAACGTGTCTGCCCCTCGGGAGCAATCGTGAAGGATGAGGAAACACCGAATCATCAGAGCGAGTGCCTCGTTTTGCCATAGTGTGAACGGGTCTGCACCAAGGGTGCTATCAATTATAAATAAATCATAACCATAGTCTCAGTTATGAATAGATTAACAGGAGAGCTTTTGCCCTCCTGTTGTTGTGTATCCATTTTTACTGTGGTACGTTATTTATTCTCTTGCGAAAGCAAAGGAACCAATCAAGACAGTATTGGTTCTCATCCTTGCTCTCCATTCGTTCCTTGGCAGTACCCCAGGAACCTGGGGTTGGGATGATGACATCCTGACCTGGTCTCCAGTTGGCAGGGTAGCGATATGTTCCTTGTCAGCTTTCTGCAAGGCCATCACCACACGCTTGATCTCATCAAAGTTTCGGCCAGTGGAAGCAGGATAGTACATGATGGTTCTCACCACGCCTTCTCCGTCGATGATGAAAACAGCTCTCACCGCCTGGGTGGAGGATTGTGACTGGACCATACCATACTTCTTGGCAACGTCCATCTTGATATCCTCAATAACGGGGAACTTTACCTCAATGTTCTTCATCCCATTCCATTCAAGCTCCTGAATCTTTCTCAGCCATGCAATGTGCGCATAAAGGGAGTCAATGGAAAGTCCGATTAGCTCAGTGTTCAGTGCCTTGAACTCATCTGCCATGGAAGCAAAGGTCATAAACTCTGTGGTACAGACGGGGGTAAAAGTCAGCTGGATGACTGAAAAGGATTACCCATTTTCCCTTGTAATCTTCGGGGAAGTTAATATCTCCTTAGTGGTTTACTGCGTGAAAGGCGGGGCCTTGTCTCCAATCAAAGGAAGCTGCATTGTTCTGTACTTCATCCATTTCGTTAATCTCCTTGGTATATTGTAATACAATAGGTTTTTGTATAATAGTATAGTATCATGTCTTACTAATAAAATCAAGTCCTTTGATATTAATAATTTTTTATTATAATTTAGTGTATTTTTACCTTTCCCCTCATAAATGATACATTTTTGATAATTCTTGGACCAATCTGCTCTTTTTCGTCATTAATTCCTTGTTATTTTAGGTAACTCGTTAGTAGAATTGCAATATCAACATGCGTAAGAATAAACGAATAAGTATCTAGAAGCAGTTTTATCATGGCCTGCTCCTTATCTGTACTACCTTGATCTTTATCGGGGTCTGAAGAACAGACTGACTTCCCAAACGGGAAACCAATCGTATGATTCTCATACCTATAAAGTCATCATAGAAACCAATGCATGAAGCGTACATTCCAAAATATCCGCATTAATAAACGCGTGGTACCTGCTCACCGGTGACCGCTCGTACGTGGAAAGTATTAGGGTCAGCACATACTCCTTCGACCAGCGGCTCATGAAGCTGGGTATTCTCTTGAAGAATAACGCAGAGACAAAAACAAGACTCGACCTCCTGAAGGTTACCTTTGACACGCTTATTGATGAAGTGTCCAGCCTCTCTTGCAATATCGCCAACCCATTCTTGAAGATCCAACTTTCTTAGCCGGGCAGGAAGAAATATTACTCCTCTTTGAACGCAGTGAGACCATCTCCAAGACGTTGGAGCAGATTCTTAATGAGATAGAAAATGAAGAATATACACTGTTGGAGATGCGTCAGAGTGATGTAGAGAGATGGTCTGAGATCGATCAGAATGTCACCTTCCTAGGGCCAGTGCTGGTAATTGTCATTGCATTCCTCTCTGGGTTTTGGGGCGTAACAACCGACTGGACATCTACCAGAAGCAACAAAGAGAAGGACCAGAGGGAACTAAGAAGCCCGCGACCGGTTTGCCAGTATTATCAATGGTTCGAACCTAGGTTCTTGGGAGTGGAATCTTACCGATGACAGTGGTTACATTCAACGACCTGTGGGCAGAAATGCTCGGCTATACAAGAGAAGAACTGGAACCAACCACCTTTAAGACCTTTTCCCAATTCGTACACCCCGAAGACATTGAAAGAGCCATACATCTGCTCGAAGATCACCGTTTAGGCAAGACTGACTTCTACAGTTGCGATATTCGTATGAGACACAAGGATGGTCACTGGATCTGGGTCTTCGAACGCGGGCAAGTAATCAGTCGGGATGAAAATGGGAAAGCATTGATCATGAGCGGTACCCACGCAGATATTACCGAGCGCGTCCTCCAGGCAGAAGCCTTGGCCCGCAGTGAGGAAGAAAGCAGGAGACTCTTTGAGGCTATGAACCAAGGTTTTGCTTACTGTCAGATTCTCCTTGATGAAGAAGGGAACCCCAATGACTACCGTATCCTCAGAGTAAACAAGAACTTTGAAACGCAAACTGGTCTCATGCCTGAGATTTCGGTAGGAAAACGAATCAAGGAACTCTTGCCCCATGTAGAGCCCTACTGGTTTATATACAATGGTGAAGTAGCACTCACAGGAAAATCAAAAACATTCGAGGCTTTCAATAGTGATCTGAACCGTCTTTTCAGGATCTCTGCATTCAGCCCAGAACATGGTTACTTTGCCATGATCATAGACGATATAACGGCCCAGAAACAGATGGAGAAACAGCTCTTCTATGAGAAGACCCTGTTCGAAACCACGCTTCTCTCCGTAGGAGATGGTGTCATCTCCACTGATGCAGAGGGGAATGTTCAATTCATGAACAAGGTGGCTGAGCAGCTTACCGGTTGGCAGGCAGATGAAGCAAAAGGCCGGCCATTTGAAGAGGTGTTCAAAATTCTCCGTGGAAGCGACCGTCATCCTTGTAAAAACCCAGTCAAGCAGGTACTGGAAACAAAAGATCAGGTTGAACTGGACGAAGACACCATCCTCATTGCTCGTGATGGAGATGAGCGATTCATCAATGACAGTGCTGCTCCCATTCTCAGTGCATCTAATTCCATCACCGGTGTTGTTCTTGTCTTTAGAGACAGCACCACCCAACGAATGAAACAGGATGAGATACGCACCTTGAGTGTAACTGACCCTCTTACCACCCTTCCAAACCGTCGTTACTACGAGCAAGCAAAGGAAGAACTGAACGAAGAGCCCTATTACCCGCTTACACTGGTGCTTGCCGATGTAAACGGGCTAAAGCTTACCAATGATGCCTTCGGTCATGATGCTGGGGATAAACTCCTGTGTAAAGTCTCTGAAGTCATGCGTACTACCTGTAGGGATGACGATATTATCAGCAGAATTGGTGGTGATGAGTTCGTACTCCTGCTTCCCCAAACTGATGCGCTCCATGCGCAGGCTATCGTCAATCGTATCAATAGTGCTTTGGAGAAAGAGAAAATCAGGGGAATCCAACTTTCAGTTTCCTTTGGCTTTGCTGTGAAGGATGCAAATGAAGAGAGCTATGATGATACGTTCAAGGTTGCAGAAGATTCAATGTACCGCAATAAGCTCAAGGAGAGCATGACCTTCAAGAAACAGGTAATAGATACCCTGCTTTCCAGACTTTTTGAACAGGAGGAAGGAGCTGAAGCACACAGTAAATTGGTTGCTTCTTTGGCAAGTACCTTTGCTGAGGCACTTGGATACCGTGAGGAAGAGGTAAAGAACCTTAAGCTGGCAGGTATGTACCACGACTTAGGGAAGATTGCTATTACACCATCCATACTTACCATTCCAAAGGAAGCTCTTAGCAGAACCCAATTGATAGAACTCCAACGGCATACAGAAATAGGATACAACATCCTTCGCTCTGTTGGGGAGTATGCCCCCTTTGCAGAGGCAGTATTGCATCATCATGAAAAGTGGGATGGCAGCGGATATCCGCAGAACCTGAAACAAGAAGCAATCCCTGAAAGTGCTCAGATTCTCGCCATCGTAAACACCTATGCAGACCACCTCCCCATCCTAGGGAAAGAAAAGACCATTACCTTCATGCAAGAACGATCAAGCACATATTTCAACCCAGAGTTGCTTGAAGCGTTCCTAACCAAGGTACTAAAAGTATGACAGGGACGGAAACTGACTTACAATAAAAGCTATTTTGGAATCAGCTTTCAGGGATTACACTGTCCGTTCGGTACATTTTCTGGGTTGATCCATAGACCAAACCGACAATAGTAAGCAAAATCCCCGAGATGATAAGCAGCCACTCCACAGGAACCCTGTCAGCGAGAGGCCCGAATAGCAAGATTCCGAGCGGAATTGCACTGCCACTCAATAGTTGGACGATAGAGAACACCCTTCCCATCTTATCTTCATCAGTTATCTCCTGGATCATGACAATCTCTGCGGAGTTCAATACAGGGACGAAGATTCCTCCGCTTCCAAGGATGATGAGATAGATAAGGAATGTGGGAGCTACCCCCAAAAGGGCGAAACTCACCCCGAAGGCTACCAAGGAGAGTGCAATGGCACGCACCTTGTTGGTAAATGATCCTTTCAGGGTTATGATCAATCCACCCAACAAGGTCCCTGCTGTCCAGACCATCTCATTCGCTGTCAACCTCCACACGTCACTGCCGAAGCTCCGTTCCACCAACAAGGGTGTCAATATTGCTGCAGGAGTGATGAGGAAGAAGGAGAACCCGTAACAGATCAGAAGATTACGCAAGAGGGGATTGTTGAAGGTATAGGAGAGCCCCTTTTTAATATCTTGGATCATGCTGGTCCCTTCCTCCGAGCGCTTCCTTGCCCCCACCTTGATGAAGGAAAAGGTAACCACTGCAAAGATGGCAGTGACGACATCAAGCAAGAGTGTCCAGGTAAGGTCGAACAACCCCAACATCATGCCACCAACAGCGGGAGAAAGAAGCAACAGCACTGAATTAATGCTCTGGTTCACTCCCTGGATACGTACCAGATGTTCTTCACTGACCAATTGGGGGATGATGGCATTCACAGCAGGGGTCTGCACCCCGCTCCCGAGGGACCGTACCACCGAAACAGCAAGCAGGGCTGTAATGGACTTCGATCCACTTGCATAGAAGAGGGCAAGGCCTAGGGTGGCTAGAGCGATGAAACTGTCAGAGAGCATAATCAGGCGCTTTCGGTTGTACCGGTCTGCCCACACCCCACTGGAAAGACTGATCAGGAGATGGGGAACCATCTGGGCAAGCGTGGCATACATCAGGAACACTCCTGATGAGGTCTCAAGGGTGATGTACCAGATAATGGCATACCCTACAACTGATGAACCAAAAAGTGAAAGGTTTTGGCTGATAAGGAACAGGACAACTGATTTTGTAAGTAAAGCGTTGCTGCGTTGTGTTTTCATAGCTGTACCACGGATTTCTTTAAAAACAGGGAATGGCTCCTCCCTACCGGCTCTAGCACTGTAGCGAGCCATGTAGACTTAGTCCAGTGGTGTACTTCGCAGGCGAACACAATTCCGTCCAGCTTCCTTTGCCTTATAGAGGCAAGCATCAGCCTCACGATAAAGCTCATCAAACTGTAAGGTAATAGCAGAAGAGACTCCCAAGGAAACAGTCAGACGAATAGAGTGCTGCTCATGGTTGAACTCCTGAAGCTCAACATAGCTCCTGAGATGTTCCGCACAGGCGATCATTTCTTCCCTGCTTTTCTGGGAACTGAAAATGGCAAATTCCTCACCACCAAACCTACAGACGATGCAAGCTTCGTCAACTTCCTTCTTAAGGATAGACCCAATGCACTGCAGCACAGCATCGCCAGAGCGATGTCCCCACTGATCATTGATCTGCTTGAAGTGGTCAAGATCGAAATAGATAAGATGGGATTGCCCTTTAGCCAAGGAGAGCTGTCTCTCCACCTTTTCTATGAACGTCTGTCTGTTATAAAGCCCGGTAAGCCCATCAATCTCTGCCCGGCGTTGCAGCTCTTCGGCACGCTGCTTCAACAAGGTAACATCCTGGATCAAGGTGATGGTACCGATTGCTTCGGTGGCCTTTGAGATAATCGGATAGAGTTCAGCAAGAAGCGCTCTGCCATCTAATGAAAAATCAAAGGAGGTTCTCTCGCTCCGGCGTACAGCTCTACCCCATCGTGGAATCTGAAGATACATTTGCTCCTCAATTAATCCCATATCAGTACCCAGAAGCCCTTTTGCTGCAGGGTTCATGTCCACTACATGCCCTTCCCCATCACAGATAACGATTCCTTCCCCAAGAAACCGAAACGCCTGTTCCCTTGCCAAGGGGGCCAGCTTGAGCAGATCAAAACGATAGATTCCAAAGAGGAGAAAAAGCCCAGAGAAGGCAAAGACTCCACTGATGGGCAATATCTGAAGGAACTGCTCATTGCTCACCACCTTTGCCATGGCATACAAGAAGGGGATCACCATACCCACCAGCAAGATGTATGACTGTTTTCTCATGGAGATACTGGTGGTAACAATAAAGATAATCACCAAGGAGAGAGAAAAAACCATGAGAAAGAAATTGCCTGAAATCAAGAATTTTGCAAGTACGGTAGTCTCAACCACCAGCGTTGAAAACTGGGGAAAAGTAACCAAGGAGACGGAATTACGAATCCAATGGTGCAGGAAATC